>JBGQKD010000001.1:0-184152 GCA_041499375.1 Gemmatimonadota bacterium
GCCGGCAGCCCACGCCCGTCCGACAGCTCGCCAAGGGCTTCCACAGCCGCCCGCTCCACATCTTCATCACGATCACTCTGCGCGATCGAGACGAGCGCGGTGTGCGCGCGATCATCGGTTTTCTGACCCAGCCCTTCGACCGCCGCGCGGCGCGCGTCGGCATCACTCGCCGTCTTCGCGATGGCGATGCTGGAATCCATCGCCGCCGGTAGCGTGTTGTCCCCCAGCGACTCGGCCGCACGCCGGCGCACGTCGCCCGACGCATCGGTGCGGGCGGCCGCGCTCAGCGCTGTCACCGCGGCGGACGAGGGATGGAATCCCAGCCATTCCGCGGCCTGCTCACGCACGCCGTCCGGCTCGCGGCCGGTGAGCAGCCGCACGAGCAGCGGCACGACCACCTCGCTGGATCCGTGAATCCCGAGCGCCGAAACGACATCCTCGCGCAGATCCGGATTCGACGCCGCAGCGAACAAGTCCTGGACGATTGGCAGGCTCTGCGCGTCCGTGGCGGATCCGAGCCAGAGCAGCGAGCGACCGCGGAAGTCCACCGGCAGGTAGGAGCTCGCGACATGCACGCGTGTCAACGCGGGCTTACCGCCTTGATCGGTGAAGCCGAACAGCAGCGCGATCTCGTCGGAGTCCCCCGCGCCGGTCAGAGGCGCGAGGCGCACGCCGCGGAACATGAAGCCCTGGAAGTTGCCGTACATCCGCCCGCTGATGGTGATGTTCTGACCTTTGACTTCCATGCCCCGATCGACGTACACCGAGTGCTCGAGCCACGCGGGCCGCTTAATCGTGTAGCCGACCCAGTACATGCGGCGGTTGAGCTGCCGGGCCTGGGCGCGCGCCCAGTCCCAGCGTTGCGCGAGTGGCTGGGAGGCGTCGGGATGCCGCAGGACGGTATCGGGCGCCGTGCGAGTCGTATCGGCGAGCTGGTCGCGGGCCGGTTCGCCAGCCAGGCGGTCGCTCCCTGTCGTCAGGAGCCCAACGGTCAGCGCAAGCATGCCCGCGATCCCGGCGGCCCAGCGGGGGAAGTATTCCGTGCGTGCCGGTGTCGGCAGGATCAATCGTCTGACGCGCGTGAGTAATGAGCCGCCGGTCGCCGCGAGCGCCAGCCGGGGCGTCGCGGGCCGCAGCCGCTCCATACCGACGAGCGCCGTCGCGTAGAGATGCGGATCGCCGCAGAGCGCAACAACGAGATCGTCGCAGCAGTGCTCGCGCTCTTCCCTGATGCGGCGCGACACCCACCACACCGCCGGATGATAGAAGAGCAGCGTCTCGATGACGCACTGGATGAGGTTCACGAGGTAGTCGTAGCGGCGCACGTGAGCCAACTCGTGCGCGAGCAACACCTCGAGCTGTTGCGGCGTCAGACCCGTGAGCGCACTGGCCGGCACGAGGACCACCGGACGCAGCCAGCCGATGACGGCGGGGACCTCGACGAGCAACGATTCCAGCAGGCGCACCGGGCGATTCACGCGCAGCCGCGCGGCGAGCCGCGCCAGCACGTCCTGGAGCGCGGCGGAGACGTCGCGGGTGCCGTGGGTCCGCAGCCGGCGCGCCGCCATCCACCCATAGGCCAGGCGTACCGACAGGATCAACACGCCCAGCATCCACGCGACGACGAGCCATGGAAGAACGGGCTCGAGTCGATCCCGGAGCAGCAGGAATCGTCCGGCGCGGTTCGATTGCGAAGCAGTCGTGAGCGACGGGAGCGACTTGACGTCGGCACCTGCTGCATGCGGGGCAGGGGAGGGGGAGGTGTTCACCACGAACGTTGGTGCTGCGGTCGCGGGCGAAGACACGACCGCGGGCTCGTACAGGCGCAGCGTGGTCGCGACGGGAACGACCAGCATCGCCGCCAGCGTAACGATCGCGAAGGTGTAGCGCGTCCGAGCCGCCGTGGGCCGAATCAGTGCAAGCGCGACGCCCAGGACGATGGCGAGGGCGGCGCCTTGCCACAGGAAATGCACGAGCGCCCATCCCAGCGCATGAGTTGCGTTCATCGCGAATCTCCCTTCCTCTCGTCGAGGAGGCGTCGAATTTGTTCGAGTTCGGCGGGGGTCGCGTGGGCACTGGACAAGGCCTGGAGCACGAGCGCCAGCGACGACCCTCCGAACGCCCGGTCTACGAGATCAGACAGCAGGTGCCCGCGGGTGGTTGCCTCGGATACCGCGGCGGCATAGACGTGCGTCCGCGCGCGGGTGTCCCGTTTGACGAGCTTCTTCTCGGCCATGATCTGGAGGAGCTTGAGGACCGTGGTGTACCCGACGGCGCCACCGCGCGCGGCGGGCAGCGCCTCGTGCACGTCGCGCACGGTACTGGGTCCGCGCTGCCACAGCACGCCCAGAATCGCCAGCTCAGCATTGGTGGGACGAATCATCGGATCAAAATACGAAAGACTTCGTACTTGTCAATACGAAGGCTTTCGTACTTTACGGAGCCGCGGCGCGCTCCACGTCGGCCCACGGCAGCACCACGCCGTGCCCCCCCGCGACACGGTCGACCGCGATCCCGCGTGCCTTCACGAACCGCACCAACTCGGCGCTCCCCGCGGCGGGCGGAGTCGGCGTCGCGTTCACGACGTCGCTCTGGAACAGAATCCTGGCGGAGGGGACGTAGACGGCGAGCAACCCCTCAACGTGCGCGCTGGGCAACCGGTAGGCGATGACCCGGCCGTCCCCCGTGCCCAAGACCAGGCTGTCTTCCACTGCCGTAATGGGCGGGAGCGGGGGGCGGGCGGGGCCGAGGCGCCGTGACAGCACGTCGGGACGAATGGTCTTCCGCGCGGTGGCGATGGACCGAACGAAGCTCACGTTACGCGCGTGAGTCACAACAGGCACGCCCGCCGCAAGTACGGCCCTGAGCCCACCGGAATGATCCCAGTGATGATGCGTATTGATCACGACGCCCACGGCCTTGGTGGGGAAACGGGCGTGCAACGTGTCGAGCAGCGCCTCCATGCGCTGGGCGCTCAACGGGGCTTCGGCGACGAGGAGCCTGGTTCCCTGATCGACGATGAGCGAGTGATGCGTGCCACCCTCCGCCCGCCACACATTCGGCGCCAGCTCTACGAGGTTCACGACGATCGGCGCCGGCGTGGGATTGCTGGGTTGGGCGAGTGCCTTGATCGAGTCGGGGATGGCGAACTGCGAGTCGGCGACCGTGCCATTTGTCGTCACCGCCGTGAATACCCATGCGTTCTGCAGCCGGCCGTTCACCTCGACATCGTACTGGCGCGGATAGAGGATTCCGCCGGCATCCTGCCAGCGCGTCAACGCGCTGAGTGTCAGCCGGTCTCCCAGGATCGGGTCGTCGGTGAGGGCCTCGTACAGAACCGGCAGCCCCGAACGGCGGTCGAAGTACACGTCGAGGGTGTCTGGTCCGCTGGCGTAATGCACTCCATCGAGCGTCTCGCCGCGCCAGCTGCGCGGTGGCAACGCGCGCACCGTTGCCGGATTGTCGAGTGCCGCGATCAGCAATCGCTCGGGCAGGCGACGTGTGCCGCGCTCGACGTTCGCGACCGCTTGCGGGGCATCCGGCGCGGGCACGCCGTTGGTTTCCGTCATGCCGATACCACCGGCCGTGATCCGTCGGACTTTATTGATCGCCCCGGCGGGGTTCCGGACCTCAGATACCGTGATCTGGCGGTTGCCCGCGTAATCCAGCGTCTGCGTACCTGTCGTGAACGTCGCCCGCGGAGGCGATTGCGGCGTCTCTTCCTGGCCCAATCCGAATGCCGCGAAGTAGAATGTCAGCGTCACGTTGCGCACCCCGCGGACCGCCGCTTCGCCGCCCATCGCGGTGACGGCGCGCGCGACGAGGTCGCGGGGAGCAGGCGCTTGTGCGAGCGTTGAGAGCACGAGGAGCGGGACGGCCAAGACGGTCATGGAGCCTCCGGGGTGTCACGAAACGTGATCCGGGGTCCGCGACCCGGCAAGGAGGGCACCTCAATGAACGCTCACACCCAGTCGATGATCGATCAGATCGAGGCCATCAAAGCGGAAGGGCGGGCGGTGACGGCGGGCCTCACCGATGAGCAACTGAACTGGCATTCCGCCGAAGGCAGCTGGTCGATCCTCGATTGTCTGGAACACCTCAACGTGAGCGTCACGAAGACGCTGCCGGCGTTCGATCGCTCCATCGCTGAGGGACGCGAGAAGAGACAGACGTCGAATGGGCCGTTCCGCTATGGATGGTTCGCGCGGATGTTCGCCAGATCCATGGAGCCGCCTCCCAAGTGGCGCATGCGCGCTCCCAAGATGATTCGCGTCGCGCCGGCCACAACCCGCCGCAGCGCGGAGGTGCTGCCCGAGTTTGCCCGCGTTCGCGATCAGCTCGCGGAGCGGGCGCGCCAGGCCGACGGCCTGGATCTGGCGCATGTCCGTCTGACATCGCCGGTTAACCGCCTGCTGCGCGTGCCGTTGGGCACCTACTTCAACTTCATCCTGGCCCACGACCGCCGGCATCTCTGGCAAGCCCGGAACGTCCGCAACCGCCTCGCTTGACAAGAAACCCCCCAATGCTACTTTCTTAGCAGTAAGTGCTAATTTTTTAGCATCCAACTGTTGGGGGATCGGCAATGTCCAAAGAAACGAACATGCAGCTGAGCCGCCGCGAACGGGAGATCATGGACGTGATCTACCGGACCGGCCGTGCCAGCGCCGCCGAGGTGCTCGATCAGCTCGCGGATCCGCCGAGTTATTCCACCGTGCGCGCGCTGCTGCGGGTGCTCGAGGAGAAAGGCCACCTGCGTCATGAGGAGGACGGCCCCCGCTACGTGTTCGTGCCGACTGTTCCGCGCGAGCGAGCGCGGCAATCGGCGCTGCGGCAGCTGCTGCACACCTTCTTCGACGGTTCCACGGAGCAGGCCGTCGCGGCGCTGCTCGATCTCTCTTCCACACGCCTCTCCGACGCGGAGCTGGCCCGCTTGAGCCAGCTCATCGCCGACGCGCGGAAGGAGGGCCGCTGACATGATCGCGATCCTCGCTGATGCTTTTGTCAAAGCGACGGTGCTGCTGGTGTTGGCGGCAGTCGTGACCGGCTTTCTGCGCCGCTCTCCCGCGGCACTGCGGCACCTCGTTTGGACGCTCACCCTGGGCGGCGTGCTCGCGCTGCCTCTCGCTGCTGCGTTGCTGCCCAACTGGAAAGTCGCGCTCTGGCCGCGCCTCGATGTACCCGTCGCGTTCAATGCCGAGCCTCTCGCTGCGCACCCGGCGGACCGCGACCTGACGGCGGCGGCGCGTGTCGTGCCGACGGTGCGTGCACCGAGTCCTCCACCATCTGCTACCGTGGAAACGGAACCCGTTCGCTGGCGCCTGACGCCTGATTGGACCGCGCTCGTGTTTCCGGTCTGGCTCAGCGGCGTGGGAGCCGTTCTGATCCTGCTCGCCGTGGGGATCGCGCGGATCCTGTGGCTCGATCGCGTCACGCGCCCGGTGGAAGACGAGGCGTGGCTCATCATGGTCGATGAGCTATCGCTGGAGTTAGGCCTGCGCCGTCACGTGCGGTTGCTGCAATCGAAGGGGCCCGCCATGCCGATGACGTGGGGCGTTCGCCGGCCCGCGATTCTGCTGCCGGCCGAAGCCAACGCTTGGACGCCCGAGCGGCGGCGCGACGTGTTGCTGCACGAGCTGGCGCACGTCAAGCGGCACGACTTCCTCATTCAGCTGATCGCGCGGATCGCCTGCGCGGTCTACTGGTTCCATCCGCTGGTGTGGCTCGCCGCCACGCGGCTGCGCGAGGAGCGCGAGCGCGCCTGTGACGATCACGTGCTGCGCGCGGGTGCCACCCCGTCCGAGTACGCCTCGCATCTGCTCGAGATCGCGCGCGGCCTCCGCGCCGCGCGCGCGACTTCGCTCGCCAGCGTCGCGATGGCTCGGCCCGCGCAGCTCGCGACGCGCCTGATCGACGTGCTCGACACCGGGCGGAGCCGCGATACGCTCTCGGCGCGCTCGGCACTGCCGGCGTGGATCGTGGCGATCGCGGTCGTCGTGCCGCTCGCGGCCGCCGCACCACGGGTCGCGGAGCCGGCCTCAGCCTCCCCGGGGGGCTCACTCGACACGATTCCGCGACTGCCCTCGCCGAATGTGACCCCGAAGCGCGGGGCGGCGACTGCGGTGGCGTCGCGGCAACCGGTTGCGGCGATGGACACGCTGCGCGGCTGTGGCACCGAGGACGGCGCGCGCCGCTCGTCGCACAGCCACGAGGGGGACGGCGACGTCGTCACGCTAAGTATCACGACGGGCCACTGCGCCATCACTTTCGACGCGGACGGCAAGTTCACCTTCAATGACGATTTCACCGACATCGCCACGCTGGCCTCGGGCGGACGGATCGTCATCGAGGTGGACTACCGTGCACACGATCGCCGCGTGACGATTCAGCGCCGCGGCAATGAACTCGAACGCGTTTACAAGGTCGATGGCGATGTCCGGCCGTTCGACGCCGAGGCGAAAGCCTGGCTGAACGAGACCCTCACGTTTCTGCTGCGGCGCACGGGGTTCATGGCCGAAGAGCGCGCGCGCTGGATTCTCGACCGCCGGGGCATTCAGGGACTGATCGACGAGTTCGGCCAGCTCACCGGCGACTACACCCGGCGCATCTATTACCAAGCCGCCGTCGAGAGCGGCAAGCTGGATGCCGCAGGGTACGAGCGCATCGTCACGCTCGCCGGTCAATCCATCGAGAGTGATTACGAGCTCGCGGAGTTTCTGATTGCGGTTGCCCAGAAGCAACCGCTCACCGAAAAGATGCAGGCGGGCTTCATCACCGCCTCGAAGAAGATCAGCTCCGACTACGAACGCCACCGAGTGCTCAAGGCCGCGCTGTCGCGTCCGGGTCTCACTCCGGCCGCGGAAGCAGCAATGCTCGACGCCGCCGCCGACATCAGCTCCGACTACGAGCTTGCAGAATTGTTGATCGAGGTGAACACGGCCCGCCCCATCGACGAGGCGGTCCGGCCGGCGTTCTTCAAGGCGGCGAACCGTCTGCAGTCCGACTACGAACACCGGCGGGTCCTCGACGCGGTCGTCGCTCGCCAGGGGACCAGCCCCGCCATGCTCGCCGACGTGCTCACCTCGGCCAAGACGATTAGCTCCGATTTCGAGCTGGCGGAGCTGCTGACGAAGATCGGCGGCTCGTACGTGCTGGACGATGCGCTGCGGCCGGCGTTCTTCGCCGCCGCCAAGAACCTCAATTCCGATTACGAGCACGCCCGCACGCTGCTCAGCATCGTCGAGCGCGGCGAGATCCCGCGGTCGGTCGTGCTGGCGGTGCTCGAGTCGGCCAAGGACATCTCGTCGGATCACGAGCTGTCGGAGCTGTTGATCGCGGTGATCAGCAAGGTGAAGATGGATGACACCATCCGGGCGGCCATCCGTGAGGACGTCGGGTCCATCGGCTCGCAGTACGATCGCGGCCGGGTGTTCGAGGCGCTGGCCCGCGATTGAGCATCGTCGCGTCGTGCCTCGCCGCCTCCGCCCTACTGCAGACGAGCGAGGCACCACCGGCCAAGCAGGCCCGGGCGATCCGGTTACAAGGGACGTCCATCACGGTCGATGGGCGGCTCGACGAGCAGGCATGGGCTCGGGCGGCGTGGATCAGTGACTTCGTGCAAAAACGCCCGCGCGAAGGCGCGCCGCCCAGCGACAGCATGCGCATCGCGATTTTCTACGATGACGACGCATTGTACGTGGGCGCGCGGATGTTCAGTCGTGATCCCTCCAGGATTCAGGCGCCGCTCTCACGGCGCGACAATACCTTTCAGGCCGAACGCATGTGGGTGTCGTTCGACAGCTACCACGACAAGCGCACGGCGTACTCATTCGGTGTCACGGCGTCCGGGGTACGGGCGGACTGGTACCACGCGTCGGATAACGAGAACGATGCGAACATGGGGTTCGACCCGGTCTGGGAGGCGAAAGCGAACATCGACGCGCTCGGCTGGACCGCGGAGCTGCGCATCCCCTTTTCGCAGCTCCGGTTCACGAATCAGCCGGTGCAGGTGTGGGGCTTCAATGCCAACCGGTGGAATCCCGCCACGAGCGAAGACGACTACTGGATCCCGGTGCCCACCGACCGCACCGGATGGTCGTCGTTCATGGGACAGCTCGTGGGCATCGAGGGCATCAAGCCGACGCGCCGACTCGAGCTGATGCCGTACGCAGCCACCGATTCGCGCTTGCGGAGCGGTGTCTCGCCGGCCGATCCATTCAACGGTGGCGCGAACCTCGCGGCGCGCGCCGGTGCGGACGTCAAAATGGGTCTCGGGCCCAACATCACCCTCGATGGCACCGTGAACCCCGACTTCGGGCAGGTCGAAGCCGATCCCGCGGTGGTCAATCTCTCGGCGTTCGAGGTCTTTTTCGATGAGAAGCGGCCCTTCTTCACCGAGGGCAGCCAGCTGCTCCGCGGCAACGGGCCGAGCTATTTCTACTCGCGCCGTATCGGCGCGCGGCCGGGCTGCAATGCGAGCGGCGACTTCGTCGACTGCCCTCAGAATGCGACAATCCTCGGTGCCGCCAAGGTCACCGGACGGCTGGCGACGGGAATGTCGCTGGGCGCGCTCGCGGCGGTCACGTCTCGCGAGTGGGCCCGAACGTTCGACACCGCGACGAACACGTTCGGGCGAACCGTGGTTGCGTCGCCAGCACAATACGGCGTCGTGCGCCTCCAGCAGGAATTCGGCGCGTCGAAATCGGTCGTCGGCGTCACCGTGACCACAGTGCAACGTGAGCTCGACAGCCTATTGGCTCCGAACTACACCAGGCATGCCTATGCGGGCGGCGCGGATTGGGTCCTGCGGTGGGACCGCGGCGCGTACGAGTTGCGCGGGTACGCGGGGTTCACGCATCTGCGCGGCGACTCGCGTGACATCAACCGCGTGCAGCAGTCGCCGGTGCACTACTTCCAGCGTCCCGATGCCCGTTACCTGACGTACGACTCCACACGCACCACGTTCACGGGCTCGGTCGCGGATATCTGGTTTCGGAAAACCAAGGGCAACTTGTTGTTCGATCTCGAATACGGCTGGGAATCACCGGCGTATGACCCGAACGATGCCGGGCGGCTCGGCAATGCGGATGGCCGCACCGGGTTCGCGGGGATGATCTACCGGCAAACGAAGCCGCGCGCCTGGTTCCAGAACTACACCGCTACGCTGAGCGCATTCACGGAGTACGACTTTGGGGGCGATCGTCAGCTCCTGGTCGGCCAGGTGTATGGCGAGGTGGTTCTCAAAAACTTCTGGGATCTGAGCTCATACATCGACTACCAGCCGCGCGCGCTCGACCATTCGGCCACCCGTGGCGGTCCGACCATGGCGACCCCCGCGTTCTGGAACTGGGTCGTGCGTCTCGCCAGCAAGTTCGGTGCGAAGAACTCGTGGGTCGGCCGAGTCTACTACGGGCAGGGTGAGCTGGGCGCGCAGACGTATCGATTGAGCGGAGAGATTTCCATCCGGCCGTCGACACGCTTCCAGGTGTCGGCGACGCCGAACTATCTGCGTGCCATCGACCCACGGCAGTACGTGACGACGTTCACCGGCGGCGGACCGGCCGCGACCTACGGCTCGCGCTACGTCTTCGCGCAGATCGACCAGAGCACGTTTCTCATGCAGCTGCGCGCGAACTACACCATCGGTCCCGATCTGACGCTCGAGCTGTATGGCGAGCCCTTCGCCGCGAGCGGGCGCTACTACGGACTGGGGGAGCTGGCGGCGCCGCGAACCTTCAACTTGCGCCAGTACGGCACGAGCGGCACGACGATCGCGCGCGATGGCGCCGGCGACTACACGATCACGGACAACGGCGGGGCCGATACGCTGCAGATCCCGAATCCCGACTTCAACATCCTGTCGTTCCGCAGCAATGCGGTGCTGCGGTGGGAATGGAGACAGGGAAGCACGCTGTACCTGGTATGGGCACAGAACCGGTTCGGCTACCAGCCGACCGCGCGGCTGGTAGGCTTCGGAGATTTGGCCGATTCGTTTGGGGCGCAGGGCGACAATTTCTTTGCGCTAAAGGTGAGCTACTGGATTCCGGTAAACTGATAAACGAGGACATGCAAAAACTAGGACCACAGACGCACCGCGGGCTTGAGTAATCGGTCGACGGGACCACCCTACAGAGGATTGTCCCGTTCCTTCTCCAAAAGCGATCTCTTCCGGTTTACTCCCCAGCGATAGCCACCCGGATCTCCATTCTCTCTCACGACTCGATGGCAGGGGATCACCAGAGCCGCGGGATTGGTTGAGCACGCGCGCGCGACCGCTCGCGCCGCCGTCGGCTGCCCGATTCGCTTCGCGATCTCAGCGTAGGTCCGCGTCTGCCCGAATGGGATCTTCTGTAGCTCCTGCCACACTTTCCGCTGGAACGCTGTCGCCCGAATATCGAGCGGCAGGTCGAGATCCGGTTCGCGACCATCGAGATACGCGAGAATCGCGCTGACCCAGGCGCTGAGCTTGCCGCTCTTGTCCTCGACGACTCGCGCGGCGGGGAACTCCGCGATCAGCTCGGCCTCGAGCACTGCGGCGTCATCGCCGAGGGCGACGCGGCAGACCCCGCGCTCGGTCGCGGCAACGAGCAGGCGCCCCAGGGATGTTGGTACCGTGACGTAGGCGATGCCGACACCCGCTCCACCGCGGGCGTACGTCGCGGGTGTCATGCCGAGCTGTTCGTGCGTGTGCTCGTACACGCGGCTCGAGGAGCTGTAGCCGGCTTCATAGAGTGCGGGACTCACGTGCTTCCTCCGTTTCAATTCCTGTTTGAAGCGCGCGGTGCGGTGCGCCTCGGCGAAGGCCCGCGGCGTGATCCCCAGAACTCGTTTGAATGCGCGCGCGAGCCGGCGGGGCTCGCCTCGAGGCGCCGTGCCGGCGGCGATTGCGCGAGCCGCTTCGCGCACCAGTGCTACAGTGGCGTCGGCGCCAGGCGCGTCGGCAGGATGACAGCGGCGGCACGCGCGGAACCCCTCGCGCTCGGCGGCCTCGGGGATGGGGAAAAAGGTGACCTGGGTGCGCCGTGGGCGGCGGCTGGCGCATGACGGGCGGCAGTAGATGCCGGTCGAGCGGACGGCGTAGACGAACGCTCCGTCGAATCGGCGATCTCTTGCCAGGACCGCCTGCCACCGCTCCGTGGGACTCATGGCGGAGAAGTTAGTGCGAGGCCCCACCGGAGTTCTATCCGATTTGTGCTCTCAAATCCTCACTGCCACGGCTCGTCTTTGGACGGGCCGTAGATCGCCGGCACCTTCCCTCCGGCCATACGCAGATACACGGAGAACTGTCCGCGGTGGTGGATCTGATCGTTGAGCATGAACCACAGCACATCGAGGCGGCGCAGATCGCTCACTTGCTTGGGGCCGGTTTTGAACTTGACGGTGGTGTTGAGCTGCGATTCGTCCGCCTTCCGCACCTTGTCGCCGAACGACTTCAACGCCTTTTCGACCTCGCCGACCACGCCCTGCCAGTTCGCCGGCATGGCTGGCATGTTCGGAGGTGGGAACTTCATCTCGTCTTGCACCGCCTGTGCGCCGGCGATGCCTTCGAACACGAACGTCCAGGCAAGATCTTTCGCACTGCGGCAGGAGTCGTGGGGCTTGAGGCCTTCTTTTGCACTGGGGTATGCCCGCAGGAGCTTCATGGTAGTGGCCGATTCGCGGTCCCAGGCATCGAGAAACGCCTTCTTTTCGCTCATACAGCTCTCCTCGTTGAGTCGTGCTTGAATCTGCCACATCGGCCACCGCTTGCGAGTCGCGGGCAACTGTTATACTGTACCAGTACACTGGAACGCGAGCCGCCGCGTGTTTCACGGGATCGATCCCCGCAGTCCCATTCCTCTCTATGTGCAGATCGCCGAGCGCGTGCGCCTGGCGATCGCAACCGGCACGCTGGGCAGCGCCGCCCCGCTGCCATCCGTTCGCCAGCTCGCGGCTGAGCTGCGTATCAATCCCGCAACCGTCATTCAGGCCTACAAGGATCTCGAGGCACAAGGGTTCGTGGAAATCCGCCATGGGGCGGGCACGTTCGTGCGTGAGCTCGCACCTGGTCGCAGGGCTCGGGAGCGCTCGCAACAGGCCGTCGCCCTCGTGCGCAAGCTGCTGGCCGACGCGCGGCGCTCCGGCGTTTCGCTGGCGGAGCTGCAGCGCGCCCTCGAGACAGAGCTGGGAGCAAGAACCACATGAACGACGCCATCCACATCGAGCGCCTGCATTATCGCGCGGGGAGGAACTTCGCGATCAAGGAGCTCGATCTCCACGTCCCAACCGGGTCGATCTACGGATTTCTCGGCCCGAACGGCTCGGGCAAGACCACCACGATTCGACTCATCCTTGGACTGTTACGTCCGCTGAGCGGCCGCATCACGGTGCTCGGCCTTCCGATGCCGGAGCAGCACGCTCGCGTCCTCGGCCGGGTCGGTTACGTGCCCGAGCAACCGCATCTCGACGCGACGCTCACGGTTCGCGAGCTGATCGATTTCCAGGCGGCTTTCTATCCGCGGTGGGATCGCACGCAGGCGGACGAGCTGATCCAGCGCTTCGAGCTCGAGGGGGACCATCTCTTCGGCCGTCTGTCCAAGGGTCAGAAAGCGAAGTTGATGATTCTGCTCGCGCTGTCGCAATGCGGTGATCTGCTCGTGCTGGACGAGCCGACGGATGGACTCGATCCCGTCGTGCGGCGTGACATTCTCAGCGCGCTCATCGCGTACGTCTCGGAACGCGGCGCCACGATTTTCATCTCGAGCCATCTCGTGCACGAGCTGGAACGGGTATGTGACTGGATCGCGGTCATGGACGATGGACGACTGGTCACCGAGGCGCCGATGGAGAAGCTCAAACACGGCACCAAACGCCTGGTCGTGCTGGGCGCACCCGCCGAGATCGTGAACCCCCCGTTCCGCGTCCTCACCCGCGAGTCCGCGAATGGTGGCGGCGCCGGCGAGCATTGGGTCGTCGGCGATTGGGAGCCCGGCATGACCTCGTACTTCGAGGGCGTGGGCGCGTCCGTTCGCGACGTGATCGATCTCGATCTCGAGGATGGATTCGTCGAGCTGTTACGCAGCTTCCGGAAAGGGGGGACACGGCGATGATCGCCATGTTCCGCGCAGTCCTGTACAGCCAATGGAAGTGGTCGCGTCTCATCGTGGTGCTGGGCACGGTCGCGGCTTTTGCAATCCCCCTCCTGTCGCTACAGGGCGCCGCGCGAGCCGATCGAGGCGCGATGCAAACGCCGGAACTGCTTCGGGCCGTGCAGTCGTGGGGGACATTGTATCCGCTGCTCGCGACCGCACTCGGCCTGCTCATGGCGATCGCGGCGTGGGCGCCGGATCATCGCGGCCGCCACATCCATGCACTCACGCTGCCGCTCGAACGGTGGCGTTATGTCTTGCTGCGCTTTGGCGCCGGATTTGTGCTGCTCGCAGCGCCGATCGCCGCGGTCCTCATCGGCTCGTCCCTCGCGGTGCTCACCGCGACTCTACCGCCCGGATTGCAGGCGTATCCGGTCGCGTTGGCAATGCGATTCGCATTCGCCGTGTTTGTCGCGTATGCCGTGTTCTTTGCCGTGTCGGCGGGAACGGCCCGCACGGCGGGCATCCTCCTCGCGGTGATTGCCGCGCTCATCCTCGTCCAGGTCGTCGCCAGCATGGCGAACCTGAATCTCGATCTATTTGGCGCCGCACAAACGGCGCTGTTACTGGGTCCCGGGCCACTCGCCGTCTTTGCGGGACGCTGGATGCTGGTGGATGTCTAGACTCCTCGGGGTATTGCTCACGGTCTCGGTCCTGGCGTCTCCAGTTCAGAGCCAGGACTCGCTGATCGCGCGGCTGCGCCGGCAGGCGGACAGCCTACTCAGCGCCTGGCGGGACGCCCAAGAGCTGGCCGCTGTCGCGGACAGTCTCGAGCAGGTGCGCGCGACGGCCGGTTCCGACACGATCGCCGTCGGTGGACTGCGGATCATCGCCAATCCGTCGCCGCTGCCGCTCAGGGAAGCGGCCGAGCGCGCCTGGCCCGTCATCGACAGTCTCTACGGCAGCGCCGCCGAGGACCTGCCGCGATATCCCTATATCTTCCGCGCCGTCGATCCCGACAGCAGCGTGCGCCGGACGGTGTTGCACGTGGGCGTGGAGCTCCCCTGGGACCTGGACCTTCGTGGCACCTCCACCGTGCTCCTGACGACCGTAGTCGCGCCGCATTTCGATCCCGTACTCGCGGATTGGCTGGGCACCGCATTGCGCCCGACGCTCCGCCCTCAGGACGAACGGACCGCGGTCTTCGTGCAGCTTGTGACCGCTCCGTCCGAAGCGGTGCGCCGCTGTTTCCTGGGCGACATCGTGCGCTGCAAGGTCGTCCTGCAGGTCGGCGATTCGACCGGCTTGGTGACGCAGTGGTACGTGACGCCCGCGGAACGGGAGGCACTCGTCACGGAATCATTCGCGGACTACTTCGCGCGCGGCGCAACTGCGCCGTCGCTGCAGCGCTGCCGGCAGCATCGGGATGATGCATGTACCGCGTTGTTGCAGTCGTTGCCTCCAGGTTCGCTACCGCGCCCACTCGGCCACGCCGCGCGCCTGGTGCTGGTTCGCGAAGCGCTGCGTGCGGGAGGACGCGACGCGTACCGCCGTCTCGTCGCGAGTCCCAATGCCGCCATTGAAGCGAGACTGTCGAGCGCGGCGGAGACGGATATCGACTCGCTGGTCGCACGGTGGCGCAATTCCGTGCTGGCGGCGCGCCCCAGGCCCCTTACGCTGCCGTGGTGGGCGGGCTTCGCCGCGATTGGTTGGACGGCCCTCTTTGGATTCTGCGCGTTACGGAGCAGCCGGTGGCGTCTGTAAGGCGCTGGGTGCTTATCGGTCTGACGGCATGCTCCGTTCTCGCGCTTGCGTATCTGCCGCCGCGTGGCGTCAAGTCGGGCGGCAAATCGGTCTTCGTTGGCCAGTCGCTGCAGGCAACGCGTGCTCGGCAGTACGCGCAGGCATTGGCGGAGAAATGGCGCAACGCTGACGCCGCGGTACGCCTGCTGGAGGACCGCCAACGAGTGAAGCGTGATTCTTTTCGGGCAAGTCCCACCATTGTCTTCCGCGGTGCGACGCTGCCTCCCAACTCTGTTCGCAACGTCGAAACGGTGATGGATAGCGTGTGGCGAGGACTGGGCCTGGGCGAAACCAAAGTGCGAGTGACGCTGGTGATTGAATTGCAGGGGCCCGGATCGGCGGAGACCCCAACCCCCCTGCAAGATCGCATCGCATATCTCACGCCCGACTCTACCGACCGAACGATCTGCATGGCCTCCCTGCCCGCCGGCTCATACTGGACGTTGTTCATACTGGGCAAGCGCGATGCGCGGCACGAGGGATTCGGCCGGTTTGCGCAGTGGTTGCAGGCAGGCCTCGGCCCCTGCGCGTTCTATGCTGCCTTTGGGACGCCCGGCAGACCCGTGCGGAATTGGCTCGCGGCGCGGAATTGGGATGTAGGACTCTACCTCGGCTCGCACGGTATCGCGGGCGAGCGGTTCTCCTCCTTGGACCTCATGGGCAACCCCGGCTTCTCCGGATTCTGGGATGCTGTTTACTCATTGCCGCCCGCAACGGTCGCGTGTCTCGCCGGTCGGCATAGCGGATGTAGGGCCGCGGTTCTGGCGGGGGCCGCCGACGAGGGGGCGATTCCCATTCCGAACGTCATTCTGGTGGAGCGCCGCTGGTGGCGCGTGCAACATCTCTTGCCCGGTGAACGGTACCTCGGCGATGTCGCGCGTACAGTCGGGCGGGACCGCTTTCTGTCCTTCTGGACCTCAGGCCAGCCGGTAGACACGGCGCTCGCCGCGGCGCTCAAGCGACCAGTGGGTGAATGGACCGCGGATTGGGAACGTGGTTTCGTCCGCCCCATTCGACTGGGTCCCGTCCCGCCGCTGGGCAGCGTGGCGATCGCGCTGGCGATCGCGGCCTTGGCTCTGGCGCTGGTCGCAGTCACTGCGTCACGACGGCAGATTCGATGAGGGTTGTCATCGTTCTGCTGGCAATCGCCGTCAGTGCAACGCCCGCAATCGCACAGCAACGCTGGGAACGGCAGGTCCAGGAGCGCGCGCAGCGCGCGATCGACGCCGTGGCGACATCGTCGCCGCGCGCGGTCGTCAAGCGATCGGGGATGCTCAACACCGACGAAGCCGCGTCTTTTCAGACGACGCTGGTCCAGGGCACGTCCTACGCGATCCTCGGTGTGTGCGACGATGATTGCTCGCGACTGCAGTTGACCTTGCTCTCGCCGAGCGGTAGCGACATCGACAAGGAACGGAACAGCGAGAGTCTCCCCACCCTCCATTTCACCGCCGCGACGACAGCTGTCTACGGTATCCGCGTGGTGATGGAAGGATGCCGCTGGAATCCTTGTTGGTACGCCATCGCTGTGGTGCCATTGCGCAAAACCCCGTCTTAGCGGATAGCTTTTCGGCATGCGGGACTGCGTGCCGATCATCGTTTTAGCCCTCGCCGCCATTGGCGGGCTGACCTGGGCCATCGTGGCGCTGCGGAGCTCTCTGGCCCGGGAGCGCCGGCTGGCGCGTGTGGACGACGTTACCGGGGTCCGCAACGCCCGCGCCTTCCGTGAGGCGGCCGGCGCCGAAATCGAGCGCGCCCGTCGCTACCAGCATCCCTTCAGCGTCGCCGCGGTGGACCTCGGGTCCCGGGTAGGGGACGACCTGGTGCGCTCAGCGGCCACCGTCCTCCGCGGCGCGCTCCGGGCCACGGATCTGGTCGCCCGCCTGGGACGTGATGAGTTCATCGCCCTTCTGCCGGAAACGTCGGCTGCCTCGGCCCGCATCGTCCTCGACAAGCTTCGCGCCGGACTCGCAGATCTCCGCCTGCCCGACGGCCGGCCCGCCGCCCCCAGCATCGGCGGCGTGACATTCCTCAATCCGCCGCACGCGGTCGAGGAGATCATTCGCGCGACCGATGAGCGCATCGTCGAGGCGAAGTCGATGGGGGCGCCGTCTCACATCACGTGGAATTCGGTGCATGAGTCGTCGTAACATCGCCAGCGGGACGCCGTGGGAGCCGATCGTCGGTTACTCGCGCGCGGTACGCGTGGGTCGCGTGATTCACGTGTCGGGTACGACGGCGACCGACCCGAGCGGCAAGATCGTGGGCGCCGGTGATCCCTACGCGCAGGCCGTCCAGGCACTCCGGAACATCGGCCGAGCGCTCGAGCAGGCCGGAAGCGGGTTCTCGGACGTCGTGCGCACGCGCATGTACGTGACGGACATCGAACATTGGCAGGATGTGGGGCGGGCGCATGGCGAGGTCTTCCGGGACATTCGGCCCGCGTCCACGCTCGTAGCAGTGAAGCAGCTCGTCGATCCTACCATGCTGGTCGAAATAGAGGCTGAAGCGATTCTCCCCGAATGAAAGTCGTTGTGAGCGGGTCGACGGGTCTCGTTGGCTCAGCGCTGACGCCGGTGCTCGCCTCGCTGGGCCACGACGTCGTGCCCCTGGTCCGACGCCGGCCAGCGGCGGGTGAGCGGGTGCTCGCGTGGGATCCGGAGCGCGGCATGATCGATTGCGACGGACTGGAAGGGATCGATGTGGCGATTCACCTCGCGGGCGAGAACGTGTTTGGTCGTTGGTCGCCCGCCAAGAAACAGCGCATTCGCGAGAGTCGCGTACAGGGAACGCAGTTGCTCAGCGATGCCCTCGCGGGACTGACGCGCCCACCCAAGACGCTGCTCGCCGCATCGGCGATCGGCTATTACGGCGACCGCGGAGACGAGGCGGTCAGTGAACGGAGCGCGCCGGGCGAGGACTTCCTCGCGTACGTGTCGCGTGATTGGGAAGCGTCCACCACCGCCGCCGCGCGCGCGGGCATTCGCGTCGTCAACATGCGATTTGGGGTGGTGCTCACGACGGCGGGCGGAGCGCTCGGCAAGATGCTCCCGGCATTCCGTCTCGGGTTGGGCGGACGGCTGGGAAGCGGCAATCAGTATCTGAGCTGGATCACGCTCGACGACACACTCAAGGCCATCGTGCACGTTCTGGCGACGCCCAGACTCGTGGGGCCGGTCAACCTGACGGCGCCGAATCCCGTGACGAATCGCGAGTTCACGCGGACGTTGGGGAAGGTGCTGCGCCGGCCGGCGGTCCTGCCCGTTCCGGCGTTCGCCCTGCGCATCGCGTTTGGTACGGAGGGCGCGGCGATGTTACTGAGTGGGCAACGCGTGCTGCCGGGTTGTTTGCAAGCGTCCGGGTTCCTTTTCCGCTTCGAGACGCTCGAGCCCGCGCTGCGCCACTTGCTTGCCCTGTCTGAATGGGCCCGGTAGTATCGGGCATGACGCTGCCCGACGTTTACCGCGACGACGACGACGAGGCTCCGCAAGAGCCCGACGTTTCCAGGCGTTCGCGAGGCGTGGCCTTGGCGCTGTGCCTAGTGGGCGGATGGCTCGGTCTGCACCGCTTCTACGTCGACAAACCGAAGAGTGCCGTCGGCATGATGTTAACGTTCGGCGGCGCCACCTTCTGGTGGTTGTACGACCTCATCCTGGTTTCGGTCGGCGAATTCCGGGACGCTGAAGGCCTCCCGCTGCGGCAATGGGGCGTGTCGGATTCACCGTTCGCGCAGCGTCAGCTGGTCGGGCGCGCCGAGGAGCGCGTGAATCAGCTCGAGGAGCAGTTCGACGCGTTGCGCCAGCAGTTCAATGACCTGGCAGAGCGGGTGGACTTCGCGGAGCGGATGCTGGCACAACAGCGCGAGGCTCCCAAACCCCAGCTCCCGCGCGGATCATAACGCCCGTGCGCATCGGTGTGCCGAAGGAAATCGCGCCCAACGAGCGACGCGTTGCCCTCACACCGGACGCCGCCGGCCGCCTGACGAAAGGCGGCTTCGAGGTCTTTGTCGAGCGCGGCGCGGGGTCGGCCGCGTTTTTTCCGGATGAAGCGTACGTAAATGCGGGAGTGGGGCTGGGGACTCGGGACTCGGTGCTCGGACGGTCCGACATCATCGTTCAGGTACAAGCTCCCAGTCCCGAATCCCTCGCCCAAATCCCCGAAGGCAGCGCGCTCGTGGCATTCTTCCAGCCGGCCGCCGATCTCCTCCGACAGCTCGCGCAGCGCAAGCTCACCGCTTTCAGTCTGGTGCTCTTACCACGGATCACGCGCGCCCAGCCGATGGATGTGCTGTCATCGCAGGCCACCGTCGCCGGCTACAAGGCCGTGCTGCTGGCGGCGTCGGCCACCGGCCGTGTCTTTCCGATGCTCGTGACCGCCGCCGGCACGCTCCCCGCCGCCCGAGTTCTCGTGCTCGGCGCCGGCGTCGCCGGACTGCAGGCGATCGCGACGGCACGCCGGCTCGGCGCGATCGTTTCGGCCTTTGATGTGCGGCCGGCGGTAAGAGAGCAGGTCCAGAGTCTGGGCGCGGTATTCCTCGAGATGGCGATCGAAGAGCACGCCGAGACCGCGGGCGGCTACGCGAAGGAGCTGTCGGAGGAGACGCACCGCAAGGAGCTCGCGTTTTTGGCGGGGGCCGCGAAGGATGCCGATATCGTGATCTCGACCGCCGCGATTCCCGGCAAGAAAGCGCCGATGCTCCTCACCGCGGCAGCGGTGCAGGGGATGAAGCCGGGCTCGGTGATCGTCGATCTCGCCGCCGAAACGGGCGGCAACTGCGAGCTGACCCAGCCCGGCTCTGAGATCGTGCGCAACGGCGTTTCGATTCTGGGCCCGCTCAATCTTCCAAGCACCGTGCCACTCCACGCGAGCCAGATGTACGCGAAAAACGTGGCGGCATTCCTCGGTCACATCGTGCAGGACGGAAAGCTGCGCCTGGACTTCGAAGACCAGATCATCCGCGACACCTGCGTGACACACGCCGGCGAGGTGCGCAAATCATGACCGACTTCGGATCGATGCTGTTCGTGTTCGTGCTGGCGACGTTCATCGGGCTCGGCGTGATCCGCCGGGTATCCCGGCTGCTG
Organism: Gemmatimonadota bacterium; assembly: GCA_041499375.1. Classification (GTDB taxonomy): domain Bacteria; phylum Gemmatimonadota; class Gemmatimonadetes; order Gemmatimonadales; family GWC2-71-9; genus 20CM-2-65-7. Next base: position 19,952 of record JBGQKD010000001.1, read on the forward strand.
TACACGCCGCTGATGTCGCTCACCAATGCCATCTCTGCGATCGCCGTCGTCGGTTCGATCGTCGTGACGGGCGCCGATCATCCGCTCACGATCCGCATTCTCGGTGCGGTGGCGCTGTTTGCGTCGATGACCAACATCGTGAGCGGGTTTCTGATCACCGACCGCATGCTCAAGATGTTCAAGAAGCAGTGATGCCTCTCATCGGCGAGCTGTCGGCCGTCCTCGCCACGGCGCTGTTCATCTTCGCGCTCTATTGGATGAACGATCCGAAAACGGCGCGCCGCGGGGTGACCGCCGGGGTCACGGGCATGACGGTCGCGGTCGTCGCGACCTGGATCCAGCCCGAAATCATCCATCACGGTTGGATCGTCGGCGCCATCGTCATGGGATTCGTCGTGGGCGTGCCGCTCTCCCAGGTGCCACTCACCGCCGTGCCGCAGCGGACCGCGCTATCACACGCATTCGGTGGTCTGGCCGCCGGCCTCGTCGGAACCGCAGAGTATTTCCTCTGGCTCGGGGAGCCGGGCGGTGCGCACTTCACGCCCTTCCGCACGGGCGCGCTCGTCGTCGAAGTCATCCTGGGATTCCTGACGTTCACAGGAAGCTTGATGGCGGCGGGGAAGCTCCAGGAAGTGCGCTGGATCCCGCAGCGGCCGGTCACCTACCCGGGACAGAACCTCGTCAACATCGGCGTCCTGGCGATTGCCGTCGCCCTGGGCGTGATCCTCGTGCTGCATCCGACCGCTCCCTGGTCCGGACAGGCCTTCATCGCGATCGCCGCGCTGGCGCTGATCTTCGGGGTCCTGCTGATCATCCCGATCGGCGGGGCTGACATGCCGACGGTGATTTCGATTCTGAACGCTTACGCCGGCCTGGCCGCGGTCGCGATGGGCTTTGTGCTCAACAACAAACTGCTCGTGACTGCCGGCGCGCTGGATGGCTCGAGCGGACTGATTCTCTCGATCATCATGTGTCGCGCCATGAACCGCTCCTTCACGAACGTGCTGTTCGGTGCGTTCGGGAAAGCGCAGCCGGCGGCGCTCAAGGGTGAGCAGAAAGAGTGGAAGCAGGAGACTGCCGAAGGAGCGGCGCAGCTGCTCGAGCAGGCGCGCAACGTCGTCATCGTCCCGGGATACGGCATGGCGGTGGCCCAGGCGCAGCACAAGGTGCGCGAGCTGTACGACGCGCTGACGAAACGCGGCGTCACCGTCAAATTCGCGATTCATCCCGTGGCGGGCCGGATGCCGGGACACATGAACGTGCTGCTCGCCGAAGCGAACATCCCCTACTCAGCGCTGGTCGAGATGGATGAAATCAATCCCGAGATGCCGCAGACCGACGTCGCGCTCGTGATCGGCGCCAACGACGTCGTGAATCCCGCCGCCCGCTACAACAAGGGCACGCCGATCTACGGCATGCCGATCATCGACGCTGACAAAGCGAAGACCGTCCTCGCGGTGAAGCGCAGCAAGAATCCCGGCTTCGCGGGCATCGACAACGAGCTCTACGTGCTCGACAACACCTGGATGCTGTTCGGCGACGCGAAGGCGGTGTTAGGCGATCTCGTGAAGCAGTTTGGCAGCGGCGGGATTCACTGAAGGTTTATGCAATCGAGTTAGGGTTTATTCCTACTTGCGACATCGTTTCATCCGCTCCACGTTGGCTGCCCCTCTTCTTTTTCTGGAGCCGTTCCAATGCGACATCGCCTCACTCCGATGTTCGCCGCCGGTCTGCTGGCCGCGGCATGTACTTCGATGGACCGGAGCGTCGTTTCCGCTCCGCAGTTTGCCCACGTGGCGGATCTCGACGGCGTGGCGGACTTGATCGTCGATTCAAAAGATCTTGCGACCTCATGGGTCGTGTACGACCAGGAGCTCAAGGAATCATTCTGTACTCTCCAGGAAGGCGGCGTCCCGCCCGGCACGCATCGCGTGCTGCGTTTCACGGTCACCACGCCCAATATCGGTGATGCCGACATTGCCATTGGGGATCCCAATAAGCATTGGGACCCGAATGGCGACGGCAACGGCAGCGACTCTGACGGCCTCTACGAAAATGACGCATGCCACCGCCATTTCCACTTCCGCAATTACGCGACCTATTCGATCTTGTCCGCCGACGGCCGCAAGACGTGGCAAGCTGCAAAACGCGGTTTCTGCATGATCGACGTCGCCCCATACAACGCCGCCGCCCCCCCCAAGTCCTGGGTGTACCGCGCCTGCGGTCGGCCCGCGCGGGGCGATACCGCCGCGGTTCCTGGGAACCAGGGAATCAGCGTCGGTTATGCGGATCAGTACTACAAGTGGCTGGGCGGCCAGTACTTCGTGCTGGACGGCGCCGATGGGCAACCCGTTATCCCGCCGGGCAATTACATCATCCGCATCGAGGTAAACCCGGGGTATGTGCCCAGTGCAACGAATCCCTGCCGATTCCTCGATGCCGCGACGGGGTTGTGCCACGCGCTCCGCGAGTCGAACTACGCCAACAACGTGGGCCAGGTCAGCATCACGATCCCGGATCATCCGGGCAAGACGGGTTTTGGCCCCGGCGGTGGGAAGGATCCGGTGGACGAAGCGATCGACGACGAAGACCGGCCGATCAAATAGCGGGCGGGCGAACTGACCAGAAACAGTGGGGGCGCAGCCTGCTGCGCCCCTACGTCGTTTCTACACGGGATTACTTGCGCCAGCTGTTGTTGTCGCGATCGATATCGGGATAGATAACCCGCGGATCGATCACGACGCTCGCCAGGCGCTTCCCGGTCGCCATGCGGTAGGTGAAGCGACTCCCCAGGTACCACATCTCGACGGGCAGGTTGCGCGTCTCCGTCGTCCCGTCGGCATAGCGCAGCTCCAGCGTGACCGGCAGGACCATCTGGGCGCGATTCGATAGATACAGGAAGGTGGAGTCGTCCCTGGCGCGCACCGAATCCACGGCCTGATCCAACCGTGCCGTCGTGTAAATCCAGTTCCGCCAGAACCAGTCGAGGTCGCGTCCCGTCAGGTCGCTCATCGTCCGAAAGAAATCGGCCGGCTGGGGATGCTTGCCCTTCCAGCGGCGCGCGTACTCACGAAAGGCACGATCGAACTCCTGGCGGCCCACGACCACGTCGCGCAGGATCGACAGCATCAGCGCCGGCTTCTGGTAAGCCGTCCAGTACAGCTGCCGCACCTCGTCGGGCTTGGTGATCATCGGCTGTTCGCTGCCCGGAATCGCCGTGGCCGCATGCGCGCTGAGGAGCTCGCGTCGAACCGTATCGCCGTATGTCGTGCCCTTGAAGAACGCCTCGGCGGCGTCGTAGTCGGCGAAGGTGTTGAAGCCCTCGTCCATCCACGGATAGCGCCGCTCGTCCGAGCCGACCTGCATCGGAAACCATTGATGGCCCAGCTCGTGCATGAGCACCCAGTACTGGTCCTCGCGCTTTTGCAGCGAGGGGCAGTAGATCACCATCGGGTATTCCATGCCTTCGATCAGCCCTTCCATCGCCGAGATCTGCGGCCACGGATACTGGCCCAGCGCGCCCGAGAAATGCTTGAGCGCGAATCGCAGCATGGTGTTCGCTTCTTCCCACGGCGCGGCGTCGGGATGATAGAACGTCTGGATCAGGATTCCGTCCCACGTACTCGCATCCCAGCGCAGCCCCGAGCCCGCGGCCCAGGCGAAATCGCGTACGCCGCTTGCGGTGAACCGCCACGTGCGGGTCCCGGACACGGGTCGCGAGGCGCTGGCGATCGCTTCCTGTCGTGTGATGACCTGCACGACTTGCCCCGGAGACGTGAACGCCCCCGCCAGCCGCGCACGCTCCTGCGGCGTGCGAATGACGGTGGGATTGGCGAGCGCGCCTGTCGCGGTGACCATGAATCCGGCCGGAACGGTGAGGCTCACGTCGAAGTCGCCGAATTCGAGATAGAACTCGCCCGCGCCCAGAAATGGCAGCGTGTTCCAGCCATGCACGTCGTCGTACACAGCCATGCGCGGATACCACTGGCCGAGCTCGTAGAAGCGCGAGCCCACGCGACCCATGCGCCCGCCGCCGTAGGGTGGAATCGGGAAGTGCCACGCAATGTCGAACGTGGTGCTGAGATTCGGCGCGAGGGGCCGCGGCAGCTCGACCCGCATCATGGTGCCGAACACCTTCGTGGTGAGCGGGCGTCCCGCCGCCGCGAAGCGATCGACCGTGATCCCGCCGACGAATCCCTTGGCACTGAAGTCGAAGACCACCCCACCGGCGAACAGCAGCGGCGGCTGATTGAGCACGGCCGAAATCGAGCCGGGAGCGAACAGATTCTGATCGAGCTGCACCCAGACGTGGTCGAGGGTCTCGGGCGAGCGATTGACGTAATAGATGCGGCCCTTGCCGCGCAGCACGTTCGTCGCCGTGTCGAGCGTCGCGTCGAGTGTATAGTCCGCGCGCTGCTGCCAGTATTGCCGCCCAGGCGCTCCCGCGGCGCTACGCACCGGCGTCGGTGCAGGCAATGGTAGCGCGCGGAACGGCGAGGAATCGGCGACTGCCTGCTGCAGAGCCAACAACAATACGAGCATGCGGTTCTCCTAATGGGTCGCAATGACGGCGGCGGCACGATGCGCGATCCCCATCACCGTCAGCATCGGATTCACGCCGGATGCGCTCGGGAAGACACTCGCGTCGGCGACGTACAGGCCTCGTATACCCCACACCCGATGTTCGGCATCCACGACCGACTCGCGTGCACTCGCGCCCATGCGGCAGGATGCCATTTGATGGAAGGTGACGAGCAGGATCTCGTTCGGTCCCCACCCCGCCGCGTCCACGCGCCTGAGCCAGTCCAGGCGTGCGTCCTTTCCGCCCGGCCGATAACTGACGTCGCGGGCGAGGGGTAGCCAGATATCACGTGCGCCCCCGGCTTCGAGCACCTCGGCGGCTCCGGCGATGGCGCGCCGGAGATGGGCGCGGTCGTAGCGCGAGAGCCGGTAGTCGACCACCGCGGTACCCTCGCGATCCACGCGCACACGCCCGCCGAATCGATCGCGCAGCAGGATGCCCACGAGCGCGGTCCGCGGCAGCTTGGCCATCCGGGTGCGGTGACCGACCGCTGATTCCCAGGGGGCCGCCAGCGCCAGGAGCGACGGATGGATCGGAGCGGTCTCGAATTTGAATCCGTAGCCCGAGTCGAGATCGGCGAATTGATCGCAATAGTGGGCTTGCACCGTCCCGGTCCAGGGTCGCACGTCCTGCTCCATGTCCGCGAGCACCGCGGTCGCGGGATGCAGCGCGAGATTGCGGCCGAGCGCGGGGAGCGTGACGCCGGAGCGGAGCAGCAGCGCGGGCGAGTGCACCGAGCCCGCCGCGACAACTACCGCTTTGGCGCGCACCGTAACGGCAAAGTTGCCGACGCGCGCCTCGACGCCGGTCGCGGCGCTGCGTTCGATGAGGACGCGGCGCACGTCGCAATTCACGACCATGCGCGCGCCGCGCTGTGCCGCATCCTGCAGGTAGGTGATCAACGTCGATTGCTTCGCGCCGCGGCGGCATCCCATGCCGCAGTAGCCACACGCATCGTCCTGCGGGCAGTTGCGCACGTCGCGTGGCAGCAATCCGTGATGCCATCCCAGCCGCTCGAGGCCGCGGATGAGCACCTGGTCGCGCCCCGATGGCTTGGCGTGATCAGTGTTGACGCCGATCCGGCGCGCGACGGCGTCGAGCGAGCGCGTGAATTCTGCGCTCTCGAAGTGCGGCAGGTTGTGTTCTTTGGCCCACTGCCGGCGCACGGGGTCCGGTGTCGGGAAACTGGTCGTGTAATTGATCACGGTGCCGCCCCCCAGTGTCGCGCCTTGCAGCACGACCAATCCGAGGTCGCTCGTCGCGAGCAGGCCACCGGCATCGTACATCGTTTCGAGCGCGTCCCCCTCCAGGTGCGTGAAGTCCGCTTCGTTCCGATAGCCGCCTTTCTCCAACACGACGACGTCGTTCCCGGAGGCAGCGAGCTCGGCCGCAACGACACCACCACCGGCGCCGGAGCCGACGATGACGACGTCGCACGTGAGTGTGGTGTCGCGCTCGATGGCGACGGGACGAATCGGTTTCGGCGTCGCGGGCGGCGGCCCGAGGGGGCCAGGGTATCCGATCGCGCGGGCAACGCCCGGCGTGGTGTAGTGGGTGACCGTGGTCAGGCGCTTCAGCGCCTGAAATGCCTTGCGACGCTGCGGCAGGCGGCTCGTCGCCCAGCCGCGCAGGCAGCGTTCGCGCTTCGCGGGCGACATGCGCGTGAATGATCGGGGGATGCCGCTGACGAGCAGGTTGACGATGCTGCTGTCGAGCAGGCGGAGCAGGAGATCGAGCTCGCGCCGATCGGCGGGGCGGGGCAGCGAGGCGATTTTCCGGGCGACGCGCTCGCCCAGGTCGGGCGGCCCGTCGGCGACGAGCGTCGCTGCGACAGCCTGCAGGACGTCTCGCGCCGTGGGCGAGAGGGTCAACGCGCCTGGACGAACGTCAGCTTGAAGCCGTCCGGGTCTGTGATCATGAAGACGCGGCTGCCCCACGGCATGTCCTGGGGCTCTTGATCGAGCACACCACCGCGGGCTTTGATGTCCGCGGCCACTCGATCGAGATCCTGAGCGGTGTCGCAGAAGAGCCGCGAGCCGACCCCTTTTTGCCGGTCGCGTCCTTTGGCGAAGTCGTCCTGGGCCAGCATGAACGTCACCGCGCCGGCGTGGATCTCACAGCCCGTCAGCTCGCCGTTCTCGCGCCATTCGTCACCGACCACGAATCCCAGGACGTCGCGATAGAAGGCGATGCTGCGTTGCAGATCGGTCGCCGTGAACGAAGGCGAGAGGCGGCGCAGGCGCAGCGTTTCCGGCTGCCGCCTGGCCCCAGGGCGTGCTTTGGCTTTGGGACGGGGCTTTTTGGCCGCCCGCTTCTTGTCCGCCGGCTTCTTGGTTGCCATCAGATGTGCTCCGTGAGGGTCTCGAAGCGTAGCGAACCGCCGCGTGTCTCGCCAGATTCCCCGTTCCCCTGTAACCATCGGAGCAATCGATCATGGCGACCAGCAACGCCGTCGCGGTTTGGGAAGGCAAGCTCAGAGACGGCAAAGGCAGCTTCAAAGCGCAAAGCGGCGTGTTCAGCGGTTCGTTCAGCTTCGGCACGCGCTTCGAGGGCAAGAAAGGGTCGAACCCCGAAGAGCTGCTCGCGGCCGCCCACGCGAGCTGCTTCAGCATGGCGCTTTCGTCCGCTCTCGAGAAGGCAGGTCATCCCGCCGACCGCATCGAAACGCGCGCGGCCGTCACGATCGAAACCGTGGATGGGGCGCCCAAGGTCACGCGCAGCGCCTTGGACGTGCGAGGTAAGGTGCCCGGCATCGACGAGGCCACTTTCCGCCAGGCGGCAGAGGCGGCGAAGAAGAACTGCCCGCTGTCGAAGGCGATTCAGGGCAACGTCGAGATTACGATGGTCGCAAAGCTGGCCTGACGCGTTGGCTGCCGGCCGCGTGCCCTGGACCGTCTATCTCCTCCGTTGCCGCGACGGCACGCTGTACACCGGAATCACCAACGATCTGCAGCAGCGCCTCGAATCGCATCGCCGCGGCACGGCGAGCGCCTATACGCGGGCGCGACGTCCGGTCGCGCTTGCGTATCAAGAAGTCGTGTCCGATCGGGGCAGTGCGCTGAAGCGCGAGGCTGCGATCCGTCGTCTCTCCCGCGTCGAAAAGTTGGCACTGTGCAGCGCCGGGACGTAACCCTCGGAGTGGTGGCGATCCTGGTGGCGACGGTGTGCGTGCTGCTGGGGAGATGGCAGCTCAATCGTCTCACGCAGCGCCGGGCACGCAACAGCGTCCTCGCTGCACGCCTGGCGTTGCCGCCGCTCCAGGTGCGTCGCGACCTCACGGCGGACAGTGCTCGACAGCGGCGCGTGGTGACGCACGGGGTCTACGATTTCTCCGCCGAGCGCACCTGGCCGGGACGGAGTTTTCAAGGCACGCCGGGCGTGGCGCTCATCACGCCGCTCCGTCTTGCCGACGGGTCAGTTGTGCTAGTCGACCGCGGTTGGGTGCCTTCCCCCGATGCCTTCCACGTCGATCATGCGCTCTATCGGGAGCCCGATGCCGCGACCGTGACGGGCATTGCCTTGATTCCGCCGCGCGGTCGGGGCGACGTCGATGTGGCGGGTTTCCTCCCGTTCGTCATTCAGCTCGAAACGCCGGAGCCGCCCCCGGACCGGGGGCTACCGCGGCGCTGGCCTCCACCCGCGTTCGACGATGGCCCCCACCTGTCCTACGCGATTCAGTGGTTCAGCTTCGCGCTCATCGCGCTGGTGGGGACGGCTGTATTGATTCGTAAAGGTCGTTAAGCAGCTCGGCGCCGCGCTCGATGCGGGCTTCGTCACGGGTATGGCGCTTGACGATGCCGGCGATCAACCGCTCGAAACCCGGCGTCTCCTCTCTCCCGAACTTCCCATCCTTCACGTCCACGTCGTGCACCATCTCCGCGATGGCGCGCAGGGCGCCGTCTTGCTCCAGCCCGAAGCGCTGCAGCAGGGTTTCGAACGTGCAGCGGTCGCCCTCGTGGGTGTAATCGCCCTCGAACATGTCGAAGCTGACCGCTCCGTCACGCGCCTCGCCGAAGGCAAACCGCGCTTTGGGATCAATGAAGCGCTTGATGAGCCAGGCGCTCGCGATACGGTCGACATGCACATCGGGCCGCGTGACCCACGTTTGTTTCTTGAGCACCTTCTCTCGTTTTCCGCGGCCGGTATTAAGAGTCTTCAGTTTGGCCATCGCTGTCTCCGCCCCTTTTCGTCCTGCGGCCCCGAAGTGGTCGAGTGCCGTGATGTCCCGCAGCCGGCGCTCGAGTCGTGCGATCTCGGCCGTCGACTCGACTCGCTCGGCGGCGCGGGTCACCTCCACGTATTCGGCATCGCGCGCGGTCCGGAACAGCGCTTCGATCTGCGGATCTGCGAGTCCATCGACGAATGTCGCCCGGCAGACCGACGCCTCGCCTCCCCCCGCCGTGATTTCCTTGCGCAGCCACTGGAAGTCTTCGCTCGCCTGCGCGCTGAAGGGCAGGGCGTAGACGGAATTCTTGATCGCGACGGCGCCGAGTCCCTGCAGGCGCCGCCAGATCTTGACCCGGAAATAGTCGGGCTTCGGCGGGAGCTGATGAATCAGCAGCAACCAGCGGCCTTCCTTCACAGCCAGAAATTCCGGATCGACGAGCCGACCGGCGCGCCCCACGGGGCCACATCGGCGCCGAGTGCTCCGGTGATGGGGTTAAAGAAATGCTGCGCGGCGACCATCGCCGTGACGGCGACAATTTCGGGTTCGCTCAGATGCTGGCGCGCCCGCATGAGCGGTTCGAGCGGCATCCCGCCATCGGCCTCGCTGTACCGCGTCACCGCGTCGGTGAATCGCAGCGCCGCCCGCTCGCGATTCGAGAACACCGCACTGGTCTCGTAACTCAGTAGCGCGCGCAGGGCATCCACGGGCAACTGTGCCTCGCGCCAGAGATGGCGACCCCGTTCGATGCACCAGCGACAGCGGCTCCGCTCGGCGGCGAGCTGCGTCACGAGCATGCGCAGTCGCACGTCGAGGTCCGTACTGCTCGTTTGGTAGCGGGCGAGCGCGGCGTACGCGGGCAAAACGCGTACGCCGCCGGGAGGGATCGCCATCGGACTGCGAGGGGCAACGAGGGCCCGCAAGAGTCGAGTCACAAGTGTACCCATCTTGTGATACAATTGTATCATCGCTCTGCGCCACCTGGCAAGGCCTCGTCACCCGCGGGCGGGGAGGAACTACCGTTTTGACCTGCATTTAGCGATATTGTCCGACCCCACAACACGGCAACAAAGGAGCCTACATGGCGGCAGCCCTCCCCCTGAAGCGCCCCGTCAAGGTCGGAGAACTCGTACGGCGCCGGTTGCGCGAGCTGAAGCGCAGCCCGCGCGAGCTGGCGGACGCGGTTCAGGTGTCCGAGATCTACATCGCTGACCTCGTCGCCGGACGGCGGCGTCCCCCGGCCCCGGGCCGGATGGATGTCTACGCGCCGATGACCAAGTTCCTCAAGCTGCACCGGAACGACCTGCCCACCTGCGCCAAAGCGGAGCGGGACGGCGAGACGAAGAGCAAGCGCCGGCCCCATCCCGAGATCCGGCGCCAGTTCCTGGCCCTGTGCCTCGATCCGGCCCGAGCCCGGGTGCTGGCGCGGCGCCTCGGCCGCAAGGATGGCGTGATGCTCGAGCGCGTCATTGTCGGCCGGTTGCTCGAAGTCGCCCAGGGATTCGTCCGCCGCCAGCTTGATGACGATGTCGGTATCCGCATTGCCGCGAGCCGCGACGGTTGCACCTACCTCGAGATGCGCATGAAGTTGATGGAGTTTCTCGATGCGACGCCCGAGGGGCTCACGCCAGAGGACGGCGAGGAATTCGTCCGGCCGCGCATCGCCGGCTGGGATATCGATTACGACACCCATGCCATGCGGATCGTGTTGCGCTCGCAGGATCCGGCGCCGAGACAGGTCCGGGCACTCAGCATCTAAGCTCGGCACGTCAGAAAGTAATGAAGGGCGGTCAATCAACTTGACCGCCCTTTTTGCTGGCTGCAGCTTCCCTCGTTCCATCACGCCGTCGTTCTCCTATCCGGAGCCTCGATGCTTGCCCTGCTTGTCGCAGTGTCGTTCGCTGTCCAGCAGCCTCCTCCGCCGCCGCAAGACACGACCAAGCGCGATACGACCAAGGTCAAACTCGACTCGCTGCCGCTGAAGATGGATCGGACGGTGAGCTTCGAAACGTCCGAAGGCACCTGGATATCGCTCGATGTGTCGCCCGACGGCAGGACGATCGTGTTCGAGCTGCTGGGGGATCTGTACACGCTGCCCATCGGGGGGGGGACAGCGACGCGCATTACCTCCGGGCCCGCATTCGACTCCCAGCCACGGTACTCGCCCGACGGCAAGCACATCGTGTTCTTGTCCGACCGCAGCGGCAGCGAGAATGTCTGGATCAGCGATGCGGACGGGCGTAACGCCAAGACACTGACGAAGGGCGATCGCAACCTCTACGCCTCGCCCGAGTGGACGCCGGACGGCCAGTACATCGTCGTCTCGAAGACGCAAATGCCGCTCGGCAGCACCTACGAGCTCTGGCTCTATCACAAGGACGGTGGCTCCGGCGTAAGCATCACGAAAGACGACCGTGGGTTCGCGCCTGGACAGCCGGGGCGGACCGGGACGAACGCGCTGGGCGCCGCCTTCGGTTCCGATCCCCGTTACATGTGGTACGCGCGCCATCGCGGGGGCTTCGGCTATAACCTGACGTTCCCCGAGTGGGAAATCGCCATTCAGGACCGGCAGACGGGCAAGGTCTACAACCAGACCGATCTCTACGGCGGCGCGATGCGGCCAGTGCTGTCGCCCGACGGCAAGTGGCTGGTATACGCGACGCGCTACGATGCCGAGACCGGCATTCGACTGCGCAATCTCCAGACGGGCGACGAGCGCTGGCTCGCGTACCCGGTGCAGCGCGACGATCAGGAATCGCGCTTCACGCGGGATCTGTATCCCGGCTCATCATTCACGCCCGACTCCAAGGCGCTGATCGTTTCTTACGGCGGCAAGATTTGGCGCTTGGACGTGCCGTCGGGCACCGCCACGGCGATCCCGTTCAAGGCCCAGGTCCAGCAGAACCTCGGACCGCTGGTGCGCACCCCCATCCGGGCGGACACGGGGGACGTCCTCATCCATCAGATCCGCAACGCGACGCCGTCACCGGACGGCCGGCGGCTGGCGTTCAGCGCGTTCGATCGGCTCTACGTGCTGGATTTGCCCAACGGCACGCCGCGCCGCGTCACCACCGACCCGGTGCAGGAGCAGGTTCCGGCCTGGTCCCCTGACGGCCAGTGGCTCGCGTACGTCACCTGGACAGAGCAGGGCGGCGCGCTCAACAAGGTCCGCGCCGACGGGCGGGGGAAGCCGATTCGCCTGAGCGTCGACACGTCGTATTACGATGCGCCGGTGTGGTCGCCCGACGGGCGCCGCATCGTCGTCATCAAGGGTCCCCGCCGCCCCAAGCTCGAGAATCATCAGGGCCCAGGCTACGAGATCGCGTGGCTGCCCGCGACGGGGGGTGCCACGACGCGCATTTCGCCGACTTCGTTCGCCGGACGGCCGCACTTTACGCGAGACTCGGGCCGCGTCTACATCTACGAAGGCAACGAGGGCCTCGTCTCGATGCGGTGGGACGGCACGGACCGGCGGGTACACGTCAAGATCACCGGCTACACCCTGCCCGTGCCGCAGGCCGAGCCGTTCGCGGCGGCCGAGGTGCAGATCTCGCCCGACTCGAGTCAGGTCGTCGCGCAGGCGAGCAACTACGTGTACCTCGTCGCCCTCCCACTCGTCGGTGGCACGCCGGTCGCGATCAACGTATCCGATCCCTCGAGCGCGGCGTTTCCCGTCAAGAAGCTGACGCGCGTCGGCGGCGACTTCATCGGTTGGTCGGCGGACGGCAAGAGCGTCTACTGGTCGATCGGCCGGAGCTTCTTCCGGCACGAGCTCGCCGCGGCTGATTCCGCCGAGCGTCCCAAGGCGCGCGCCGATTCGTTGCGCGCGGACTCGCTCAAGAGCGACGCGTTCAAGGCGCTGGCGGACTCTGTGCAGAAGCGGCTGCGAGCCCGCAACGATTCGCTCACCAAGCTGCCCGCCTACGACCCGCAGCGCGTGGACGTCACGATCCGGGGACCGCGCGATGTTCCGCGCGGGACCGTCGTGCTGCGCGGCGCCCGCATCATCTCGATGAAAGGCGACGAGGTCATCGAGAACGGCGATATCGTTGTGACGAACAACCGCATCGTATCGGTGGGCGCGCGCGGCGAGGCGCCGGCCGGGGCGCGCGTGATCGACGTCTCCGGGAAGACGATCATCCCCGGATTTGTCGACATTCACGCGCATCCCTGGCCCGAGTGGGGCATTCACGAGAATCAGGAGTGGCCTTTCCTCGCGAATCTGGCCTGGGGTGTGACGACGGTTCGCGACCCGCAAACCGCCACGACCGACATCCTGACCTACGACGATCTCTTGGAGACCGGTGAGATCATCGGCCCGCGGCTCTACTACACCGGCCCGGGCGTGTTCGGCGCGTATCTCGAGGAGAACTTCACCAGCCTCGACGACGTGCGACAGACGCTGCGCCGCTACAGCGAGTTCTACCGCGTCCATACGATCAAGCAGTACATGGTCGGCAATCGCAAGCAGCGGCAATGGGTCATCATGGCGGCGCAGGAGCTGGGCCTGATGCCGACGATCGAAGGCGGGCTCGACTTCAAGATGAATCTCACAGTGGCCGCGGACGGCTACCCGGGATCGGAGCACAGCTATCCGATCATGCCGCTGTACAACGACGCGGTGCAGTTCATCGCCCAGTCGGGGATCACGTACACGCCGACGCTGCTCGTCAGCTACGGCGGGCCGTGGAGTGAGAACTATTTCTATGAGCGCAACGACATTCACGACATGCCGAAGGTGCAGCGCTTCTTTCCACACGAGGAAATCGATCAGCGGGCGGAGCGCCGGCCGTGGTTCCGGGAGAATCAGTACGTCTTCCCGCGCATCGCCGCCTCGGCGGCGGCGATCGTGCGCGCGGGCGGATACGTCGGACTGGGCGGGCACGGCCAGATGGATGGACTCGGCGATCATTGGGAGCTGTGGGCGCTCGCGGCCGGCGGCATGACGCCTTTGGAAGTGATACGCGTCGGCACCTGGAACGGCGCTCATGCGATCGGTCTGGATCAGGATCTTGGCTCTCTCGAACCCGGCAAGCTGGCCGACTTGATCGTGCTGGATGCCAATCCGTTGGAAGACATCCATAACACCAACACGGTTCGCTATGTCATGAAGAACGGCCGCCTGTATGAGGGAGAGACGCTGAACGAGGTGTGGCCACGTCAACGTGCATTGCCGCGGATGTGGTGGTGGGGCACTGAGCCGGCTCCGATTGGGGGCGGAACGAAGTAGGGCCAGTCGTGTTTGGCCCTGTCTTTTCGGATCTCAACCCATTACGTTGCAGGTGCATAGAACCGCGAGCTGGCTCCTTCCGGAAGTCCCGCTCAGGGACTCCGTCGCTGAACACACGCACGGTTTCATCCCCCAGGTTCAAAAACTGAAGCGTCGCTGACGTCGAGATGGCATTGGGCCTTCTCGCAGCGAGTGTGTGTGTACCTAGGAGTCGTATGCCATTTGCATCACTGGGCCTTGCGCCCGAACTGGTTCGCGCGGTCGCCGATGAGGGCTACGCGCAGCCAACCCCCATCCAGTTGGAAGCGATTCCCCTGGCACTCGCCGGCCGCGATCTCATCGGATCGGCGCAAACCGGCACCGGCAAAACGGCCGCGTTCGTCCTGCCCATCCTGCAGCGGCTGTCGCCCGGCAAGCGCGGCACGTTGCGCGCGTTAATTCTCGTGCCGACGCGCGAACTGGCGGAGCAGGTTGCCACCAGCATCAAGACGTATGGGCGGCACACCCATCTCAAAGGCGCTGCCGTCTATGGCGGCGTCGGGATGGAGCCACAGACCCGCGCGTTGAAGCACGGCGTCGACATCGTCGTCGCCACGCCGGGCCGCCTGCTCGATCACATGGAGCGCGGCCATGCCGATTTCTCCAAGCTCGAGGTGCTCGTCCTGGACGAGGCCGATCGCATGCTGGACATGGGATTCGCGCCCGACGTGAAGCGCATCCTGAGCACGTTGCCCGAGGAGCGGCAGACGATGCTCTTTTCAGCGACGATCTCGCCGGAGGTGGATGCGCTGGCGCGGCGCGCCCTGAACGGTCACGCCTCGGTCGAAATCGGCCGCCGGGCGCAGGCCGCCGAGGGCATCGAGCACGTCATTGTCGCCGTCGACAAGCTGCAGAAGCGCGGCGCGCTCGCGTCGATTCTCAAGGCCAAGCCCACCGGTCAGACACTCATCTTCACGCGGACGAAGTACGGCGCGGACAAGCTCGTCACGTTTCTCAAGCGTGAGGGCATCGCGGCGAACGCGCTGCACGGCGACAAGGCGCAGAGCCAGCGACAGCGCACGCTCGACGCCTTCCGCTCGGGGGCGGCCGAGAACCTCGTGGCCACCGACATCGCGGCGCGGGGCATCGACGTGGACGGGATCCGGATGGTGGTGAACTTCGACGTGCCGCAGGACGCCGAGGTCTACGTCCATCGCGTGGGCCGCACGGCGCGCGCGGGTGCGCGCGGGCTCGCGCTCACGTTGATCTCTCCCGACGAATGGCTGATGATGGCGGATGTGGAGCGGCTGATCGGGCAGAACTTTCCCCGGGAAGTGATCCCGGGATTCGAACCGTCGGTGTCTCCGCTCCAGCCCCGTCAGGCCATTGCCGAGGTCGCGCTGCCGGAGCGGTCGCTGCGGCCGCGACGGGGCGGCAAGAAGCGGCGCTAGTCTCGCGTCTTCAGCGTCCGGATGAAGTTCGCGACGGGCGTGGCGGCCAGCGTCAGCAGCCGGATGCTGCCCCGTGACGCCAGCTCGACCGAGACACGCGCGATGGTCTCGTTGTCCGGACACTCCACGATACTGACGAAGTCATAGGGGCCGAGCACCGCGTACTGCGCTGTGACCTTGGCCCCGAACTTCTCGATCTCCTTGTTCACTTCCTGCAGTCGCTTGGGGTTGCTCTTGAGCGACTTCGCGCCCTCGTCCGTCAGGTTGGAGAGCAAAACGTAGGTGGGCATGGGCCTCAGCTCCGTTTCTCGATAGCCACGTACTCGCGCTTCGCGGGACCGGTATAGACCTGGCGCGGGCGGGCGATCTTCTGCTCCTTGTCGAGCAACATCTCCTGCCATTGCGCCAGCCACCCCGGTGTGCGGCCGATGGCGAACAACACGGGGAAAATGTCGACCGGGAACTTCATCGCCTCGTAAATGATCCCGGAGTAGAAGTCGACGTTGGGATACAGCTTGCGCGTCACGAAGTACTCCTCCTGCAGCGCGATCCGCTCGAGCTCCAGGGCGATATCGATGAGCGGGTTCTTGCCGGTCACGTCGAATACCTGCTCGGCGATCTGTTTGATGATCTTGGCTCTGGGGTCGAAGTTCTTGTAGACGCGGTGCCCAAAGCCCATCAACCGGACTTCGCCTTTCTTGACGCGCTGGATGTAGGCCGGAATCGCGTCGATCGACCCAATCTCGCGCAGCATGCGCAGCACTTCTTCATTGGCGCCGCCGTGCAGCGGTCCGTACAGCGCGGCGGCTGCCCCCGCCATGCAGGAGTAGGGATCGGGATGCGAGGACCCGATGCCGCGCATCGCGCTCGTCGAGCAGTTCTGCTCGTGATCGGCGTGCAGAATGAACAAGACGTCGAGCGCGCGCTCCAGCACCGGGTGGGGCGAATACTTCACCTCGGTCGTCTTGAACATCATGTTCAGAAAATTGCCGGTGTAGCTCAGATCGTTGTCCGGATAGGCGTACGGCATTCCCACCGAGTGGCGGTGCGCGAACGCGGCGAGGGTCGGTGTCTTCGCGATCAATCGGACGATCTGGTTGTTCCGCAGTTTCTCGTCGAAGATCCGCTTGGCCTCCACATAGAACGTCGAGAGCGCGGCGACGGCGCTCACGAACATTCCCATGGGGTGCGCGTCGTGGTGGAAGCCGTCGATGAACTTCTTGATGTTCTCGTGGATGATCGTGTGACGCGTGACCTGATACACCCACGCGTCGAGCTCCGCGGCCGACGGTAGCTCGCCGTGCAGCAGCAGATAGGAGGTCTCGAGGAAGGTGCTCCTCTCGGCGAGCTGCTCGATCGGGTAGCCGCGGTAGCGCAGGATGCCCGCATCGCCGTCGATGAAGGTAATCGCGCTGCGGCAGGCCGCCGTGTTCATGAACGCGGGATCGTAGCTCATCAGTCCGAAATCGTCGTCCGACGCCTTGATTTGACGGAGATCGGCGGCGCGGACCGTCCCGTCCTGAATCGGGAGCTCGTAGCTCTTGCCCGTGCGGTTATCGACGACGGTGAGCGTGTCCTTCGGCACTGCGGGTCCCTGGATTGGGGAGTCGAAAAGATAACTGGCTACCGGCTATGGGCTATCGGCTATCGGGTAGGCGAAAACCCAATAGCCAATAGCCGATAGCCGACAGCTTTCTTATCTTGCGAACCGTGGCTCAGCCCCGTCCCAGTCTCTATCCGACACGCTCGAGCGCGGGTGCGCTGCTGGGCCAGCAGCTCGGCAGTCGCGGCTATCAATCGTGCATTTTGCTGGGCATCACGCCGGAAGGCGTCGAGATCGCCGCCCACGCCGCCAAGGCGATGGGCGCCCAGTTCGACGTGATTGTGGCGTCGTTCATCAAGCTGGGCGCCAATCTCGCGCCCATCGGCGCCATGGCGGAGTCGGCGCCGGCGGAAATGGATCCCGATTTCCAGCCGGGGATGAATCTCCTCGAAAAGCTCCAGGCCGCGATCGACGAGTCACGGGCGCGCGTGAAACAGGATCTCGTCCTGTACCGGACGCAACGCCCCGTGAAGAAGCTCGAGGGACGGACCGCGGTGATCGTCGAGGGGCAGATCGTCTATCCCTGGAAGGTGCTGGCCGCGGCGAAGGCCGCCGAGGGGTTAGGCGCGCGGGAAGTCGTGATCGCGGCGCCGGTCGCGACTCAGGCCGCGGCCGACCGGATTCGGGCGCGTACCTATGCCCTGGTGTGTCCGAGTGTGACGATGGAAGCGGAAGGCCATCCGTCGCCGTATGGCGATGCGGGGGCTGACGCACCAGAGCGCCTGAAGAGCATTATGATCGCTCATCAGGCCGCCTAGCTACTACTCCGGCAACTCCACGATCTCGCGTTCCAACCAGCGGTGTTCGCCCGCCAGGATTTCCTGGGCGAACTTGAACGTCGGAACATCCTCGTTCCGCCGTAGGCCGTTGAACTTGGAGCGCACCCGCCGCCGAGCTTGTCTGCAGAACAAATCCGCGAGTTTGACCGCCCGGGCGCCGGTGGCGCGGTCGCGCGTATACAGTGCCTGCGCTCGGGAGCACGTGGCCGCCATCGCGAACAGCTCGCCCGCCACGTCCACCAGCCGGAACAGCACCGACTGGCGCAGCTCGAGCTTGGGCCCGAACCGAATCATCGAATGGAAGACGGTGCGCGCCAGACGCCGGCAGCTGCGCTCCACGAAGCGCACGTGTCTCGCGAGCCGCCCGAACTCGGCGTAGCGCGGCCACAGACTCCATCCCAGCCACCGCGACGGATACCACCACCCGTAGAACCCCGCGGAGCGGACCAAACCGGCCAAGCGCTCCCGCACACTTTTTCCAGGAAGGACGACGTCGCCGGCGACCTGGAGATGCTTGTCCACCGCTTCGCGCGCGATGAACAGGTGCATGATCTCCGACGAGCCCTCGAAGATCAGGTTGATCCGGAAGTCGCGCATGATGCGCTCGACCGGTATCGGCGCCTCGCCGCGCGCGCGCAGCGAATCGGCCGTCTCGTAGCCGCGGCCGCCGCGGATCTGCACGGTGTCGTCGATGATGCGCCAGCCGGCCTCGGAGTTGTACAGCTTGGCGATCGCCGCCTCGAGCCGGATGTCGTAGCCGCCGCGCTCTGCCATCGCGCCGCACAGCTCGGCGACCGCCTCCATCGCGAGCGTGTTCGCCGCCATCGTGCCGATTTTCTGCGCGATCGCGTCGTGCTGCCCGATCGGCCGGCCCCACTGCACGCGCTCGGCCGCCCAGCGGCGCGAGATCTCGAGGCAGCGCTTGCCCGCGGCCACCGCCGAGATCGGCAACGTCAGGCGGCCGGTGTTGAGCGTCATCAGGGCGAGCTTCAACCCTTTGCCCTCGCCCCAGAGCACGTTCTCTTTCGGCACGCGCACGTTGGTGAACCGCATGACGCCATTGAGGAGCGCCTTCAGTCCCATGAAGTGGCAGCGGTGCACGACTTCCACGCCGGGCCAGTCCGCTTCCACGATGAACGCCGTGATCTGCTTCTTCTCTTTTCCGTTGATCATCTTCGACGGCGTCCGCGCCATCACGACGAGCAGCTCGGCCTTGGTGCCGTTGGTGCACCACAGTTTCTCGCCGTTCAGAACCCAGACATCGTCGTCAAGGATCGCGTTCGTTTCCATCGCGGCGGGGTCGGATCCGACGCCGTGTTCGGTGAGCGCGAATGCCGAGATCGCGCCTTTGGCGAGACGCGGGAAGTATTTCTTCTTCTGCGCTTCGCTGCCGAACATCTTGAGCGGCTGGGGCACGCCGATCGACTGATGGGCCGACAGCAGCGCGGTCAGCGAGCCGTCCACCGACGACACCAGTTCGATCGCCTTCATGTAGGAAAGCTGCGAGAGGCCGAGGCCGCCGTACTCGCGCGGGATCTTGATGCCGAACGCGCCGAGCTGGCGCAGTCCCTCGACTACCTTCTCCGGGATTTCGCCTTCGCGATCGATGCGATCGGAATCCACGTCTTCGCGCAGAAATCGCTCGAGCTTGTCGAGGAACGGTTTCGCGCGGGCGACTTCCTCAGGATCCTGTTCGGGGTAGGGATGGATCAGGTCCATCCGCAGCTTGCCGAGGAACAGGTCGCGCACAAAACTCGGCGCTGCCCATTCCTGCTCGCGTGCCGCTTCGGCGACGTCACGCGCCTCGTCGGCGCTGACCTTCGGCTGTTTGGGCTCGGCGAGGGTAGCCATGTTCTCTTAATGTAATATCTTCTCACTCTGTTCAGCCCGCCGTCAGCCTTTTTGAGGAGATTCCCATGTCCCGCATAGCGTTTTTGACCCTGGCGCTCGGGCTCGCCACTGCGTTGCCCACGCCCGGAACCGCCCAACGCCCGTCTCGAACCGCCACGCGGCGGCCCCCCCCGGTCGCGCGGTCGTCCGCCCCGGCGCCTATCACCATCCCGTATCAGCGCTTCGTCTTGAAGAACGGCCTGACGCTGCTCGTCCACGAGGACCACAAGGCGCCGATCGTCGCCGTGAACATCTGGTACCACGTGGGCTCGAAGAACGAGCGGCCCGGCCGCACCGGGTTCGCCCACCTGTTCGAGCACCTGATGTTCAACGGCAGCGAGCATTTCAACGACGACTACTTCCAGCCGTTCGAGCGCATCGGCGCGACCGATCAGAACGGCACGACCAACGAAGACCGCACCAACTACTTCGAGAACGTGCCCACCAACGCGCTCGATGTGGCGCTGTGGATGGAATCGGATCGCATGGGCCATCTGCTCGGCGCGATCGACACCGCGAAGGTCAACGAGCAGCGCGGCGTCGTCCAGAACGAAAAGCGGCAGGGTGAGAATCAGCCCTACGGCAAGGTCAACGATCTGATGACCGAGGGCACCTATCCCGCCGGCCATCCGTACTCGTGGACGGTGATCGGGTCGATGGAAGACCTCAATGCCGCCTCGGTCGAAGACGTGAAGCAATGGTTCCGCACCTACTACGGTCCGAACAACGCTGTCATCGTGCTGGCCGGCGACATCACGCCCGAGACGGCGCGTCAAAAAGTGGAGCAGTTCTTCGGTGACATTCCGGCGACACCGCCGATCGCCAAGCAGGAGACATGGATCGCGCCGCGCACGGGGTCGCATCGCGAGATCATGCAGGACCGCGTGCCACAGGCGCGGATCTACAAAGAGTGGAACATCCCCGAGTACGGGTCGCCCGACGCCGATTACCTCGATCTCGTGACCGACGTGCTCGCGGCGGGGAAGACCTCGCGGCTCTACAAGCGTCTCGTCTATGACGAGCAAATCGCCACGGACGTCGCCGCATACGTCGATCTCCGCGAGATCGGCGGACAGCTCGTGATTCGCGCGACCGCGAAGCCGGCCGGCGATCTCGCGCGCGTGGAACGCGCGATCGACGAGGAGCTCGCGCGCTTCATCCAGACAGGTCCGACCGCCAGTGAGCTGCGTCGGGTCAAGACGCAGTCGCGCGCCAACTTCATCCGCGGCATCGAGCGGATTGGCGGCTTCGGCGGCAAGTCCGACGTGCTGGCGCGCAACGAGGTGTTCACGGGCAGCGCCGATCATTACCTGGTGACGCAGCGGCGCATCGCGGCGGCAACGGCTGGCGATCTCCAGTCGGCGGCGACCCGCTGGCTGAGGGACGGCGAGTGGGTGCTCGAGGTGCATCCGTACCCCACGTTCGAGACGGCCGCGAGCGGCGCCGACCGCACCAAGCTGCCCGATGCCGGCACGCCGCCGGATGCCCGGTTCCCGGCCATCGCGCGCGCCACGCTGCCGAACGGGCTCAAGATCGTGCTCGCCGAGCGGCACTCGATTCCGCAGGTGCAGCTCACGCTGCTCGTGGATGCCGGGTACGCCGCCGATCAGTTCGCGACGCCCGGCACCGCGAGTCTCGCGCTCGACATGCTGGACGAAGGGACGACGCGGCGCACCGCGCTGCAGATCAGCGACACGCTGTCGCAGCTGGGCGCGCAGCTGTTTACCAGCTCGCAGCTCGACGTGTCACGCGTCGCGCTGTCGACGTTGAAGGAGAATCTCGATCCGGGGCTCGACGTCTTTGCCGATGTGCTGCTCAATCCCTCCTTCCCGCAGGCCGACTTCCAGCGGCAGCAGCGGCAGCGGCTGGCACGCATCCAGCGCGAGAAGGTGCAGCCGGTGCAGATGGCACTGCGCGTCTTCCCGCAGCTGCTGTACGGGACGAATCACGCGTACGGCAACCCGCTGACGGGATCGGGTACGGAAGCGTCGGTGTCGGCCATGACGCGCGACGATCTGGTGCGCTTCCACCGCACCTGGTTCAAACCGAATCATGCGACCCTGGTGATCGTCGGCGATGTGTCGATGGCGGAGATCCAGCCGAAGCTCACGCGCCTGTTCAGCAGCTGGCGGTCCGGTGATGTGCCGCAGAAGAACGTGAGCACCGTCGCCGATCAGCCGCGGTCACTCGTCTACATTCTCGATCGCCCTGGGGCGGAGCAGTCGATCATTTTCGCCGCCGATCTCGCGCCGCCGAAGGCCAATCCGCACGAGTATGCCATCGAGGCGATGACGTCACTCCTGGGCGGGCAATTCACGTCGCGCGTCAACATGAACCTGCGCGAGGCGAAACACTGGTCGTACGGCGCGTTCACCTTGATCTGGGACGCGCGGGGCCAGCGCCCGTTCATCGCGTACGCACCGGTCCAGACCGACAAGACGAAGGAGTCGATGATCGAGGTCGATCGGGAGCTGCGCGGCATCCTCGGCCCGAAACCAGTGACGGCGGACGAGCTGGCGAAGGCGCAGGCGAACCTGACGCTGACGCTGCCCGGCAATTGGGAGACGATGGACGCCGTGCAGGGCTCGCTGGAACAGCTGGTGACGTTCGGGCTGGACGATCATTACTACGAGACGTATGCGCAGCGCATCCGCGCGTTGACGATTCCCGACGCCGTCGGCGCGGCGCAGGAGACGATCCGTCCCGATCACCTCGTGTGGGTGATCGTGGGTGACCGGTCAAAGATCGAGGCTGGGATTCGAGAGCTGAACTTCGGGGAGATCAGATTCCTGGATGCGGATGGCAAGCCTCTAGCGGCACGGTAAGAGTGACGGAGTAGGGGCGCAGTATGCTGCGCCCCTACTAACCCCGTCCCGGTTATTCAGGAGATTCGAACAACCGATTCCCGCCCCGTCAGCGTGGGTGTCAGGAGGAGCGCTGCGATCGCGCCTCCGGTCATGCCGCCGAGGTGCGCGAAGTTGTCGATGAAGGGATTCATCAATCCGATGAAGAGCTGCCAGGCCGCCCAGGCCGCGAGCACGAAGCCGATCCGCTTGTCGCGCACGAAGAAGTATTTCTGGTTGCGATACAGCATGACGACCACGGCCATCAGGACTCCGAAGATCGCGCCTGACGCGCCCACCGATGGTCCCGGCCCCGTCATCAGGCTGAACGCCGTTCCGGCCAACCCGCTGCCGAGATAGATCGCCGCCGTTTTTACCGCCCCAAAGGCGTGCTCGCACGCCATCCCGACGATGAAGAGCGCGATCATGTTGCCGATGAGATGATCGGGGCTGCCGTGCAGGAACGTCGCCGTGATCATCCGCCACCACTCGCCGGCGAGAACCCGCTCGCGGATCAGCGCACCAGCCATGAGCGGATTGGTGTGACTCGCGAGCGCGGTACCAGACTCGATCGCCGTTTTGGGATCGAGGAACGCGCCGGCGGCGACTTCCCAGAAGAACACCGCCACGTTGGCGATGATCAGCGCGACGATCAGCGGCGGGAGCCGCCGCATGCCGCGCTCGAAGTCCACGCGGCCATCGGATACCTTCGGTGCGCGGCGCGGCGCCAGCATCTCGGGCGTGATGAGGATCGGCTCTTCGTGCTCGCCGCCGTTGCCGGCCGCCGGTCCCTCCGTCGTCACCGCCGCTCTCCCGTATCCAGCATTACGCCGAGGGCGATCGCGATCCGGCGGTCCATCAGGCGCTGGGGATCGGACGTCATATCGAGCACGTAGCGGTCGAGAATCGTGAACTTCCTCTTGAACTCGCCGATGACGTCCTCCGTGCCGGCCGGGAGGAAAATGAAGTTCGTGCGCAGCACCCCGAAAAGTGGACCGAGGAAGCGGCGCAGCAGCGACAGGATGATGGAATCCTCCTTCGCGAGGAACAACAGCGTCCCGTTCGGTGCCCACACGTACCACCGCTTGCGAATCGCGTTGAACAACCAGTTCTTGCCGAGCTTCGCGAGCGGACGCCCGCGCGCGTCGCGCACGGTGTAGGTCATGGTAATCGGCTGGAATTTCTTGTCCTGCAGAATGCTGAGCAGCTTCTCGCGTTTGGACTGATCGCGATAGAACGTGACATGCCGCTTCGCGGATATCATCACGCCCAGCACGATCGAGCCGATGAGAATCGTGAACATGCCGATGATGCCGACGATCGTCCGGAGGCTGCCGGGCGGCATGGCGTCGATGAGCGCCGCGAACGCGGGCAATCCGCCGAGCAGCCCGGCAAGGACGACCAGGATCGCGCCCAGATTCCGCAACAGGTGCGCGGGGCGCTCGACGAAGATGATCTTGTTGCCCTGTTCATCACCGACGTCGTACTTCTCGGAGATTTTCAACAGCTGCTGGCGCAGCAGAAAAATGTCGCGATCGAACGCGGGGTCGCCTTCCATCGTCGCCACCGCGCCGCTGGGGGCGCGCGCGGGGCGCCCACATTGGGGGCATTTCACGAGCTTCCCTGCAAAGTCGTCCTTGAGGTCGTAGGACGTACCGCATTCGCAAGTCACATGGACGGCCATGTACGCCTCCGTTGCCGGGATGATACATTTGCCGCGCCCTAGACCGGAGCTCCTCGATGCGCGGGTTCATGCTGCTGTTCGTCAGTCTCGTCGCCCTGCCGGCTGCCCATGCCCAGGCTCCACAGGTCGTGCTCATCAAGGCCGGACGTCTGGTGGACGGCCGGTCCGCCACCGTCCAGCCCAATGTAGGAATCTTGATCGAAGGCGAAAGGATCAAGGCGGTCGGCCCGCTTGCCCAGATCCAGGGACAAGCCGGTAATGCCCGGGTGATCGATCTCAGCCAGATGACCGTGCTGCCCGGTCTCATCGACGCGCACACCCATCTCCTGCTGCAGGGTGACATCACGTCGCAGGAATACGAGGACCAGCTGCTCAAGCAGTCCACGCCCTACCGCGCCATCCTCGCGGCCCGCAACGCGCGGATTGCGTTGGAGCACGGCTTTACCGCGATCCGGGATCTGGAAACCGAGGGGGCGATGTACGCCGACGTGGATGTAAAGCTGGCGATCAACAACGGCGAGATTCCGGGGCCGCGCGTCTTTGCCTCGACCCGCGCGATGGCGCCGACCGGGATGTATCCGATCACGACGGCGAACTGGGAGCTCGAGCTGCCCCATGGTGTCCAGCCCGTCGATGGCGTGGACAACGCGCGCCTCGCCGTGCGCCAGCAGGTGCAGCACGGCGCCGATTGGATCAAGTACTACAGCGACCGCCGCTACTACTTCACGCCCGACAGCGTGCTGCACAGCTGGGTCAACTTCACCGACGCCGAGGCGAAAGCGATCGTGGACGAGACGCACCGCCTGGGTCGCTTCGCGGCCGCGCACGCGATCGGCTCCGACGGCATCGCCGCGGCGCTACGCGCGGGCGTCAATTCGATCGAGCATGGCGACGGCCTCACCGACTCGCTGATGGACGTGATGGTGCGGAATAACGTCTACTGGGTTCCGACGGTGACGGTGGGGGCGCACGTGGTCCCGCGGGGCGGCGTGTGGGTGACGCTCGTCAACCTCGAACGGAAAGCGTTCGGCCGCGCGCTCCGGAAGGGCGTCAAGATTGCCATGGGAACGGACGTCGGCGGCTTCCCGTGGACCGAGATCAATCAGGCGAAGGAGTTCGAGTACTACGTGCTGTACGGGATGACGCCGATGCAGGCGATTCAGTCGGGAACAACGGTGGCCGCGGCGTTGCTCGGCCAGGAGCAAAACTTCGGCGCCATCGCGCCCGGACTGTACGCTGACATTATCGCCGTAGCGGGCGATCCCACGCGCGATATCACGGAACTGCAGCGAGTCAAGTTCGTTATGAAGGGCGGCGCCGTGTACCTTTCCCAATAGTGAAACTGTTTGTCGTCGGGGTCCTCGGGCTCTCCCTGAGCTTCGGCGCCGCCCGTGTCTCGCAGGGACAACTGTCCCCCCCCGGCACCGGCGGCGTCGCTGCGCTGGCGAGTACGCTGCGGCAGCTCGGCAGCAACAAGCGCGTACTGATGATCGGCGCGCATCCCGACGACGAGGATACCCAGCTCCTGGTGCTGTTGTCGCGCGGCATGGGTGCGCAGGCCGCGTATCTGTCGTTGACCCGCGGTGAGGGCGGCCAGAACCTGATCGGCCCCGAGCTCGGCCCCGAGCTCGGCATTATCCGCACCGAGGAGCTGCTCGCCGCCCGTGAGCTCGACGGCGCGCGGCAGTACTTCACGCGAGCTTATGATTTCGGCTTTTCGAAGTCCGTGGACGAGACGTTCCGCTTCTGGCCGCGCGATTCGATTCTCAAGGACGTGGTCGATGTGATCCGGCGGTTCCGGCCGCAGATCATTATCGCAGTATTCTCCGGGACGCCGGCGGATGGGCACGGGCACCATCAAGTCTCGGCGATTCTCGCGCGGCAGGCGTTCGACCTGCTCCGCGACTCCACCTGGGGGCCGCAGAAGCTCTACCGCTCGACTCGCGGCGATCCGAGCGCCACGACGGTGTCGCTGCCCGTCGGCATCCTCGATCCGATCCTCGGGCAATCGTACCTTCAGGTCGCGATGGCCAGCCGTAGTCGCCATCGATCCCAGGACATGGGGCAGTTGCAGCGGCCTGGGCCGGCGACGTCCGGTGTCGCCCTTGTTGCGTCGAAGACCTCAGGCGCCGACGGCTCAGTCTTCGCGACTGTCGACACGACGATTCACGTGCCGGGTTTCGCCGCGCTCATCGATTCGGCACGCGCCGCGCTGACACCGTGGCGTCCGTCCGCGACGCTGCCCTATCTGCTGCGCGCGCTGCGACTCGTCGGGACCGCCGACACCGTACAGCGCGCCCTGCTCGAGCGCGCCAGCTCCATCGCCGCCGGGGTGAGTGTGGATGGGACAGCCGATGACGGGATCGTCGTCCCTGGCGAGCGCCTGCAGATCGAAGTCACGGTGTGGAACGCAGGCGACAGCGCCGTGCGTGTCGACAGCGTGACGGTGGCCGCACCCATCGGCTGGAGTCTCGAGCGCCTGGAGCTCGGTACTCCGACGGTTGCTCCCGGGACGTTGCTGTCGCGCCGTTTCGTCCTGACGGTTGCGAAAGATGCCGAGCGCACTCAGCCCTATTTCTTGCGGCGCCCGCTCACCAATCGCGGCGGGCTGTACGACTGGTCGACGGCGCCGGCGGATGTGCGCGGCCTCCCGTTCGAGCCGCCACCCGTCAGCGCACGCGTGCGTTTGGTGATCGGCGGGGAGCCGGTGACGCTCACGCGCGAGGTTGTGTACCGCTATCGCGATCAGGCGATCGGCGAGGTCCGCCGTCCAATTTTTGTCACGCGGGACGTGGACGTTGCCATTGCGCCGGATGAGCTGCTGTGGCCAATCGACGGCGGATCGCGCGAGCCGCGGCACTTCACCGTCACGGTGACCAATCGCGCGCGCGGGCCTGCACCGGTCCGCGCCGCCGTGACGCCGCCTGCCGGCTGGCCGCCGATCCCCGCCGAGAGCCTCGCGTTTACGCGCGAAGACGAGACGAAGAGCGTCGCGGTGGCGGTCGCGCCGCCGACGGCTGACAGCCTCAAGGCGGGGACCTACGATCTGCGCGCCGGTTCGGGATGGCTCGAGATCATCGACTACCCGCACATTCGGCCCCGCGCGCTGACTCGACCGTCGGTCGCGCAGATCCGCGCGGCGCGCGTCGCGTTGCCAGGACTCTCCCACGTCGGCTACGTGCGGGGGGCGGCCGACCGCGTTCCCGAGGCGCTGCTGGCCATCGGCGTGCCGGTCGAGCTGATCGGCGCCGATTCGCTCGCGCGCGGCGACCTGTCGCGCTACGACGCGATCGTGATCGGCAGCCGCGCCTACGAGACCGAGCCCGCACTGGTCGCCAACAACGGCCGCCTGCTTGATTATGTGACGAAGGGTGGGCTCCTGATCGTGCAGTACCAGCAGTATCCGTTCGTCGACGGTGGATTCGCGCCGTATCCGCTGACCATCGCCCGCCCGCACGACCGCGTGACGGACGAGAACGCGCCGGTCACCGCGCTCGATCCCACGCATCCCGTCTTTCATTATCCCAATGCGATCGGCGAGGGCGACTGGCGCGGTTGGATTCAGGAGCGTGGGCTGTACTTCGCGCACACGTGGGATACGACCTACGTGCCGGTCCTCGAGACCCACGACCCTCCGCCACCGAGCCCACCGGCGGAGTTGAGGGGAGGCCTGTTGATCGCGCCGCTCGGACGCGGGACGTACGTCTACACGGGATTGAGTTTCTTCCGGCAGCTTCCGGCCGGGGTGCCTGGTGCCTATCGACTCTTCATGAATCTGCTCGGTTTGAAGAGGCGGAATGTTCCCTGAACTAGACGTGAGGCGTGTGGCGTTCGGCGTGCGGCGCAGGCACTCAACGTTCAACGCCGCACGCCACACGTCGCACGTTGCATTGCTCTTGATCCTCACCGCATGCTCTCGTGATCACCGTACCCCCTTGGTCATCTACAGTCCGCATGGGCGGGACTTGCTGACGCTGTTCGAGCACCGCTTCGAGACGCTGCATCCCGACATCGACGTGCGCTGGCTCGACATGGGGTCGCAGGACGTGTACGACCGTGTCCGTTCCGAGCGCGCCAATCCGCAAGCGGACGTCTGGTTCGGCGGTCCGTCGCTGATCCTGGCCCAGGCCGCGCGCGACTCGCTGCTCGACTGCCGGCGCGCGGTGTGGGCCGATGCCATCGCCGCGCGGGGGCGCGGCGCCGGCGATTGCTACGTGGCGGCCTACGAGACGCCCGCGCCCTTTCTGTACGCGGAGAGAGTCATCAAGCCGGAAGACGCGCCGCAGGACTGGGACGACCTCCTCGATCCCAAATGGAAAGGGAAGCTGATCATCCGCGACCCGCTCGCGAGCGGCACCATGCGCGCGGTGTTCGGCTACATCATCCAGCGCGGGATGAAGCAAATCGGCGACACCGGCGCGGGATTCGCGTGGCTGCGGCGGCTCGATGCTCAGACGAAGGTCTACGAGCAAAACCCGGCACTCGTGAGTGAGAAAATCGCCAGGCAGGAAGGGTTGGTCACGATCTGGGATCTGCCCGACGTGTTGATCAGCCGCCGGCGCGGCATGCCGATCGGCTACGTCTTTCCGAGGAGCGGCACGGTCGTGATCGAAGACGGGATCGCCGTCGTGCGCGGCGCGAAACATCTCGCGGCGGCGCACGCCTACGTCGATTTCGTCGGCAGTGTCGAGATGCAGCTCGCGGCGGCGCGCGAAGTCTACCGGCTGCCCGCCCGGCTCGACCTGCCGGCCGACTCACTGCCCGATTGGGTGAAGGACGTCCGTCGCCGCATGGTCGTCGCCGACGTCGACTGGAATCTCCTGGCGGAGCAGGGCCCGGACTGGATGCGCTGGTGGGACCAGCACGTGCGTGGCACGGGAAAAAGCCCTTGAGCGGTTTTCTCCACATTCAGGCGATCACCAAGCGCTGGGACCACGGCGTGACGGTCGGTCCGATCTCGCTCGATATCGCGCGCGGCGAGATTCTGGCGCTGCTGGGGCCCTCGGGGAGCGGCAAGACGACGATGCTGCGACTGCTCGCCGGCTTCGAGACCGCTGATGGCGGCCGCATCGCGGTGGCGAACGAGGACGTGACATCGGTGCCGCCCGCGCAGCGCCGCTTCGGCATGGTGTTCCAGCACTACGCACTGTTTCCGCACCTGGATGTCGGGCAGAACGTCGCGTTTGGATTGGCGGGGAGCCGGGAGCGGGGAACAATCGAGACCAAGATCGCAGCCACGCTCGCGCTCGTGGATCTCGCGGGCTTCGAGCGGCGCAAGGTCCACGAGCTGTCCGGCGGCCAGCAGCAGCGTGTGGCGTTGGCCCGCGCGCTCGCGCCCGAGCCGCGCGTCGTGCTGCTCGACGAGCCGCTGTCGAACCTCGACCCCGCCTTGCGCGAGCGCACGCGCCACGAGTTGCGGGAAGTCATCAAACGCGTCGGGATCACCACCGTGTTCGTGACGCACGAGCAGGAAGAAGCGTTCGACCTTGGTGACCGCATCGCGGTGCTCAACCAGGGGCGACTGGAGCAAACGGGCGCGCCGGACGAGCTGTACGAGCATCCCGCCAATCTCTTCGTCGCCACGTTCGTCGGTCGTGCGAACGTCTTCCGCGGCAATGCCGCTCGCGCTCTGGGTGCCAACGGCCAGGGCGTCCTGGTGGTGCGGCCGGAGCGGCTGCGATTTGCCGGTGCCGGTCTTCCCGGGATCATTCGCGAGCGGCGCTACATCGGCGCCGCCGCGTTTTTCGTGGTCGAAGGAGACGACCATGAGCGCTTCGAGGTTCTGGCCGAGTCTGACGCCGCGAAGGTGGGGGAGCGCGTGTATGTGGAAGCCACGCGGCTGATCGCGCTGTGACGCGGCTGCGCAGATCGAATATCGCGGCGGCGGCGTTGACGCTCTTGCTCGCCTGGCTCGTGATCTATCCGATTCTCGTCGTCGCAGCCGATGCGGCCCACCCCTCGGCGCTGCGCGCGTTTCTCACGCGTTCCGGTGAGTGGGCTGCGCTCTGGGCCAGCGTGTGGATCTCGCTGGTGAGCGTGATCCTGGCGGCGGCGATCGGCATCCCGCTCGCGTTTCTGTTCGAGTGGTTCGATTTCCCGGGCCGCAAAACCCTCGGCGCGCTCATCGCGCTGCCGGTGGTGCTGCCGCCGCTGGTCGGCGTGATCGCATTCCTCTTTCTGTACGGCGAATCGGGATTCATCGCGCGCGCGATCCAGTCGCTGCTCCACCTCCAGAATGCGCCGTGGCGGCTGCAAGGGGCGGTGGCGATTCTGCTCGTTCACGCCTACTCGATGTACGTCTATTTCTATCTGTTCACGCGCGCGGGACTCGCCAAGCTCGACGTCTCGATGCTGGAAGCGGCGCAGGCGTTGGGCGCCGATCGGCGCGCGACGCTGTGGCGCGTGATCGTGCCGCTGCTCCGTCCGTCGCTGGTCGGGGCGGCGATCCTGACGTTCATGACCGCGCTCGGCTCGTTCAGCGCGCCGTACATCTTTGGCGGCGGATTCCGCGTGATGACGACGCAGATCGTGGCGACGAAATTGAACGGAGACTTGCCGCTCGCCATGGTCGAGACGGTCGCGCTCGCGCTCGTCGCCGTGGCCGGCCTGATCATTCTGCGCCGCACCGAGGGCGACGATATCCTCGTCGCCTTGGGGAAGGGGATCGCACCCCGGCCGCGCCCGATCCGGCGCGCGAGTGTGCGCCGGCTGGCGACCATCGCGGGATGGGGTCTCGCGGTGCTGCTGCTCCTGCCACATCTGACGCTCATCCTCGTCTCGTTGGTCCCCTACGGCGCCTGGACGACGGAAATTCTGCCGCCCGTCATGAATCTCGCGAACTACCACCGCCTGTTTTCCGAAGCCGAGCGGCTGCGGCCGATGTGGAATTCGCTCTGGATGGCGGCCGCGAGCACGGTGGTTGCCGTCGCGATCGCGCTCGCCGGAGGGTGGCTGGTGGTGCGGCGTCGCGTGGCGTGGCGTCGCGCCATCGAAGCACTGCTCGCCCTGCCGTGGGCGCTGCCCGGCACCGTCTTCGCGATCGCACTCGCGATCACGTTCAGCGTGCATGCGCCGCTGCAGCTGCGCTTCGTGTTGGTGGGGACAGCGGTCATCCTGCCGCTCGCGTATCTGGTGCGCGCGCTGCCGCTCACGGGGCGAGGCGTGCTGGCCGCCTACCGGCAGCTCGATCCGTCGCTCGAGGAAGCCGCGGCGAGTCTCGGCGCCGGTCGCTGGCGCACGCTCGTGCGTGTCACGCTGCCCCAGCTCCGGCCCGGCCTGGCGGCCGGGGCGAGCCTTGCGTTTGTCGCGGCGCTCGGTGATATCGTGGCGTCCATTGTCCTCTACACGTATGAGACGCGGCCCGTGTCCATCGAAATCCTGTCGAGCCTCCGGCTCTCCGAGACCGGTGTGGCCGCGGCGTTCGGCGTGGTGCTGATGCTCGTGAGCGCGCTCGTGCTGGGAGTGGGGGCGAGACGATGAAACGCCTGTGGGTGCTGATGGCCGTCTGTTTCGTCGACATGATGGGCCTGATGCTCGTCGCACCGCTCATGCCGTTCTACGCGCTGGACCTCAAGGCGCCGGAGTGGTTGGTGGGCCCGCTGATTGCGTCGTTCGCTGTTGCGCAGCTGATCTCGTCGCCGGTCTGGGGGAAGTTCTCTGATCGCTACGGCCGCCGGCCGGCGATGCTCATTGGCCTGGGCGCATCGGCGTTCGCATACGTGATCTTCGGCTTCGCGACCAGTTTGTGGATGCTGTTCGCTTCGCGAATCGTGCAGGGGTTGGGAGGTGGCACGACGGGGGTCGCACAGGCGTACGTGGCGGACACGATGGAGCCCAAGGAGCGCGCCAAGGCGCTCGGCTGGCTGTCGGCTGCCACCAGCGCGGGCGTTGTGATTGGTCCCTTCATCGGCTCGGCAGCGTTCAACTTCGGCCGCCAGGCACCCGGGCTCGTCGCCGCGGTCATGGTGCTGATCAACGTCTTCTTCGCCTGGCGGTGGCTGCCGGAGTCGCGCGCGGCTCACGCGCGCAGTCCGAGCGGACATTTCGTTGTGCCCGAGGGCCGATCGGTGCGACAGGCGCTGGTCGAGATCATCCGTCAGCCAACTACACCGGCGCATCGCGTCATCTGGATTTACGTCGTGGGGATGCTGGCGCTCAACGTCGTCATCGGCGTCCTGGCGCTGTACCTCAAGGACACGTTCGCGATCAGCGCGCGCACCATCGGGTATTTCTTCCCAATCTTCGGTGTTGTCGGCGTGCTCATGCGCGCCACCCTGGTGGGGTGGTTCAACGCCCGCTACGGTGAGATCCGCACCATGCAGATCGGGACCATCTCGCTGCTCCTCGGCCTCGCGCTCATGCCGTTGCCGGCGGGCTTGCTGTCGCCGGCGCGGGCCCTGCCTTTCTTCATTCTGTTTCTCATCCTGGTGCCGATGGGGACGGCGTTGCTGTTCCCGGCATCGACTTCGCTCGTGAGCCAGCGGACCGATCGGCACGAGCTGGGACTGGTGATGGGGGCGCAGCAGACCTTCCGCGGCATTATGAGTATCGTCGGACCCGTTGGCGCCACGGTCACCTTCGCCACACTGGGGCACGGTGTGCCCTTCCTGCTCGCCGCGGGTGTCGTAGCGGTGGCGGGGCTGCTGGCATTCCGCGAGCGCTCGCACGAGCCGGTGGTGGCGGCAACCGCCTGACCGCCGCTACTTTCTCGCCATGACCTTTCCCGTCTATTTCGCGCTGCTGGGCTGGCTGGCCAGCCTTCCGGCACCCAGGCCGAAGCTCGTGGTCGTCATCACGGTCGATCAGCTCCGTCCCGACTATCTCACGCGCTGGAAGAGCCAGCTGACGGGAGGGTTGGGCCAGCTGGCGACCGAGGGGGCCGTCTTCACCGACGGCTATCAGGATCATGCGGTCACGGAGACGGCACCGGGCCATGCGACGATTCTCTCCGGGATGTGGCCCGCGCATACCGGCATCATGCGCAATTCCGAAGGTGTGCAGGACTCGCTGGCCACGCTGATCGGCACCGCGGGTCCGGGCGCGTCGCCGCGGCGCTTCCGTGGCACGACGCTGGTCGACTGGCTCAAAGCCGTCGATCCGACCACACGCGCGCTGTCGGTGAGCCGGAAGGACCGAGGAGCGATTCTCCCGATCGGGCGCGCGAAGGAACAGGTCTACTGGTACGAGTCCGGGCTGTTTACGACGAGCCGGTATTACGCCGATTCGCTGCCGACGTGGGTCCAGACCTTCAATGCGCGACGCCTCCCGTTCAAGGCGGCGAATACGGTCTGGTCGCTGTTGTTGCCGGACAGCGCCTACAAGGAAGCGGACAATGAAGTGTGGGAGAACGGCGGCACGGGCGTCGTCTTTCCGCACACGCTTCCCGCCGATAGCATCCGCGCGGCCGCCGCGGTGGCGGGCGCGCCGGCGATGGATTCGCTGACGCTGCTGTTCGCGCTCGAGGGCTTCGCGGCGCTGCGATTGGGTCGCAAGGGCACCGATATTCTCGCGGTGAGCTTGTCGACGACCGACGCCATCGGTCACGCGTTCGGCCCTGACTCCCGCGAGATTCACGATCAAGTGCTGCGCCTCGATCACTATCTCGCGTGGTTCTTGAAACGTCTCACCGATCGCGTCGGGCGCGACAACATCGTCGTCGTCCTCACTGCGGACCACGGCGTGACGTCTTTCCCCGAGCGCACCCGCGCCAGGACGGGCGGGGCGGCATATCGCGTCTCGCTCGACACGCTGGTCACCGCGCTCAACCGCGATCTCGATCGGCTCGCGGGCGCGGCGGGCGGGGCGGGGGGGGCGGGGGGGGGAGCGCCGCGCGACTGGCTCGAATTCGATACCGGCATGCTGTTTCTGCGCGACAACGGCCGCTTCGCTGCGATCGGCCTGAAGACCGACAGCGTCCTCGACGCGCTCGCCGCCCGCATCGTGCGGATTCCGGGCGTGGCGCGGGTGATCAGACCGGCGGACCTGGCGCGCGCCGACACGGCATCGGATCCGGTCGCCCGCCGCTGGCTGCATCACCTGGCGCCCGACGCAGGCGTCGTCCTGACGGTGACGCTGCAGCCCGGGTCGGTCTGGGACATTCCCAACGTGCTAATCGCGATGCACGGCCAGCCGTCGGAGGACGACTCGCACGTGCCCATCATTTTCTGGGGCCGTGGCGTGCGCCAGGGATCGAACGCGGGCCGGATGAACACGGTGGACATTGCGCCGACGCTCGCCGTGCTGCTCGGCGTAGCCCCGCTGTCGCTCGTGGATGGGCGTGCGCGCACCGAGGCGCTGGAACCGAGGAACTAGCCGTGGTGCAGAAGCAGACGGCGAATCAGATCCGCCGCATCGAGGAGCTGCAGGGATACGTGCGGACCGTGGATCACGTGAAAAAATTGGTCGCCGAGCTCGAATCCAACCGGGCCGCGAAGCCGAAAATCATCAACGGCATCTGCGGCAACATCGCCCGCGAGCTGTCCCACATGCGGCAGCGCGCTCTGACCGCGAATCTCGGCACTCTGCCTGACGTGGCCGGCCAACTGGCGATCGTCGCAAACCGGGCCGGGACGGGGATCAACATGAAGGTGCGCGCGCTGGCGGATGGCGTGAACAGCATGACGATCCAGCTCGATCAGGCGCTCAAGATGGCCCACGAAGCGCCGCCCGCAAAAGAGAAAGACAAAGAGAACCCGCAATCGTAGCGATCAACTGTCGCGCGCTGACCAAACGCTTCGGCGACGTCGTGGCCGTCGCGGGTCTCGATCTCACGGTCGGGGCCGGCGAATGCTTTGGCCTGCTCGGGCCGAACGGCGCCGGGAAGACGACCACCATCGAGATCCTCGAGGGGCTGACGTCGCCCGACAGCGGCGACGTCGAGATTCTGGGGACCCCGTGGCGCGAGGGCGCCGCGGGGCGCGCGCTGCGCGAGCGGCTCGGCATTCAGCTGCAGGAAACACAGCTCGCCGACAAGCTGACCGTGAGCGAAGTGCTCGCGCTGTTTCGATCGTTTTATCGCCAGTCGCACACCGTCGAGGAAGTGCTCGCGCTCGTCGAGCTCGAGGAGAAGCGGAAGGCGCGCGTGGTGACGCTCTCGGGCGGGCAAAAGCAGCGGCTGGCGGTGGCGTGCGCGCTCGTGAGCAAGCCTGAGCTGCTGTTCCTCGACGAACCCACCACGGGTCTCGATCCGCAATCGCGCCGCCAGCTGTGGGAGATCATCCGGCGCTTCCGGGCGGCCGGCGGAACGGTGCTGCTCACGACGCACTACATGGAAGAAGCGGAGCGCCTGTGCGACCGCGTCGCGATCATGGATCACGGCAAAATCATCGCGCTCGGCACACCCAAGGAGCTGATCGCGTCGCTCGGGGCGGATCACGTCGTGGACTTCGCGCTGACGGAAGGCGGCATCCCCCAGGATCTGGTGGAGGTCCTGCGGCAGATGGGGGGAGTGTCCGCGGTGCGAACGGGCCAGGACGGCATCTCGCTCACGGTCGTGGAGCTGCACCGCGCGCTGCCGGCGCTGCTGGCATTGCTGCAACAGCGCGGCGTGGAGCTCTCGCTCCTCACGACCCATCACGCCACGCTCGACGACGTCTTCGTCGCGCTCACGGGACGGCAGCTCCGTGATACGTGAGCACCCGATGTACCAGCTGGCGCTGTCGCGGATGCGCGAGTTCTACCGCGAGCCGGAAGCGGTGTTCTGGGTGTTCGGCTTTCCCATCGTGCTCGCGTTCGCGCTCGGGCTCGCCTTCCGCAACACCGGACCCGGTCAGTTGCAGGTCGGCGTGGTCGCCGGGCCGGGTGACAGCGCCGTTGCCGCCGCGCTCGATTCGTCTCCCCGGTTGGTCGCCACCGTGCTCGATACCGCGACCGCGCGCCTCCGGCTGCGAACCGGCCGAGTCGCGTTGGTGGTGATTTCGGGTGATCCCGTGGTCTATCGCTACGACTCGACCCGTACCGAGAGCGGCCTCGCCCGCCTGGAAGTCGACGAGGTGCTGCAGCGCGCGCGCGGGCGGAAGGATCTCGTCACGGTCCGGGACGACCGCGCGGTCGCACCGGGCTCGCGCTACATCGACTTCCTGATCCCCGGCCTGCTCGGCATGAATCTGCTCGGCAGCGGCATCTGGGGTGTTGGATTCTCCGTCGTGCAGGCGCGCCAGCGCAAGCTGCTCAAGCGCTACATGGCGACGCCGATGCGGCGCAGCCACTACCTGCTGAGCTTCATCCTCTCGCGGCTCGTATTCCTGATCGTCGAAGTCGTCGCGCTGGTAGGCTTCGGGTGGTTGCTGTTCGGTGTCGCGGTGCGCGGATCATTCGCGACGCTGGCCGGGATCACGATCCTCGGCTCGTTCTCCTTCGCCGGACTGGGGCTGCTGGTGGCGAGCCGCGCGAAGACGATCGAGGGTGTCTCGGGACTGATGAATCTCGTGATGCTGCCGATGTGGATTCTGTCGGGGACGTTCTTCTCCTACGCCCGTTTCCCCGACGCGATGATCCCCTTTGTGAAGGCGCTGCCGCTCACCGCCCTCAATGACGCGTTACGCGCCGTGATGATCGACGGCGCCGCGGTCACGAGCCTCGGCACGCCGCTGGCGATCGTGGTGGCCTGGGGCGCCGTGAGCTTCGTGGTCGCGCTGAAGATCTTTCGCTGGCGTTAGGATTCTGGTCGAAACAGCGCGGCCAGTCTTCGCAGGAACCCCCCGAACACTCCCTTCACCGCGGCCTGAAACGCGCCGGCGGAGTGAAACCGCTCGGCGGGGTCGCTGCGCAGCGCGCGCCGCAGCACGTCTTCGAGCTCCCGTGGCACGTCCCGCCGCTCGGCGGACAGCGGCGGCAGGTCATCGGTGGTCTGCTTCGCGAGAATCTGCTCCGGCGTCTTCCCGCTGAAGGGCGGGCGGCCCAGCAACGCGAAATAAGCGACTGCCCCCAGCGAGTAGAGATCGGCGCGCTGGTCGACCCGCTCGCCCAGGAGCTGCTCCGGGGCGGCGAACTGCGGCGTGCCGCTGCGGGAGGTGGCGCCACCGAAGCGGGCGCCGCCGCGCAACGCGATCGCGAGGCCGAAGTCGGTAATCCGGAGCCGGCCGTCCGGCTCGATCAGCATGTTTTCCGGTTTCAGGTCACGGTGAATCAAGCCTACGCCGTGGGCATGCTCGAGCGCCGAGAGCGCTTCGTTGAGCAATCGCTCGGTCTGCTCCAGCGAGAAGGTCCCCTGGCGCTGCACCACCTGCGCGAGGTTCGATCCCGGGACGTATTCCATCGTGTACCAGGTCAGGCCGGCGCGGCCCATAATGTCGAGGACGCTGACGATGTTGGGATGCCGCAGCCGCGCCGCGAGCTGCGCCTCGCGGCGAAAGCGCTCTAGCACGCCGGGATCAGCGGTGAGCGCCGGATGCAAGACCTTGATCGCCACGTCGCGCTCGAGCGCGAGATCACGCGCCCGGTACACGCGCCCGAAGCCGCCCGCACCGATCTCCTCGAGCAGCTCATAGTCGTCGCCCAATGCGCGCCGGAGCCGCCGCTCGAAGCCCGACTCCGTCACGGTCGGTGCGGCGGCGAGCACCTGGAACGTGCCGGCGTCACTCACGAAGTCCTCGAGCATCTCCGTCGCCGTGTAGTAGCGGCCCTTGGGCATCTGCGAGAGCGCACGGATGATGACGCGCTCGACGGCGGCGGGAATCGCTTGGCGCAGGTGGCGCGGGGGGACGATGCGGGCGGGATCGGGGTCCGGCGGGTTGCCGGTAAGGGCGACGTAGATGTTCGCGGTGACGCTGTACACGTCGCTGGCCGGCTCGCCGGCCTCTCCGGCGCGGACTTCCGGCGCCATGTACGCCGCGGTCGGGTCGTCGGTCTCCATCGGTGGGAGGTAGGGCAGGCACCAGTTGGAGTACCGCAGATCGGTGATGACGCCCTGCCCGCCGGTGTTGATCATCAGCGTCGAGGGGACAATGCGGCGCATGATGATCCCGCGCGCATGCGCGTGCTCGAGCGCCGCCAGAAGATCACGAATGAGCGACATACACTGCGGAATGGGGCGCGGCCCGCGCCGGAGCGCATCCGCGAGGCTCTCGCCTTCGATCCAGTTGGCGGTGCGATACGCGAACGTCGCGATCTCGCCGGCGGCGTAGACATGCCGGATCGCCGGATGGTCGAGCTGCGCCAGCGTTTCGGTCTCACGCATGAACCAGGCACGACCCGGCGCCTCGGCCGCGAGATGCACGCGGATCGAGACATTCCGCTTCAGCACGCGATCCCACCCGTGATACAGCGCGCGATCCGCTGACAGCGCCACGAGGTTGTCGAGCCGGAAGCTCGGTTCGAGCGCGCGCAGGGCATCGTCGAGCAGACCTGCCGGCGGCGTCTGCGCGACGCTGGTGACGGTCGTCACATTGGGTGTCGGCGAACGTCGGTCTGGCGTGGTCACGAGCGAGTAATGTAGCCGGTCGCTTCGGCTGGCACGAACCACCCGGAGTGCGCAGATTGATCGGGATGGACAACGAGCAGCGCCCGATCCGGCATCATGTCGAGCGTCGCGTGCGGCCGGAGCGACGCTCGGGACTCGATCGGCGAATCACCGAACGCCGGCAACGGAAGACCGGGGTGCTGGTGGAACGGCGGGGGCTCGCCGACCGGCGGAGTCGTGTGGAACGCCGCACGTTCGGCCCGCGGCGCAAGCTGAAAGACCGGCGCGGCTCCGGCCTCACGATGGACGACCTCACTCCATCCTGACTTTCACGACCGCCCAGCCGTCGTGGCTGCCGCGCGCGTAGCGCGCATCCCACAAATAGATCGCCTTGCCGCTCGTATCGACCTCGGCCGCTAAGAACCTGGCGAATTGAGCCATCGCGTGCCCTTCACGCGTCTGCGTGATCGCGCGCTGCACGACTGTCGCCCGCAGATGCCGCGGCTGCTGCCAGTCGTCGCCCACGATCGTGTCGCTGCTCGCGTACATCGCCTCCCAGGTGAACGGCCGGCCGACATTGGTGAGCGCTGCCCACGAGACGCCTGGCCCGAAACGGCGTTGGGCCACCTGACGAATCTCACGCTTCCGGCCGGACGCGACGACCGCCTGAGCACCGGCGTAGACAACGAGTAGCAACAAGGCGAGCACCGCGGCTCGTTGCCGGCCCACCGGGCCGAACCAGTAGCCGATCCAACCGATGACCGCGACTACGCACACCACCCCATACACAACGACGACCCACGTGGCCACGAGATCGTGGGCGCGGACCAGAAAGAACGTGATTGTGCCGCCCACCACGAGCGCGGCGGTGAGCGGTGTCCAGTGGCGTTCCGCGCCCCACGCGAGCGCGACGAGCGGCAGCAGCCAGAAGAAGGGATCTACGATGGCGACCCAATCGAGGTAGTACCACGTGCTGCTCCACGGCAGAAACGGGCGCCAGCCGTATGAACCCTGCCAGTCCATGTAGAGGTGGCTCAGTACCGCTGCTCCGATACCTGCGGCAAGCCATCCCCACGCCGGGACCGCAACCGCGCGACCGTGCCGGCCCAGAAACCAGCGAGCCATACGCCATCCGGCGCCGACGAGCAGTGTGAGGCCGACGATCTCCACGGCGGCACCGATGAGCGAGTGCGTGATACCACGATGGAGCACGAGGTAGTCGGCGCGCGTTCCGGGAAGGCCAATGAGGAGCTCGCTCAAGTCTGGTGTGTTCGCCGCGACGATCCCGATCGATGCGGCGCGAGGCACGTGACGATCCGCGACCGCGCGCATCAGCGCCGCGCCGACGAGCGCGTGTGCGAGGTTGTCCATGGTACACGATGCGGCACGACCTCGCGGCCCGTCCAGAGCGCCCGTGGTTTCGATTCGTGTCGTATCTCAAGGCGCCGGCGCTGCGCCAGCAGGCTCGGTCTCTAGCTAGTTCCTCGAGAAATCGACCGTCACCACGACAGTGCTCGGCTTGGACGCGGGGCGCTCGCTGGAAATCAGCGCCACCGTCGAGACAGCAGGCTCACTCTGAGTTCTGGAATGCGTAACCGCCTGGCGGACCGCGCTCAGCGCCTCAAAGCCCTGGCGGGTATCCACGACCGTCGCGGTGGCTTGCAGGGTGCCACGAGCTTGGGCTTCTGCATCCCGCCCCATCAGCGTCAGCGCTCCCACCACCAGAACCGCTACGATCCCGAACCGCATTGCGTGCTCCCTGAGTGAGTACCGTTGGACTTCGGCTTCTCACTAAGGCAGGGGGCGTGCCGAGCTATTGTAACGACGTAATATTTTATGCTGCAGTAACTTGAACAATTCGTGTCGCCTCCGTCCCTCGCCAGAAACTGTCAATAACTATGACACTCGTTCACTGTTGCGTTAGCTAACTTCAAGTCCTATTTTGGCTTCCGCCATTCCACCCGAAGTCGTCAAAGAATGCGACAGTGCACAGGAAATTGGCGGTTGGCATAAGCCTTGCCATTACTTGGCTTCTGAAGCGTGGAGGCGCCGAATGGCACTCCAACTGATTAAAAGCTCGACACCAAATACGGGAGTACGAAATGCGCAGCCTCACGAAGCTGTCTCTGGTCGCCGCCGCCCTGGTACTGACGGGCACGGCGCTCCAGGCCCAGGCGAACAACGCCAGCATCACGGCGACGGCAAGCGTCCAGACGCCGATCAACGTGATTGGGGCCCAGCAGTTGAACTTCGGGAACGTGTTCCCCGGCGTCAACAAGACGGTCAACGCGACCGACCTCACGAATGGTGGCCGTTTCGATGTCACCGGCCAGGCGAGCACCCCGGTTACGCTGTCCTTCACCCTCCCCGCGACGCTTTCGAACGGCGGTAACACCATGCCGATCGTGAGCTACACGGGTGTCCATGCCTTGCTTGCCACGCAGGTTGGTGGTATTGCGTTCTCGCCCGCCGCGGGCGCGACGCCGACCCTCAGCGGTATCGGCGCGCTGTTTGTGTGGGTCGGTGCGCAGGTTCAGCCGGCGACGAACCAGGTGGCTGGTGTCTACACGGGTTCGATCGTCATGACGGTGGTTTACTAAACGACTGGAG
The DNA here is from genome assembly GCA_041499375.1 of Gemmatimonadota bacterium. GTDB lineage: Bacteria > Gemmatimonadota > Gemmatimonadetes > Gemmatimonadales > GWC2-71-9 > 20CM-2-65-7. The sequence goes on from JBGQKD010000001.1 coordinate 61,166, forward strand.
TTTGGCGTCGAGCTGATGGCGCGCCGGCAGGGGATGCAAATTCCTCTGCCGGCGCTGTCGCAAGGAGACGCACTCAAAATATGAAACGCCAATGGTGGGTCATGATCGGGGCGATGTTGTTCGGCGTGCCGCTCGTGGCGCAGGGCAAACCGCTCACCGTGACGGGCATACGTGGCGTGACGTTCGGCGCCGTGTTGCCCGGTGTGCCGCGCGTGGTGCTGCGCACCGATCCCGCCAACAGCGGCCAGTTCGACATCAAGGGACCGAAAGGCAACGTCCTGTTGTCGTTCGTGCTTCCCATCAGAATGACGGGACCAGCCGGAGCCCTGATGCCGCTGACCTTTGGGGCCGGCGATGCCGGCTTCTCGCAAACCCAGGCGATCGGGAGTCAGGTGGGATTCGATCCGAAGCAACCGTTCACCGCGACGTTGTCGAACAACGGCCGCGGCTCGGTGTTCCTGGGCGCCACGGCGAACCCGGCCACGAATCAGCGTGCTGGTGCTTACACCGCGACGATCATCCTCAACGTGACGGTGCTGCCATGATGCGCTCCATCGTCCTCGCCGGCCTGCTCGTGCTCGCCGGCGCGCAACTCCGCGCGCAGGGCGTCATGGTCGCCCCGCACGCGGTGTTCATCGATCACAACCAGCGCAGCGGGTCGGTGCTGCTCTACAATCCGGGTACCGAGCCGGTCGAGGTCACGATCTCGACGATCTTCGGCTATCCGATTACCGACTCGATCGGTCGGATCCAGCTCGACACGTTGATGGCCGATTCGACGAATTCGGCGCTCGGCTGGATCCAGGCGTTCCCGCGGCGTCTGACCGTCGGGCCGCGCGAGCGCCAGACGGTACGTCTGCTCGCGCGGCCACCGGTGGGCCTCGCCGACGGCGAGTACTGGCTGCGGCTCAGGATCGCGGCGCAGGCCGGTAGCGTGCCGATCACCGGCGTGTCGGATACGACCGCGATTCAGGTGGGCCTCAAGCTCGAGGTCCGTACCATCATCGGGGTGAACTACCGCAAGGGTGCGGTGATGACGGGTGCCGCGCTGTCGAATCTGCGCGCCCAGGTCGTCGGCGATTCGGTGATCACCCGCGCCAAGATCGAACGCCGCGGCAATGCCGCGTTCATAGGCGTGATTCGCGAGACCATCGTGGACTCGACCGGCGCGGTGCGGGCACAACGCGTTGGGGATTCGCTCGTTACGTCGTACCAGTCGCCGATCGGCGTCTACTTCACGATGGAGCCACGTCTCGCCAGCGCGCTCCCGGCGCCCGGACTGCCGCGCGGTCGCTATTGGCTGCGCTACGAAGTCGTCGCCGAGCGCGAAGATCTCGATCCCAAGGTCGTGCTGAAGGCTCCCGCGGTCCGCGATTCTGTCCAGCTGATCGTGCCGTGAAGAGGGCTCTGCTGTTGGCAGTGTCCATGACGTTATGTGGGCGCGCTGAAGCGCAGTCCGGAGCGACCATCTCGGCGGACGCTGTGGTCGTGACGGTGGGTATGACGATCGCGACCCTGCGTGACTTGAACTTCGGCACCGTCATCAAAGGCCTCCCGACGACGGTGCTTCCCACCGCCGCGACCGCGGGGGCGTGGCAGGTCACCGGCAGCTCGAACGCGTTCGTGATCATCAGTTTCACGCTGCCGGCGCAACTGACCAACATCCAGGCGCTGCCGGGCTCGACGATGCCGATAACCTTCAGCGCCACGTCGGCCCGCTGGAACCGCGCCACCAACAACCCCGCAGCGGCGGCGGCGTTCAACCCGGCGATCGGTGTGGTCGGCCGGCTCGGCCCGCCACCCAATCCCAACATGTACATCTGGCTGGGCGGCACCGTGAATCCTCCAGCCGCGGCGAAGCCCGGGATCTACCAGGGGACGGTGGTCGTCTCCCTCCTGTACCAGTAGACCATGCTGGCTCTGCTGGCGGCGCTGAGCCTCGGTGCCATCGTGCCGCAGGATACTGTGCCGGAGCCGGTCGTCATTGACCTGCGCATCGGCCGCATCACCGGCACAACGGTCCAGGCGTATCGCGTGCGCTCCGAGGTGCTGCTGCCGCTCTCGCAGTTCTTTCAGCTTGTCGAGATCCGCCATCGCCTCACCCCGGATGGACGCCTCGAAGCGACGGTCGATCCAGGCAACCTCCGCATCGTGATCGATCCGCACAGCGATTCGATGCAGTATGGCGATCGCCGCGTGCGGATCGAGCGGGAATTCCTTCGCTTCGAGTCCGCGGAGCTGTACGTCGGCAGCGAGCGTCTGGGCGACTTGCTCGGCGTGATGTTCGCGGTCGATTGGTCCGATCTCACCGCAACGGTCATTGATCCGAGCCCCCTGCCGATCGCGCGGCGGCTGCGGCGGGAAGCCGCGCGCGAGGCCTACCTGCGGCGTCCCGATGGCATGCGCGCCGATGTCACGCTGGGCCTGCAGCGCCCGTCATGGGACGGCGTCGTCGTCGATTATTCGCTCTTTTCGCCGTCGAGCGATCCGCTTGCCGGTTCGACGTATGGATTCGGACTTGGCGCGGACGTCGGCGGCGGATCGCTCGAGCTGCTGGCGCAGAGTGTCGGTCCGGCAGAGCAGGGCCGGCTGCACGTCGATGCCTCGTGGACCGGCGTCTGGCGGGAGAACCGGTGGGTCAAGCAGCTGCGGTTCGGCGACATAGCGTCCACGGGCCCGCGCTCGCGCGCGCTCGAGGGCGTCTCCATTACCAACGCCCCGTTCGTCCGGCCATCGCTGATCGGATCGCTGCGCTACGGCGGCGCGCTCGAACCAGGGTGGTCGGTCGAGGCGTATCGCGGCGGCGATCTCGTCGCGTACGATTCGGCCGACGCGTCGGGCGCGTTCCGCATCGACCTCCCGGTGCGCTACGGCGAAAACCCCGTCGACTTCGTCGCCTATGGTCCGTTCGGCGAGATCCGCGAATTCAACCGCACCTATCGGGTGCTGACCGAGCTGCTGCCCGCCCGTCGGTTCGAGTACGGGCTGTCGGCAGGCCGCTGCCCGCAGCCGTCCTTCATCTGCAACGCGACGACGAATCTCGACCTGCGCTACGGCGCCACGGCGCGCTGGACCGTGCAGGGCGGACTCGATCAGTACTGGCGGGACTCGCTTCCCGATCGGACGCACCCCTACGCGACGCTGGTCGGCAATCCGAGCAACGACTGGGCGATCCAGAGCGAGGTGGTCGGCGCGGGACTCGTGCGCGGCGCGCTGCGCTACGAGCCGTCGGTCGATCTCCGGCTGGAAGGCGAGTACGTGCATTTCGCGCGTGATTCGGCATCGGTGTTGGCGGTGCCCGGCCGCCGCGCGCAATGGACCGTCACGGGATTCTTCCGTCCCAAGACCAGTCACGGCTTCTTCTTCTTCGACGGACGGTTCGAGCGCATCAGTACCGATGCCGGGGTGCTTACGCGCACGCGCCTGGGCGCATCAATCCAGACCGACGAAGTGCGGTTTCTGCCGTACGTGCGCACCGAACACGGGCAAACCACGGCCGGAGCGAGCGGTGTGACCAACCGTGAGTATCTCGGCCTTGCGACGTTCGTGATGCCACAGGCCCGTTGGGGCAGGTTCCTGAGCCAGATTCTGCTGCGGACCAACACGGAGATCGAACGGCGGGCCGGTCTGGTCTCCTGGTCGGCGTTCGCCGCTCACCCGCTCGCCCGCGGCGTGCGTGTCGAGGTGGGCGCCAATTGGCTGCGCGGCGATGCCGGACTCACCTACACCGTGACCGTGACGTCGTACTTCTCGGCGATGCGCGCCGTGACATCGATGCTCGCGCCTCCGGGCCAGCCGGTCAGCGCCACGCAATTCCTTCAGGGGTCGGTACTCTGGGATCGGCGAACCGATCGGCTCGGCGTGGCCCCGGGCCCGTCACTCGAACGCTCCGGCCTGTCCGGGCGCGTCTTCATGGATAAGAATGCCAACGGCATCCGCGACGCCGGCGAACCGGCTATCGCGAACGCGCGCGTGCTGGTTGGCTCGATGTCGGCACGCACTGACTCGAGCGGCGCCTATCGTGTCTGGGATCTCGTGCCGTTCGAGCCGGTCATCGTGAGTCTCGATTCGGTGTCGCTGGACTCGCCGCTGCTCGTGCCGCTGTTCGCGCGGACGAGCATCGTCCCGGGGCCCAATCGCTTTCGGAGTCTCGACATCCCGGTGGTGGAAGCGGGCATCATCGAAGGCCGCGTCGTCCGCAACGGTGCTGGCGTAGGCGGCGTGACGCTCATTCTGACCGACCGGCGCAGCGGCGCCCGCCGCACGCTCGTGACCTTCAACGACGGCGCCTTCTATCTCATGGGTGTGAAGCCAGGGGATTACGAGCTGACGGTGGCGGAGCAGGTGCTCGACGCGCTCGCCGTGGACGTCGAGCCGGTCCGGTTCAGCCTGACACCGACGGCGAACGGCATCGGCCGGTCGGACCTCGAGGTGCGGCTCAAGTCGAGGTTTTAGCGGCTTCTGATACCTTCCGTAGGACGTCCTCGAGCTTCGCGAAGTCGTACGGTTTCACGAGCGAGGGCACGCCAGAGTCCCGCAACAGCGACGATGTGTCGCTCGCGAACGTATCGCCGGTCGTGAAGATCAGGCGGTTCACCATCGCCGGATGCTCGCGGCGCAGGCGCTCCAGGAACTCACCGCCGCTCATCCCGGGCATCCGGACATCCGAGACGATGACATCGAAGCGCTCGCGGCGGAGCACTCGGAGGGCATCGCCACCATCCTCGACTGCGATGATGTGCATGCCACGGCGTTTGAGAAAGCTCACGACCGCCCGGCGCAGGCCCTCTTCGTCGTCGATCAACAGCACGGCGAGCGCGTCGCCCGGTTCCCGTGCTTCCTCGGGTATCGGCATGGGAGACGGTGTCGAGCGTTGTCGCGTACGGGCGTCCCGCGGCAACGTGAGCGTGAAGGTCGCGCCGTTTCCCGGGACGGAGTGCACCGCAATCCGGCCGCCGTGGTCGTGCGCGATCCCGTAACAAATGGACAAGCCGAGCCCCGTTCCTGTGCCTTCCGGCTTGGTCGTGAAGAACGGATCGAAGATTTTCTCCTGAATGTCGATCGGGATGCCGGGCCCGGTGTCGTCGACCTGAAGCTCCACGCCTTCGTCGCCGGCCGCCATCGTCCGGATCGAAATGACCCGACGGCCCTGCACCGTGGTCAGCGCCTGCTCGGCGTTGATCAGCAGGTTGAGCAACAGCTGCTGGACTTCTGAACCATTGGCCCACGCCTTGGGGTTCGCCTCGTCGAGCTCGAGATTTACGGTGATGTTGAGCGTGGTCAGATAATACGATCGCAGCGCGAAGGTACGACGGACGATTTCGTTCAGCTCCACGAGCGTCCGCTCCTTACTTCCAGCGCGTGCGAATGCCAGCAGGTTCGATGTGATGCGGCCGATGCGCGTCGCCTCGTCGTACATCATCTGGACCGTCTCGCGCTGATCGGGCGGGAGCTGATCGAGCAACAGCGTTTGTGCGAATCCCGAAATGATGGCGGCGGGGTTGTTGATTTCGTGGGCCACGCCGCTCACGAGCTGTCCCATGGCCGCGAGCTTCTCGGCTTGTTGCAGCTGCGTTTGCGTGCGGCGCTGCTCCGTGATGTCGCGCACGAGGACGAGGACCTTGGGGATGCTGCCGCCTTCGCGCACCGGCGAGAGCAGGAGCTGGGCGGTCCCCTCGCTGCCGTCGGGCCGCTGAAACGGGACTTCGAAGCGGCGCAGCTCGCCATCGAACGCCGCGGCCAGGTTCTCGCGCGCGATACGGGCCCCCGTTCCCTCGAGCCACTCCAGCGCCGAGCGCCGGCCGCCGCTCTCCCGGGCGTCGCCGGGAGCGGCGTTGACGAGGACACGGCCCGACGAGTTTTCGTCGAGCACCCGGCCGTCGCGGTCTACCACGGTGATGGCGTCGGGGACCGCTTCCATGAGCAGGCGGAGATTGCGCTCCGCGGACGCCGTAGCGCCGAGCGCGCTCATCAGCGATCGGGTCTGACTGGCGACCTCGTCCTCGAGGACCCGCTCGTACCGCCGATCGACGCCGAGCGAGTAGAGCACGCGGGCGGCCACGATCGCCATCCCGATGGCGAGGATGACAGCAACGTCGGGCTCGGGTCCCGAGCGCAGGAGGCCGATAGTCGCCATGCCGGTCATGCCCGCGAGGCTGATTGCCAAAGTCACCACCCGGGCCGCCGTGCTGGGACCGGGCGTTGGCGAGCTGCTCCGCAGGAGATGGTAGGTGTAATCCGGCGCGACGGCCGCCGCGGCCGCGATCAGCAGGAGCCCGGCGTCCCAGGTGAGATCGAGCGGGCGCCCCGCCTGCGACGTGCCGCCCAGCGCGGCCACCGCATAAATCAGATTGCCGACCGCAAAAACGATGACGCCCGGAAGCACGAGGGTGGCGGCGGCGGCGGGAGACACGGGCCGGCGTAGCATCTGTATCAGAATCATCCAGAGCACCGCGACGGCACCGATGGACCATCCGAGGCTCGTCAGGAGTCCCGCAGTCGCGGCGCGACCGCTGATCAGTGGCTCGAGGAGATACTCGTAGACGAGCCCACCGGCGGTGAACGACACCAGCACCGTATCGAGAATCAGCTCGGGATCGGCGCGACGGGTCGGCTGGCCACGGACCAGGGTCATGACACCCGCGAGCAGGCACGCGTAGATCCCGAGGAAGCCCACATCGGCCGGTGATGGATACGAGGGCGGCGCGCCCCGCCAGAGGTCGTAGTACGTCCAGACCAGTTGACCCGCCAGGAACGAGGCGCAGCCTGCACCGATCCAGCGCCACGCGCGGCGTTGCTCGGCTGCGCTCATGCGCCGCGTCGCGGCGAAACAGCAGTACGTGGCGAAGGCCGCCGACCACGTCCAGCAGATGTCGGCGACAATGTGAACGGTCCGCCGGTCCTCTGAGGGGAACGCGTACAGCAGCACCATCGCCACCAGCGACACAGCGGCGATGCTGACCAACACGCGAGCGGGCCGGCTCAGCGGCATCATCTCAGGATACTCCGGGCCTAAATTATCCGCATTATGTTAGCCCGCCAATGAATCCGCTCGGGTGGATCCGTGCGCCGCAGGAATCGCTTGCCCAGTGGGACGAATTCGTCGCGCTGGCAGCGGCCGTCCGCGCCGACGGGCTGACGCGCACCCTCGTGTGCGGCATGGGCGGCTCGAGTCTCGTCGCCGACGTGCTCGCCGCAACGTTCAGTGCGCGCGACCTCCACGTGCTGGACAGCACCAATCCTGCAGCGGTGCGGGCGGCGGGGACGAGCGGCGAACTGGCTCGCACCCTGTTCGTCGTCACCAGTAAATCCGGCAATACCGTCGAAACACTCGCCTTCTGCCATCACTTCGCGGCCCGCGCGCGACCTGAACAGTTCATTGCTATCACGGAAACGGGCAGCCCGCTCGACGGCATCGCGCGGGCGCGAGGGTTCCGGGCGGTCATCCCGCATCCGATCGATGTGGGGGGCCGCTTCTCCGCGCTCACGGCAGTCGGCATGGTCCCCGCGGCACTGAGCGGAATCGATGGCCGCACGCTCCTCGAGCGGACGCGGGGCGTGGACGTCGCTGCCGCCCGCGCGCTCGGCAGTGTGATCGCGGACCGGGCGAAGCGCGGCCAGGACAAGCTGCGGATGAACCCGCCTCCCGCGATCGGCGCGCTCGCGTATTGGATCGAGCAGCTCATTGCGGAAAGCTCCGGCAAAGATGGACGCGGCGTGGTTCCCATCGTTCAGGATCCGATGCGGAGCCGGCTAGCCGATTCACAAACAGCGGGTCCCGAGCTGTTCTCCGCCGATCCGCTCGATCTCGGCGCGGAATTCCTGCGCTGGGAGTACGCCACGGTCGCGTTGTGTGAAGGGCTGGGCGTCAATGCGTTCGATCAACCCGACGTGGAGGAAGCGAAGAAACTTGCCCGCGCGGAATTGACCGGCGGGGGTGGTGTTGTAGGGGCGCAGCATGCTGCGCCCCTGCCCACGTTGACTCTCGCACAGCTCCGACAACAAGCAAAACGGGGAGACTACGTCGCCATTCTCGCGTATGTCCCGCCCACGCCCGAGGTGTTCGCCCAGCTGCAACAGGTGCGCGCCGCGTGGGGCGAGACACTCGGTTGCGCCACGACGCTCGGTTTCGGCCCGCGCTATCTCCACTCGACCGGCCAGCTGCACAAGGGCGGACCCAATAGCGGTCTGTTTCTCGTCGTCACCACCGACAGCGCAGAAGACCTCGACATTCCCGAGATGGGGTGGACGTTCGGTGAGCTGCATCGCGCGCAGGCGCGCGGGGACGTGCGGGCGCTGCTCGCTCGCGGGCGCCGCGTGGCGCACGTGCACCTCTCGAGTCCCGCGGAGATACCGCAGCTCGGTCCGCCACGACTGTGACGACCGCGTTCATCTTTCATCTGATCCCGCACACCCACTGGGATCGGGAATGGTTTCTGCCTCGCGCCGCGTTTCACGCGCGCCTGATTCTGATGTTCGACGAATTGATCGAACGCATGCACGCCGACGCCGCCTTCCGGACGTTCCTGCTCGATGGCCAGACGGTGCTCGTCGAAGACTACCTCCGCGCGCGTCCCGAGCGCGAGAACGAGGTGAAGGCGCTCGTGAAGACGGGACGCCTGCAGATCGGTCCCTGGTATGTGCTCGCCGACGAGTTGGTCCCGTCGGGGGAATCACTGATCCGAAACCTGCTGCTCGGTACGACGGATGCGGAACGTCTCGGCGGACGACTCGACGTGCTGTACTCGCCCGATGCGTTCGGCCATCCCGCGGTACTTCCCACGGTCGCGCGCGAATTCGGTCTTAAGTACGGCGTCCTGTGGCGCGGCCTCGGCGGCCAACCCAACCAGGACGGCGATTTCTTTCGCTGGCGCGGGCCCGACGGCCGGGAGATCCTGCTCTGGCATCTGCCGCCCGAAGGCTACGAGATCGGCGCCGCCTTGCCCGGCGCGGGAGCACGGCTGCCCGACGTCTGGACTGAGGTGCGCGCCAGGCTCGTACAGCGCGCGGCGGGCAAGCAAATTCCGCTGTTTGTCGGCGCCGATCACCATGCGCCCCATCCGACCCTGGCGCGTCTGCGCGATCTGCTGGCCGACCTCGAGCCCGCGAGCGCGTTCCGCATTTCTCGCCTCGACGAATTCTTCCAGGCAGCCGAAAGCGCGCCGGCGAAACCTCTGGCGGGCGAGCTGCGGTGGTCGTACGGGTACACCTGGACGCTGCAAGGAGTGCACGGCACCCGCGCGCCACTCAAGCGGCGGCACGGACAGATCGAGTTGTGGCTGGAGCGTCTGGCCGAGCCGCTGGTGGCGCTGTCTCGCCAGGCGGGCGGGCGGGATCGCCGGGCGATCCTCGAGACCGCCTGGCGCACGCTGGTGCGGACGCAGTTTCACGATACGATCGCAGGCGCTACGGCCGATGCCGTCGCAGCCGCTGCCGAGCACCGTCTCACCGAAGTCGCTGCGTACGCCGCCGAGCTGACGCGCGGCGGACTCATGGACCTCGCGGGACACGACCCAGACGTCCAGCGCGAGCGTACCGATGGCAGCGAGCCAAGGCTGGTGCTGTGGAATCCCGAGCCGCGGGCCCGCGGCGGTGTCGGTCGCCGATGTCACCGTGTTTCGCCGCGACGTGTTGGTGGGTCCACCGTCAGACGGCCGGCTGCCGCGGCAAGGCCGGGGCTATCGGCCCTTCGCGCTGTATGGCCAGGACGGACAGGCGATTCCGGTCCAGGTGCTCGCGCAGCGCGTCACGGAGGAGCGAACGGACGCCGCGCGTCACTATCCGGATCAGGACGAAGTCGATCAGGTGCGGATCGCGTTCCGCGCACCGCCCGTTCCCGGTCTGGGCCTCGCCGCGCTGACACCTGGCGTCCCGGTGCCAGTGCCTCGGAGCGAAGACGCACGGGTCCGGGGACGCGCGCTCGAAAACCGCTTCGTCGAAGTGATGCTCGAGACGAACGGCGCAATCACGCTGGTGGATCGCCGCCGCGGCGAACGCTACAGCGAGCTGCTGCGCCTCGAGGATGCCGGTGATGCGGGAGACGCTTACACGTACTGTCCGCCGGCGCGCGACCGCATCAAGCCAAGCCGCGGTCCGATCGCGGTGCGACGGCTCGCCGCGGGCCCGCTCGTCGCCGCCCTCGAAGGGCGCTGGGAAGTGCTCCGCGGGATCGATGCGCGCCTGGTCGTGCAGCTGTTCGCCGACAGCCCGCTCGTCCGAGTCACCCTGGACATCGACAATCGCAACCGCTACCACCGGCTGCGCGCGCGCATGGTCACCGGCCTCGCCGGAGTTCCAGTGACCGCGGGCGCGGCGTTCGGTGCCGTGGAACGCAGGGCCGTGCGCGTCGATCCGGCCGCATACCCGCGGGAAACACCAGTCCGTACGGCGCCCGCGCTGCGCTTCGTGGCAGCGGCTCGGGGCGGCCGCGGCCTGGCCGTTCTCGCGCCTGCGTTCTTCGAATACGAATGGACCGCGAAAGGCGATCTGCTCCTCACGCTCTTGCGCGCGATCGGCGACCTCTCGCGCGCCGATCTGCCGACTCGGCCGGGCCACGCAGGCTGGCCGACGGCGATCCCTGCTGCCCAGTGTCTCGGCACGAGCCGGATCGAGCTCGCGATCGTGCCGGTGAATGCCGGCGAAGTAGATCGTGGGGACGTGCTCCCGCAGCTGTGGGAGGACGCGTTCCTGCCGCTCCACGGCCTCTGGCTCCGCGACGCCGGCACCCTCTCACCGGCACCGGTGAACATCGCCCTCGAAGGTACGGGGCTCGTCTTCTCGTCGCTCAAGCCCGCCCAAATCGGGTCGCCGATGGTGCTCCGCTGTTACAACGCGACAAACCGCAAAGCCGCAGGCGCCTGGCGGTTCGGCGACGGTGTGAAGACGGCGCATCGGGTACGCGCTGATGAGCGTGAGGCCGTCGCGCTCGTGCTGGAGCAGCGGGGCAACATCGTCCGGTTCGTCGCCGAGCCTCACGAAATCGTTTCGATCCTGGTGACGTGATGCAGGAACATCATTTCTCGACGTCCCGGTCCGGGCGGTACTTCACCCTCGGCTCACCCGCGCACGCGGCCGACCTGTGGTTTGTGTGCCACGGATACGGTCAGCTCGCGGCCCGCTTTCTCGAGCGTTTTCGTCCCCTCGAAGCGGAGGGGCGTTGCATCGTCGCGCCGGAAGGATTGTCGCGGTTCTATCTGACTGAGAGTCCCACCGAACGGCGTGTCGGCGCGAGCTGGATGACGCGTGAAGACCGGCTGCACGAGATCGACGACTATGTTCGCTATCTCGACGGCGTGTACGCGAAGATCGTGCTGCGCAACGCGCGCGTGACCGTGCTCGGATTCTCTCAGGGAACAGCGACCGCCTGTCGGTGGGCCGCGCTGGGGTCGTCGCGCGTCGATCGCTTGATCGTCTGGGGCGGCGAAGTCCCCCCCGATCTCGATCTGCAACGACTGCGCGTTCCGAGTCTCACGCTCGTGTACGGAACGCGAGACGAATTCTTCACGCCCAAGATCGTCACGGCGACGGAGTCGCGACTGCGCGATCACAAGATCCCCCACGAGCTGGTGCCGTTCGATGGCGGGCACGAAATCGATGAGGCGACGCTACGTCGCTTGATCTAGCGTCGCAGATTCGGATCCAGCACATCCTGCAGCGCGTCACCCAGCTGCGTACACGCGATCACCACCAGGACCAGCGCGACTCCCGGCGCAGTCGCGACCCATGGCGCGTTCACCAACGTGTCGCCGCCCGAAGCGATCATGTTGCCCCACGAGGGCGTGGGCGCCTGGACGCCGAGGCCCAGATAGGACAGTCCCCCTTCGAGGATGATCGCGTTGCCGATGCCAAGCGCGGCGGCGACGATGACCGGAGTGAGCGCGTTGGGGAGAATGTGGCGCACCAGAATGCGAAGACGGCGCGCGCCGACGGCGACGGCTCCCTCGACGAAGGGCCGCGCCGCGAGCGACCGCACTTCGCCGTGCACCAGGCGAGCAATCCCCATCCATCCGGTCAGTCCCAGCACCGTCACCACGAGCGCCGTACTCGGCTGCCACAGCGCCGCGAGTAACAGCAGGAGCACGACGCGTGGCACCGCCAGGGCGAAGTCCGTGAGTCCGAGCAAGGCGACCGACACCGGCCCGCGCCAGTAACCGGCCAGTGCGCCGACCACCACGCCGAGGGCCAGCGAGATCAGTACCGCCAGCACACCGACGCCCATCGAGACGCGCGCGCCGTACACCAGCCGCGTCCAGACATCGCGGCCGAACCGGTCGGTGCCGAGTGGATGAAAGACGCCATGCGCGTCGCTGGACAGCGGGGGAATGAACCGGGTCGCGACGATGTCATGTTGTCCCACGGGATCGCCGTTCGTGACGAGCGGCGCCGCGATGGCGCACACGACGACGACGAGCAGGACGACAAATCCAAACGCCCCGCGCCGGTCCCGCAGCAGCCTGCTCACGACGTCGCGTTCTCCGCACCGCCGCGGACACGCGGGTCGACCCAGGCGGCCAGGACGTCGGCGATCATGTTGCCGGCGACGACGAGGACGGCGCTGATCGCCGTCGCGGCCATCACGACGGGGTAGTCGCGGGCTCTCACGGCCTCGACGAGCACGCGACCGACACCCGGCCAGGCGAAGACCGCTTCGATAAAGACGGCGCCAGAAAACAACGCCGGCAGCGACAGACCCAGCATCGTCACGAGAGGCCTGAGCGCGTTCCGCAGCGCATGGTGGCCCACGACGCGCCGCGGTGTCAGCCCCTTGGCGCGGGCGGTCGTGATGAACGGCTGGCTCAGGGTGTCGAGCATCGCGCCGCGCACGAACCGCGCGGCGCCTCCGATTCCGATGAGCGTGAGCGTCGCGAGCGGCAAGGCGAGATGCCGCAGTCGATCGATCCACCAGCTCGCGCCCTGGAGGTATTCAGCGTCGAGTCCCGCGATCCCGAAGGCCGGCAGCGCCCGCGCCCAGTACGTGAAGACCAGGACCAGCATCAGCGCCAGCCAGTAACCCGGCATGGCGAAGAAGGTGACGGTCGAGACGGAAAGCACCGTATCGAGTCGCGACCCGCTTCGAGCCGCCTGCACGGCCCCGATCGCGAGGCCGATCAGGTAGCTGAGCACCAGCGACAACGCGACGAGCCAGGCGGTTTGGCGCCAGGCGGTGGCGAGGATCGCGCGCACCGGCCGGCCCTTGGCGATGCTGTTTCCCCAATCGCCCCGCGCGAAACGACTCAACCAGCTCGCGAACTGCGCCGGCAGCGGGCGGTCGAGCCCAAGCGCCGTACGCTGGGCCGCCCGCTGTTCGGTCGTCGCTGCTGGCCCCAGCATTATGTCGATAGGGTCGCTTGGTGCGAGGTGCAACAGGAAGAACGTCAGCGTCACGACGCCGAGCACGACGGCAAGACCGGCGAGCAAACGGTGTCCCAGCCTGGCGAGCATCGGCGGGAATCTCGCGCCGCCACCCGTGCCCCGCTAGAATCCGTGCGTGTCGCGCGTGGTCGTGCCCATGCTGCTCGCAATGGAACTGCTGCTGACGTGCGCGTGCGGCGACGAGGCTGTGCGCCGCGGCGCGACGGTCTTGTTCGCCTCCGGCGCCGATCTCCAAAGCATCAACCCGCTCCTCACCCTCCACCCACTCGCTCGCCAGGTTCAACGCTACGTGTTGCTCACGACGCTCGCCCGCTACGACTCACTGCTCGTGCCGCGGCCCTACCTCGCGCGCAGCTGGCGCTGGTCGGACGGCGGACGAGCGCTGACGTTCCGGCTTCGGACGGACGTGCGCTGGCACGACGGCACGGCCACGACCGCGCGCGACGTTGTCTGGACGTTGCAGGCGGCGCGCGATCCCGCGACGGGTTATCCGCGGTTCACCGAGCTGCAGACGCTGACGTCAGTTGCTGCGTTGGACGATTCGACCGTCGAGCTGCGATTCAGCGGTGCGGCCGTTCCTCGAGCCGGAGCCGATCTCCCCGACGTCCTCACCGATCTTGCGATCTTGCCCGCGCATCTGCTCGACAGCGTGCCCCACGCGCGGCTGCGGGAGGCATCCTGGAACGTCCATCCGGTGGGCAACGGTCCCTTCCGGTTCGTGACGCACGAGCCCAACCGGCGGTGGGTGTTCGCGCGAAGCGCTGACTTCCCTCGGGACCTGGGTGGTCCGCCGCACGTTGATCGGCTGATCGTGGTCGTCGTCGACGAGCCGATGGTCAAGCTCTCGGCGCTGGTGGCCGGTGAGCTCGACTTCGCCGGGATCAGTCCCCAGCACGCCGCGTTCGTGCGTCGTCATCACGAGCTCGCCCTGCGCGAGTATCCGATGATTTTTCCGTACGGTCTCGTCCTCAACACGCGCCGGCCGCCGTTCAACGACCCGCGCGCGCGACTTGCTGCCGCCCTGGCCATTGACCGGCAGGAAATTGTCGACGGCTACCTCTTTGGCTTTGGGACTGTGGCGGAGGGACCGGTACCGTCGGGTGTACCGCACTACGTCGCGCCACCGCACGTCCCGTTCGCGCCCGATTCGGCGCGGCGCCTCGTGGCGGCGCTCGGCGCAACCCCCCGCTTCGAGTTGCTCACGGTGGGGAGCGGCGAGGCAGCGCTCGAGCAGATGCTGCAAGCGCGTCTCAATGCGGTCGGCTTCGACGTGACGATTCGCCAGCTCGAGAACGCGACGTTCCAGAACCGTCTAACGGGAGAGCGACACGATTTTGCCGCGGCGGTTACAGGGATTCCGGGAGATCCGGAGCTCGGCTACCTGCAGTTACTCGGCAGACTCACGGGCATCTCCGTGCCCACCGATCCCGTCGCGGCGCAGCGCGTCTTCGCGGAGCAGCTGCCGGTCGTCTGGCTGTACCACGCGCGGGGCGTGCAGGCGATGAACAGCCGAGTGCAGGGTGTTCACATGGACATGCGGGGCGAGCTGCCGACTGTCGCCGCCTGGCGCGTGCAACCATGAGACGTCGCGATCTCCCAACCGCGTTTCACGCGACCGCCCCCTTACGGCTGGACTTTGCCGGAGGGTGGACCGATGTCCCGCCGTTCTCAGCGCGTGAAGGCGGAGTGGTGGTGAATGGCGCGATCGCGTTACGCGCGCACGTGGAGCTGCACCTGGGTGGGAAGCTGCTGCGCCTGGTTTCCGAGGAGCTCGGCGAAACACTCGAGTGCGCGAATTCCGGTGGACTCCTTCCCCACGGCAAATTGCCCCTGCTCACGGCGGCGCTGCGCCGCTTCCCCGTGCTGGGTGGTTTCACGCTGACGACACGATGCGACGCCCCTCCGGGCTCGGGACTCGGCAGCTCGGGCGCGCTCGGCGTCGCGCTGGTAGGTGCGTTGACACGCGCGCGCCAGGAGACGTTGAGCGGACAGGACATCGCGGACCAGGCCTGGCAGGTCGAGACCATCGAGGCGGAGCTCCCCGGCGGGAAGCAGGACCAGTATGGGGCGGCGCTCGGGGGCTTTCATCGCCTCAGCTTCCGCGATCCCGACGTCGGCGTCGAGCCGGTGACGCTCGATGCGACATTCGCGGCCGCGCTCGAGCGCCAGACGCTCATTTGCTACACCAACAAGTCGCGAGTCTCGGGAGACACGATTTCGCGCGTGATGGGAGCGTACGAGCGCGGCGACCGCACGGTGACGGGTGCGCTGCACGGGTTGAAGGAAACGGGTAACGCGATGGCCGAGGCGCTGCGCGCCGCGGATCTCGCGCGTGTCGGTACGCTGTTGAGCGAGAACTGGAAGCATCAGCAGGCGCTCGATCCCGGCATGCGAACCGCTGAAATGGCGCAGCTCGAGGCCGCCGCCGCCAGTGCGGGAGCCCTCGGTGGGAAAGCTGCGGGATCCGGCGCCGGCGGGTGCATGTTCTTCGTCATGCCTGGCGCCGCGCGCGAGGCCGCGAGCGCGGTGGCCGGTACCGGCGCGACAGTGCTGCCCCTGTCCTGGGCGCCGGAAGGAGTGCGGGCGTGGTGACAGCAGAAGATCTCGCCGCACGCGCGCAGGACGTCCGCAGCTCGGGGGACCTTACGGCGCTGCTCGCCCATTTGCGGGAGCGAGCGCGGCCGCTGCTCGATCGCATGCCCGTCGTTCCTGAACACAAGGCGCAGCTGACGGTGGATGGCGGCTTCTGTCCCGATGACGGCACCGCGCTCACATTCGATCCCTGGAGCCCGAACGAGCATCGCTGTCCGCGCTGCGGCAAGACGTGGCGCGGCGAACGTCACAACTGGAGCTGGGCGCGCTGTCAACATCTCTGGCTCGCCGAGCGCGCGGCGCACCTGGCGACGCTCGCAGGGTTGGGCGACGAGACGGACCGTGCGGCGGCGGCGCGCGCGCGCGACATCCTCAACGCCTACGCGCAGCGCTATTGGCGCTATCCCAATCGCGACAACGTGCTCGGACCCAGCCGCCTCTTCTTTTCCACGTACCTCGAGTCGTTATGGATCTGCAACTTCGTCGCCGCGGCCGCGCTGCTGCGCGCCTGTGACCAGCTCGACGACACGACGGCACGTGGCGTGAATCAGGTTGCAGAAGAAGCGGCGACGGTGATCGGGGATTACGACGAGGGGTTCTCGAACCGGCAAACCTGGAACAACGCAGCACTGGCAGCGGCCGCCGTCTGGTTCGAGGACGAGGAGCTCGCGCAGCGTGCCATCGAAGGCGAGACAGGTCTCATCGCACATCTGGTCCGCGGATATGGGCGCGACGGCATGTGGTACGAAGGAGAGAACTACCATCTCTTCGCGTTGCGAGGTCTGCTCACCGGGATCGGATGGGCGCGGCTCGCCGGAGTCGATTTCCGCGAGGATCAGCGACTCGCGGAACGTCTGCACGCCGCGCTCCAGGCGCCGTCGTTGACCGCCCTCCCGGACTTCACGTATCCGGCACGCAAGGACTCGCGGTTTGGCGTTTCGCTGGCGCAACCGGCCTATCTGGAGTTGTGGGAGATCGGCCTCTCGAAACTCGTGCGGAGTGCGCCGGACCCCGTGAGCCGGAATGCGCTCTCGAGCTGGCTTGCGGAGCTTTACCGCGTGCCGGCACCACAGTCAGAATTGCAGGAATCGTATCTCCATGATGCCGGCGCACAGCGCACGGCGCACGGCGCACGTACCTCGCTCTCCTGGTGGTCGCTACTGGAGATGCTGCCGGAGCTTCCCGCAAGCGAGGCCCCGTGGGAGCCGCACACTGTCTTGCTCGGGAGCCAGGGCCTGGCGGTCCTGCGCCGCGAGGATCGATACGTGGGTGTCGAGTGCGGTCCGCAGGGTGGAGGCCACGGCCATCCCGACCGGCTCCAGCTGATGCTGCACGCGGACGGTGTCTACTGGCTGCCCGACCCGGGCACGGGCTCGTATGTCGCGCACGATCTGTTCTGGTACCGTTCGACGTTGGCGCATAACGCGCCGCGCCTGGATGGCGAATCGCAGCCGCGGGGCAACGCCAGCTGCGAGTGCTTCGACGACGAGGGCGAGTGGGCGTGGGTCCAGGGGCGGTTCAACGACCTCGTGCGCATGGTGGCAACCGGGCCCGTCTACATCGTCGATGTGACGATGTTGGCCGGCCAGGAAGACCATCTCCTGGAGCTGCCGTGGCATATCGCGGGTCGCGGCGCGGTGGAAACGCGGGGCCGGTGGATCAATGACGAGCTGCCGGACGAATTCGTCACGCGCGTGCAGCGCTTTGTTCCGGACGCGCCTGGTCCCGTCGTGCTGTCGCACGTCCAGCAGGGAAGGCGCCTCACGGCTCATCTCAGCTTCGACGGCGCGCTCCTGGAAATGGAAGGGCCGGGCCTGCCGGGCGAGCCCGAACGGGCGAAGTTCTACGTCGTGCGCGCGCTCGGCCGCAACCCTCGCTTCATTACCGTGCTCGAAACGCATGAGGATCAGCCCGCGATCCGTGCCGTGCGCACCCAGGGCGACGCGGTCGAGATCGAGACCGCTGCGGGCGTGGAACGGCACCGGTTCGGCGGCGCGGAATGGACCGTCGAGCGGGAAGGCCAGGAGGCGGTAGTGCTGCGCGGACGGCGGGAGCAAACGCCTCCATTCGCGCCGCTGCTCGAGATCGACCTCCCCACCCCCGCGACGGCTCCTGCGTTCCGGGTCGGAGGACCGCCGCCGCTCGACGGGTCACTCGAGGGCTTCGAGCTGTCGGAGCCGCTCGAGCTGGGACTCGAAGACCAATATCGGCGCAGCGAAGATGCGTATCCCGGTCCCGACGATTTCTCCGCGGTGGCGTACGCGGCGTGGGACGCGTCGGCGCTGTACCTGGCGGTGGTCGTGACCAAGCCGGATCTCGTGCTGCGGCCGGCGGCCGCGCCGCCGCTCAAGCTCGACAACGAGTCGGACGAGATCCATTCCGACGGACTGCAGGTGTATGTCGGTGCGGGTCGCCGTCACTCGGGTGAGGCCGGCGCCGCTCCGGTTGGCTACCTCATTATTCCGAATGAGGACGCTCACTCCGTTCGTGCCCGCGCGACGAGCGACAAACACGGGACTCAGGGAGGGGGGGCGGTGCACGGGGGCTGGCGCCGTACCGACACCGGCTACTGCGTGACCGTCGCCATTCCGTGGCCCGCCGGCGCCTATCCCCACGCCGGCGGCCGCGTGAGCTTCGACCTCATCATTAATGAAATGCTGCCCGGTCGCCTGCGGCGCGTGGGCCAACTGGTATGGAGCGGCGGCGGCGGGTGGGTATGGCTGCGCGGTGACCGGCAGGATCCCGCCCGCTTCGGAATTCTCGAGCTCGTCGGATGATCGTCGTCGTCCTGCACGAGCCTCAGGACCTCGTCAACATCGCGCACGTCGTGCGCGGAATGAAAAACTTTGGCCTGCGCGATTTGCGGCTCGTGAATCCGCGCGAGTACGAAGCCTACCGGGTGGAGGGCATCGCGCATCAGACGCAGGACGTGCTCGCGCGCGTGCGCACCTACGCGACGCTCGAGGAGGCGCTGGCCGACTGCGTGCACATCGTCGGGTTCACGGCGCGCGGACGGACGGCGAAGCGGAATCTGCAGCGCCCGCGCGCCGCGGCCGCCGAGATCGTCGCGCTCGACGCGGGCGCGGGCGGACCCATCGCCTTACTCTTCGGGCGCGAGGACAAGGGGCTCGCCAACGAAGCGCTCGATCGCTGCCACCGCGTCGTCACGATTCCCAGCGACCCCGGCTACGCCTCGCTCAATCTCGGCCATGCCGTCATCATCATCCTGTATGAGCTGGCACTCGCGCAGGGCGCCGAGGCGCGCCCGTTCAAGGCGCCGCGGCGGCCATCCCAGCTGGCCGACGCCGCGGAGCTCGAGCGGCTGTTTGCCGATGTCGCCCGCGCGCTGCATGCGATCGAGTTCTTCAAGACGCGAAATGCCGACGGTGTCATGCGCACGATGCGCGAGATTGCGCATCGCGCGCCGCTGGATCTGCGCGAGGTGAAACTGTTGCGTGCGATGGCCATCGAGGTGACCAAATACGGTGAACGACTGGCGCGTTCCGGGCTTCACGTCGACCGGTAGCAAGCGCCCCGACGCGCTGTTCGGGACCCCCGCGCGCATGACGCGGGCGGACGGCTGCCGCGTCTGGGACGAGGACGGGCGTCAATACGTCGACTTCGTCATGGCGCTTGGCGCTGTGGCCTTGGGATACGGACACCCCGAGGTCAATCGCGCCGCCACGGCCGCGATCGCCGCCGGCGTCGTCGGCCCGCTGCCGCCCGTCGCCGAGGAAGCGCTCGCCGAGGCACTGGCCGAGAAGATCCCCTGGCTCGAGCGCGTGCGCTTTCTCAAGACCGGTGCCGAGGCCGTCGCCGCGGCAGTGCGCTTGGCGCGCGTCGCCACCGGCCGTGACGAGGTCTTGGGCTGCGGATACCACGGCTGGCTCGACTGGTCCCAGGGCGCCGCCGAAGGCGTGCCTGCGGCAGTGCGCAATCTTTTCGCCGAGCTGCCGTTCAACGACGTCGCGGCCGGGCGCGAGATGATCCGTGCACGCGCCGGACGCCTCGCCGCGGTGGTGGTGGAGCCGGTGATCGTGTCCGAGCCCGCGCGCGAGTGGCTCCAGATGCTGCGCGTCGAGACCGAACGTGTGGGCGCGATCCTGATCTTCGACGAGATCAAGACGGCCTTCCGACTCGCGATCGGCGGCGCCGTCGAGCGCTATCACGTGCAGCCCGCGCCAGACCTCGTCGTGCTTGGCAAGGCGCTCGCGAACGGATTTCCGCTCGCGGTTGTGGGCGGCAGGGCGGACCTCATGAATGTCGTGAGCCGCACCTGGATCTCTTCCACGCTGGCGACCGAGGGTGTGGCACTCGCGGCCGCGCGAGCGACCCTGGAGGTCTTCGCGCGCGACGACGTCTGCGGCCATCTCCATCGAATCGGGACGCGACTGCTGCACGGCCTGCACGAGGTGCAACGCGCGCACGCGGACCTGGTGACCGGCGTCGCGGGGATTGCCGAGATGTGCTTCCTGCATTGCGCCACCGAGGATCTCTCGCGCGCCCTGACATCGCACGCGGCCGAGCGCGGTCTCCTGTTCAAGCGCACGGCGTACAACTTTGTCTCCCTGGCGCACGACGAGGGCACGGTGGACCGTGCCCTCGCCATGCTGCATGAAGCCCTGCGCGCGATCTAGAAGAGCGTGTACGTGCTGACGAGCAGGAAGATCACGATCGCCGCGATGATCACGACCGCGGTGTAGCCCATCGACCGATCCTGCGGGACTTTCATGAGCGTCGGCAGGCCGATGTAGAGCAGATACAGGCTGTACAGCGACACGAAGACGCCGACCATCAGGAACCGGCCGTGAAGATTGAAGATGCCGGCCACCCACATCGGCGTGCTCGCATACGCCGCGACCTTCAAGGCCTGGACGTCGTTCTTCTGTCCACCGAACCCTGGCGCGAGCAGGCTGATGATCTGCGTCAGCGCGAACACCGCGGCCAGCTGCAGCACCAGCGCGATGCCAAACCACGTAATCGCACCGCTGATCGTTACGGACTCCGGCAGGCTCGTTCCCGCGATGCGCCTTCCGAAAACCAGTCGCCCGACGGCGCCGGCCAGCGGGCCGATCAGGGCGAGCGGCAGGATGTACCGGCCCCAGATGGCGCCCGGTTTGGTGAATTCGGAGTCGACTTCCTTGAATGTCGCCCGAGGCTCGAACAGCACGCCCCGCGCACGGCTCACCGTCGTCTCCATCCCCATCTCCCCACTAAGGAAGCCCCCAAGATAAAAGGGGCGTAGATTGTGGCAATGCTTGTCGACGTCCACGCTCATTTTTACCACCCGCGGACGCCCCGCGCCGACTGGCGCGAGCGCAACGAAAGCCGCCTGGCCGCCGGCGCCAAGATCGGCATCACGATACACGTGGCGTCGATCCTGGGCAGTTTCGGCCTCACCTCGCCAACGTATTTCCCGTCACCGCGCGATGTCACAGCCGGGAACGATGCCCTCCTCGCCCTGCAGCAGGCGCATCCGGATCGCATTCGAGGGCTGGTGTGCGTGAATCCGAATTACACCGCCCACGCCCGCGCCGAGATCGTGCGCTGTCTCGACGCGGGGATGATCGGTATCAAGCTGGCGGCGAGCCGCCGGGCGGACGATCCGCTGCTCGATCCGATTGCCGCCCTGGCGCTGGAGCGCCGCGTACCCGTGCTGCAGCACGTCTGGCAGCACCGGCGCCACGATTGGCCGGGACAGGAGGCGTCGGACGCGACCGAGCTGGGCACCCTCGCGCGCCGTCATCCGGACGTCGCGTTCATCCTGGCGCACATCGGCGGGGGCGGGGACTGGCTGCATTCGCTGCATGCCTCGGCGGACGTGCCCAACGTCTACGTCGATCTCTCGGGCAGCGGTGTGGACGGCGGCATGCTCGAAGCCTGCATCGAACGCGTCGGTGTGAATCGCCTGCTCTGGGGCAGCGACATCACGATGGACACCGGCTGGGCCAAGCTTCGCTACCTCGAGACCTTCCTCTCAAAGGACGACATGGTGTTGGTGCGCTGGAAGAATGCCGTGCGCATCTTCCCGCCGGGCGCGTTTCCGACCGACTGATGCGGATCGATTGCAACGCCTTCCTTGGGGCGTACCCCTGGCGCAAGGTTCCCGGCACGTCGCCGGACACGCTGGTGCAGGCGCTCGAGCGCACAGAGATCGATGTTGCCTGGATCACCCATCTCCCCAGCCTGTTCTGGCGCGATCCCACCGCAGGCAATGCATGGTTGTACGAGACCGCGCGCAAGGAGAAGCGCTTCAAGCCGGTGCCGACCGTGCATCCCGGGCTTGCACAGTGGGAGCAGGTAGTCGCCGACGCCGCCAACGCCGGAGCGCCCGCCGTGCGCTGTGATCCGCTGTATCTGGGACTCGAGCCCGCGGGCGGCGAAATGCGCGTCCTCGCCGCCGCCTGCAGCGCGGCCCGCACCCCGTTGATGCTCGCCGTCCGACTCGAGGACGGCCGCCAGCGCCACCCCAACGATCGCGTTCCCGAGCTGCCGGCCGCCGCGGTGCGCGCGTTGATCCGCAGCGACGCCGACCTCCGACTGCTCGTGACGCACGCCGACCGCGCGTTTGTCGAGGAGGTGCACTTCGGCTCCACGCCGGAAGAGGCGCGCCGCATCTGGTGGGACATCTGCTGGATCTGGGGGCCGCCCGAGGACCATCTCGCCACGCTGCTCGACACCATTGGCGCGGACCGGTTCGTCTTCGGTACGGGACAGCCGCTGCGCCTGCCGGAGACCAGCGTCGCCAAGCTCGATCTGCTCGACATCAAACGCGACGCCCGTGACGCGATCGAGTCGAAGAATCTACAAGGACTCCTGGCCTGAAGGAGCGTCTCGAAGGCGGCCTCATTCCGGCCGTGCCGGTCCCGTTTCGAGGTCCGACGATCGACTTTGACGCGCAGCGCGCCTACGCGAGCTGGATGGCGCGGCAGCCCATCGCCGGAGTCGCCGTGTGGGCGCACACCGGTCGTGGTCCCCATCTGACGGACGATCAACGGCGCGTCGTGCTGGAAGCGTGGCGCGCCGCGCTTCCCGGAAAAGTCATCGTGGCCGGGGCCAACGGACCGACTATGGCCCGCGACGCGAAACGGGGCGGCGCCGATGCGCTGCTCGCGTTTCCCACACAAGAGAACGCGGTCGTGTATCACGACGAGCTGTCGCAGGAGTTACCGGTCATCGCATTCTACCTGCATGAAGCGGCCGGAAGCGTGAACTACGACGACAAGACCCTTCACGGGATTCTCGCCTTGCCCGGTGTCGTCGGCATCAAAGTCGCGACGCTCGATTCGGTCATGACATTTCAACGGATCGCGGCGGTGATGCGCGATCACCCCGATAAGCTCCTGATGACGGGTGAAGACCGATTCCTCGGCTACTCGCTGATCATGGGAGCGCGTGCCGCGTTGATCGGAATGGGAGCGGCGCTCACGGACGTTCAGGCGGCGCTGCTCAGCGCTCGCGAGAAGGGCGACGACCGCGCCTTTCTACGCCTGTCCGCCCAGTTGGACGCCTTTTCACAAGTGACCTTCACCGAGCCGATGGAAGGCTACATTCGGCGGATGCTCTGGGCCCTCGCCGCCGAAGGCGTGATCCCGGACGACGCGTGCGACGATCCGTGGGGCCCGCCGCTGCCGGCGGCCGAGCGCGAGGCGGTGCGGCGTGCGGTGCGCGAGGCTCGCCTACGGTAGGTCGCCGCTCGTTCCTCAAAACCAGCGCCGCTGCGGCGCTCGGGGGGAAAGTCTTGATGGCACAAGCCAGGCAACCGCACATCGCCGTGATCGGGGCGGGAGCGTTCGGCGGCTGGACCGCGCTGTTTCTGCGTCGCCAGGGCGCCTGCGTCACCCTCGTCGACGCCTGGGGCCCCGGCAACTCGCGCGCGAGCTCGGGCGGGGAGACGCGCGTGATCCGCGCGACCTACGGACCGCGCGCGATCTACACGAAGATGGCGGCGCGTGCGCTGACACTCTGGAAAGAGCACCAGATGCGGTGGCACCGGCAACTGTATCACGGCATCGGCGTGCTCTGGCTGGTCGAGAGCGACGAGCAGTACGAGAAGGCGGCGTTGCCGATCCTGCGCGAGGCGCGCGTCGCGTTCGAGGAGCTGCAGGGCCCCGACGTCGCGCGGCGCTTCCCGCAAATCAATTGCGAGCAGGTTCGCTGGGCGATCCTCGAGAAAGAGGGCGGCTATCTCACCGCCCGGCGGGCGTGCGCCGCGGTGCTCGAGGGGTTCCTCGCCGAGGGCGGCGAGTACCGCCAGCTCGCCGTGCAGGCGCCGGTCCAGCACGACGGTGGCGAGCTCTCGTCGGTCGCATTGTCTGATGGCAGTCGGCTGACGGCCGACCGCTTCGTCTTTGCGTGCGGTCCGTGGCTCGGCGCGCTGTTTCCCGATGTTGTCGGTGACCGTGTGAAGCCGACTCGGCAGGAGGTGTTCTTCTTCGGGACACCGCCCGGCGATCGGCGATTCACCGAAGAAGCGCTGCCCGTCTGGGCCGATCATGGCACGCGCTTCATGTACGGTATTCCCGGGAACGAGTGGCGCGGCTTCAAGGTCGCCGACGATTCGCG
The DNA here is from genome assembly GCA_041499375.1 of Gemmatimonadota bacterium. GTDB lineage: Bacteria > Gemmatimonadota > Gemmatimonadetes > Gemmatimonadales > GWC2-71-9 > 20CM-2-65-7. The sequence continues at coordinate 85,694 of JBGQKD010000001.1, forward strand.
CGGCCCGGTTTTCGACCCGACGAACGGTGAACGCACCCCGACCGCCGGGGCGGTCCAAATCGCCCGCGACTATCTCGCGTACCGATTCCCCGGACTGAAGGGGGCGCCGCTGCTCGAGTCGCGCGTCTGTCAGTACGAGCAGTCTCCCGACGAGCATTTCATCATCGATCGGCACCCCGACGCGGCGAACGCGTGGATCGTGGGTGGGGGATCGGGCCACGGCTTCAAACACGGCCCCGCCGTTGGAGAGCTCGTCGCTCGACTGGTCCTGAGTGGAGCGACGCCCGATGAGCAATTCCGGCTCTCGCGCTTCGCTCACTAAAGACTTCGAGCGGTTCAAGCGGGCGTTGCCGCGCGAATTTCCCGCGCACGTGCGCGACGCCTATCGGATCAACCTCGCGGCGCGCTACCTGGGCGAGCCGATCCCGCACCCCATCGGCAAAGGCTCCGGCCAGCTGTCGCTCAACAGCGGCCAGCTCGAAACCGACGCCGAGGCGGGGCTCGCGTTCGTGGTGCTGAAGACGGTGATCGCGCAGGACTCGGCGGGCGCTCAATCGATGGCCGCCTGGGCGATTCACGAGACGAAAATGAAAGTCGAGCGTCGCGGCGGAGGCTGGACGGTCACGTGGAAAGGGAGGGGCTGGGATCGCTCGTTCCATGAGTATCTTGCGCTGGCGCGCGCCGCTTGGGATTTCACTCGCGCGGGACTGCTGCTGACCGTGCCGTCGGTGAAGTATCATCTGCCGCGACTGCATGAGCCGTTTCGCGACGATGAGTATGCCTTTACGACCCACGCGCTCGCGCACGCGTGCGGTCAGACGCCGCTCCTGCTGGAGAAGGATTTCTCGCCGACGCTTGCCGGCGATCCCCTGGCCGACCAGAAACAGCAGATCCTGCGATGGCTGCGAGAAGTGCCTGCGAAGATCAAAGCGCAGGCCAATGTGCGGCTCGCCATGAAGCTGATGAACGCGCGGTTCGACGATGACTTTCAGCTCGAGATGGTGGAGGCGGCGGCGAGTGCCGACGCGCTCGTGGTGTTCAATCGACTGTTCGATACGCAGGAGGGCGTGGCCTTCGGAGGACCAGAACTGAGCGATCGCAACCTGCGCGTGTTGGCGCGGCTGACCCCGGGCGCAAGCCCGGGGATCCCGGAACTCTCTGGTACTGGCAATGTCTCGAGCGGTCGGATGATCGTTGAATACGCCCTGCGCGGCTGTTCGTCAGTCCAACTCCATACCTTCTTTCAGCTCCCGCTTGAGGAGTATCCGGCGACCGATGGCTCGCGCACCCAGCGTGCACTCCATGCGTTGATGTTCGATCCGCGCGACGGCCTGATCGCCGTGATGCTCGAACGCGAAGCCGCAGGCGCACTCGAGCGACGCGGCGGCGAGCTGCACTTCCTCGATCTCCTCCCCGGAGCGAAGCGTTGAGCGAGCGTCGTCGACTGTCAGGGCTGGCGTTTCTTGCCCTCGCGGTGGTCCTGGCCTGGGGCGGCACCGTTGATCCGACCAAGGCGTCGGCCCGCTGGCTCGGTGTCGTCGCGCTGGGATGCTTCGGGGTCATCTCGCTGTTCTCCGATCGGATCTCGTGGCTTCCCGCGCGTGATCGCATCGAGAATGCGTACCTCCAGATGATGATGGCGGGCGTTGCAATTGGTGCCGTGGCATGGCTGATCCCGTCGAGTGGGAGCCAGGCGCTTCTCGTGGTGGCGGGACTACTCGTGGTGCTCCCGCTCGGCTTTTGGATCCGGATTTGGCGGCGACGCAGGCAGACAGATCACGATGACGCGCATCGCCCGCGCTGAGTTGTTCGAGCTCACGCTGCCGCTTCTCGAGCCGTTCAGCATTTCTGGCGGCACGATGACCGAACGGCGCTCGCTCATCATCGTCCTGCATGACGACGCCGGCCATGTCGGATACGGCGAGTGTCCGCCGTTCGAGCTTCCATTCTATTCCGAGGAGACGCTGTCCAGCGCGCGCGACCTGATCACGCGCGTGCTGCTGCCGCGCGTCGTGGGCCGGGAGTTTGAGGATCCGGTGCCCGAAGCGGTTGACGCCGTGGTGCGCGAGGGGGTGCGGGGCAATTGGTTTGCGCGCGCCGGAATCGAAACAGCAGCGTGGGATCTCGAAGCGCACGCGCGCGGCACGGGGCTCGCGATGTTGCTCGGCGAACGACTGGGGGTGAAGCCCGCGCCCGCGGTCGCCTGCGGTGTCGCGCTCGGGATTCCACCCGACCGCGATCCCGCCGAGCTGACGCGCTCGGTCTATGACGCTGTGCGGCACGGCTACGCGCGGGTCAAAATCAAGGTGGCGCCGGGCTGGGACGTGGTGGCGGTTCGCGCGGCGCGGGAGGGACTCGAGGGTAGCGATCTCCCCCTCACCGTCGACGCGAATGGCGCGTATGAATGGCCGCGCGATGAGTCCGCATTGCGCACGCTCGACGACGCCGGTCTCCTCTACATCGAGCAACCCCTCCATCCTGACGAGCTGGTAGGGCATGCCCGGCTCGGGACAACGTTGCGCACCCCGATCTGCCTCGATGAAACGTTGCGCGATGCGCGCGCGGCGCAGCAGATCATGGCTTTGAACGGGCCAAAGGTCTGGAACATCAAAGTGCATCGCGTCGGCGGGCTGACGGAGGTCTGCCGGATTTACCGGTTGGCTGCCGAATATGGTGCGAAGTTGTGGGCCGGCACGATGCCGGAATCGGGCATTGGCTCCCAGGCGGCGCTCGCTGCGGGGTCGTTGCCACTGTTCGTCTATCCCTCCGATCTCGAGCCGTCGAGCCGCTGGTTCGGCCGCAACGGCGACGTCATCAAGCTGGCGATGGGCCGGGACGGGCGTATGGTGGTGCCCCAGCAGTCGTGTGGGCGGCTGCTCGATCCGGCTCGATTTCGCCTCTTGACCACGCCTGTAGTATTGGGTCGCCAATGAACAAACCAACCACTGATTACTGGGCCGGCCATTTGTACCTGAGCCCGCGCCAGCGGCCCAAGCCCGATCAGCCGGTGCGTGACCTGTCCGCCCGCGCCGCCCAGCGATTCAAGACCGCGCGCGAACAGTTGCGCAGCTTGCGCCATGTGACAGAGCAAGTCGTCTACCTCGGCACGATGTGGAAATGGGTCTGGATGTACGAAGTCGGGGGCCGCAAGCTGGGCTATCTCCACCCGATGCAGACGGGCGTGAGCGGCACGTTCGTCTTGTCGGGGGTTGAGGAGCAGGAAATCAGCGCGACGAACGGCTTGCCGCGTGTCATCAAACAGGCGGTGCGTGACGGAACGATATCCGACGGCGTGCGCCATTGCTGGATGGAATTCGACGATCTCGATGCCGTCCACGCGTTTGTCGACGTCGTGCGATTGAAATACCAGTTGTTGGCAAGGCCAGAATAGTAGGGGCGCAGCATGCTGCGCCCCTACTTGTGCCACATTCCGCTCCCTGCATAAATTCGTCAGCCTTCTGATGTAGGAAACGGCTCCAGCAATCAGAGGTCATCTGCGTTCAGCTGCGGTCGTGGTGTTGATTCTCGCCCTCCCGCCTGTGGTCGCGAACGGCCAGCAGGCACAATCGGCTTCTTCTCCGTCTTCCCGGTATCAGGCTCCCGTCATCAAGGACACCAGCGCTCTCAAGGGGCCGCGGCAGCCGATCTTCTTTCGTCATGACGTGCATGCCGGACAGGATCAGATCCCCTGCATGTACTGCCATTATTCGGCCGCCATCTCGAGCGAGCCGGGGATCCCATCGCTCCAGACCTGCATGGGGTGCCATCAGCTGATCGGCGGAACCCCGCCGTCGCATCAGGCTGAAATCAAGAAGGTCCGTGACGCGTGGCGTGAGCGGAAACCGCCCGAGTGGATCCGCGTGCACGCGCTCCCCGGCTTCGTGCGCTTTCCGCACATGCGGCACATCAAGGCACTCGGCACGAACGCGTGCGTCACCTGTCACGGTGACGTACAGAAGATGCCGCAGGTCGAGCAGGTCTCGACGTTGCGCATGGGGTGGTGCGTCCGCTGTCACATCAAGAACAACGTGACCCGCGACTGCAGCGTGTGCCACTACTGATATGACCGACTCCATCGATCGCAGACGCTTCCTGAAGGTCCTCGGCGTCACCGGCGCCGGTGCGGCCGCGCTGTCGTCCTGCGGCATCGGGCCCGAGCCCACCGAGCGGCTCATTCCGTATCTGATCCAGCCTGAAGATCAGATCCCTGGCACCGCCACCTACTACGCCACCACCTGCCGCGAGTGCGCGGCGGGATGCGGCGTGCGCGTCCGCGTGCGCGAGGGACGGGCGGTCAAGCTCGAAGGCAATCCCGACTCTCCGATCAATCGTGGCCGGCTGTGCGCGCGCGGGCAGGCGGCGCTGCAGGGACTCTACAACCCCGATCGCATCGACCACCCGCTGGTACGGAATGCCAGCGGCACGTTCGAGGCGATCGATTGGGACGGGGCGATCCAACGGCTCGCCGCCAAGGTGCGCGAGGCGCAGGGGAAGGGAATCGTCTTCCTGACCGGCGCCGAGCAGTCCACGTTCGGCGACCTGGTCGATGAATGGATGAAGCAGGTCGGTGGACGGCGCATGAGCTACGAGGCCTTTGGCTTCGAGGCGCTACGAGCCGGCAATCGCATGGCGTTCGGGACCGGGACCTTGCCCACATACGATTTCGCGAACGCGAAGTACGTCCTGTCCTTCGGCGCCGATTTCCTCGACACTTGGCTCTCGCCGGTCGAATTCCAGAACGGCTTCGCGCGCGCGCACGCGTTCGACGCCGGTCGTCCCGCGTCGATGGCGAAGTTCGTGTATGTCGGTCCACGCCTGTCGCTCACCGGCATGAACGCCGACGAGTGGATCGCGGCGCGGCCGGGCAGCGAGGGGGCGCTGGCGCTGGCGATGGCGCAGGTGATCATGAGCCAACACCTCGCTCGACTGCCGGCCGATGCCAGCCGCCTGGTCCCCGTTCTGGCAGCATACAGTCCTCGCACCGTTGCCCAGATGATCGGGATCGACGCGGACACGATCGTCCGCCTCGCGCGGGAGTTCGCGCGCTCGGGCGGCGGACTCGCTGTCGCTGGCGGCATGGCTACGCAGTTCGAGAACGGGGCGGAGCTTGTCGCCGCCGTCAACATCCTGAACTACGTCGCCGGCTCGGTCGGCTCGCTCGTGAAGTTCGGCGCCGATTTGGCAGTCGGCTCGACCAACACCTTCGGCGCGCTCACCACGTTGACGTCGGACATGGCAGACGGTCGCGTTGCGCTCCTCTTCGTGCACGGCACGAACCCGGCGCATTCGCTGCCTGGTGCGTTCCAGCAGGCGCTCGGCAAGGTCGGGTACAAGGTCAGCTTCTCGTCTTACATGGACGAGACGGCGGCCGCCTGCGACTTGATCCTGCCGGATCACCACCCGCTCGAGCAATGGGGCGACAGCCGGCCGCGCGCGGGGGTCACGGCGCTGCAGCAGCCCGTTGTGCAGCCGGTGTTCGGCACACGCCCGACGGGTGATGTGATTCTCAAGCTTTCGGGGAAAGCGGGGACGTTCCAGGACTATCTGCAAGGCAAGTGGAAGACGCGGCACGCGGCGGGCTTCGACCAGTATTGGGTCGACTCATTGGCGAAGGGCGGCGTGTACGGTGAGGCGCCGACACGCACCGTCCGATTTACGCCAGAGCGTGGATCGATCCTTGACCCCGCCCTTAATCGCGCTCTCGCGATCATACCCGGCTGGGGAACACAGAACGACGACCAACAAACGGTCGTCGTCTTCCCGCATCCCGCGCTTCACGACGGCCGCGGCGCCAACAAGCCGTGGCTCCAAGAGCTGCCCGATCCGGTGTCGAAGATCGCGTGGCACAGTTGGGTCGAAGTTCATCCTGACACCGCCGCCAAGTGGGGTCTCGCCACCGGCGACTTCCTGCTGCTCAAGTCGCCGTTCGGCGCGCAGAAATTCCCCGCCTGGATCACGCGCTCGGTGCGGCCGGACGTGCTCGCCGTGCCGACGGGACAGGGACACACCGCGTACGGCCGTTACGCCAAGGACCGCTCCGCGAATGCCTTTGAGCTACTCGGCGCGCAGCCCAACGCCTACGGTGGCCGCAATTTTATAGTCCGCGCGAGCGCCACGAAGACTGGTGAGCATCGCAACATCGTCACGACCGAAGGCAGCCCGCGCGAGCGCGGCCGCGGCACCGTCGAGGTGCTCGGTCTCGCGCGCGCCCAAGCCCTGCATCCGGGCGACGCGCCGTTCCATCATGAGGAAACGCCGGAGTACGCCGCCGACGCGGTCGAATGGTGGGCAGAGCGCCAGCACGAGAAAGCGGAGCTCGGCAACTACAAGGGCGAGCAGCCGCGCTGGGGGCTCGCGATCGATTTGTCGAAGTGCACCGGCTGCTCGGCGTGCGTGACCGCCTGCTACGCCGAGAACAACATCGCGACGGTCGGCGAGGAGCTGATGCAGCGCGGCCGCGAAATGTCGTGGATGCGGCTCGAGCGCTACTGGCTGACGGACGAGCACGGCGAGCCGCAGGGCGCGGTCAATTCGCCGATGCTGTGCCAGCAGTGCGGCAACGCGCCGTGCGAGCCGGTCTGTCCCGTGTACGCCGCTTACCACACGCCGGACGGACTGAATGGCCAGGTCTACAACCGCTGCGTCGGCACCCGCTATTGCTCGAACAACTGCCCGTACAAGGTCCGCTACTTCAACTGGTACAACTACGCGGAGAAGGACGGCAAGTACGAGGCGTTCCCTGAGCCGTTGTCGATGCTGCTCAATCCCGACGTGACGGTGCGCGAGAAGGGCGTGATGGAGAAGTGCACCTTCTGCGTGCAACGCATCCGCGGCGCGCAGAACCAGGCGAAGCTCGAGAACCGGAACGTCCGCGACGGCGACATCGTCACCGCGTGCCAGGCCACGTGCCCGTCCGAAGCGATCGTGTTCGGCGACCTCAACGACCGGCACTCCCGCGTCTACGAGCTCGCGGGGAACCCGCGCGGCTATCACGTGCTCGCCGGACTGAACACGAAGCCCGCGATCACCTATCTGGCCCGCGTCGTCGCCCAGGATACGCCCAGTCATGGCTGAGACGGCCCCCCCCACCCCCGCCGCGGCGCCGACGCGCGTGACGTACGACTACGTCACGCGGACCATTGCGCGGACCCTCGGCACGCCGTCGCGCGGGTACTTCCTGCTGCTCGGCGCCGCGGTCACGCTGCTCACGATCGGCATCATCACGCTGCTGTACCTGCTGCGCTACGGACTCGGCCTGGCCGGCTACTCGCACCCGGTGTACTGGGCGGTGTTCATCACCTGCTTCGTCTTCTGGGTGGGCATCGCGCACTCCGGGACCCTGATCTCGGCGATTCTGTTTCTCTTCCGATCGGCCTGGCGCACGGCGGTGTACCGCACCGCCGAGGCGATGACGGTGTTCGCGGTGATGACGGCCGGGCTGTTTCCGCTGATCCACATCGGGCGGCAGTGGTACTTCTACTGGCTGATTCCGTATCCGAACGAGCGCGGCCTGTGGCCCAACTTCAAGTCGCCGCTCATCTGGGACGAGTTCGCGATCGGGACCTACTTCACCGTCTCGACGCTGTTCCTGATCATGGGCCTGATCCCCGACATCGCGGCGGTCCGCGACCTGGCGACCGGGTGGCGCAAGAAGCTCTATGCGCTCACGTCGATCGGCTGGACGGGGTCCAACGAGCAATGGCGCCACTACACGCGCGGCTACCTCTACCTCGCTGCGCTCGCGACACCGCTGGTGTTGTCGGTGCACAGCGTTGTGTCCTGGGACTTCGCGATGGCGCTCGTGCCCGGCTGGCACGCCACGATCTTCGCGCCCTACTTCGTCGCCGGCGCGATCTACTCCGGCTGCGGCATGGTGATCACGCTGCTTACGCCGATTCGCACGCTGTTCGGCCTCGAGGAGCTGATCACGGTCAAGCATTTCGAGAACCTGGCAAAGCTCTGCCTGCTGACCGGCTCGATCGTCGGCTACGCCTACGTGTGCGAGTACTTCATCGCCTGGTACAGCGGCAACCCGACCGAGCGCGCCGCCTTCTGGTATCGGGCGTTCGGGCCGTACTGGTGGGCGACGTGGACGATGGTCATCTGCAACGCGTTCCTGCCGCTCTTGCTTTGGTTCAAGAAGATCCGCACCAACATCACGGCGCTGTTCGTGATTTCGATCTTCGTCAATATCGGCATGTGGTTCGAGCGCTACGTCATCATCGTCGTTTCGTTGGCGGGGGAGCCGTACGAGCCGTGGGCCAACGCCGTCTATAACCCGACGTGGGCCGACTGGGGCATCATGGCGGGCAGCTTCGGCTGGTTCTTCATGTGGTTCCTGCTGTTTGTGAAGAACTTCCCTGCGGTGTCGATCTCCGAGGTGAAGGAAGTGCTAGCGCCGCCGCGCAGTAAGATGTCGAAGGCGCACGTATGATGGCGCTCCCCAAGCCCCTGAACGATCTGTTTCGGCCGCCGCCGACGCCCGGCGTGCTCGCGGTCTTCGCGCACCTCGATGCCACGGTCGCGGCGATCAAGCAGCTGCGCGCGGCGGGGCATACCGATTTCACCGTGTATTCGCCAATCCCGCGGCACGAGATTGAGGACGCATTGGGCCAGCGGGTGAGCCCGGTCCGAATGTTCACGCTGGTGGGCGGCATCTCCGGTTGTGCCATCGGCGCGTGGCTGACGCTCTGGATGTCGGCCGACTGGCCGATCGTGGTCGGCGGCAAGCCCGTCGGGTCGATTCCGCCGTACGTCGTCATCATGTTCGAGATGACGATTCTGTTCGGCGCGCTCTCCACGATCCTCGGCGTCCTCTTCAACACGCTGTTTGCGGCGCGGCGCGCTGGCACGATCCTGTACGACGCGCGCTTCACGAACGACCGGTTCGGCATCTTCGTGCCCACGGCGGGCGACAAGGCCGCGCGGATCGAGTCGTTGTTGCGCGACGCCGGGGCGGAGGAAGTGCGCCGTGGCTAGACGCGCTGCCCTGCTGCTCGTCGCGCTCGCGTTCCTCGGTGCCTGCGACCCCGACACCGTCGTGCACAAAGTCGGTTGGTTCGCGACGATGCGGCACCAACGCAACATCAAGCCGTATGCCCGGCCGATTCCACCGGTGGCGGGGACGGTTCCAGTAGACGGTGCGGAGCTCCCGCTGACTCGAGAGACGGCCGATCGGCTCGTCAATCCGCGCACGCGTACGGCGGAGTCGCTGAACCGTGGGCAGTGGGTGTATCAGACCTATTGCCTGGTCTGTCACGGCGAGCACGGTCGCGGAGATGGCCCGGTGTCGCTGGCCGGCGGTGGACCGTTCCCGGGTGTTCCGTCGCTCGTCGATCCGGCGCGCCCCAAGATGACGGACGGCGCGATCTACGGGATGATCGTCGAGGCGCAGCGCATGGGCCGCGGCTTGATGCCGCGCTACGGCGACAAGGTCCACGGGAACGATCGCTGGGATCTCGTCAACTACGTCCGCAGTCTCCAGCTCAACGCGCGGGCCGGTCAGTGAGCGTGGCCACGATCAGTCGCTCCGATCTCGTTCAGAAGGCGCGCCAGGCCCCGGTCGCGCGCTTCGCGCTGTTTGGTGCCGTTGCCGCAGGCCTGGGCGGCGTCATCCTGGTCCTGGGTCTGCTCAGCCGAAACCCGGAGCGGACGTGGTGGGCCTACCACGCGAACTTCGTGTTCTGGGTCGGACTGGCGCAGGGGATGGTGGTCTTCGCGGCGACGCAGAAGCTGGCGAAGGGCCACTGGTCCGGCGTCATCATCCGCTTCGCCGAGGCGGGCGCGGCGTTTACGACGGTGGCGGTGCTGTTGTTCATCGGCTTGATCATCGGCCGCAACTACATCTTCACCTGGATTCACGAGCCGCGGCCTGAGATCGGCTGGTGGCTGACGAGCAAGTGGTTCTTCGTGCGCAATGGCGCGATCCTGGTCGCCCTGTCGTGGCTCTCCTGGCGCTTCGTGCGTCACGACACCGCTCCCGACGTCCGCGAGGTGACCGGCGGCGAGACGGTGGCACGAACCGAAGACGCAGCGCGCATCTCGCGCGACGCCGCGTTTCTCATCCTCGCGTACGCGTTCGGGTACAGCCTGCTGGGCTACGATCTGATCATGGCGCTGTCGACGAAATGGGTGAGCAATCTCTTCGGCGCGTTCTACTTCATGGGCAGTTTCCTCGCGGGGCTGATGATGCTCGCGATACTGTCTATTCTCCTGCGCCGCACGATGGGCCTCGCCGGCATCTACACCTCGCGCCAGCAGCATGACCTCGGCAAGCTGTGCTTTGGATTCTCGGTCTTCTGGGCCTATCTGATGTGGTCACAGTTTCTCGTGATCTGGTACGGGAATCTGCCCGAGGAGACGTACTTCATCTTCTACCGCCTGTACGGCGTGTGGCGCCCCGTTGGCATCGCGGTTTTCCTGCTCGTCTTTCTGATCCCGTTCATCGGATTACTCGGCGTGAAGCCGAAGCTGTTCGCGCCGACCATGGTGGGCTTTGCGCTCGTGAGCCTCGCGGGCATCTGGCTGGAGCGGTATCTCGAGGTCGTGCCTGCCATCAATCATGGCGCCGGGCCCGCAATCGGCCTGCCCGAGATCGGCGTGGCGTTGTTCTTTGGCGGTCTGTTCTTCTTGTCGTGGGCGTGGTTCGCGAACCGGTACCCCATCATCTCCCCTCGCCTGGCCGCAGACGCGCTCGAGCGCGAGCAGCACTAGTCCCACCGTCTCACTCTACTACATCCGACGTACTCCATTCGACCCCTTTGACGGGACGCGTGTACGACAGCACGTTACAGAGTCCAAATCGCACGATCTTACTTCCCGAATGGAGGAGCTATGCCGATGTCTCGTTGGCTGATGATTGCGGCGATCGTTGCGGCAGCTGGGTGCGGCAGCAGCAGTTCCCCGAATCCTCCGCCGCCCCCCCCGCCACCACCGCCGCCGCCGCCTCCGCAAGGGCATTCGACGACGATCACGGTTGCGAACAACTCCTTCTCGCCGACGCCCGATACCATACCGGCCGGCAACATAACGTTCCACTGGGCGACCAACGCCATCACGCACAACGTGACATGGGATACGGGACCGGCACCACTCCCGTCGGGCTCCGGCAACAAGGCCGGCGGCGATCCCGACTACGCCGCGGGGCTCTCGACAGGCACGTACACCTATCATTGTTCGATTCACGGCGCATCGATGAGCGGTCAGATCGTCGTCACTCCGTAGCGTGCGCTGTTGCAGGCTCGAAGCTCCCGGGGCAGAGGCAGTCCCGGGAGCTTACTTTTGGGTGTACCCTCTCCCACAAGGAGGCGTCATGCTCAGGTCTCGTTGGTTTGCGATTGCGGCGATAGCCGTTGCTGCCGCGTGCGGTAGCGGCAATAGCACAGGATATGGTGGCAATCCCCCGCCTCCGCCCCCACCGTCGCCTCCGCCGGGCGGTCACGCGACGACGATTACCGTTGCGAACAACTCGTTCTCGCCGACGCCGGATACCATCCCGGCCGGCAACATTACGTTCCACTGGGCTGCCAATGCAGTCACCCACAACGTGTCATGGGATACGGGACCGGCACCACTTCCGTCGGCATCCGGCAACAAGGCCGCAGGCGATCCCGACTATGTCGTGGCGCTTTCGACAGGCACGTACACCTATCATTGTTTGATTCACGGAGCGTCGATGAGCGGCAGGATCGTCGTCACCCCGTAGCTTTGCCGATATGAACGTCTGGCAAGCCGCGGCTCACCTCGTTCGTCGCTCCGGTGCGGGCGCGCTCGCGACCGTGGCGCGTGTACGCGGCTCGACGCCTGTGCCCGCCGGCACCAAGATGCTCGTGGGCGCCGAAGGTCGATTGATCGGATCGGTCGGCGGCGGCTGCGTGGAGGCCGAGGTCATCGGCGCGGCTCTCGAGGCGCAGGCGCACAGGCGTCCCGCGCTCCTCACCCATCATCTCAATGCAGACCTCGCCGGCGATCTCGGCCTCTCCTGCGGCGGCACCGTGGACATCTTCGTCGAGCCGCTCCTCGCGGATGACACATATGTCCGTGTGCTCGATGCGGCTGCGGGGGCGGAGGCGGGATTGGTCCGCACCGCAACTGAGTGGGGCAGTGGCGGACCGTTGAAGACATTCGAGCCGCTCGCGCGCGCGGCCCTCACGGGCGCCGCGGCGACTCTGACGCGCGACGGTCGCTTCATGGAAGAGCGCATCGTCCCCGCGCCGCGCGTCTTTGTGTTCGGGGCAGGGCACGTGGGCGCCGCGATCGCGCGGGCCGCCGCAGCCGCCGGATTCCGGGTTGTGGTGATCGATGATCGTTCCGAGTACGCCGATGCGTCGCGCTTTGCCGACGACATCGCCGTGCTGGCCGCTGACGTCGAAACCACACTCGCTCGCTACCCGGTGACGGTGGGCGATGCCGTCGTCATTGCGACGCGGGGACATCGCAACGATGCGCTCATCCTCGAGCGCGTCGCGACCTCACCGGCCGGCTACGTCGGATTGCTCGGGAGCCGTCGCAAGAAGGCGGTCGTCACGAAGGCACTTAAGGCGGCGGGAGTACCCGCGAAAAGCCTGCAGCGCGTGCGCGTGCCGGTGGGGCTCCCGATTGGCGCCGTCACCCCCGAAGAGATCGCCGTCAGCGTCGTGGCCGAGCTGATCGGCTGGCGCCGCGGCGAGGCTTAGGGGAGCGGGGGGAGCGGAGCGACCTGCTCGAGCAGGCGATTGAGCGAGTCCGCCGAAAGCGGACCCGTAATCTCCACTCGTAAGCCTCTCACAAAGCGACCAAAACGGAGATTGCTGCGCTCCCGCGCCCGATCGTCACTCGCGTAGGCGCGTGGGCGCGAGCGGCCCTCATTGATGTATCCGCTCCCGGATGAGTCGTAGGGGTAGGCGGGCCGCTGAAAGATCTGAATCACCGTGGACGAGTCGAGCACCTGCTCGACGACCACGGTTCCGTCGGTTCCCGGAGCGCGCCGGAACGCGCGCGTCGCCAGGCCTGGGAGCCCGACGGGCTCCTCACCGAGAATCGACCTCGCCAGGCGACGATTGATCACCGGCCACGCCGTCGATCCCGACTGGCGCGCCAGTGCCCCGTCGACGATGATGGTGGGCTCAGCGCGGGCCAGCGCGCCGGAGACCGCACGGGCATCCAGCTTGACCGAGTCGGCGAGTCTGGGTGCGGGCGCGGCCGAGGCGCCCGCGGCCTGTGCGACCGGCAGCGCGTTACCGCGAACGGTCAGAGTCGCCGCGGAATCCCGTCTCGGAGCTTCCTGTTCGAGCTCGCGCGGACGACGTTGGCTCTGGGGACGCGCTGGCGTTTTGTCTTCATCAGTCGCAACGGAGCGATTCTGCGCCACGGCAACCGGCTGCGCCGGAGCCGGTGGGGCGGCAGCCACAGGGGATGCACTGGGGCTCCGCATGTAGTAGCCAAGCCCGAGCGCCACGGCGATCGAGGCAGCCCATGCGAACGATCTTCGCACCCGCCAGGGTGAACGCTGGGGTTCGCGCCGCAGCTGTTCCAAGGGTGGAGCCGGACGCTCGGCAGGTCGAGCGGCCCCCAGCACGGCGCTCGCCCGCTCACGCAGCGCACGCTCTTCGGTGAGGTTCGCGCGACACGTCGCGCAGCCGGCGAGGTGCGCCTCGAGTGCCGGCCGTTCTGCAGAGGGCAGCTCGCCGTCGAGGTATGCGTGCAGCGTTCCCTCATCCGCGTGCGACATGCTGTCCTCCTTCCAGTCCTGCATCATAGGCTTCGACCAATCTCCGGCGCGCCCGCGCCAGCGTAGTTCCAATTGCGCCGCGCGCCAATCCGGTCTGCGCGGCGATTTCGTCGTAGGACATCCCGGCATCCCACAGCAGGAGGGCTTCACGGTCCCGCGGCGTCAGCTCGTCGAGCGCCGCGCGGACGCGCTTGGTGCGCATCGCGGCATCGATGTCCTCCTCCGGCGAGCTGTGCACAGCATCCGGCTCGCTCTTGAGCAGCGTCAGGTGCCGTTTCTCCCGCGCTGCCCGGCGCGCTTCGTCACGCGCCATGTTTGCCGCCACCACGAATAACCATCCTCGCGTATTCTCCGGCCGATGGACCAGGGCACGCGCAAACGCTTCCTGCGCGAGATCCTCCGCGCGCTCGGCGTCCCAGACCTTGCGGTACAGGAAGCGCACGAGCGCGGGATAGGTGCTGCGGTACACCTCGGCGATATCGTCAGGCACTCACGTCTCAGCTTCTGAAGTCGCGCACCAGTCGCTCCAGTTCGCCTGGGAGCCAGCGAGTCTTGCCACCTGTCTCAATCTTGATGCTTGCACGCCGCCCGGCTACCAGCACCGCCGGTTCGAGTGCGGCTGCCTCCCGCAAATCCGGGACGGCCTTCAGCAACGCGAAGTAGGCCTCGCTATACGGAGCGATGGTCACCACGCGCAGCGAATCGCCATGGCCCAGATCGGTCCAGGTGCTGTCGCGCATGATGAAGAGCCGCCCGCCCACGCGCTGCGTCGGGTTGATCCCGGAGCGCGCGCGCCGCATTTCGTCCAGCTTGGACGCATTCACGCTTCCAGTCACGACAATCTCCTCGAGACGCATCGCATCGGACATTGAACGCTCCTGCGCCGCCCGCCCAACTGACGCGGCGCCTGCCTGATCCGCTGGCGCCGCAGCCGGGGCGTGCATGACCCGGTTCTCAGCCTCACGCCGCAGCGCGACGCTGGGCTCTTGCACCAGATACGACGTGTACTCGGTCAGGATGCCGTACCGCAGCGCGAGCTGCTTCAAGGCATTCATCAGCTCCTGCGTTTGGCCGTGCAGGCGGATCTCGCGCGACAGCGCGCCCGCCTTGCGGGCGGCCCACAGCTGCTCGATATAGCGCGCGTTGTCGTTTTCACGCTCGCCGACGGTCGTTCGAAACTCCTCTTGCCGGCCGTTGCGACGTCCCTGGACCGTGACAGACCATTCCCCACTCCCCGCTCCCCTGTACCTGCCGAGCACGACCATCTCATCTCCGGCAAACAGGTCGGGGAGGCTACCCGGCTGTAGGTCATACAGCTCGATACCCGAGCCGGCGGCGATCGTCACGTCGGTGAGGACCGGACTGGCGACCTTGGCGGCCAGCGTACCGACGGCCCGCTCGATGTTCTCGCCGGGGCGGATGTACTCGGTGGTGCCCCGCGCCCGCTCGGTGAGCCGGTCGAGCAGATAGGTATTCACATCGTCGCCGACGCCGACTGAGAAGACCCGGAACTTGCCGCGGTCTTGCTCAGCGCTCGCGGCGATCCGCTCGGGGTCGGTTTCGCCGGTGCTCGCCTGGCCGTCGGTGAGGAACACGACCACCCCCAACGACTGTTCGGCCGGCGCCTGGGCGAATGCTTCGGCGAGTGCGCCGGCGATGTTCGTCCCGCCCTCCGCTTCGAGGCTGCGAATCCAGGCTTCGGCGTCGCGGCGCGTATCGGTCGTCACGCCGGTCCATCCCTGTGCGTAGCGACGTACCCCACCGGAGAACGCGACCAGCCGGAAGCGATCGCCCTCGCGCAGCGTGCCGAGCAGCTGAATCAACGCGGACTTCGCCTGTTGAATTTTCTCGCCGGACATCGAGCCGGAGACATCGATGACCGCGACCACGTCGCGCCGCAGCGTCGCGGCGTCGGCCGCCGCGCCGGGCGCGAGCAGCAGCATGAAGTATCCGTCCTCGCCGACGGGATGGTGCGGCACGAGCGAGAGCCCAATCAGCCCGTGGGCCAGCGGCAGCAGGAGCTCGAAGTCGCCGGCGGCCGCGCTTCCTTCGCCGAGCGTCACCTCGAGGCGATCATCACGACGCGTAACCAGGACCTGATGCGTGGGCGAGTAGGGATCGCCGAACCGCGCCGCACTGTCGACTTCCAGCCGGAGACTGCGCGGGGCGGCTTGACGATTGCGATCGCCCAGATAACGGAACCGCCACGCGTCGCCGGCGCGGTCGAGGAGCTGCGTGTATTTCAACGTGATCTTGCGGGTCTCGCCGGGTCCGATTGGAAATACGCGCGCGCGGATCAACCCCTGCCCGGCGAGCTCGATCAGCGCGGGATCGCGCTTCTGACGGACGATGGCTTCATAGATGGCGCGCGCCTGCGCCGCATCCATCGCTTCGCCGCGCAGCTCTTGATCCCCCTGCCAGAGCGAGTAGCTCGAGAAAACGGCCTCGCCGGGCAGCGGAAAGTGATAGATCCCCTCGTTGAGCGTGGACCCGTTGTTGCGGAACCACTCTTCCACGGTGACGCGCGCGACCCGTCCGCTGATGCTGACTTGCACCGCACTGCGGAGGCGCTCGATCGGCCCGTTGGGGACCTGCGGGATGGGCCGCACAGGGTCGATCCAGCCTTGCGCCGGCAAAGCAGACGAGATGATGCACAGCAGGGCGGCGGCGCCCAATACCCGTGACGTACGCATGGACTGCACCTGGTTAGGGACGCCATGAGAGACGCGGGCTCCCTCGGGAGTTGCACAGCCGGGTGGGAAGGTTCCGTAACTGCGCTAGAGGCTGGGGGTTACATCACCGCGCACTGGTTGGCACCGGACTCGAGGGTCTCTGCATCCGGGTCTGAAAGCTCCACCAACCCAAGATTGGCCTCTTTGATCGTGCGGTAGGCATCCGGGAAGCTTGATTGATGATCCGCAATCCATTTCAAAAACGCTCGTTCATCCTGAATGGCCGCGGCCGTGTTGGTCGCGCTGATCACGTCGAAGCGGGCGGCGACAGCGCGATCGGCGCGGCGCTCGTCCTCGCTGGCGTAATGGGCAGGGAGCACCAGCAGATCCCCAGGCCAGGTTTGGCGCGCGCGTTCGAGACTCTGCCACAGCAGCTTGGCCCACGACTCGGAACGACCCGCCAGGTCGGGCCGGCCGACGGACCTGACGAACAGAAAATCACCGCTGAGGGCAAGGCCGTCGTCCGCGAGCAGCGCGAGGCTGCCGAGGGTGTGTCCAGGCACGTGCGCCGCTCGCAAGGTGGCGCGGCCAAACGCGATGGTGTCGCCGTCGCCCAGCCCCTGATAGGTCAGTTTCCCTGGCGTCTGATCGTACGGCGACACCGCGTCGTCAGGGTGCAGGAAGTAGGGGACCTGCCAGCGAGTCGCGGCCGCGCGCGCGCCGCTCACGTAGTCGGCGTGAATGTGCGTATCGACCACCGCCGCCGGCGTCGCGCGCAGTTCGGTCAACAGTGCGTCGTAGCGCTCGATGTGCCGTCCGGGATCGACGACGACCGCGTCACCGTCGCTCACCAGTACATAGCTGAGCGCTCCCTTGCCGACGCGATCGAGCTGCACGACGTGGGAGAGGGAAGGGGTGGGCGAGAGGTGGCGCGCGACATACACCGTTTCCCAGGCAGCCATGCCGCCGATGACCGAGTACGCCTCATAGCCCCGCTCGCGCAAGAATGCCGTCGCCTTCTTGCTGGAGTTGCCGTGACCGCAGACAACGGCGATCGGCCGGGTCGTGTCAAGGTCGAGCGCGGTGACGTCGCGGAGCGCGAAGAGTCTGGAGTTGGGATGGGCATGAAACTCGAGCTCGGGCCCGAGCGCGATGTGGCCGCGTTCCACTTTTTCCGGTGCGCGGACGTCGAGGACCTGCAATGGTTCCCCGCGGTCGAGCCGCTCCGCGAGCTCTTGCGGTGGAATCTGGGGCAGGGTCGAATCCGGCATGGTCGGTAGTGTCGTCCGGGCCGCTGAAAAACGCAACGGCCCCCGGTTCGCGGAGGCCGTGGGTGTACTTAACCCAATTGCGGCTTATCGCAGCGGCATCGTGGCAGCAAACTGGAGGCCGAGCGTGTTGGTCGGAGGAAGCGCGAGATTCGTGTTCTCTTTCATCATCGTGTAGTCGAGCTCGAATCGGCCTCCCAACCCGCCGGTCAACGGGAAGCGATAGCCCCACGTGAGGTTCAGGCCCGTGACCGTCTCGCCGCCCTGACCCGTCGCCTTGACGTACAGGAGGTTACCCCCCACCGCGCCATACCAACCGCCCGACACCGCGTAGTTCATGCGCGCCGAAGTGTTCGCCGCGAAGATGGTGGTGCCGGAGGTCTGCACCCTGGCGAGGTCGATTCCCGGCTCGATTGCGAACTTCCGCGCGACGGGCAGGATCGCGAACAGAATCGGTGGGCCGGCGGGAGTGCCAAGCACGGATACGCTGCCGCCGATGCCGGGGATGGCGAGCGCGGTCCGATCGCCGCCGCCGACGTTATGCGCGCGGGTGTAGCCGCCCTGGATGCCGAGCATGGGCTGCCATGCGCGATTCGACGCGCGCGCTGGTGCCGCGGTACGGGCACGCGTTCCCGTCGCGCCGAGCTGTTTAGAGACGCCGAACTCCAGCGCATAAACATCGAAGGGCGGGAGCAGGTTCGCTTTGCCGAGGAACAGCGCGCTGGCCTCGACACGACCACGCAGGCCGCGAATAAACCCAAACCGGTACCCCACCGCTGCCTCGACGCCCAGCTGTGTCTCATGCGCGCCATTCGTCTCGATGAAATGCAGCGCGCCGCCCGCGGCGGCGTACACTTTGGGTGTGATCGCGTAATCGCCGCGCACATCGACGTTGAAGAAGGTGGCATCGCCGATAAGGAGCGCGTTGCCCTGCAGCGTGCTCACCGATGTCTCGAAGGCGATCTTGCTGTTCCACGGGACAATCGCAAACAGCGACGCTCCGGCGGGCAGCAGGCCCGGGAGGTTGAATCCCGGAATGCCGATCACGTCGATGTGGTCCGGAGCACCACTGCCCGCGCGCTTGATCCGTGTATACCCGCTCTGGATTCCGAACTCGGAATGCCAGCTCTGGCCCCGTGCCGTTGCGGTGATCCCGACCAGCAGCGCGAACAATAAGAACGTTCTCTGCACGGAACTCCTCCAAAAAGTTTGAGGGGTCTGAAAAAGGCGCCCCAATATTGAACGCACCCCCCGAAACGCAATGGCCTTTCGCTGGTTGCGCCTTTTGGAGGGCTCCCGTTTTATGGTCCGCACTCTATATTGACGGCTATTGTGAAAGAGTTCACAAACGACACCAGCAACGACACTATCCCCCAGTCCCCAGTCCCCAGTCCACGTCCGGAGGAGTCCCGCAATGCGCTTCACTTTGCTCACGACAGTCGTCGCCATCGGCGCGCTCGCAGCCTGTGGTAAGAAGGGCGGCGACCAGAATCAGTCCCAGATGAGCGCGCCGCCGGCAGCGCCCCCCCCCGCCGCCGCGACGACGACCGGTCCCGTCGTCGAAGTGAAGATGACTGGTAACGGCAGCACCCGCGCCGCGTTCGAGCCCAGCTCGATCACCGTCCCCGCGGGCGCGACCGTCCGGTTCACCAACGTGTCGGGTGGACCGCACAACATCACGTTCTGGTCGGACTCCATTCCCGCGGGTGGCGCGGCGGCTCTCCAGGCCGGCATGAAGAACACCGTCGACAACCTGTCGGGCCCGTTCCTGGTGCAGCCGAACGAGACGTACGAGGTGTCGTTCGCCAACGCTCCCAAAGGGACGTACAAAGGCTATTGCACACCCCACCTCACCCTCGGCATGAAGATCGCGATCAAGGTCGAGTAGTGATTGCGCGGCAAGAAACCCGCGGCCTCGGCGGATGCCGGGGCCGCTTTCTTGTTCTAGATTTTCATTGATGGCGGACGGCTCGCGCAGAGCGGTTCTCGTACTCATCGACGGCGCCCGCGCTGATGTGCAGCGGGAGCTGCTCGGACGCGGCGACCTTCCCAACCTCGCCCGCTGGGTCATCGAGCGCGGTGGTCTCACGACCGGCACGACCGTGTTTCCCTCGACGACGGGTGTCGCGTACATCCCGTTCCTGTTCGGCCGCTATCCTGGGAGCGTCGGCATTCCCGGCATTCGCTGGCTCGACCGGCGCGGTGCCGCCGGCAGCTGGCGCGAGCAGTGGCGCGCCGCGCGCAGTTATTGCGGGGTGCAGGGGAGCTGGCTGAACCGCGATATCGCGCCGGCTCCATCGTTGTTCGACCTGGTTCCGGAAAGCATCGCGATCTGCACACCACTGACTCGCGGCCTTCGTTCGGGTGGAAGCCGGCTGACGTTCCGCCGCGCCGCCCTTGGCGCCGCGGCGCACTACGTCGGGACCTATCCCGTGCTCGATCGGGCGATCGCGGGCGCCTGGCTCGATGCCGCCGCCGAGTCGTGGCGCTTCATGTTTGTCGTCTTTCCGGGAGTCGACGGCATCTCGCACCTCAAGGATCCGTTCCATCCCGCGGTGCTCGAGAGCTATCGATTGGTGGACCGGGCGCTGGGCGCGTTCGTCGCGCGCCTCAGGAAGCATGGGGGGGGGGAACTCCCGGCCTTCTTCGTCGTGTCCGATCACGGCATGACGGTCATGCGCCACCATGCCGACCCGGCCGTCCTGTTGGAAGCGGACGGTGTGCGTACGTTGCGGCACCCCGTGCATGTGTGGCGCCGGCGGGCCCGGGTTGCGACGATGGTGTCGGGCAATGCGAGCGTGCAGCTCTATTTCGATCCTCGGTCAGGTCGAGAGCGGCCCCTGACGGAATCCGCCATCCCAACGGCCATCCTCGAGCGTCTGCTCGCGTTACCGGCGGTTCGGCTCGCCGCCTGCCGTGGCGACGCGGGGGAGGGGGGGGGAGGCATCGTCGTTCGAACCCAAAGCGGCCGGGCGCGGTTAACTGAGTCGCCTGGCTTGATTTCCTACCAACCCGAAAGTGGCGATCCGCTGGGGCTCGGCGGGTACGTCGCGCTGGATGACCGCGATCTTCTGGCACGCACGAGGGAGACCGACATGCCCGACGCCCCCCGCCAGTTGCTGCAGCTCTTCCAGACCCCCCGGGCCGGCGATCTCGTCCTTGCGGCGGCGCCGGGCGCGGATTTCCGGGGCCCCTGGGAAATCCCCGAACACCGGGCCGGCCACGGCAGTCTCACGGCGGAACACATGGAGGTCCCGATCGCAGCCAGCGTGCCTCTTCCGGACTCTCCCATTCGTACAGTAGATCTGATGCCGACGGTATTGGAGCGCCTCGACGTCACCGTCCCATCCGGTGTCGTGCTCGATGGCGTTCCCTTTTCTAGCATCGCTGCCGCAACGGAACCACTGGTTCGGTGAGGGAAGTCTCGATGCCTCCACGTATGTTCGTGGTCGTCGCCGCGCTTCGCTTGGCCGCTTCTGTCTATGCCGCGAGCGCCGATCCCGTCCCGCCGCCGGCGCCCTCAGACGATTGGAGCGCGCTGGAGCGCACCACCATCACGAAAAACCCGGAACGCGACGAGCTCATCCTGGAACTGCCGGCTGTGGATCTCCTGGCGGGTACCGTCGTCGATCAGGCGGCGTCGGTGGGAGAGTTCCCGGTGAATGGCTCGATCTACGCCTTACACGCCGAGCTCGTCGACGAAACCGGCCGCCATCTGCCCACCGGTCTGCTGCATCACATGAACGTGATGGATCCGGGCGAGCGTGAGCTGTTCCTCCCGATTTCGCGGCGCATCCTGGCGTCGGGGATGGAGACGGGCGAAATCCGGTTCCCGTGGCTGTTGTTTGGTTCGCCGATCCGCGCCGGCCAACGGATCCTGGCGAACGCCATGGTTCATAATCCGACCACGGTGGATTATCACGGCGTGCGCGTCCGGCTCGTACTGAGCTACGTGCCGGACCATCGGCCGTGGCCGTTCTTCTCCGTGATCCCCTGGCAGCTCGATGTCGGATTTCCCGTGGGTGACAAGTCGTTCGATCTGCCGCCCGGACGGAGCGAGCGGTCATATGAAGGAAGCCCGGCGGTCGACGGGAAGATCATCGTCATCGGCGGGCACATGCACGAGTACGGCAAGACGATCGAGTTCTGGGATGCGACGACGGGGAAATTGCTGTGGCACGGAGAACCGGCTCCCGCACCCCCGGGCCAGCCCCGCGCCGTCCCGATGGGCCGGCTCTACGGCCTGACGGGGATCGGACTGCGCATCACTCCCACGCACCGCTACCGCGTGCGAGTGCTCTATGACAATCCGAGCGGTCGGACGATTGCCAATGGCGGGATGGGTGTAACGGGCGGCTTGTTCATGCCGGATCGCAAAGTCACGTGGCCCGCGACGAACCAGGCCGATTCACTCTACCAGAAAGACCTGCGTCACTTCATGGGGCCCGTGGGCAGATCGGCGGTCGCGGCGCCGATGTCCCACATGCACATGGAGCACTAGACGCTGCTGCCGGACTCCACTCGGTAATCGGCGACCGGCAGGCGCTGCCGCGCGGTCGCTTCCGCGGTCTGCATGACGCCGAGCATCAACGCCGCCACGATGAATCCGGCGAGCGCGTCCACGGCGTAGTGGAATTGTCCGTAGACCACCGCGAGGATCAAGCCGGCCGTGAACGGCAATAGCACGAGCCCCAGCGCGCGCCAATACCGCAGCGCCATCCCCGTTGCCACGACCGAAGCGGCGACGTGCGACGAGGGGAAGGCGGCGCCCCACGAATCCCCCCGATCCAGCAGCCAAGCGGCGAAGCGCGCCGGCGCGACTTCGGTCGCCGCATTGTGCGCGCCGTCGAAGGCATAGCGCGGTCCCGCGACCGGGAAGAAGAGGAAGGCGACATAGCAGAGGTAGAACGTCGCCATGACGGCGAAGATCGTGTGCCGCGACGCGTCGCGCCGGCCTGCCATCCAGAGCGCAAACGGAGCGGCGTACAGAATCGGATAGTACGCGAGGTAGCACGCGTGGACCACCCACGAGAAGACCAGATTGGGGGACTCCCGGATCCAACGATAGGAGATTTGCGAGCCGAAGACCCACGTCTCGAGCCGCTGGATGAGAAGGTCGTTCTGAAAGCCGGCGCTCAGCGTGAGGATGCCGATCTCGCCGTACAGGGCGGGGAGCAGCAGCATCGGATACCAGTCGCCCAGGAACCGGCCGACGGTGCCGGCGTGGCGAGCGCGCGGGGCCAGCAGCACCAGCGCCAGAATCAGGGCGTGCGCCGTCAGGACCCACGGCCAGCCGGGGATTCCATCGCCGCGGAAGGAGAGCAGAACGGCGCCGGTCGCCACCGCGACATAGGCACCAGTCGCGAGGTCGATGGCGGTATAGCCTCGCCATAACCCGTCGGTCCCGCTCCATTTCCAGCCCCGGCCGTTTACAGCCATCCCACCTCCCGATACCAGTTCGCGGCGCGCCGCAGCCCGGTTTCGAGCTCGATCTCGGCGCGCCAGCCGGTGTCTCGCGTGAGGGCATCGCTCCGGCAGGTCCATGCCGGGGCCAGGTATTCGTTGCCTTTATCGGCCGACAGCAAAGTGGCGCGGCCGGCCAGATGCGCAAGGGTGCCCGCCGTCCAGAGCACGCTGCGCACGACGACAGGGGGCATCGGAATGATAAACGGCTTGGTCCCCACCGCCGCTCCGACCCGGCGCACGAAGGCGCGGCTCGTGATCGCTTCCGGATGTGTCGCGAAGTAGACGTGCCCCGCCGTCCCCTTCGTCACCGCCGCGGCAATCAACGCCCGCGCGAGATCCTCGGCATGAATGACCGACAGTTCCTGCGATCCATCCCCAAAGACCGGGACGACGCCGCGCCGGGCGAGCCGGAACACGGTGAGCGTGCCACGGTCCCATTCCCCATACACCACCGGCGGCCGCACGATCGTCCACTCCATCGGCATGGCCCGCACGAGAACTTCGGCCGCGAGCTTCGAGCGTCCGTAATCCGTGATCGGCGCGGGAGGCCGCTCTTCATCGATCGGGTGGCCCGGGGTGGTGGGACCGGCGACGGCGAGAGACGATATGTGCACGAAGCGTCGCACGCCGGCATCGCGCGCGGCTTCCAGAACATTGGCCGTGCCGTCACGGTTTGTCGCCATGAACTCGGCCGCCGAACGGGCCACGATTTTTCCGGCGACATGAAACACCACCTCCGCCCCAGCGCAGCCGTCCCGGAGCGCGTTCTCGTCGTCCAGATCGCCGCGCACGACGCGGATTTCGGGTCCCCATCCCAACTGTTCCGCCGGCGCCGGTCGCCGCACCAGCGCAGCGACGGCATCACCGCGCGCACGCAGCGCCTTGACCAGGTGGGCACCGACGAAACCGGTGCCTCCGGTCACAAAAACGTTCACAGCGCCTTGTCGTAGACCCGGTAGGTCTTGGAGACGCGGAAGCCGAGTTGGGTGGCGGCCTTGTTCATCAAGGCATTGTCCTCGAGGATCCACCCGGCCTCGCCGCTGGGCATGCCGTGCTTGACGGAGTTTTCCCAGACTTTCTGATAGAGCAGCGCGTCGACACCGCGGCCGCGGAATTCCGGAATCACGCCGAGGAGCAGAATCCGGGCGCGATGGATCTTGCGGGAGTACCACAACACCTTGAGGATGCCGGGGAACAGCCGGCCGGAACGGTTGTGGAGCAGCGCGAGATTGAAATCAGGAAGCCCCACGCCGAATCCCACGATTTTTCCTTCGAGCTCGGCGAAGATCACGAGGTCCGGCACGACGATGGGCTTGAGCTGCTTGGCCAGATGGTCGATCTCCGCATTGGTCAGCGGGACAAACCCCCAGTTTCGCTCCCAAGCGCTGTTGTACAGCGCCTTGATGAGCTCGACTTCGGCGTCGAAGCGTTTCATTTCCAGCGTGCGCAGCGTGATGCCGCGGCGCTCGGCGGCGCGCTGTGCGAGCCGGAGGAATCGCTCGGGCGCCGCTTGCGCGCCCCCGCCATCGTACGCGAGCAGGTCCTTCGCCTTCGTAAAGCCATAGCGCTCGTGCAGCGCCTCATAGTAGGGAAAGTTGTACGGCATCATCAGCGACGGTGGCGTGCCGTTGTTCGCGATCAGTAGGCCGCATTCGTCATTGACCGAGGGGCTCATCGGGCCACGTATCGTGTCGAAGCCGCGCTGCCGGAGCCACGCGCCGGCCGTGTCCCACAACGCGTTGGCTACCGATTGATCGTTGATTGATTCGAAGAAGCCATAGAACCCGACACGGTCCTGATGCTCCTTGTTATGCATGTCGTTCTTGATCGCGCCAATCCTTCCGACCGTCCGGCCGTCCGGCCCTATGGCCGTCCAGTATTGCGCTTCGGCGTGCTGGAAGAACGGATTCTTCGCGGGCGACAGCAGCGTGTGCATGTCGCGGCGCAGTTGCGGCACCCACAAGGGATCGTTGCGGTAGTGGTCGTACGGGAAGGCGATGAAGCGATCGAGACCCCGCCCGTCCCCCGCAGGGACGGGCGTGATCTCCACTGCGGTCAGATGACCCCCAACTCTTTTCCGAGGCGGCCGAACACCTCGAGGGCGAGGTCGATCTGCTCGGCCGTGTGGGTCGCCATCAGGCTGGTGCGCAACCGGCACTGCGAGGGCGGTACCGCGGGCGGCACCACCGGGTTCGTGAAGACACCGGCGTCGAACAGCTGCCGCCAGAACAGGAAGGTCTTCTCGAGCGGCCCGATCAGCACGGGGATGATCGGCGTCTCCGTGGGACCAATGTCGAAGCCGAGCGAGCGCATCCCTTCCTGCAGCCGGCGCGTGTTGCGCCAGAGCTGCTCGCGCCGCTCCGGCTCGCGCTGCAGGACGTGCAGGGCGGCGAGCACGCCGGCCGTGTTGGAGGGCGGCAGGGCGGCGGTGAAAATGAGCGGACGCGAGTGATGGCGGAGGTAGTGGATGACGTTCTCCGACCCCGTCGCGAACCCGCCGATGGATGCCAGCGACTTCGAGAACGTGCCGACGATCAGGTCGACCTCTTCCACCAGGTCGAAATGCGCCGCCGTGCAGTCGCCGTTGGGCCCGAGCACGCCGACCGAGTGCGCGTCGTCGATCGCGAGGGCGGCGCCGTACTTCTGGCAGACGCGGAGCAGGCCGGGGACGTCCGCGATGTCGCCTTCCATCGAGTAGACGCCGTCCACGATCACCATCGTCCCGGTGCCTTCGGGCAGCTTCTGCAGCTTCCGCTCGAGGCCGGCCAGGTCGCCATGATTGAAGCGCATCGTCTCGCCGTGCGACATCTTGGCGCCGTCGACGATCGAGGCGTGGTCCAGCTTGTCCAGGAAGACGACGTCGCTGCGCCCCACGAGGCCCGAAATGACACCCAGGTTCGCCTGGTACCCCGTCGAGAAGACGAGGCACGATTCCTTATTGAAGAACTCGGCGAGCTCGGCTTCGAGCTGCTCGTGGAGATCGAGGGTTCCGTTGAGGAAGCGGCTGCCGGTGCACCCCGAGCCGTAGCGCTCGAGCGCTGCGCGCGCTGCTGCCAACACTTCAGGGTGATGCGTGAGGCCGAGGTAGTTGTTCGACCCCATCATGATCCGCTCTTGGCCTTCGATGACGACGACGGTGTCTTCGGAGCGGGAGATGGGTTTGAAATAGGGATACAGCCCCGCAGCTTGGACTTCGCGCGCCCGGGTGAAGTTCTTACACTTGTCGAACAGCGCGATGTGCTGCAGGGTCTCTGTGCGCAATGAAGCCTCGGGTTGCTATGAGTAAGCGGTGGTACAGCTTAGCCCTGTGCTCTCGAAATGGCAAGACTCAATGTGAGACTTGCCACAGCTTTCGGGGCCACCGCGGCCTAGCCTAGATTGCGGCATTCACGCGGGGTTAGGCCGTTACTCCCGGAGGTTGATAGTGGCGTCATACGTTGTCCGCTGGCTGGGCGTTACCGCCCTCCTGTGTTCACTTTTTTCGAACGTCTCAGCCGCGCAAGATCGACGCCATCCTCGTTGGGAAATCCCCGGATTTGATTTCCGCAAGGACGGTGTCTGGCGGCCGCTGGCGCGCGCGGTGCGCGCGCGTAGAGCGCAGCTGCGAGCGGCGGGACGATTCTCCGAGTTGAATGTGCGCGCGGCGCGCGTCGCACCGATGGGGCGGGTCAGCGGGCCACAGCCGTCGCCGACCGTCGTCACGGGCGTACTCAAGGTCCCGGCCATTCTCTTCCGCTACAAGAACTCACCGGCGCCGACGTTCGACACCGCTGCCTACAATGCGGTGCTGTTCGCCGCCACGCCCCCGCCAGGCCGCCCGTACACGTACCGCTCGTATTACAACCAGCTCTCAAACGGCGTATTCGATATTCAGGGCGGGGCCTACGGCTACGCGACTCTCGACAGCAACGAGGCGTACTACGTGGGTGGCCAGAGCAGCACATGTGCCACTGCCAACCCGTTTGGATCTCCCAACTGCAACGGTTTGTTCAGCACGCTCGCGATTTCCCGTATGCAATCGGCGCTCACACAGGCCTTGACCAAGCTCGACGCGCAGATCGACTTCTCGCAGTACGTCGATCCGACGACCGGCTACGTCCCCCTGGTGCTCTTCATGCATGAGGCGATGGGCGGCGAGTGCGGGCCGTCCAGCGCGCCGGAAAACCACTTGTGGGCGCACCGGTTCTCCTTGCCGACCTACACGACCCAGGACAACGACCCCTTCAACGCCGGGCAGAAGGTCAAGATCAGCGATTACATCCTGCAACCCGGTGTCGGGGGCGCAAACAACTGCGACACCTCGCAGATCATGCCGATCGGCACGGTGGCGCACGAGACGGGGCACGGGTTTGGCTTGCCCGATCTGTACGACACGGACGGCCAGAGCGAAGGGATCGGCCAATGGGGACTGATGAGCTCGGGCAGCTTCACCTCGCCGCTCAGCCCGTCGCGGATGGAAGCATGGTCGCTGAGCGAGCTCGGCTGGATCACAGTCGTGCCGCTGACGTCGAACGGCACGTACACGTTCGATGCCGCGCCGCTGTCGGATACCGCGTATTACGTCGCCGTGCAGGGATCGAATCCACGGGGGGAATACTTCCTCCTGGAAAACCGGCAGCGCCAACAGTCCGACACGGCACTCATTCGGATCCATTGTGCGCGCGCGGGAAATCCTCCCGGGTGCACCGGCGGCCTGCTGATCTGGCATGTGGATCAGACCAAGCTGAAGACGCCTGGCAACGCGGTGAACGCGGGCTCGATCCATGGGCTCGAGCTGATGCAGGCCGACGCGTTCAGCAATCTCGATGCGACCGCGACGTCGTTGAATTTCTGCCCGCCGACGTCCATGTTCCTCGGCTGCTCCAATCGCGGCGACGCGGGTGATCCGTTTCCCGGCACAACCGTGAATACGGGCTTCGTTTTTCGCACCAACCCCGCTTCGCTCAAGAATTCGGACGGTTCGTTTTCAGGCGTGGGGATCGATTTCATCAAGCAGGTCGTCACGGACCAGACGATGTCGTTCCGGTTGCAGTTCGGTTCTCTCACGGTCGCCCGCGCGAGTGATACCGCCGCGACAATCCAATTCGACACCGCGACCTACAAAGTCTTCCGCGATCTCCTGGACCAAGGGTCGACGCATACCGTGGGTTTCGGTAGCGGCCAGGTGTCGAGCGACGGCCGCACGCGCTGGTTTTTTTCGTCCTGGTCGGATAGCGGCGCCATCAGTCACACCATTACCGGAAGCCTTGCCGGCGGCACGCTGACCGCAAATCTCGCTCGCCAGTTCAAGCTGATTGCCACGGTGACGAGCGGCGGAACGGTCACGGCGGATACGGCGATCAATCTCGCCGGTGACTTCGTCCCCGACGGCCGCGCGGTGCAGCTCACGCCGACGCCGGGTGCGGGACTCCACTTCTGCGGCTGGACCGGTTCTGACACGACGACGACGGATTCGCTGCTCACGTTGCCGATGCGGCGTCCCTACACGTTGACCGGCAACTTCGGGAGCAGCGCGACCATTACGTCCGCGAACGCGCGACCCAATGGCGTCATGGGCGCGACGTATGACGATACGCTGCGCATCGCGGGCGGCGGCGGCGCGACCATCTGGAGCGTGACGGGCGGGGCATTGCCGCAAGGCCTCTCGCTCAGTGCGAGCGGCGTTGTGTCAGGATTCCCACGGCAGAGCGGCAACTTCTCGTACACCGCGACAGTCTCGTCGTGCGACACGACCAGCCGCACCTTCACCCTGTCGGTGACGGCGCCGACGCTCGCGACCGCCGACGTGACGGCGCAGCTCCTTGGCCCGACCTCACCACTCAACGCCGACCAGATTCGCTATCTCGACTTTCTCGGGAATAACAACGGCAGCTTCGACGTCGGAGACTTCCTGGCGTGGGTGAAAGCCACGGGCGCACCGCTGAGCGCGGCTGCGCAGCAAGCGCGGCAGCGGAAAGGAGGCCCGCGATGAAACGGATTGTCGGCGCGGCATTGCTCGCGGGCCTGATCGCGGTCGGACTGAGCTGCGGGGGTGACTCGACGAGAGTGTCGGGTCCGGGCGAGCTGAAAGTCCGGCTGACGTCGCCTAATTCGGGGCTCGACTCCGCCATCGCGTTCACGATCACTGGTCCGGCCGCGCTCACGAGCGCAGTGCCGGGCCCCGGCCTGCGGCTGTTTCAGCAGCCGTTCGCCGGAACGTCGACACGGTTCGCATTGATCGGACAGCTCACGACCGGCGCGACGATCCTGACGATCGGCATCAAGGACCTCGGCGAGCTCAGCCAGTACAGTGGCACGATCACCGGTGTGGCACTGCCGAACTACACGCTGCGCAACCTACCGGGAGGCTACGCGCTCGCGTTGACGCGCTAGTCGCCGGCTTGGGCCGCCGGTTCGGACGTGTCCCAGGCGCGCGCCAGGATCTCCTCCAACCGGCGCCGCAGGTCCTGATACGACGCGAGTAACCGGCGGCATTCGTCGGTCAGCGTGGTGGCGCCGCCGCCCGGGCCACCGGCGCGCGACACGACCATCGGCCGGCCGAGTGCCTGTTCCATTTGCTGAATGGCACTCCACGCTGTGCGGTAGCTGATCCCCGCCTCCGCCGCCGCATCCTTTATCGAGCGCACCCGATCCACCGCGTCCAGGAGCCGCGCTTCGCGCTCGCCGATGACCGCAACGCCACGCTTGGTCAGCGTGACCAGCGCGTGGGGGATCAAGTCCGGGAACTGCATATCATCCTCCTAGCGTCCGGCGACCGCGACCGGCACGGTGCACTCGCCCTGGAGCGGCGCGAATGCCGCCGCGCCGTCAGCTAAGTGCAGCGCAAGCAACCGGGGGCGCCAATTCGCCATCGCCCAACTGCTGAATCGCATCGCGGCACTATCGTCCGCCGCCGAACGAATCACGTACATCGTGTATGGATTGCCGAGCGCCGTGTCGGCAGTGAAGAGGACACGTAAATCGATGCCCGTTAACCGCGTGAACGTCGGCAAATCGGCGAGCGCGTACGCGGCCCGCTCGTCGGCAATGCGCAGTGTCGCTGCCTGATCCCCACCGGCTTCCACGTACCAGGTATTTCGAGGAGCATCGGGCGTCACGCCCGCCGCCTTCCACAGCGACAATTCCTTGAGGTGCGTGCCGGACGAATCCGCGCGCGATATGAAGGAAGCGCGCGCATCAGCGATGCGGTGAAATGCATCGGCCGCGGTGCCGGCCGTCGCCACCCGGGCGCGGTCGGCAGCCGGTCCGACAATCGCGAAACGACTCGCGACAAACGGACAGCGAAGCGCCGCGTGTCCCGGATCGATCAGCAACCGCTGCTCGAGCGAAGGCGCATGGGTGATGACGACGTCGAGGTCGCCGGCGGCAGCGGAGTGCAGGATCGTTCCCGACGCGGCGACGACGACGCGAACGGGAATCGTCGGGTGCAGTGAGTCGAGCAGCGCTAACGCACCGGACTGCTCGACAGTCGTCGTCGTGCCGAGGCGCAGCGGGGCTGCTTGCGTGCCCCGCGTGCATGCTGCCTGCGCCGCGCAAACGAAGAGAAGTGCGAGCGTGGGTCGTGTCATGATGCTTTCTCCATGTGCGGTATACCCGAGCGGCGGACGATTGTTTTTCTGAGACTTCCTCTACCCGTCCACCGGGCGTGTACCTATTTTCGTTGCGGGGGGCGGTAGCTCAGTTGGGAGAGCACCTGGTTTGCAATCGCCCGCAGCAGGGACAGGGTTCGCTCGGTTGGCGAATGTGTAGCGGAGGTAGCGAAGGGTCGCGCATTCGAAAGTCGGGTCCGCGACCCTTTTCGCTGCCATTCTTCTACACATTCTTCTACAGCCGCAACCCGTTTATCTTTTTTCGCATGCTTTGGATAACCGGGCCCAGTAACCTGACGCTCTACAGCCTGTCGACGGGCTCAGGCGCTGCGTATGTCGCGCTGAGCACCTCGCACACCCATCCAGCGCGCGGCGCCGCGATCTTGCGGGCTGTGCAGCTCGGCACTCTATGCGCGGGCGCGCGTGTGCTCCCAGGCGCGCCATGTCCTCCTGCGCTGGATCATAGCCCTGCGAACCCGCCGAGTTTGACTGCCTACTCCTTCCGACTATGCCACGAGTCTGAAGTCCATCACAGCCATGAGCCAGATCGCGACGGGGAGCTAATCGCCTACGCGCTAAGACTGAATGTCTCGAGCAACGGCACCACGCGTGCGACTACGGTCCCATTCATCGGGACCTGACGCCCCCCACAGTTCTTAAGGCGCTGGGGTCGATCAGTCTGAGGACGCCGCAAAAGCGCCCCTCGATGCAGCAACAGCGCCCTAACTCACTCAGTCCAATGATGTACGATTTCGGGTGGAGTTTTGGTCCCTTGATCAGACGTCTTCCGAGCGGTACTTAGCAGTGCCCTTGAGGAGAGCGCTCGCCCGTGGTTGACGCCGCACATCCGTTCCGCTTCATCGGCCATGGTGTGTATAGCATGGCCGACGCCAGCCGTCTAACCAAGGTCTCCGCGCGCAATCTGCGCCGCTGGGCCCGCGGTTACGACTACATCTATCGCGGCAAACAGCGGCACTCTCCACCGATCATCGGCACGGGTCTCGAGCAGCGCGAAGAAGAGCCGATTTTCGAGTTCCGGGACATCATGGAGGTCCGGTTTCTCTCGGCCTTCCGCGACGCTGGCGTCAGCTGGTTCACGATTCGCCGGGTCGCAGAGAGAGTCCACCAGCACATCCGTCACACACACCCGTTCGCCACACGCGTTTTTCGCACCGACGGGCGCCACATTCTACTCGAGCTGATCTCGAAGGACGAAAAGGATCACCGGCTCGTCGACCTCGTGAGCGATCAGTACGAATGGGATCGCGTCGTCGCCGCCTTGCTGCTTGCCGAGAAGGTCGAGTTCAACGAAGCCCACGAGCCAGTGCGCTGGTGGCCCCTCGGACCGCAGCGTCGCGTGGTCGTAGATCCCGTCCGCGCCTTCGGGGCTCCGATTGTAGTCGATGAGGGCGTGCAGACGTATCTGCTCGCTCGCGCCCAGGCACTCGAGAACGACGTCAACTTCGTCGCTCACTGGTACAGGGTTGATCGCGAGGCCGTGCTTGACGCGATCGATTTCGAGAACGGTGTCCGCGCGAAGTCGTGAAGTTCTTCTTCGATAACTGCATCTCCCCAAACATCGTTGAAGCCCTTCGTCACCTGGAGGGTCGCGCGCACGAGATCGTGGCCTTGCGCGAGCGATTCGATCCAAAGACCGACGACCCCATCTGGATCAATGCGCTCGGTCAGGAAGGCAACTGGGTCATTATCTCGGGCGATCCACGGATCTCCCGCGGCAGAGCTGAAAAGGCCGCCTGGCTCGAGTCACGATTGACAGCCTTTTTCTGTGGGGACGCCTGGCAGAATCGGCGACTGATGCTGCAAGCATCGGAGCTGCTAGGCTGGTGGGACGATATTGTGGAATTCAGCAAGACCGCCGCGGCCGGGGCCGGCTTCTTAATGGAGTTCCGAACTAAGAAGCCCGTGCAGATCTACCCGGTCAGCGAGAGAAGCGAGAAGAGGAAAAAGAAAAAGAAGTAGGAGTGAAGCCTTCTGAGTCGCGATGCCCAGGCCGGACGCCGTCGCCAACCAATCCGCCGCGGTCTGATGAGCCCACGCAGCTACTTTCTGCACGTAAACGCCGCTCGTCCAGTGGATGTACTCGCTGCAGCGGTGCTACCAGGAGCCGGGCGAGGCAACTATTTTGGCTGTGGTGCCCGGCGGTGTAGAGCTGCGCGAGTTGCAGGCGTGACGTCGCGTCCCTCTACACCGTTCTTTCACACAGTCGACTAAGTCATTCGCGGGGCGGTAGCTCAGTTGGGAGAGCACCTGGTTTGCAACCAGGGGGTCGTGGGTTCGAATCCCATCCGCTCCATTAGGGGTTGGTGCAAGATCGCCAACAATCCGCACGTCTAGCCCGCGCGCAAAACCCATTCCATCTTCTCACCGTCGCTCACCTCTTCGGAGATTCATGTGCTCATCGGCTTCTTGCTTCCGGTCGTCATGCTCGCTCAAGCAACTCCCCCGCCCCTGCGCATCGCGGCGAGCAGCCTCGCGTCGGTGGAAGTGCATCTCAACGCGCGTCGCATTGGAAATCAGTGGTACGAAGAGGATGCGAGCCTGTCCGGTCCGTCGCGCATCGCCGTGTCGTATGGGCAACCGCACGCGCGCGGCCGCAAGGTCGAAGGCGGCCTGATCCCGCTCGACACGGTCTGGCGCTTCGGGGCCAACATGGCCACGACGCTCCACAGCGATCTCGACATCACGCTGGGTGACCTGAAGCTGCCGCGCGGCGACTACTCGCTCTTCATTCTTTATACTCGGACCGGATACGCGCTTATCGTGAATCGCGGAACGGGGCAGTGGGGTACAGACCGCGATGCCTCCAAGGATCTCGGCCGAGTTACGCTGGCGAGCCGGACCATGGCGGAACCGGAACCTTCGCTGTCGATTTATCTGGTACCCGATGCGCCGGACCCCAAGACCGGTTACGCCGAGCTCCGCGGCGTGCTGCGGATCAAGTGGGGGACCACGGAGCTGACCACCAGCTGGCGAGTCGACCAGTGACCGACGAGCGGTATCCGATCGGCAAGTTCACGACCGTGAGCGCCCTGTCGACGGCGGAGCGCGTGGCAACGATCGAGCAGATCGCCGCCGCGCCCGAGAATTTCCGGCGCGCGGTGGCCGGCCTCGATGACGCGCAGCTCGACACGCCCTACCGCGCCGGTGGATGGACCGTCCGGCAGGTCGCGCATCATCTCCCCGACAGTCACATGAACGCGTATATGCGCTTCAAATGGGGCCTCACGGAGCACAATCCGGCGATTAAGACGTACGAAGAAAAGGACTGGGCGAAGACGCCGGAGATGCGTGCGCCAATCGCGATGTCGCTCGATCTATTGACGGCGCTGCATCGGCGCTGGGTGACGCTGCTCCGAGAAATGTCGCCGGCCGATTTCGCGCGCACGATCAAGCATCCCGAATGGGGGACGCCTTCGCTCGACACGATGCTGGCGTTGTATGCGTGGCACGGGCGGCACCACACCGCGCACGTCACATCGCTGCGGCAGCGGATGGGTTGGGGTGACTGATGGTCGACTTCGCCGATGAGAATCTCGACGAGGAGTTTTCACTCGGTGACGGCACTGCCGATACCGAGGGGATCGTGATGTGTCCCTACTGCGGCGAGCCCAACGAGATCGGCATCGACGCGGGCGGAGGAGCGTACCAGGATTACGTGGAAGACTGCCAGGTCTGCTGCCGCCCGTGGCGCGTCACGGTGGCGTACGATGAGGAGGGGAACGCAGAGATCTCAGCCTCACCGCTCGACGAATGAATCCACGCCGCCTATAGGGCCGCTGCGTACCGGCGCGCCACTTCCTCCCAGTTCACCACGTTCCACCACGCCGTCACGTAGTCCGGCCGGCGGTTCTGGTATTTGAGGTAGTAGGCGTGCTCCCACACATCGACGCCGAGGATCGGGACCTTGCCGTCCATGACGGGGCTGTCCTGATTCGGCCGGCTGCCGATCTCGAGCTTCCCGTTCGCGACCGTTAGCCACCCCCAGCCGCTGCCGAACTGGGTCGTCGCGGCGGTGGAGAGCTGCTCCTTGAATGTCGCGAACGCGCCGAACGTCCGCTTGATGGCGTCGGCGAACATGCCGCTCGGTTCGCCGCCACCGCCGTTGCCGGCGGGTGCCATGATCGTCCAGAACAGCGAGTGGTTGTGATGGCCGCCGCCGTTGTTGCGAACGGTCGTGCGGATGTCTTCGGGAATCGAACTAATGCCGCGCAGCAGCTCCTCGAGGCTCTTGTCGAGCAGCTCGGGATGCTTGTTGAGCGCGTTGTTGAGGTTTGTGATATAGGCTTGATGATGCTTGTCGTGATGGATCTGCATTGTCTGCGCGTCGATGTACGGCTCGAGCGCCGCGAAGTCGTATGGCAGCCCGGGAAGCGCTTGTGGCATCGCGTGAAATCCTTCAGGAGTGTGGCTCTCAAACCCCGCATTGCGCGGCACGGTTCCCTCCATATCTTGGCGTCCGCGGACGTGTCCTCTCCCCCAACCGGAGGCGCTCGTGGCGGAGTTTCTGCTGCGCTGGCTGCATTATCTGGGCGGCATTACGTGGATCGGCCTCCTGTATTACTTCAATTTCGTGCAAGGGCCGTTCATGGCGGAGGCGGATCCGGCGGCCAAGAGCACCGCAACCCAAAAACTGCTACCGCGTGCCCTGCGCTGGTTTCGCGGCGGTGCGATCCTGACGTTCCTCACCGGTCTCGCGATCATCGGGAAGCGCATCGGCGAATCGCCGCTCGGCGCCGCCGGGTGGTCGACGCCGTGGGCCATCACGATTCTCACCGGTGCGCTCTTCGGCACGCTGATGTTCTTCAACGTCGTTCTCGTCATCTGGCCCAAACAGCAGATCGTGATCGCTTCGGCGAAGGCGGCGGCGTCGGGTGGCCAGGCGAACGCGGCGGCGCCGGTGGCGGCGCGACGCGCATTCCTCGCGTCGCGCACCAACGTCGTCTTCTCGATCCCGATGCTGTTCTACATGGGCGCGGCGTCGCACTTCACGCTGCCGGGAGGCGGCAATCACGCCGCGTATTGGGCGAGCGTCCTTGTCGTGGCGGCGCTCCTCGAGATCAACTCCCTGACGGCGACCACCGGAGCGACGACGAAACCGATCGAGAAGATCCCCGGCGTGATCGTGACGGGCTTCGTCGTGTGGGCCGTCGTGTACGGGCTCGCGCGGGCGTTCCTATCGCCCTGACGGCATAACCGATGGCGTCGGTCACGCTCCGCCGGCTGAGCAAGGTCTTCGACGGCGGCGTCCAGGC
Source organism: Gemmatimonadota bacterium (assembly GCA_041499375.1). GTDB lineage: Bacteria > Gemmatimonadota > Gemmatimonadetes > Gemmatimonadales > GWC2-71-9 > 20CM-2-65-7. The sequence goes on from JBGQKD010000001.1 coordinate 121,670, forward strand.
GTTGCACGACCTCGATCTCGACGTGCGGGACGGGGAGCTGCTCGTGCTCCTCGGCCCGTCCGGATCCGGGAAGACGACCGTGCTCCGCTGCATCGCGGGGTTGGAAGAGCCCACTACCGGTGACGTCGTGATCGGCGAGCGCATCGTGACACACGCCCCGCCCGCGCAGCGCGACGTCGCGATGGTGTTTCAAAGCCCCGCGCTCTATCCCCATCTCACGGTCCGGGAAAACATCGCCTTCCCGCTCGAGATACGCGGCGTGTCGGATGCGCAGATCGCCCGTCGCGTGCTGGAGGCGGCGGCGCGTCTGGGACTCCAGGAGGTGCTCGACCGCGTGCCGGCGCAGCTGTCGGAGGGCGAACGCCAGCGCGCGGCGCTGGGCCGCGCCATCGTGCGCGGTCCGCAGGCATTCCTCCTCGACGAGCCGCTGTCGCGGCTGGACGCGACACTCCGGATTGAGCTGCGCGGTGAGCTGCTGGCGCTGCATCGTGCCCTCGGCGCCACGATGATCTATGTGACGCACGATCAGACCGAGGCGATGACGATGGGTCAGCGCATCGCGGTGCTGCACGAAGGGCGGCTGCGCCAGGTCGGCACGTCCGAAGAGGTCTACCAGCGTCCCGCCGACGTGCACGTCGCGCGCTTCGTCGGCACACCGGGGATGAATGTGCTGCAAGGGCGGGGACGGGGGACGGGGGAAGGGGAAAGGGTGATCGAGGTGGGGAGCCTCACGATCCCCATCGAGTTGTCGACGTACGAAGGTGAGTTACAGGTTGGGATCCGGCCGGAATTCCTGGGTCTCTGCGCGGTCGACAAAGGCGTCGGCAACGCAGACGTGCTGGTCGTCGAGCCGCTCGGGAGCGAAACGCTGGTACATCTGAATAGCAGTGGCCAACGCCTGGTCGCGCGCCTGCCCGGCTTCGCCGACGTGCGCGTCGGGACCCGTGTGGGGGTCAAGGTCGATCGCCGCCGTCTGTATCTCTTCGATGCCGCGGGAGCGCCGCTCGCGTGAACTCGCGGGTCTGGGCCGCTGGTACGGCGGCCGCCGCGACCGTCGCCGCGGCTCTGGTCGTGATCGTGGTCACGACGGCGCAACGGCGCTACGAGCGGGCGTTCGCGTTTCGCATGGCCGGGACGACAGCGGCCTACATCGCGGCGGTCACGCCGCCGCCGCCGCCGCCTCCTCCGCCGCCACGTCCACGAGCGAGACCGCGCGGCCGCCGCCAGACTCCGGCACCTCAACCTCCACCGCCGCCGGCGCCTACCCCTCTCTCGTCCGCTGCCCGCAGCTATGACTTGCCGTCGTTGCTGACGCAGGCCCGCGCGCTGCGCACACTGCCCGGCTGGTCCTCAGATGTGGAGGTGTACTTCGGCACTGCACCGCTCGTGGATGCGACCGCACCGCCGCTTTCTCCAGAGGATCTGCAACACCTTGCTACCGGCGAACGCTGGCGCAACGGCGTGGCGCTTGTCTCGCTGAAGGACCGCGACGGACAGGAGGTCGTGGGCGCCGTTGCCGTGCTGCCGCGACCGGCACCGCACGGTCCGCTTCCCGGCGGCTTCGGATTCGTTTTCCCCGCCGCGATCCTTGCCGTTGGCGCGGCCGCCACGATCGCGTTCCGACAGCACTCGCTGCGACGTGGCGGCTATGTCGGCGCGGCGCTGCTGCTCGCACTCGCGGGCTATCTCGACGTGCGCGCGGCGGCGCGCCAGAGCACAGACCGTTGGCTGGTCGACACACGCCGCCTGCTCCAAGACGCGGCGACGCGACTGCCGCCACCGCGCACGCGCGTCGCGATCACCGATCTGGCGTCCCTGGTCCGCGATGGAGAAGTCGTCGCCGGCGAACCCGGGGAGTCCGCGCCGCGCCGCGTGCGGATCGACGGAGAGCTGCGGGCCGTCGTGGCGGTGTTGATCGGGTCGGGCCGCTGGATCGAGCTGCGCTCGGTGCCCGCCGAGGCCGAAGCGCCTACGTGGTTGATCCTGCTGGTGCCCTGTGCCTTGCTGGGGCCGTTGGCGATCGCGGCCCTGCGTTGGGCCGAGCGCACGCCCGCGCGCAGCCGGCGTGAAACTGCGCTTGCGTGGAGTTTCATCGCACCCGCCGCGTTGCACCTGATGATCTTCACGATTGGTCCCGCGATCTACGCGATCTATCTGGCGACCCTGGCAAACTTCCGCGCGCTGCTGCGCGATCCGTTGACCTGGAATTCGTTTGTCGCGAGCGGCGCCTACGCGTTGTACGTGCCGATATCGGTTGCGCTCGCGCTCGGCGCGGCCCTGGCAGTGCACCGGTACAAGCGGAAGGGGGGCAGCCTCTACCGGGCGGCGTTCCTGCTGCCGTATGTCTCCTCGGTCGTCGCCGTCGTCTTGCTCTGGCAGGCGATCTATCGCGCCGGTTCGCTGGGGCTGGGACGTCCCGACTGGCTGAGCAATCCGAACACGGCGCTACTCGCATTGATGCTGGTGTCCGTCTGGGTGCACGTAGGTGGTCAGATGCTGGTGTTCCTCGCCGGCCTCGACGCGATCCCGCAAGCGTACTTCGATGCGGCGCTCGTCGACGGTGCGGGGGCGTGGAGCCGCTTCCGGCGCGTCACACTGCCGTTGCTCCGACCCGTGACCTGGTTTGTGGTTCTGACCGGCGTCGTTAGCGCTCTGCAAATGTTCACGCTCGTGTTCGTACTCACCCAGGGCGGCCCATCGCCGTTGCACGCGACCGACGTCGTGGTCCATCGCATCTACCGGACCGCATTTGGACCGCAGGCGTTTGGCATGGCGGGCGCGCTGGCTCTGATGCTCGCCGTGGTCCTATTGATCTTCAAATGGCCGCAGCTCGCGCTGCTGCGGAGGCAGGCGCGACATGCGTAGGCTCATGCTTGCCGCGGTGGCGGTCCTCATGGTCGCTCCCTTCCTCTATATGATCTCGGTCTCATTCATGGGCGAGGGTGAGCTGCTGCGCTGGCCACCGCCATTGCTTCCCGCGTCGCCCACGACCGGTAACTACGCCGCGGCACTCGAGGCATTGCCCTACACTCGTGTCCTTCTGAACACGGCGATCTTCGCCGGCTGTGTCATGATCGGCCAAGTGCTCACGAGCGCGGCGGCTGGATATGCGTTCGCGCGGCTGCGCTTCCCTGGTCGCGACGGAATCTGGACCACGTTGCTCGCGATCTTGGCCATCCCGGCGATCCTGCTCCTGATTCCTCGCTATCTGATGATCGACGCTCTGGGCTGGGTCGACACCTATCCCGGGTTGATCTCGACGGAACTCGTGTCGGTGTGGGGCATCTTCCTGATGCGGCAAACGTTCGTGATGCTGCCCCGTGACGTGGAGGATGCTGCCCGGTTGGATGGGGCGGGGGAGTGGACCCTCTTCTGGCGCGTCGCGCTGCCGCTCGCGAGACCAGCGGTGGCCGCGGTGGCGGTGCTCGCGTTCATGGATCAGTGGCGCAACTTCCTGTGGCCGCTGGTCGTCACGCGTACCGCCAGAATGGAAGTCGCGGAGGTGGCGCTGACACACTTTCACACCGCGTACGCCGCCAATTGGCCGTATCAGATGGCGGCCGCGGTCCTGGTGACGTTGCCCGTCCTTGTGGTGTGCCTCTTGGCGCAGCGCTACGTGACACAGGGAGTGCGTTCCAGCGGTGCGCAGGTGCGTCTCTAGCGCCTCGCGCTCGATCCGAACGTCACCTCGCCTTCCAACCGCCCCTCTCGGATCCCAGACCACGCACAATGCCTGCCCCGCACGCGTTACGCCGATTGCGCCATAGCTCGCGGCGTTCGCACGCAGCGAAGTTATGTGGCAGGGGCTCCACGATTGGTGCGCAATCACGAGCGCGATGAGAGCACCGTCACCGTGAGTATTTGTGGCTCAGAAGTTGCGATGCTTCGTTATAAGCGCTCGCAGCGGGCGAGGGCGCTGGACGGGCAGTAAGCGGCCGCACCAGTCAGGAGCAGGAACGTGCGTCGGTCCATCATATCAACGTTGGTTGCCCTGGGAGCTTTGTCTACGACGCTCGCCGCGCAATCGAATACCACGCAATCGGATAGCGCGCAATCGACGAAAGTGCGCCGGCACGCCATTGGCTTCGGGTTCGTAGCGACGCTCGGTGCAAACTGGCAGATCGAATCAGCCGAGATCGGCTACGTGCGCCGGCCCTCGCGAGGCTTCGCCGCGCTCGGTCTCGCTGCTCGCGTGGGCACGTTCATGAACGAGAGCGCGATGCTGGGCGGTAACAAGGGCGCCGTGTTCGCGGCGACACTGTCCGCCCGGACACGCATGAAGTCCATCGCGCAGTTCGGAGCCGATGAGCACGGCACCGGGATTGGGTTCGACCTCACCTTCGAGCTCAGCGGCTACACCGCGGCCGGCTCGCCGATGTCGCTGGGCTCGCGATGGGTGGGGGTCTCGGTGCTGCCGGCGTTCAGCGTGGGCAGCGGCAACGCGCCGCACTTCGCCATAGTGATCGGTCCCACCGCCTTCCTCAGCGGCGGGAGGCCCGTCATGCGTGGTCTGCTCGCGTTCCGTGGTGAGGCGCCGCTGGCGCACGGGGAGCGGCATCCCTAGGTTAGCGACCTTATGGTCGCGCCGACGCTGACCTCGGATCATCCCGGTCTCGAGGTCCTCGCCGAAGTCGCTAAAGTGCTGGCTGCAGGCCGGCCTGCCGAAGAAGGGCTGGCAGGGGTGGTCGGCGTGCTGCGCCGGGGACTCGCGTTGCGCCGCTGCCGCCTCTGGCTGCGCTCCGCGGACGGCTCGGGGTTTGTCCCCATCAACAGTCCCGAAGATGAGGCGCAGCTTCCCGGCTACGCCCCCCCCCCCGTCGCCGGATGGGTAGCCGAGGGACCGCACAGCGAATCAGTCGCCGGCGGTACGCTGCTCCGCCTCCCTTTGGTCCACGAAGACGAAGCCCTCGGCTGTTTCGAGGGCATCATTCCCCCGGGACGCTACGAGCGGATGGCGCACGACGTGCTGGTCGTGGTGGCCCAGATGCTCGCGCCCGTGCTCGCGGCGACCGAGTTGTCCCAGTACCTCGCCTCCGAGGTCGCCCTCCGCACCCGGGAGCTCGAAACGCAGCGCAACTTCGCCGCCCGCATCATCGACTCTATGCCGGTCGGCTTGTACGTGATCGATCGGGCCTATCGCATCCGCGCCTGGAATCGCAAGCGCGAGGCGGGGACCCAAGGTGTATCCCGTGAGGACGCGCTGGGACGCGAGGTGTTCGAGGTGTTGGACCGCCAGCCGCGCGAGCTGCTCAAGCGCGAGTTCGACCGCGTGTTCCAGACCGGCGAGATCCAGACCGTCGAGATGGACTCTCAGGCGACCGGTGAAGCGCGCCACTACCGCATTACGAAAATCCCGATGCGGACGGACGGCGAAGACATTTCGCATGTCATCACGATCGGCGAGGATGTCACCGCGTGGCGGCAGGCCCAGCAGCGCCTGGCCCAGAGCGAGAAGCTCGCCGCCGTCGGCCAGTTGGCCGCCGGCGTCATGCACGAGATCAACAATCCGCTCGCGACGATCCTCGCGTGCAGCGAAGCGCTCGGTCTCCGCGTCGCCGACCTGCCGGAGCAGGAGCGCCAGGCGCAGGAAGAGTATCTCCGCATCGTCGATACGGAGGTGCAGCGCTGCCGTCGGATCGTCGAAGGGCTGCTCGACTTCTCACGGCCCAAGCAGAGCGGCGGCCACAAGACGGCCGCCGACATCAACGCGATCATCGAGCAGACGCTCTTTCTCCTCAAGCATCATGAGCGTTTCAAGTGGCTCACGATCGAACGGCAGCTGGAGCCCGGGCTGCCGCAGTTCCAGGCCGACGCGGAGCGGCTGGTGCAATGCTTCATGGCGCTGATGCTGAACGCGATGGACGCCATGAACGCGCGCGGGGTGCTCACGGTCCGGACGCGCCGCAATCCGCAGCGGAGCGACGAAATCCTGGCGGAGTTCATCGATACGGGCACGGGCATCCGGCAGGAAGACCTCCCCAAGATTTTCGAGCCGTTTTTCACGACCAAGCCGCAGGGCCGGGGCACGGGTCTCGGCCTGTCGGTGGCGTACGGGATCGTCGAAGAGCATCGCGGCCGCATCGAGGTAGAATCGCAGATGGGCGTGGGAACCAACTTCAAGGTGTTCCTTCCAGTCGGATGAAAATCCTCGTCGTCGAGGACGACAAGACGGTAGGAGACTACGTGCGCCGCGGTCTCGACGAGGCGGGGTACCACGTCGAGCTCGTGGGGGACGGCGACGAGGGGCTGCGGCGCGCCAGCGGGCGGGGCGCGAACTACGACATCATGGTCCTCGATTTGCGCCTGCCGAAGGTATCCGGCATCGATGTGTTGAGAACGCTGCGCGACCGCGGTGTGGGCTTGCCGGTGCTCGTGCTGACGGCGCAGGACTCGGTGGACTTCAAGGTCCAGGCGCTGCGCATGGGCGCCGATGATTACGTCACGAAGCCGTTCGCGTTCGAAGAGCTGCTGGCGCGGGTGGAGGCGCTGGGCCGGCGGCCCAAGGCGATCGCGCCGCCGACGCTGAAGGTGAATGGTCTCCTGCTCGACACCGGCAGCCGTGAGGTCACGCGGGACGGCAAGCGCATCGAGCTCACGCCGAAGGAATACGCGGTGCTCGAGTACCTGATGCGACATCAGGGCCGCGTGATGTCGCGCACGCTGATCACCGAATACGCCTGGGACTATCACTTCGATCCCGGGACCAACATCGTCGACGTGGTCATCACGCGGCTGCGCAAGAAGATCGACCACGCCAAGGAGCCGAAGTTGATCCACACGGTGCGTGGCGTGGGATACGTGGTGCGGGCGTAATCGTGGCGAGTATTCGCGCGCGGATGACCGTCTGGTACGCCACCGCGCTCATCCTCAGCATCGCCGTCTTTGCGATTGTCCTCTATTTCGCGCGCCGCAGCGCCACCTACCAGGATCTCGATCGCCGCATTCAGTCGGAAGCCGACCTGACGGCGGGTATTCTCGCCGAGAGCTATCACGCCCGGGGAGTGCTGGTGGAGAAGGACACCGCCGGGCGGCCGGTGCTGACGCCGGAGGTCGCGGCGGTGCTCGAGGTCGTCCCCGACTTCCTGCTCGTGACGAGCCGTGACGGGCGGCTGCTGTTCGCGTCTCCCGATGCACGCGCGCTCACATTCGCCGAGTTCGAGCAGCTGAATGCGATCACCCGCCCGCCGGCCGCGGGAGCGTCGCACCTGCCGGGTCGCTTTCGGATCGAGCCGAACGGTCCAACAATCCATTACATCGTGCGCGCGGTGCCCGACGCGGGCGATCAGTTCGGCGCCATCTTCGCGGGCGCCAATACGCGCTCCGCGGAGCTGCGCCTCGAACAGCTGCTGCTGACGATCGTGATCGCGTTCTTCGTCGGCGTGGTGCCCGCGATTCTGGTCGGCGGCTGGATCTCGGGCCGCGCGCTTGAACCGGTGGACCGGATGATCACGGAGGTTCGGGAGATCACGGACGGCCGGAGCCTGCACCGGCGCCTCGCCGTGCCGATGGAGCGCGACGAGCTCGGCCGGCTCGCCGAGACGCTGAATCAGATGATGACGCGCCTGGAACGCAGCTTTGCGGCGTTGCGGCGCTTCATCGCGGACGCGAGCCACGAGTTGAAGACCCCGCTCACCGTCGTGCGCGCGGGCGTCGAGCGCGCCATCACGCGTCCGGACATGCCGCCGGAGACCCTCGCGGCCCTGGAAGAGACGCTCCAGGAAGTGAACCGCATGACTGAGCTGCTGGAGTCGTTGCTGACCCTGGCGCGCGCCGACGAGGGCCGCGCCGATCTGCACCGCGAATCGGTGGATCTGCGCGACATCATCGCGGAAGCGGGCGAGACCGGGGAGCTGCTCGCCGAGCACGCCGGTGTGGGGATCGAAATCCGGCTCCCGCCCGAGCCGCTCCTGCTCCCGGTCGACCGGAGTCGCATCCGTCAGCTCGCGCTCAACCTTATCGAGAACGCGGTGAAGTACACGCCGCGCGGCGGGCAGGTCTCGGTGGAGCTTAGCGGCAACGACGGGCGGGCCGTGTTCACGGTGGCGGACACCGGTATCGGGATCGCCCCCGGCGACTTGCCGCACGTCTTCGACCGCTTCTGGCGCGCCGACGCCGCACGCACCCGGACGAGCGAGCGCGCCGGCACCGGCCTGGGCCTCGCCATCAGCAAGTGGATCGCCGAGGCGCACGGCGGCACGATCGACGTGCAAAGCCGCCCGGGGCGCGGGACGACGTTTACGGTGGAGTTACCGCGCGGGTAGATCCACATCCGGGTGTCATCATTCCGTAATTGACGTGCAAGTGCCGGGTCACCGGTCGTCGGTATTTCTCAGATGGACTTACAGCTGAGAGCCGACCATGTACGATGACCTGGCGCGAACTCGGATTCCCACCCCGCTCGAGTGGTTCGTCGTGAACGCGATGATCCCGACCGTGCTCGTGACCGCCGCCCTGCATTGGTCGCCGGCTGTTCCCGCCGCGGCCAGGCCGGCATCCCCCGACTTTGACTGCATGTTTCCCGTTCTCGTCGAGCCATGGGTGCCTTGGCCGTGGCCGGGTCCCATACCCGATGTCTTTCCCACGTTGGTGAGGATGCCTGAACCGGCATATCCGGAAGTCCTGCGGCGATCAGGAGTCCAAGGCCGCGTCGTCTTGAAGGCTCTCGTGAATACGCGCGGGCGCGTTTACCCGTCGTCGATCCTGGTCCTGCGCACGACCCATGTGGAGTTCATTGCGCCCGCGCGACAGGCGCTGAGGGAAGCTCTGTTCCGGCCGGCGCGCCTGGGAGGCGCGCGAATCGAAGCCTGGATCACGATCGGGATTGATGTCAAACCTCTGGAGGTACCATGAAAGCCTGCAGCTCCGTTGCTTCCATTACGGTCCATATCGGTTTGGGCGCGGCATTGCTATTCGGCACCGCGAAGTCAGGGCGGTCCGATCCCGTTCGGCCCCTTGCGGACACGGTGTACTTTCAACCCGCTGCTCCCGTGACCGGTCGCGATGGGGGAGGGATCCCGCTTCCGGGCCCCATTACCGTGGCGCCACCCGACTTCGGGACGATCTCCGTCTCAATGGCGCGCCCAAAACCGGTGCGCCAATGCCGACGTTCTCGCCGATCTATTCTGGTGTCGTAACTACGCCGGGCGCCGGACAGCCCGGTGGCTTGGGCGACCTGCTCCCTGGCGAGCACGCCGAGGTCCTGACCGGCCCGCTGCCCGTCTATCCAGACCTGCTGCGCCAGGCTGGCGTCCAGGGGCGCGTCGTGCTCGAGGCCGTTGTTGACACGACCGGACGCGTGCTTTCGCAATCGATTGCGGTGGTCTCGGCGACCCATCCCGGGTTTGTTGCGCCAGCGCGGCAGGCGTTGCTGGCCACCCTGTTTCGGCCAGCGATGGTCGGCGGAACGGCGGTGCGGATGCGGGTGCGCATCCCGTACGAATTCGCCATCCGGAACGGCACTGGACGTGCGCGATAAGCGCCCAGCCGAGGGCTCATCCGGCTGTCATCGTTTTGTAATCTTTGCCCTACTAGCGGGTTTGTTGTCGCGGGTACTATTTGTTAACGAATGAGTCCACGACCCGGAGGAGACTGCTGTGTTTGACCACCTGATCGAGTCCAATCGCAAGACTGACAAGAAGGGTGCGTTTGGCCTCGGCTTCGTATCGCTAATCGGACACAGCGTGATCGTGCTTGCGGCCGTCGTCGCGACGCTGACTGCGGGTGAGAAGAAGGACGAGGGGACGATCGACACGGCGATGGTCTTCCTCAACCAGGAAGAACAGAAGAAGCCGGAAGAGCAGCCACCCGTCGTGGACGTACCGCAGTTGAAGGGCTTCCAGACGGTGGTCGCGCCGACGGATATCCCGACGAACATTCCGCCGATCAATCTGCAAGAGCATTTCGATCCGAAAGACTACACGGGCACAGGCGTCGAAGGTGGTATCGGCACGGGCATCGTGCCGGACGCCGGTCAGGTGTTCATGGAGTCGGTCGTCGAAGAGCGGCCCGAGGTGCTGTCCGGGCCCGCGCTGAACTATCCGGACTTGCTGCGCCAGGCGGGCGTGCAGGGGCGAGTGTTGGTGCAGGCGATCATCGATACGTCGGGCCGCGCCGAGCCGCCGTCGGTGAAGATCATTCAGAGTCCCAATCCAGGCTTCGACCAACCGGCCAAGAACTACGTGCTGCGCGCGTTGTTCCGCCCCGCGCGCGTGCATGGGCGGGCGGTTCGCGTGCTGGTGAACCTGCCGATCGACTTCAAGATCAAGAGATAGGGAGACACAATGAGTTACGCTGAGCTATGGGCATCGATGGGGCCGTTCGCCAAAGGCATCGTGCTAATTCTGTTCATCATGTCGGCATGGTCGTGGGCGGTCAGCATTTCCAAGCAGATCTACCTCAGGAAGTCGCAGAAGGAGACGCGCAAGTTCGCGCCGGAATTCTCGCGCTACCTGCAGGAAGAACAGCTGGACGGCGCGATCGCGCTCGCGGAAAAGAACAAAAAGAGCCACGTCGCGCGCGTGCTGGGCGAGGCCCTCGCCGAGGTGAAGCCGCTGCTGCGCGATCGCGCGACGATCACGGCGGCGGACATCAACTCCGCCGAGCGTGCCGTCGAACGGCAGATGCTCATCATCACCGCCGAGTTGAAGCGCGGCCTGGGCATTTTGGCGACGACCGGCGCGACGGCCCCCTTCGTCGGCCTGCTCGGCACGACGATGGGCATTGTGACCGCCTTCCAAGGGATGTCCGCCTCGGGCGGCTCGGGCTCGCTGGCCGCGATCACGGGCGGCGTCGCCGAGGCGCTGATCACCACGGCGTTCGGCCTGCTCGTCGCGATCCCGGCGGTGTGGCTCTACAACTACTTCACCACCAAGATCGACTTCCTGACCGTGGAAATGACCTATACGTCGAAGGAGCTGATCGACTACCTCATCAAGAGCGTCGGCAGCGAATTCGGCCGCTCGATCTTTACGAAGGAGTTCCAGACCCAGAAGGCGTCGCAGACCAGCGGCCCGATCAAGGGATAGCCTGAGCCATGTCATTGTCGACCGGGAAAAAAGCCGAGGCCGTGGTCGCGGCGAACATCAACGTCACGCCGATGATCGACGTGATGTTGGTGCTGCTGATCATCTTCATGATCGTGACGCCGGCGATCACCGCCGGGTTCCAGGCGACGCTTCCGCGTGCCAAGAATCCGGACGCGCGTGAAGAAGGCGAAGGCGAGATCCGTCTGGGCATCGACAGGGACGGGAAGTTCTATATCGACATCACCGGCGCGAGCGGCAAATATACCGGCCCACGCTACATCAGTGATGCAGATTTGCCGGAGCAGCTGACGAGGCTGTACGCCAACCGGACCGTCGATAAGATCCTGTATCTCCGAGCCGACGAGGGGATCGAATTCTCGCGCGTACAGATAGCGCTCGAGATCGCCCGCAAAGCCGGAGTGCGGGTCGTCGGCGCCATCGCGGAGCAAGAACGCGCCCCGCGGGCGGAGCACTAACCCATGCAAAGCGGCGGCTCCGGCGGCGGGCTCAGCTCGGACATCAACGTCACACCGATGATCGACGTGTTGCTCGTGCTCCTCATCATTTTCATGATCACGCTGCCGCTGTCGCGGCGGGAATTCGACGTCCAGGTCCCGCCGGAGCAGAAGCAGCAGCCCAAGCAGAAGCAGACGCAGAGTGATCAGATCGTGCTCGAGCTGGCTCCGGACGGCTCGTACTCGATCAACCGGCAGCCGGTCGCGTTCGAGCAGTTGGACGCGAAGTTCCATGAGCTCTACGATCAGCGTCCCGCCAAGCTGCTGTTCATCAAGGCGGCGCCGAACCGGAAGTACGGCGACATCGTGAAGGCCATGGACGTGGCGCGCGGGGCAGGGGTTCAGGTCATCGGCTTCACGCCGGCCGAGGGGGCCGCCGCGGCGCACTGACGCTGTTGGTGTGTGAGAATCGCGGGGCGCGGAGCTTGAAACCGTGCCCCCTTTTTCTTTCTAGTGTATTTATAGACCGTGCCCTCCCCCCCCACGCCACGCCCAGTCTTCGACAGCTACGCGCTCCCGCTGCCCCAGCGGCGGGAAGGGCCGGCGGCCGTCCTGTCGTTCCTCGCCCACGTGGCCATCGCCATTCTCGTGTTGTGGCGGGGCGCCGCGCTGTTCGAGGGCGGCGGCGGTGGAGGGACGGGACCGCGGGGGGGGGGTGGTGGCGGCGGCCGTCCCGCGGTCAGCTGGCTCGCGCTCCCCAATCCGCCCGCGTCGCAGGCTGAAGCGGTGCCGCACGCCCCGGCCGTTACGGTGCCAACCGCCGCCGCGCCCGTCGTGGAGCCGGTGAAGATCGAGCTGCCGCAGCCGAGCGTCGCCATCACCCCTCCGGCAGCGGTCGGAACCGGCGACGGGACGACAGGCGGACCCGGACAGGGCCCGGGCACCGGCGGCGGTACCGGTACCGGCACCGGAACGGGCACAGGCGCGGAGGCGGGCCCTGGCTCGGGTGGCGCTGCGAGTGATATTTTCGCCGCCACGCCGCGCTGGGCGATCATGGCGCCACCCGGCGCGCCGCGCGAAGCACGAGGCCGCCACGAGGTCCGTTTCTGGGTTACCGCGGAAGGCCGAGTCACCCGCGTCGAGGTGACTCCTCCCATCAGGGATGGAGGGTATCGGCGCGAGTTCACCGAACGGATGATGGGCTATCTGTTCAATCCGGCGACGACCCGTGACGGGCGACACGTCGAGTACATCGCGAGCCTGGTCGTTTACCCGTAGCATCACGTCGTAAAACGGAAGCAGGGGGAAGCGTGCGGCAGCTCTTCAAGCGCAAGCCGATCGCGGAGCTCCTGGTCAGCGAGCTCGAGACGCCGCAGTCGCTCCGGCGCGTTCTCGGAGCCGGCGACCTCATCATGCTGGCGATCGGCGCCGTCATCGGCGCCGGAATCTTCGGCGCGATCGGGACGGCGGCCGCGGGACAGACTGACGCGGCCGGTCACATGGTCCGCGCCGGCGCCGGACCCGCGCTCGTCTTCTCGTTCCTGTTGCTCGGCGTGTGTTGCGCCCTCGCGGGCCTGTGCTACGCCGAGCTGGCTGCGATGATTCCACAGGCGGGGAGCGCATACGCGTATTCGTACGCGACGCTCGGCGAGCTGGTTGCCTGGATCATCGGATGGGACCTGATTCTTGAATACGCGGTCGGCAACGTCGCCGTCGCGATCTCATGGGGCGATTACTTCAAGTCGTTCCTGAGCGCGTTTGGTGTGCACCTTCCGGAATTCCTGACTACGGGCTATCGGACCGCGCTGCTCAGTGCGGACCCTGCCGTTCACAGCCTGCTCCAGACCGCGCCACGCGTCTTGGGGCTTCCGATTCTCGTGAACGTGCCGGCGTTTGTGATCGTCGGCCTGATCACCTGGCTGCTGCTGCTCGGTGTGCGTGAGAGCGCGCGCACCAACAACATTCTCGTCGTCATCAAGCTGCTGGTGCTCGGGTTGTTCATCATCGCGGGGCTGAGCCACATCAATCCGGAGAATTACAAACCGTTCACCCCGAACGGCTGGCGCGGCATTCACCAGGGCGCCGCGATCGTGTTCTTCGCGTACATCGGCTTCGACGCGATCTCGACAGCCGCGGAGGAGACGAAGAATCCTCAGCGGAACTTGCCCATCGGGATCCTGGCCGGCCTCGCGATCTGCACGTTGATCTACGTCATCGTCGGCGCGGTGCTGACCGGCATGGTCAAGTACACCGAGCTCGGCGTAGCCGACCCGTTGGCGAAGGCGCTGGATGTCGCGGGTTACAAGACCGTCGGCTGGATCGTCTCACTGGGCGCCATTGTCTCGATGTCGGCAGTGCTGCTCGTCTTCCAGTACGGGCAGCCGCGGATTTTCTTCGCCATGGCACGCGACGGCCTGTTGCCGCCCTGGGCGGCAAAGATCTCCGCCAACCGTCGGGTCCCGTACGTCACCACCATCGTTACCGGCGTCTTCGTGGCGCTGTGGGCGCTGATCGGGGATGCCAACGAGACGTACAACCTAACGAACATTGGCACGCTGTTCGCCTTCGCACTCGTTTCGGCCGGGGTATTCGTATTGCGCTTCACGGAGCCCACGCGGCCACGTCCGTTCCGCGTCCCGTGGTTCTGGGCGACGACCATCGTCTCAGTGGCGCTCTGCATCTATGTAATGTTGGGCTTGCCGCTCGAGACGTGGATTCGCTTCGGAGTCTGGCTAGCGATCGGGTTGCTGCTGTACCTGGCCTATGGCTTCCGTCACAGCAGAATCAGGCGGTCGTCAGGTCTGCCCCAGCAGCCGCGCGGCTAGGCGCAGCGCACCCGCCGGCGCATCGACCTGGCCGCCGCCTTCCGAAATGCGCGCGCGCGGTAAGTCGGTCGCGAGGTTCGCGCGCAACGCGATCAGCAACGGAGAGCCCGGCCGGAGGAGCCCGCCGGCGGTGGCCATCTTGATCCCCTTGCCCTCCGAGAAATGGCGCATGAGCACCCGCACGAGCTGGGAAAGCTCGGCCGCCGCCTCTTCGACGATCTGTTGGGCAACGGTCTCGCCTTCGCGCGCGGCGTTGAGGACGTGCGGCGCGAGCGCCGCGATCTGGGCCGGGGTCGCTGTGGCGGTCCACCGGATCAGGTCATCGAACGTCTCCAGGCCCAGCGCCACGAGCAATCGCCCCAAAAGCGTGGACGACTCCTCGAGGCCGTCATGCGCGCGCGACGCGGCAGCGAGCGCCAGGCGCCCCAGCCAATAGCCGCCGCCCTCGTCGCCGAGCTGCCAGCCGTGACCGCCGGCGCGATACAATTGTCCATCCGTGCCGCGGGCATGGGCGATCGAGCCCGTGCCGGCATTGATCAGGATTCCGGGCCCATCCCCGAACGCGGCCGCCAGCGCGATCTCGGTATCGCCGCGCACGTCGACCCGGTCGGCCACGCCCGCAGCCTTAATCGCGTTCGCGAGCGCTTCTTGTTCCGGGGGACGACCCGCTCCGGCCGCTCCGACGAGCGCGATGGTGGCCGGCAGCGTGACGTTGGCCTGCGTGGCCGCCCGCCGCGCGACGTCGAGAATGACCGCCGCCGAACGCTCGGCTCCGCCGGGTCGCATCGCCGAGCCAAGACCCTCGGCGCGGCTGAGAACGCGACCTTGGCGATCGCCAACCGCGACGGCGGTATGGGAGCCGCCGCTGTCCACTCCGAGCATGAGCGCTGGGCGGATCGTCGGATCGGCGGATGGGTTGCTCAGGGTACGTTCGCCGATCCGGCGATCCGACGATCCGCCGATCCGACGAGTGAAGAAACCATCCCCACCGCAACGGTGATCGCCGTTCCCAGCGGCACATACCACGGCCACGCGAGCCCGGGGAGCCAGTGCAGTGGGAAGTGAGGGATTACGGCGCCAAGCACCACCGGGGCCATCACGACGATGCTCACGACGAGTGCGATGATGACGTCGATCTGTCGCGCGCGCGGCCAGGCACCACCGAGGATGTACGTCCCGAGCAGGGATCCGTAGGTGAGCGAGGCGATGCTGAGTGCCAACTGCACGACGGGGGTGTTCTGATCGCGGAAGGCGATCGCCCCGGCGACGAGGATGACCGTCCAGACGAGCGTGAGCCAGCGCCCGACGCGCAGCAGCTGCGCGGGATCCTGACGTCCCGTCAGCGGCGCGTAGAAGTCATGCGTCGAGGCGGAGGCGAGCGAGTTCACGGCCGACGCATGACTGCTCATGGCCGCGGCGAGAATGCCGCCAACCGCGAGGCCGGCGATTCCGGTGGGGAGATGCGTCACGATGAACGTCGGGTAAATCGCATCGCCGCGCATGCCTGGTTGATCCGCTCCAGCGAGCCAGAGGCTCGTTCCCACCAGCAGGAACAGCGCGAACTGCGCGATGATGAAGACGCCCGATCCGATGAGTGCGCGTTGCGCGTCCTTGAGATTTCGCGCCGCGAGCAAGCGCTGGACGATGAGGTGATCGGTGCCATGGGATGCGGCGGATAACAGAGCCCCGCCGATAACGCCGCCCCAGAACGTATAGGTCTTGGCGAACGAAAACGAAAAGTCGAATGCCTTGAGCTTGCCGGCATCGAACGCGCGGCCGAACGCGTCGATCCCGCCTGCCAGATGTGTCGCCACGATCAGAGTCGCGATACCGCCGAGGAGGTAGACGCCCAACTGGATGACATCAACCCAGACAACGGCGCGCAGCCCACCCACCCACGTATACACGAGCGTCACGAAGCCGATGGCCACGATCCCGACGGGAAGGCTCCACCGGGTGATGATGGCGAGCGGGATCGCGGTCGCGAAGATCCGGACGCAATCGGCGAGCGCTCTCGTGAACAGGAACACGCCCGACGCGGTGCGCCGCGCCACCGGACCGAAGCGATGCTCCAGTCGCTGATACGCGGTGTCCTGGGTGCCCTGGAAGTAGCCGGGGAGGAGCAGCGCCGCCACGCCGATGCGACCCACCAGATATCCGAATGCGATTTGCAGAAACGTGAGATCGCCGCGAGCAGCGAGTCCGGGCACCGAAATCACCGTCAAGGCGGACGTCTCGGTGGCGACGACCGAGAACATCAAGGCCCACCAGGGAAGGCCGCGGTGTCCAAGGAAATAGTCTGTAGCGTCGCGTTGGCGTCCCGCGAGCAGCAGACCGAACGCCATGACCGCGATGAAGTACGCGAAGATGACGGCGATGTCGAGCGGACGCACTAGAAAAGAAAGGGCCCGCGATGTGCGCGGGCCCTGCCAACGGAGTCAGGAAAGATCAACGCTCAGACCGTGAACGACGATCCGCAGCCGCAGCCGCCGGAAGCGTTCGGATTCTCGAACGCAAAGCCGGATTCCTGGAAATTGCTCTTGTAATCGATCACCGTGCCGTTCAGATACTGCGAGCTGAATTCGTCGACAAACAGCCGCACGCCGGCGCTCTCAATCACCACGTCATCCGCCGCGGGTTGCTCTTCGATGTTCAGGCTGTAGCGGAAGCCGGAGCAGCCGCCCGGCAGCACGGCGACACGCAGGCCGGCCGACTCGTGCGAGACCTTCTCCTCGGCCAGGAACTTCTTGACCTCTTCGCCCGCCCGTTCGGTGAGCGTGAGGGTAACCGAGCGCTGTGTAGTGCCCATTCATATCCTCCAGTCTGGCAGCAACTTAGGCAGTCGCGGCAAGCCTGTCAACCGGTTCGGGACGCTTGCCTAACTACAAATCGCGCACCCAATTGGAGGCCCATGCGACTGACAATCATCGACTGGTTGGTCATCGGCGCCTACTTCGCGCTGAACATCGGGATCGGGTTCTACTACAAGGCTCGCGCCGGTAAGAGCACGACGGAGTTCTTCCTCTCCGGACGCAACGTCCCCTGGTGGCTCGCGGGCACATCGATGGTCGCGACGACGTTCGCCGCGGATACGCCGCTCGTGGTCACGGGCTTCGTCGCGAAGAACGGCATCGCTGGCAACTGGATCTGGTGGAGCTTCCTGATGAGCGGGATGCTCACGGTCTTCTTCTACGCGCGCTTGTGGCGCCGCGCCGGCGTGATGACCGACATCGAATTCGCGGAGATCCGGTACTCCGGCAAGCCCGCCGCGTTCCTGCGCGGCTTCCGCGCGCTGTACCTCGGCATTTTCATCAACTGCATCATCCTCGGCTGGGTCAACCTTGCAATGGTGAAAATCCTCGGGTTGATCTTCGGCATTGGCAAGCTCGAAGCGCTCGGAATCGTCCTGGGCCTAATCGTGCTCACGTCGCTGATCTCGACACTCTCCGGCCTCTGGGGCGTCCTCGTCACGGATGTGGTGCAGTTCGTCATCAAAATGGGCATGGTGATCGTGCTGGCGGTGTTCGCCGTCAACGCGGTCGGCGGCATCGAGGCGATGAAGAGCAAGCTGGTCGCAAGCGGGCGCGGCGAAGCGCTCAATCTCATCCCCGATCTGAACTCGGCTTGGATGCCGATGATCACCTTCCTCGTCTACATCTCCCTGAACTGGTGGGCGACGTGGTATCCGGGCGCCGAGCCGGGGGGCGGGGGATATGTCGCGCAGCGGATGTTCAGCGCGAAGGACGAGCGGCATTCGATGCTCGCGACGCTCTGGTTCAACATCGCGCACTATGCGATCCGGCCGTGGCCGTGGATTCTCGTCGCGCTCGCCTCGCTGATTCTCTATCCGGGCCTGGCCGATCCCGAGACGGGCTACATCCGCGTGCTGATCGACCATCTGCCGGCGTCGTTGCGCGGCCTGATGATTGCGGCGTTCGCGGCGGCGTACATGTCCACGATCGCGACGCAGCTCAACTGGGGCGCGAGCTATCTCATCAATGATTTCTGGCGCCGTTTTGTGAAGCGCAATGAAACGGATCGGTACTATGTCCGGGCCTCACAGCTCGCGACTGTGCTGCTCACGTTGATCTCCGCGGTCGTCACCTTCTTTATGGGCTCGATCGGCGGGGCGTGGAAAATCTTGATCGTCACCGGCGCCGGCACCGGCGGCGTGCTGTTGTTGCGGTGGTACTGGTGGCGCATCAACGCGTGGAGCGAGGTGTCGGCGATGATCTCGGCCTTCGTGGTGTCGCTGCTGCTGCAAGTGGGTTTCGGGTACGACAGCGATCAGCCGAAGCAATTCGCCCTCATCATGATCACCACCGTGGCGATCACGACGATCGTCTGGTTGGCGGTCACCTATCTCACGGCGCCGGAGCCACAGGAGAAGTTGCTGGCGTTCTTCCGGCGAACGCGACCGTCGCGAGGCGGCTGGGCGCCGATCGCGGCGCTCGCCCCAGAGGTCAAGGTCGCGAGCGATGGCCTGTCGAACCTGTTCGACTGGATTGCCGGCTGTACGCTGGTCTATGGCGTGTTGTTCGGCGTCGGGAAGCTGCTGCTGGGTGACACGACGACCGGACTGCTGCTGCTCGCGCTGGCGGCGGTCGGTGGCTTTGTGATATACCGTGACCTGTCGCGGCGCGGCTGGTCTACTGTGGTGGAGTAAGCGCGTCGTTGACGAGATCGGCGACGCGCCGGCGTACCTGAAGGATCTTCGTGTTGGCGCGAGTCGGGTTCACGCGGTTGGTCAGCAGAATAATGAAGACGTTGCGATCGGGGTCGAACCACATGGACGTACCGGTGAAGCCGGTATGCCCGAATGCGTTCGGCCCCATTTTCGTGCCGGCGCTCGAGTTTTCGGAGGGCGTGTCCCAGCCGAGCGCTCGTGAAGAGCCGGCGGGGATCCCTTGGCGGTGCGTGAACTCACGAGCGTGCAGCGAATCGATCGTTCTCAGCCGCAACAACCATCTTGCAAACCTGGACAAGTCCGGGGCGTTGCTGAACAACCCTGCGTGGCCCGACACACCTCCCAGCTCTGCGGCATTCTCGTCGTGCACCTCGCCACGCAGGATCCGGTGTCGAAACGACGAGTCATTCTCCGTCGGCGCGATGCGGTCGCGCCAGCTCAGCGGGGGCAGGAACCGCGTCGAACGCATGCCGAGGGGCCCGAAGAGCCGAGCCTCAAGAAAATCGTCCAGCCGCCGGCTCGTGATCGCTTCCACGACCTGCGTCAGTGCCATGGCCCCGAGGTCAGAGTAGACGAAGGTGTCGCCCGGTTGACGCAGCAGGGGCGTCGTGTCAACGAGCGCGAGCGCCGTCTCCCTGGTCGTCGCCTCGCGGTACAAGGGACGCCACGCGGGCAGGCCGGAGGAATGTGTGAGCAGATTGCGAATCGTCACGCGCTCCTTCCCGGGCCCTTGGAACGCCGGAACGTAGCGTTGCACCGGGGCGTCGAGGTCGAGCTTGCCCGAGTCCACCAACATCATCGTCGCGGTCGTGAGTCCAATGACTTTCGTCAGCGACGCCAGATCGTAGATCGTCGCGGGCGTCACTGGTCGTTTGTCATCGGCGCCGTAGTGACCGACTGCCGCCAGTAGGACGACGCTATCACCGTACCCGACGGCGATCGTGGCCCCTGGAAACGCGCTGTCTACCTGTGATTGCAAATACGCGACGACGGGCTCGAACCGGCCGTGTGACTGCTGCGTCGTGATCGGTGGTACCGGCTGCGGATGTGTGCAACCCAGCGGCAGCAACGCGCCGCTGAGCCAAAGCAGTCGACGCATCACGGCATGATGACGTGCGCCGGCGGTCTCACAGGCGGCAGCGTCGAGTCGGACACCGTGAGTCCGTAGCCGATGGGGTACGCGGGGGGAATCCGAATCGGCAGCTTGCCACGCACCGGCGACCAGCCGAGCAGGGCACGCGCCGCGGCACGCTCGGCGGGGCGCACCCCGCTCCAGGCGATGAGATACGACTTCACCGCCGGCGTCTGATTCAGCAGATACGGGCTGCCGAGCGACACGAGCACCGTCGGTTTCACCGAATCGGTCACGGTGATCAGGCGCGCGAGCGAATCGGGCAGCGCGATGCTTCCCTTCGCCGCGATCGGCCGCACGTTCATCGCGAAAATCACGGTCGGCGCGCGACCAATTACGACCCGCGCAGAGTCGTAGGACACGGTGCCCGACATCGGCCAAAGCCGGAAGAAGCCGACGGTGTCGCCGCCAGCACGCATGAGCTCGAGCATGCGCTGCCCGACAGAGCTGTTCAGCTCGTCGCCGTACGCGACGATGGCCATCCGGCTGCGCGCGCCGCGCAGGCGCGCCACGATACCGGTGGTATCCCGCACGAGGGTCAGGGAGCGTTGCGCGATGTCGTCCGCGGCATCCTGGAATGACTTCGAGCCGACGATGCGCGCGATCGAGTCGAGCGGCACCGTCCGCCGCGCGAAGAGGCCCAGCTGCCGCTTGATCGCGAGCACGCGGCTTACGGACGAATCGAGGCGCGCGGTGGTAAGGCGCCCGCTCTGCAGCGCCACCAGCATCGACCCGATCGCCGAATCGGGATCGGCCGGCATGAGCAACAGATCCGACCCCGCCTCGAACGCGCGCACCGCCGCCTCGCCCGCGCCGTACTTGGCGACGATGGCGCCCATTTGGAGCGCGTCCGTCACGACCAGCCCTTTGAACTTGAGCGAATCGCGCAGCACGCCGGTCAGCATCGCGGCGGACAGCGTCGCCGGCGTCTCGCCCGTGAATGCGGGGAAGGCGATGTGGGCGCTCATGACGACTTGCGCACCGGCGTCGATGCCGGCGCGGAACGGCACGAGCTCGACAGAGTCGAGCCGAGCATAGTCGACCCGGATCGCGGGCAGACCGATGTGCGAGTCCGCATCCGTGTCGCCGTGGCCGGGAAAGTGCTTCAGCGTGGCGAGCATGCCGTTGTCCTGCAGGCCGTGTACGTAGCCGCGCACCAGCCGCGCGACCGCGCGCGGGTCCTCGCCGAACGAGCGGGTGTTGATGATGGGATTGAGCGGGTTGTTGTTGACGTCCGCATCGGGCGCGAAATTCACGTGGATGCCGACGGCGCGTCCCTCGCGCGCGGCGACGCGGCCGATCGTGTAGGCGTCGCGCGCGTCACCAGTCGCGCCCGCGGCCATGATGTAGGGAAAGGCGGTGGCGCCGACCACGCGCATCGCGGCACCCCACTCGAGATCCGCGGAAATGAGGAGCGGCAGTTTGGAACGGCGCTGCAGCGTGTTGAGCTTCGCGGCGATGTCGTAGGGCGAGCCGACGGAGATGATGATGCCGCCGACCTCGAGCGAATCGACCCAGCGCTTCGCGATCTGGAAGGCGGAATCGTCTAGCGCCATGTAGTTTCCGCCCAGCCACGGCACCACGAGCTGCGCGACCTTCTGCCGTTGGGTCAGTTTGCTGAGGACGGCTTCGACGGCCGGCTGCGGCGTCGGTCCAACAGCCCGTGGTCCGCCACATGCGGCCAGCATCGTCACGATCAGGAGTCTATGCGCGCGCATCGTCTCATTTGGATCGGGTTGGGGATTGGCTGTTCCAGCGGAACACGCGTCCCGTCACCTATCGCGGCCCAGGTTCGGCCCGGTATCGAGGTCCTGCTCTCGGATTCGGCCCACCTGATCGCCGGCAGGCGACTGGGTCTGCTCACGAACAACACCGGCGTCGATCACCTTGGTCGCCGAGATGTGGATCTCCTGCGCACAGCTCCCGGCGCACGGCTCACGGTCTTATTCAGTCCCGAGCACGGCTTTCGCGGTACGGAAGATCGTTCCGGGCTTCCCGACGGCAGGGACTCCGCCACCGGTCTCCCAATCTACAGTCTCTATGGCGGATCGCGTACCGCCGCGCGAGCCGCGGTCGATTCGGTCGACGTGCTCCTGATCGACCTCCAGGACATCGGCGCCCGCTATTACACCTACATCGCGACGACTGTCCAATTGATGCGCGATGCAACGCGTGCGGGAAAACGGGTCATCGTCCTCGATCGCCCCGATCCTGTCGGCGGGACCGCGGTGCAGGGCAACGTGCGCGCGCGCGCCGGCGATCCCGATTCCGCGTTCTCCGGCTTCATGCCCGTCGCGATGCGGTACGGCATGACACTCGGCGAGCTGGCGCGCCTGGCCAACGACGCCTTGGCAATCGGCACGGATCTCGTCGTCGTGCCCGCGCTGGGATGGAGTCGCACGCTGTTCTATGACCAGACGGGTCTCCCGTGGGTGAAACCGTCGCCCAACATGCCCGACATCGAGAGCGCGCTGTTCTATCCCGGTACCTGTTTGTTCGAAGGGACGAATGTGTCGGTTGGTCGGGGTACGGCGACGGCGTTTCGCGTGCTGGGTGCGCCGTGGCTCGATCCGGACCGTGTGATCGCGCGTCTCGACAGCTCGGCGCTGCGCGGAGTGGAGGTGCGAGCGACGCTCTTCACTCCAATCGCGCCGACCGACGGCAAGTACGCCAGCGTGGCGTTGAATGGGATCGAGCTGCGCATCCGGGATCGTCAGGTCTACGATCCCACGAAACTCGCGGTCGCCCTGCTCGTGGCGATTCGGGCGGCGCATCCCGCCGAGTTCCAGTTCCGCGCGCAGAGCTTCGATCGGCTCGCGGCCGGGCCGGAGCTGCGGCAGGCGATCGAAGCGGACAGACCGGCGCGGGGGATCTGGAATTCGTGGACCAGTGACCTGGAGCGGTTTCGCGAGGCTCGTACGAAACACCTGATTTACTAGATTAGAGCCATGGCCGAGCGACGCTACAACGACAAAGAGATTGCGGCGATCTTCCGCTCGGCCGCGGAAGCGCCGCAGAGTCTGCCGCGCGAGGTTCCTCACGACGAGGGCTTGACGCTCGCCGACCTCCAGGCAATCGGCCGCGAAGTGGGCATCGCTTCCGATGCGGTGGCGCAGGCTGCCCAGGCACTGGATGTGCGACTCGACGCTGCATCGCGCACGTTCCTTGGCCTGCCGATCGGTGTAGCCCGGACGGTCAACCTCAATCGCCGGCTCAGTGATGCGGAGTGGGAGCGCCTGGTCGTTCAGCTGCGTGAGGTCTTCAACGCCCGGGGCACGACACGGTCCGAAGGCTCGCTGCGCCAGTGGACGAACGGAAACCTGCAGGTCCTCCTCGAGCCAACGGAAACTGGTCACCGGTTGCGCTTCGGCACGATGCACGGCGCCGCTCGTGCCTCGATCGGCGCGGGCTTCGCGGTCCTCGCTGTGGCCGCAACGATCGTCGTTACGAGTGCGCTGGGTGGCTCCCTGGGCAGCTCACTTCCCGGCGTCGCGTTCCTGGCCCTCGCCGGAATCGGGATGATCGCCAGCGGCGCACTCCGCCTGCCCCGCTGGGCGCGGCTGCGCCAACAGCAGATGGAAGACCTCGCTAAGCGGGTGGTCTCGCCCCGACTGCCCCCAAATCCCTCCAAATAGACCCTGCCTGAAGTCCTAGCTTGCCGAGTCGGTGTGGCGGCTCCATAATCGTGCCCGCGCCCCGCCCTTGGGTCTTAACCGGGAGTCGCTATGGCTGCACCTTCCGTCCGCGCGTTGATTCGCGGCGCCATCGTCGTCCTGATTGCTGCCGCGCCCGCCGTCTGGTACGCGTGCTCCGACAGCGCATCGAATTCTCCCGCCGGTCCCGCGCTCCCAGTCTCTCGTCTCATTCCCGATCTTCGCGCGGCGATCACGGCACAACGGCATCACACCGATGCGTTGCTCGCGATCCCCGGCGTCGTGGGAACTGCGGTGACGGTCGATCCGGACGGACATCCCGGCCTGCTGCTCCTCCTGGAGCGCACCGGCATCACCGGCCTGCCCGGCATGCTCGAGGGGATCCCCGTGACGCAACGGGTCACCGGCCGGCTCATGGCCCGCAGCGATCCCACGCAACGCCAGCGCCCGGCCCCCATGGGATTCTCGGTGGGACATCCGGCGATCACGGCCGGTACGATCGGCGCGCGCGTGCGAGATGCGCTGGGACGCGTGTATATCCTCTCGAACAATCACGTCCTGGCCAACTCGAACGGCGCCAGCATCGGCGATCCCGAGTACCAGCCCGGTCCATTTGATGGGGGCACGGCCGCCGATCAGATCGCGACGCTGAGCGACTTTCAGGTGATCTCCTTCGCCCCCAACGGCGCCAACACCATCGACGCCGCCATCGCCCTCTCCAACACCGCAGTGCTGGATAACGCGACGCCCGCCGACGACGGCTACAGCATGCCGAACTCGACGATCTTCGGCGACGCGAACGGCGACGGCCTGTTCGATGACCGCAACGCGCTGCTCGGGCTCAACGTGCAGAAGTACGGCCGCACCACACGGCTGACGCACGGCCAGATCACGGGCATCAACGCGACGGTCACGATCTGTTATGCGGTTTCGGGATTCACTTGCACGAAGACGGCGCGCTACGTCGACCAGCTGATCATCACGCCGGGCGGGTTCAGCAACGGCGGCGACTCGGGCTCGCTCATCGTCACCGACTACACGAATCTCAACCCCGTCGCGTTGCTGTTCGCCGGCAATGCGAACGTCACGATCGCCAACCGGATCGATCTCGTGCTGCAACGCTTCGGCGTCGTGATCGACGGCTTTGCGCCGCCGCCGCCGGGACCGCTGACCGACCTGGCCGTGACGAGCGTCAGTGGACCCAGCTCAGCGGTGCAGGGCGGTACTTCGAGCGTCATGGTCTCCGTGAAGAACGTCGGCAACCAGGACGTCTCCACGTTCGACGTCACGCTGCAGGACACGACGGAGCACGTGACGGCTGGCACGCAGAGCGTCTCCGGCCTCGTCGCGGGCGCCAGCACGACGCTGACATTCTCCTGGACGCCGGGCACGACCGGCGATCACGATCTGGTGGCACGTCAGACGCTGTCCGATGACAGAGCCACGAACGACCAGCGCCTCGTGACGATCACGGTCAACCCGCCCGTCACCGATGTCGCGGTAACGAGTTTCAGTGGAGCCGGCTCGGTAATCGTCGGCCACACCGTAAATGTCGGTGTGACCGTCACGAACGTCGGCAATCAGAACGTCACGGGTGACATCCCCGTCACCCTGCAGGACTCGACCGCCGGTGTCGCGCTGGGGACGCAAACAATCCACGGGCTCGCCGCCGCTGCCACGACGACGCTCGTTTTCAGCTGGAACACCACCGGCGCGGCCCTGGGCGGGCACACGCTCGTCGCCACGCACGCCCTGACCGACGACAACGCCGCCAACAACCGGCGCACCACCGTTGTCACGATCACGCCCAAGCCGCTCGATATCGCGGTGACGGGAATTACCGGGCCCCGCTCTGTGGCCCAGGGCGACACGGCACACGTGGTGGTCACCGTCCAGAACGTGGGTGAGGTGGATGTCACTTCACCCTTCACCATCGAGCTGAGCGACGGGTGGGCCGTCCCGGTAGTCGCGACGGCGACAATTCCCAGCCTCGCCGCTGGGTCCACGACCACAGTAGAGATGCTGTGGAACACCGCCGGGGCGGCTGTCACTGGGCACACACTCTTTGCCAACAACAAGCTGGCGGACGACAACGGCTCGAATAACTCGATCGGGATCGCGATCAACGTGACGGCCCCGGCACCACCGCCGCCACCGGGGCCGCCGCCGCCTCCGCCGCCGCCGCCGCCCCCGCCGGGGACCGATCTCGCCATCAGCGGTATCACCGCGCCCGCGCGCGTGACGCAGGGAGACACGGCCCACATTGTTGTCACGGTGAAGAACGTGGGCGGGCAGGACGTCACGGCCAGCTTCGACGTCGTACTCGCCGACGGATTCAACGGTCCGATCCTCGGCACGCAGACGATCGCCGGGCTCGCCGTGGGCGCGAGCGCGACCCGCACATTCAACTGGAACACCGCGGGTGCGGCAATCACCGGCCACACGCTGTTCGCGACGCAGAAGCTGGCCGACAGCGACCCTGCGAACAACACCGTCGGCATCGGTGTGATTGTGGAGGCCCCGCCAATCACTGATATCGCCGTGAGCGGCGTCGTCGCGCCGAGCGCGGTGACGCAGGGGAGCACCGCGTCCGTTGGGGTCACAGTCCAAAACGTGGGTGGCTTGAACGTCAGCGGCAGCTTTGATGTCGTCCTGACCGACTCGACCGCAGGCGCAGCGCTCGGTACACAGACAGTGGCTGGGCTCGCCGTGGGCGCCACGGCGACTCGCACGTTCAACTGGAATACGACGGGCGCCGCATTGGGTGGTCACCGGCTCGTGGCGACCCACAGTTTGAGCGACGCCAACGCCGCCAACAATCAGGGCGGAGTGACGGTCACCGTGAACGCGCCGGTCATCGACGTCGCCGTGACCGACCTGAGCGCGCCCAGCTCGGTGACTCAAGGAAATTCGGCCACGGTCGGGGTCACGGTTCAGAACGTGGGCGGCCAGAACGTCGCGAGCAGTTTCAACGTCGTGCTCACCGACGCCACGGCAGGCGTGACGATCGGCACGCAAACCGTCACCGGGTTGGCCATCGGTGCCACCGCTACGCCCTCGTTCAGCTGGAGCACCACGGCTGCGGCGCTGGGCGGTCACACGCTCGTGGCGACCCAGACCTTTGCGGATGACAACAGCGCCAACAACCAGCGCTCGACAACGGTCACCGTGAATCCGCAGCCGGTCGATCTCGCGTTGACCGCCATCACGGCGCAGGCCCAGGTGACGCAGGGCGATACCGCACCGGTTGTGGTCACGGTGCAGAACCTGGGTGGGGTGGATGTGAGCACCAGCTTCGACGTCGTGTTGACCGACGGCACAGCGGGTGGCATCACCGTTGGAACGCAGACGATCACCGGGATTGCCGCGGGTGCGAGCGTGACGCGCACCATCAGCTGGAACACCGGCGGGGTCGCGACGAACGGTCACATCCTGACGGCGACGCAGAAGCTGGCGGACAACAATTCGAGCAACGACGCGCGCGCCATCGCCATCACCGTGAACCCGCCGAACCTCCACGTGGGCAATCTCGACGGCGTCGCCACCATCAACGGCAATAGGTGGACGGCGACGGTTGTGATCACGGCACACGACTCCCGCCACAATCTCGTGAACGGCGCGAGCGTGCGCGGCCTGTGGAACGGGGCCAATCCTGAGGTGGGATGCGTCACGGGTGCCGCTGGAACGTGCAGCGTCGTGCTGTCGAACCTTCCGAGTTCGACCAAGATGGTCTCGTTCGGCGTAACCGCGATGGCGCTCTCTGGCTACGTTTACAAGTCATCCGCCAATCACGATCCGGATGGCAGCAGCAACGGCTTCTCGGTTGCCGTGAAGCGTCAGTAATGGTCGCACCCAGCTTGGCGTTGCTACTGCTGGCCGGGGCACTCGCGTGCTCCGGTGCTCAGCGCGGGGGCGGGGGGGGGGCAGGCACGGTGACTGCGAGGAGCATCGATGAGGTTCTCGCCGCGCATAACGATTCCCTCATGGCGCTCCCCGGCGTCGTGGGGACCGCGATCGGGTTGTGCGGCGGAGAACGGTGCATCAAAGTGTTTCTCGCCGACTCGGGCGCCGATACGAAAAGCAGAATTCCCGCTCGTCTGGAGGGCTACCGCGTCCTCGCCGAGGTGACTGGAACGATCAGACCGCGCTAAAGAAGAAGGGTGAGATGACGGTTCTCGGCTTACGCACGGTGATCTATCACGTTGCCGATCTCAAACGCGCCAAGGAGTGGTACAGCTCGGCCTTCGGCGTCAAACCGTACTTCGATGAGCCGTTCTACGTGGGCTTCAACATCGGAGGCTACGAGCTCGGGCTCGATCCCGATCCCAAGAGCCTCAAGCCGGGCCCCGGAGGCTCGGTCGCATATTGGGGTGTCGCGAACGTCGAGAAGGGGGTCGAGCAGTTTATTCGCGCAGGCGCGACCCTCAAGTCACCCATTCAGGATGTCGGGGAGGGGATTCGGGTGGCGACGGTCGCCGATCCGTTTGGGAATCTGATAGGGCTCATCGAGAACCCGCACTTCGCGGCCTGATGGCGAAGACCGATCTTCCCGATCTCGGTGATTGAGTCGTTTCCTTGCCGAACAGTCCCCTTCGCGGGACGTTAGCCCTACCGTCATTTTCGCCGGAGATTAGCTTCCCCCCGGCAATGAATGTCATTCCCCAGCGCGTCAAAGACGGTTTTGTCGGCCTGATCGGACCGCTGGCGCGTGCCCTGATACGGGCTGGCGTGCATCCGAATACGATTACCACGCTGGGCACCCTGGTGGTGGTCGGCGCCGGCGTGGCGTTCGGCACCGGCGCCATCCGGCTCGGCGGATTGCTGGTGCTGATCAGCGGGATATTCGACCTGCTCGACGGGCAAGTGGCGCGCCACGGCGGCAAGATGACGACGTTCGGCGCGTTTTACGATTCGACACTCGATCGGGTCGGCGAAGGGGCGGTTTTTGCGGGGCTGATCTTCTATTTTTTGACCGGCCCGCTGCCGGCCGACATGAAACCGCGGGCCCTCGCAGCCGGGCTGATCGCGCTCATCGCATCGTTCTTGGTGTCCTACACGCGGGCGCGGGCCGAAGCGCTCGGCGTGGAAAACAAAGTAGGCATTGCGCCGCGCGCCGAGCGCATTCTGTTGCTCGGGGTGCCGGCGCTGGTATTGGGCGCGGGGCCGGGGCGCCCCGGGGTCGTGCTATTCTGGATTGTGGCGGTGCTCGCGCTCGTCTCCGCGATCACGGTGATCCAACGGGTGGTGCATGTCGCGCGCGTGGCGCACGGCGCGCCGCCGCCGTCGCCGATTTACAAACGTGAGACGTTGCCTGGAATGGCGGCCGCACGCCGCAAAGGACATTGATGGCACGCGAGCAAACGGGGACGGCGGTAGTCACGGGAGGCGCACGGGAGATCGCGCCCGCGAAGGGGAAACTGGGCGTGATGCTGGTGGGCCTCGGCGCCGTGTCCACGACCTTCATCGCCGGCGTCGAAAACGTGCGGCGGGGTCGCGCGCTGCCGATCGGCTCGCTCAGCCAGATGGCGACGATCCGGCTCGGCAAGCGGACCGAGAAGCGCGCGCCGAAGATCAAGGAGTTCGTGCCGCTCGCGGATCTGAAGGATCTCGTGTTCGCGGCCTGGGACCCCATTCCCGATGACGCGTATACCGCGGCGGTGAAAGCCGGCGTGCTCGACAAGCACGAGCACCTCGAGCCGATCAAGGATTTCCTGCAGAACATCAAACCGATGCCTGCGGTCTTCGATCAGTACTACGTCAAGCGGCTGCACGGGACGAACGTCAAGCGCGGCAAGAACAAGCGGGAGCTCGCCGAGCAGCTGCGCGAGGACATGCGGAACTTCAAGCAGAGCGCGGGACTCGATCGTCTGGTCGTGGTGTGGTGCGCCTCGACGGAGGTCTTCCTGACGCCGGGACCGGCGCATCAGTCGTTGGCCGCCTTCGAGAAGGCGATGGAGCAGAACGACCAGTCGATCGCGCCGTCCATGCTCTATGCGTATGCTGCGCTGTTGGAGAATGTGCCGTTCGCGAACGGCGCGCCCAACCTGACCGTCGACCTTCCGGTGATGGAGAAGCTGGCCGACGAGCGCCACGTGCCGATCGGCGGCAAGGACTTCAAGACCGGTCAGACCATGATGAAGAGTGTGCTCGCGCCGGCGTTCAAGGCGCGCATGCTCGGCCTGTCGGGATGGTATTCCACCAACATTCTCGGCAACCGTGACGGCGAAGTGCTGGATGATCCGGAGTCGTTCAAGACCAAGGAGGAGTCGAAGCTCGGACTGCTCGAGCACATTCTCCAACCGGACCTGTATCCCGAGCTGTACGGCAAGGTCTATCACAAGGTCCGGATCAACTACTACCCACCCCGCGGTGATAATAAGGAAGGGTGGGACAACATCGACATCTTCGGGTGGCTCGGCTATCCGATGCAGATCAAAGTCGACTTCCTGTGCCGCGACTCGATCCTCGCCGCGCCGATCGTGCTCGACCTCGCGCTGTTCTTCGACCTCGCCGGCCGTGCGGGACTCTCGGGCATTCAGGAATGGCTCTCGTTCTACTTCAAGAGCCCGCAATTCGCCGCCGGCCTGTACGCCGAGCACGACCTCTTCATCCAGCAGACGAAGCTCAAGAACACGCTGCGCTGGCTGATGGGTGAGGAGCAGATCACGCACCTCGGCATCGAGTACTACGAATACGCGGAGAAGTAAGACTCACTCCAGGAGATAATCCCGCATGATTTTCGGATTGCTGCAGAATCCCGCCCAGCATGCAGCAGGCGGTGAAGCCGCGCTCGTACTGCCGGACTTGAACCAGGCCATGTTCCTGGGTGGGATCGGCGGGCGGGCCTTGCTGCTCTGGGGTCTGGTGATCTGTGCGCTGGGGCTGGTGTTCGGGTTGGCTACCTACATGCAGCTCAAGAACCTCCCGGTGCATCGCGCCATGCGCGAGATCTCCGAGCTGATCTACGAGACCTGCAAGACGTACCTGCTCACCCAGGGTCGCTTCCTTCTTATTCTGTGGCTCTTCATCGGCGCCATCGTGGCGCTGTACTTCGGCACGCTGGCGCAGACGACGGACGCGACCGGCGCCATGGTGCGCGGCTTTCCCGCGACCAAGGTGATCGTCATCCTGCTGTTCAGCCTCATCGGCATCGCCGGCAGCTACGGGGTCGCCTGGTTCGGTATCCGGGTGAATACGTTCGCGAACTCCCGGACGGCCTTCGCCAGTCTGACCGGCAAGCCCTATCCTAACCACGCGATTCCGCTGAAGGCGGGCATGAGCATCGGGATGCTGCTGATCAGCGTCGAGCTGCTGCTGATGCTCCTGATCCTGCTGTTCATCCCAGGCGACTACGCCGGCCCGTGCTTCATCGGATTCGCGATCGGCGAATCGCTGGGCGCGGCGGCGCTGCGTGTGGCGGGCGGCATCTTCACCAAGATCGCCGACATCGGTGCCGACCTGATGAAGATCGTGTTCAAGATCAAGGAAGACGACGCCCGCAACCCCGGCGTCATCGCCGACTGCACCGGCGACAACGCCGGCGACTCTGTGGGGCCGAGCGCCGACGGGTTCGAGACGTACGGCGTGACGGGCGTCGCGCTGATCTCGTTCATCCTGCTCGCCGTCCACCAGCCGCTCGTGCAGGTCCAGCTGCTCGTCTGGATCTTCGCGATGCGCGTCATGATGGTGGTCGCGTCCGGTCTCTCGTACTTCCTGAATGCAGCATTCGCCAAGGCGCGCTACCAGAACGCCGACCACATGAATTTTGAAGCGCCGCTGACGACGCTCGTCTGGCTGACATCGCTCGTCTCGGTGTCGCTCACGTTCGTCGCGTCGCGACTCTTGATCCCCGCTGTCGGTGGCGACACCACGCTGTGGTGGAAGCTCTCGCTCGTGATCACGTGCGGTACGCTGGCCGGCGCCATCATCCCCGAGCTGGTCAAGGTCTTCACGTCGACCAGCTCGCGGCACGTGCGCGAGATCGTGACGTCGTCGCGTGAAGGCGGCGCCTCGCTGAACATTCTGTCGGGTTTCGTGGCCGGGAACTTCAGCGCGTTCTGGTTAGGGATGACGATGATGGTGCTGATGGCGATCGCGTATGGCGTCAGCACCACTGGCCTGACCGGTCTAATGCTGGCGCCGGCGGTATTCGCGTTCGGCCTGGTCGCCTTCGGGTTCCTGGGGATGGGGCCGGTCACGATTGCCGTCGATTCCTACGGCCCGGTTACGGATAACGCGCAATCGGTCTACGAGCTGTCGCTGATCGAGCATGTGCCGAACGTGCGCGCGGAGATCAAGAAGGACTTCGGCTTCGAGCCGAATTTTGCGCGTGCCAAGGAGAACCTGGAGGAGAACGACGGGGCGGGGAACACGTTCAAGGCGACCGCGAAACCTGTGCTCATCGGCACAGCGGTCGTCGGCGCCACGACGATGATTTTCTCGATCATCGTGGCGCTCACGCGCGGACTGCAGTCCGAGCTGTCGAATCTGTCGATCCTGCACCCGCCGTTCCTGCTCGGCCTGATCACCGGCGGCGCCGTGATTTACTGGTTCACCGGCGCCTCGACGCAGGCGGTGACGACCGGCGCGTATCGCGCGGTCGAGTACATCAAGGCGCACATCCGGCTCGAGGGGACGACCAGGGCGTCCGTGGCGGACAGCAAGAAGGTGGTGGAGATCTGCACCCAGTACGCGCAGAAGGGGATGTTCAACATCTTCCTGACGGTCTTCTTTGCGACGCTCGCGTTCGCGTTCGTCGAGCCGTACTTCTTCATCGGCTACCTGATCTCGATCGCGCTGTTCGGCCTCTACCAGGCCATCTTCATGGCCGATGCGGGGGGTGCATGGGACAACGCCAAGAAGATCGTCGAGACCGAGCTGAAGCAGAAAGGCACGCCGTTGCACGACGCCACGGTGGTCGGCGATACCGTGGGCGACCCGTTCAAGGACACCTCCTCGGTCGCGATGAATCCAATCATCAAGTTCACGACGCTGTTCGGCCTGCTGGCGGTCGAGCTGGCGGTGTCGCTCACGGCGGAGCGCGGCGCCACGCTGAGTCTCGTCCTCGCCGGCGCATTCCTCGCGATCGCGCTGACCTTCGTGTGGCGCTCGTTCTACGCCATGCGGATCGAATCCGCGCCCTTGACCAAAGGCGCTCCCGCGCGCGTGCAGGTGCGCTAGCGAGGGAACGGTGACGTCCACCCAGATCGCCGTTACGGCGCTCGGCGCCGTCGCCATCGGCTGGGTGCTGTGGTACTTCCTCTTCTCGCGCGGCACCCCGGTGGCCGCGACCGCGGGTGCGAGCGGAGTGCAGGAAGTCCACGTCACCGTGAAAGGCGGCTACACGCCCGACACGATCGTCGTCCAGGCCGGCAAGCCGGTACGGCTCCAATTCTACCGGGACGAAACTGCCGACTGTTCGGAGCGCGTGGTGTTCGAGCGCTTCGGGATCGATCAGCAGCTGCCGGCATTTCAGACGACGACGGTCGAATTCACCCCCGAGCAGCCCGGCGAATATCCGTTTCGCTGCGGCATGAACATGCTGAAAGGGCTCCTCGTGGTGGAGCCGCCCGGCGAGCGCCGCACGGCGTCATCGCCGCACAAATTCCACGATGCCCGCCATGAGTAAGAGCCGGATCATCCTTCCGATCGAAGGAATGACCTGCGCCAGCTGCGCCGCCACGGTCCAGGAGGCGCTGGCGGGCGCGACCGGCGTCACCTCCGCCGGCGTCAACTTTGCCACCAACAAGGCGGCCATCGAATACGACGCCGCGCAAACGAACGTCGGGCAGCTCATCAAGACGGTGCGCGACGCGGGTTACAACTGCGGCAAGGCCACCGTCTCCTTCGGAATCGTCGACCTGCACTACGTACCCAGCGTCGCGCCGCTCGAGCGGTCGCTGTCCAGGGTCAACGGCGTCATCCGGGCCGTGGCCAATCAGGCGACCGAGACGGCGACCGTCGACTACGTCCCCGGCGTCGTGAGTGCGGAAGATCTCGAGAAGGCCGTGGTCGCGGCAGGCTTGGAGGTGGCCGCGCCGATCGCGGCAGAGGATCCGCTCGAGCGCGAGCGCATCGCGCGCAGGCGCGAGATCCGGACGCTCACGTGGAAATTCGTCGTCGCCGCGGCCGCGACGATCGTCGCGATGATCGGCTCGATGCTGCTGATGGCGGATCGGCCCATGGGCGACAACGGCACGATGAAGCAGGTGGACCTGCTGGGTCGTTTGCTCATGCCGCTGGCGATCCGCCTGCGCGACTGGATCGCGGGGCAGGGCTGGGTGCTCGATCTCGACTGGGTCAAATGGGGACTCGCCATCGTCACGCTGCCCGTCGTCGCGTGGTCGGGCCAGCAATTCTACAAGGGCACCTGGAGCGGGCTGCGGCATCGCACCGCGGATATGAACACGCTCATCGGTGTCGGAACTGGAGCGGCCTACCTCTACTCGCTCGTGGCGACCGCGGCGCCCACGCTCTTTTTGCGGGCCGGGCTTCCGGCCGACGTCTACTACGAGGCGGTGGCGGCGATCATCGCGCTGGTGCTGTTGGGCCGGCTGCTCGAAGCGCGTGCCAAAGGCCGCACCTCCGAAGCGATTCGCCGTCTGGCCACCTTGCGCGCGAAATCGGCGCACGTGATCCGGGACCGCCAGCAAACCGACGTTCCAGTCGAAGCGGTCGTCGTTGGAGACCTGGTCATCGTCAAGCCGGGGGAAAAGGTGCCGGTCGACGGGATCGTGACCGAAGGCGCCTCGGCCGTGAACGAAGCGATGCTCACCGGCGAACCGATGCCCGTCGGCAAGAAGCCGGGGGACGAAGTCATCGGTGGCACGTTGAACACGACCGGCAGCATCACGTTTCGGGCGACGCGCGTCGGCAAGGAAACCGCGCTGGGCCAGATCGTGCAGCTCGTCGAAGACGCGCAGGCCACCAAAGCGCCGATTCAGAAACTCGCCGACCGCGTCGCGGGGGTATTTGTGCCGATCGTGATCGCGCTCGCGATTGCGGCCTTCGTCATCTGGTTCGATGTAGGACCGCTCCCGCAGGCGCGCGCGCTCGTCTTTGCGACCGTGGCGTTCGTCTCGGTGCTGATCATCGCCTGTCCCTGCGCCCTGGGCCTCGCCACCCCGACGGCAATTCTGGTGGGTACCGGCAAGGCAGCCGAGTACGGAATCCTCATCAAGAGCGGCGAGGCGCTGGAACGGCTCGCCGACGCGCGTACCGTGCTGCTCGACAAGACCGGCACGATCACGGAAGGCAAACCGACCGTGACGCACATCGTGACCGCCAAGAAGCCGGACGGTACACCGATCAGCCCAGCCGATGTCCTCAAATGGGCGGCGTCCGTCGAACAGCGCTCGGAGCATCCGCTCGCCCTCGCGATTCTCAAGGCCGCGCAGGACAAGCAGGTCTCGCTGCTCGCGGTGGAGAAATTCGCGGCGATGGAGGGTCGAGGCGTGCGTGGGACGGTGGACCGTCGCATCATCGAGGTGATCTCGCTGCGGCACGCGCGCGAGCGGAGCCTCGAGCTGGGCTCGCTGGGCGCTGACGCCGATCGCCTGGCAGCCCAGGGCCGCTCGCCGGTGATCTGTGTCGTGAACAACACGGTCTACGCCGTCATCGCGATTTCCGATCCGATCAAGCCCACGTCTCGGACGGCGATTGAGCTGTTGAAGCGACGCGGAATTCCCGTCGTCATGGTCTCGGGCGACTCGCGCAAAGGCGCCGAGGCGGTTGCCGCGGAGGTGGGCATCGACGAAGTCATCGCCGAGGTGTTGCCTTCGCAGAAGGCGGACCTCGTGAAGAAGCTGCAGCGTGAGGTCGGGGGCGGACACATCGTCATGGTGGGCGACGGCATCAACGACGCGCCGGCGCTGGCCCAGGCGAACGTCGGCATCGCGATCGGCACGGGAACCGACATCGCGATGGAGGCGTCCGACGTGACGCTGATCCGCGGCGACCTGCGCGCCGTGTTTACGGCGATCGAGCTCGCGCGCCGGACGATGCGGACGATTCGCTGGAACCTGATCTGGGCGTTTGGCTACAACGTGCTGCTGATTCCCGTCGCCGCTGGTATACTCTATCCCGTGACGGGGTGGCTCCTCTCACCGGTGCTCGCGAGCGCCGCCATGGCGTGGTCGAGTCTGTCGGTGGTGCTCAACAGCCTCACCTTGCGGGCGTTCAAAACGCCTGGAGCGGCAACGCATGCGATACTTCCACAGAACTAGCGCGAGCCCCGAAGCGGTGCTCGACGTCGCCAAGAGCTTTTTCGGCGGGCGGCTCGCGCCGGCGGAGGAATCGCCGCGCCGCCGGGCCTACCAGGGGACGTTGGGCCGCATCACGATCAGCGCCCGGCCCGAGGGTGGGCACTACACGTTCGTCGAGGTGGCGACTGATCAGGTGGGAGAGTCGGAGCTCGACAAGCTCGCCAAGCGGTTTCTCGCGGAGGTGCACCGGCTCGTCGAGCCGACGTACGTCATGCGCGGCGCCTACTAGCCCGCGACCTTCGCGCCGTAGCCGGCTTTTGCGACAGCCGCCACCAACTGATCGGTCGTGACCGAGTCATCATCGAAATCCACTTCCGCCTCGCCGTCGGGCAAGTCGATGACGGCGCTATAGACCCCGACCACGCCCTTCAAGGCCTTCTCGACCTTGGCCTGACAGTGGCCGCAGGTCATTCCGGTCACGCGCAGCTTCACGTTCGCCATCGCTCTTCCCTCCCAACTATAATTTAGGGCCATGGCTCTTCCTGCGACGCGCCCGACTGGCGCCATCCCCGCCGGGGCGGTGCTCTCGTCGGACCAGCTTCTCGAGATCTACTACTATCTCCGGCTCACCCGGACGCTGGAGGAGCGCCTGGTGGCGCTGTACCGCCAGACCAAGGTCATCGGCGGGCTGTTCCGTTCGCTGGGGCAAGAGGGGGAATCCGTCGCCTCGGCATATGCGTTGGAGCGCGGCCGGCACAAGGACGTGCTGTCACCTCTCATCCGCAACCTCGGGTCGCTGCTCGTGATGGGAGCCCGGCCGGTCGAGATCCTGCGGCAGTATATGGCCAAGGTCGATAGCCCCACGCGCGGCCGCGAGCTGAACGTCCACTTCAACGACCTCGAGAAGGGCTACCTCGGCCAGATCTCCCATCTGGGCGACATGATCCCGGTGATGGCGGGGATCGCGCTGAGCTTCAAGCTGCGCGGCGAGCCGCGCGTCGGGCTCGTGTACATCGGCGACGGCGGTACGTCGACCGGCACCTTTCATGAGGGCCTGAACCTCGCCGCCGTCCAGCGGCTCCCGCTCGTCGTGATCGGCGAGTACAACCATTGGGCGTACTCCACGCCTCCCGAGAAGCAGTTCGCCGTGAAGGACCTCGCCGAGAAGGCCAAGGGATATGGCGTCCCGTCGGTGACGGTGGACGGCAACGACGTGTTCGCGGTCTACGAGGCGACGCGGGTTGCGGTGGAGCGCGCCCGCCACGGCAAAGGGGTGCACTTCATCGAGGTGAAGACCTATCGCCGCAAGGGTCACGCCGAGCACGACGATCAGCACTACGTGCCGAAGAGTGAGCTGGAGCAGTGGGCGAAGGCGAACGATCCAATCGATCGCTACGTGCAGCGTCTGCTCACCGCTGATATGGTCGCCGAGGCGGATCTGAAGGACATCGACGATCGCGTGCGCACAGAAGTGGATCAGGCGACGGACGCGTGTGTGGATGAGCCGTTGCCGCCGGCCGAGAGCGCGTTGCCCGGCGTCTACGTCGATCCGCCGGCCGCTGACAAGCTCTGGTTCAAGGTGTTGTGATGGCCGAAGTCACCTTTCTCGAAGCGTTGCGCCAGGGTCTCTGGGAAGAAATGGAGCGTGACGAGCGCGTCTTCATCCTCGGCGAGGATGTCGGGCTGTATGGCGGCGCGTTCAAAGTGACCGACGGCTTCAGCAAGCGTTTCGGCGAGTCACGGGTGATCGACACGCCGATCTCCGAAGCAGCGATCGTGGGAGCGGCCGCGGGGGCGGCGCACATGGGGCTGCGGCCCGTCGCCGAGATGCAGTTCATCGACTTCATTTCGTGCGCGTACGACATGCTCACCAACTACGTGGCCACGGCGCGTTACCGCGCCGGGCTGTCGACCCCGATGGTGGTGCGCGGCCCCTGCGGCGGCTACGTTCGCGGCGGGCCGTTCCATTCTCAGAATCCCGAAGCGGCATTCCTGCACACGCCCGGTCTGAAGATCGTCTATCCGGCAACCGTGCGGGACGCAAAAGGTCTCATCAAAGCGTCGATCCGTGACGAGGATCCGGTACTCTATCTCGAGCACAAATGGCTGTACCGGCGCATCAAGGAGCAGCTGCCGGAGGGTGAGGAGATCCTCACGCCGATCGGGCAGGCGCGCATCGCGCGCGAAGGGAAGCATCTTTCCATCATTAGCTACGGCGCCACGCTCTGGAAATCGCTCGAGGCGGCCGAGCAACTCGAGAAGGCGGACGGCGTGTCGGTCGAAGTGCTGGACCTGCGGACCCTGCTGCCGATGGACGACGCCGCGATCGTCGCGACCGTGAAGAAGACGAACAAGGTCCTCATCGTGCACGAAGACACGCGGACCGGTGGGATCGCGGGGGAGATCGCGGCCCGGATCAACGAGCAGGCGTTCGAATGGCTCGACGGCCCGATCATGCGCGTCACCGCGCACGACGTGCCGCTGCCGTATGCGCCGACGCTCGAGGACTTCGTGTTGCCGCAGACCGAAGACATCGTGAAAGCCGCCCGCTGGTTGGCGGCGTACTGACGGAGATCCAATGGCACGCGTGGACGTACTCATGCCCCAGATGGGCGAATCGATCGCCGAAGGCACGTTGAGCAAATGGCTCAAGAAAGTCGGCGACCCCGTCAAGCGGGACGAGCCGCTGTTCGAGATCTCGACCGACAAGGTCGACGCCGAAATCCCGGCGCCGGCCGCTGGGGTCCTGGCGGAGATCAAAGTGGAGCAAGGGCAGACCGTGCCCGTGCAGACGGTCGTCGGGGTTTTGGAGACGGAAGGCGGGGCGGCGGTCCCGGCGCCCGCGAAACCGGAGCCACCGAAGGCCGCGGCACCGCCGCCTTCGCCGCCACCGGCTCCCAAGCCTGAGCCAGCGAAGGCCGCGCCTGCGCCGGCGCCCGCAGTCAAGAGCAGCGATGGGGATGGTGGAGTCCAGACGGCCGAGCAGCGCCTCCGCACGAAATCCACGCCGCTCGTCCGGAAAATCGCCGCCGAGCACAGCGTCGACATCTCCCGCATTCCGGGGAGCGGTTACGCAGGCCGCGTGACGAAGCAGGATATCCTCGGCTACATCGAGCGCGCCCCGGCCGCTGCCCCCTCAGGCCCGCGGCCCCAAGCCCCAGGCCTTGTCGGCCCCATCGAGCATCCGACGGTCGAACCCTGGCCCGGCGACCGCGTCGAGCCGTGGTCCAGGATCCGCAAGATCACCGCCGACCACATGGTGTTGTCGAAGCGCGTGTCCGCGCACGTCGCAAGCTTCTTCGAGGTCGATTTCACGCGTGTCGCACAGTTGCGCGCCAAAGCGAAGCAGACCTATACCGAACGGGGCGTGACCCTCACCTTCCTCGCGTTCATCGCGAAGGCGTGCGCCGAGAATCTGCGAAAGCATCCCATTGTCAATGCCGCGGTGTCCGGCGACAGCACGATCTATCGTGCGGACGTCAACATCGGCATCGCGGTGGCGCTCGACTGGGGTCTCATCGTGCCGGTGATCAAGCACGCCGACGAGCTGTCGCTGATCGGCATCGCGCGCGCCATCAACGATCTCGGGGAGCGCGCCCGCACCAAGAAGCTGTTACCCGACGACATTCAGCGCGGCACGTTCACGATCACCAATCCCGGCGGTTTCGGGCCCTTCGCTGGCATTCCCATCATCAACCAGCCGCAGGTGGCGATTCTCGGCGTCGGCGCGATCGAGAAACGCCCGAAGGTCGTGACTGCCGCTGACGGCACGGACTCCATCGCGATCCGGACGATGGGGATGCTCACGATGTCCTACGATCACCGCGTCGTGGACGGCGCGGACGCTGACAAGTTCCTGGCCGACGTGAAGAAACTGTTGCAGGAGTTTCCCGAGGGAGCGGTGTGAAGATGCCGAAAGTCCTGACCGCCGCGCGTGTGCGCGTGTCTAGCCAGAACGAGACGGAGTACGTCGCCACGCTGCGCGAGCTGAGTCAGTTCGCCGAAGCGCGCGGCCAGCGGATCTGGCTGTACCGGAACGCGAAGGATCCGCGGCTGTTCATCGAGTTCTCCGAGAGCCCGACGGAGATGTCGCACCGCGCTCAGGCCTCGCGGCTTCCGGAAGAGATCAAGCTGGAGAAGCGCCTCCAGGCGCTGGCGACCTACGCGCCCGACGCGTGGGAGCTGTGGAGCGAGGTTCCCGTCGCGACCACGTCGCAGGCATAATCCATGGCCCGACGCACCATCGAGATGGACGGCGAGCGGTGGGAGGTCTACCCCTCTGGCCGGGTGACCGTCTACGGCCGCGATCAGTTCGGGCTGATCTTCGAGTACGGCACCGGCCCTCAGCGCCGCCGTCGGGTTACGCACTTTGCGCCGCTCGGCGCCCGCTCGCCGGACCGTGCCTTCATGGAGCTCTCCGACCGCGAGCTGCTGGAGCTGTTCCGCCAGTCGCAGCCGGCGTGGACCGCCCCCGAGGTCGATTACGCCGCACATTGACCTGCATTGTCATTCGACGGCCTCGGACGGCGAGTGCGAGCCGCAGGAGGTGGCACGCCGCGCCCGCGCGGTTGACCTGGCGGCGATCGCGCTCACCGATCACGATACCACCGACGGCGTCGCGGACGCCGCGCAGGAAGGCACGAGGCTCGGCGTGCGCATCATTCCGGGCTGCGAATTCAGCGTGCGCGCGCCGTGGGGCGAGCTCCACGTCCTCGCGCTGTTTCTGCCGTATGCGCACGAGGGTCTCCAGACCTTTCTCCGCGACACGCGCGCCGCGCGCCGCCTGCGAGGCGAACAGATCGTGGCCAAGCTGCAAGACCTCGGCGTCGCGATCGAGTTGGAAGACGTCCAGGCGCGGCTCCTGGGAGGCGACGGCGGGGCGCTGGGCCGGCCGCACGTGGCGCGAGCGCTGGTCGACTGCGGCGCGTGTGACAACATCAGCGACGCATTCCGGCGGTACCTGGGCCGCGGCCGGGCGGCATACGTCGAGAAGCCGCTGCCCAAGCTCGGCGAGGTCACGGCGCTCGTGCACGACGTGGGTGGGCTCACCGTCGCGGCGCATCTGGGCGATCACGGCACCGAGGCCCAACTTCGCATCTTTCAGGACCAGGGACTCGACTGCGTCGAGGTCCGCCACCCCAGTCACGCGCCCGCCGTCGAACAGCGGCTGATGCGTATCGCCGAGCGGCTGGGACTTGGCATCACGGGGGGGTCGGACTGGCACGGTGAGAGCGAGTACGGGGAGTCGCACGCACCACTCGGTGGGATGCGCGTCCCCGATACCTGGTTGGAACCGCTCGAGCATCGCCTCGAGCTCACAACGAGGAAACGAGATGAGCGAGCCGCTTCCGATCGGCAGTAAAGCACCCGCGTTCAAGGCCCAGGCGTCGGACGGCCGCACCTACGCACTCGGCGATCTCTTGAAGGACGGGCCGGTCGCGCTGGTGTTCTATCCGGGCAACAATACTCCCGGCTGAAACCGCCAACTCTCCGCCGTGCGCGATGAGATCAAGAAGTTCCAGTCCGCAAAGATGCAGCCGTTCGGCGTAAACCCCGCGAGTATCGAGAGCCATCGCGGCTACGTCGAGAAGATGCAGTTCAACTTTCCCCTGCTCTCCGATCCGGAGCGCACGATCGCCGGGGCGTACAATGCGCTCAAGGAGGATGGCCTGCGGATTCAGCGTACCGTCTATGTGATCGGCCGCGATGGCACGGTGCGCTTCGCCGAGCGGGGCGCGCCACCAGTCGACGACATCGTCCGTGCCTCCTGACCTGCGCGGGAAAGTCGCGCTCGTCACGGGTGTGGGCCGCGTCGGGCAAATCGGCCACGCGGTGGCGCGCGGCCGGGGCCGCGCCGGTGCGAAGCTGCTGCTCGCCGACGTCAACGCCGTAGGCCTCGCGGACCGCATCAAGGAGTTCGCGGCGGAAGGGATCACCGCCAAAGCGTCCGCCGGCGACTTGACCCAACCGGAGGCCGGGCGCGCGGCGGCGAGCGCGGCGCAGGCGCAGTACGGAGGCCTCGATATCCTCGTGAATGTGGCGGGGGGATTCTTCAGCTTCGGGCCGTTCACCGAAGTGAAGGCCGAGATCCTCGATCGCGAGCTGGCCGTCAATTTCAAGACCGCGTTCTACATGTGCCAGGCCGGCGTGCCGTTGCTGCTCGCGCGCGGTGGCGGATCCATCGTCAACTTCGCATCGATCGCGGTGGTCCGGCCCCTCATGCACATGTCGGCCTACAGTGCGGCGAAGTCGGCGGTCGCCGGGCTCACGCGCGAGCTGGCGCGCGAGTATCGCGACGCGAACATCCGCGTCAACGCGGTTGCGCCTGCGACCGTCCGCACGGCGGACAATGTCGCGCAGATGGGGGACTCCAAAACACCGTTCGTTGAGCTGGACGACGTGGTGAATACCGTGGCCTTCCTCGCAAGCAACGAGGCCAGCGCGATCACCGGGCAGATCGTCCCCATCACCGGAAAAGCGTACTAGTGCAGCTCGAGGGCGCGGTCGCGCTGGTCACTGGGGCAGGGACGCGGATCGGGCAGGCGATCGCGATCGGATTGGCGCAGTCCGGCTGCGACGTCGCGATTCACTACCACGGGTCGGCGAAGGGCGCGGAGGAGACCGCGCGAGCCGTGCGGAGCGCGAGTCGGCGCGCCGAGTTGTTGCCGGCCGATCTCACCGACGCCGCTGCGGCGCGCGGGCTCGCGGATCGGGCCGCCCGCGCCCTGAAACGCCTCGACGTCGTGATCAACTCGGCGGCGATCATGGTGCGCGAACCAGTGGAGACCGTGACTCCCGAGAGCTGGGATGCGACCCTCGACCTCAACCTGCGCGCGATGTTCTTCGTCTCGCAGGGTGCCGTCCCGCATCTGCGACGCGCCAAGGGGAAGATCGTGAACATCGCCGACATCGCCGGGATGGAGCCGTGGCCCGCCTATGTCCCGCACTGCGTCAGCAAAGCCGGCGTCATCATGCTGACCAAAGCGCTGGCTCGCGCGCTGGCTCCGGACGTGGCCGTCAATGGCGTCGCCCCGGGCGCGGTGCTCCTACCGGAGGACTGGGACGAGCAGGCGCGAGAACATATTCGCACCACGACACCACTGGAGCGTCTGGGGTCCCCGGATGACGTCGTTGCCGCGGTGCGGTTCCTCCTGGCCGGCACCGACTATGTCACGGGTACCGTGCTGGTCGTCGACGGAGGGAGACTCGTCCGCTGAGGGACGTCGTGGTGGTCGGCGGGGGATGCTATGGCACCTTCTACGCGTCCCAGCTCGCGAAGGCCAAGGCGCGTGGCAAGGCCGATTACCGCACGGTCGTGGTCGTAGATCGCAATCCGGATTGCCAGGCCAGGCGCGAGCTTGGTGAAGCTTCGGATCGGCAATTGGTCGTCGCTGATTGGACCGCTTTCTTCGACGATTGGCTTACCCACGCACCGCGCACCACGGACCACGAACCAGACGATCAGATCGTCCCCTCGCCTCACATGCCGCACCTGATGTTCGAATGGGTCCTGCGGCGCGCGCGCGCCCGCTGGCCGAACCGCGCCGTCTCGGTCGAACCGGTCCCAGGAGACTTCCCGACGCCGTACGACCGGCCGAGCAGCGCGGATCACACCCGCTACGTCTCCTGGGCGGACTGGATCTGTCCGACGCATTGCATCGAGCCGGCGTTGTGTCCGGCGATCGGCGCCCCACGCACCTGGGAGATGGCGGATTCGGTGCACGAGCTGGCGGCGCGGTTGCGCGCCTCGGGCCGGCCGCTGAGTGGGCCGGCATTGTTCGTATGCAAGCATCAGGTTTTTGGCGTCGGCATGTTCGCGGCGGACGCAGTCCGTGCGGGCGACCGCCTGGTCGATGAAGCTGGTTCGACGAGTTCCCCCGCCGAGATCCTGGTCGGGACGATCTCGAGTTGTCACGGTGCGTTGAATCTGTTGACGTTGGGGCGCACGTGAAGCCCGAGGATCGCCGCCGGTACTTGGAGCACGCTCGGGAGTTGTTCAACAGCGGCGAATTCTGGCTCGCGCACGAAGCGTTGGAAACAGTCTGGCGTTCTATTATTAAGGAAGACGAGGCACGCGTGTGGCAGGGTCTCATTCAAGCCGCCGCCGCGCTGCTGCATCAGGCCCGCGGGAACCGTCACGGCACTGTCGTCGTTGGAGCGGCGGCGCTGGAGAAACTGGCCGGGTCGCAGCGATCCGACATTGAGTTCGAGACAGCAGGATTTCGCGCGCATCTGGCGCGCGCCCTTGCGGGGGAGGGTGACCCTCCGCGACTGGAATTCCGGGACGCATGACGAACCGTACCGCACTCATCTACGACGTGGTCATCGTGGGCGCAGGCCCGGCAGGGCTGTGTGCCGCGCTGTACGCGCACCGCGGTTTGCTCAACGCAGTCACGATCGAGCGCGGCGCGCCGGGTGGAGAGCTGCTCAATACCGATCTCATCGAAGACTACATCGGCTTCGAGAGCATCAAGGGCTGGGAGCTGGCGCAGAAGATGACCGAGCACGCCAAGAAGTTCGGCGCCGAGATCGTGACCGATACGGTCGAGCGGATCAGCAGGGATGCTGACGGCTGGTTCGACGTGCAGACCGCCCGAGGCGACACCTACCGCAGCCAGGCGGTGATCCTCACTGCCGGCGGAACACC
The DNA here is from genome assembly GCA_041499375.1 of Gemmatimonadota bacterium. Classification (GTDB taxonomy): domain Bacteria; phylum Gemmatimonadota; class Gemmatimonadetes; order Gemmatimonadales; family GWC2-71-9; genus 20CM-2-65-7. The sequence goes on from JBGQKD010000001.1 coordinate 166,296, forward strand.
CATCAAGCTCGGCGTCCCGGGCGAACGGGAGTATGCGGGGAAGGGCGTCTCGTATTGCGCGGTGTGCGACGGCGCATTCTTCAAGGGTGAGCGCCTCGCCGTCGTCGGGGGCGGCGACGCCGCCGTCGAGGAAGCCGACTACCTCACGCGCTACGCGAGCAAAGTGCACCTGGTACATCGCCGCGATGAATTCCGCGCGTCCAAGCTGCTGCAGGAGCGGGCTTTTACGAACCCGAAGATCGAGGTCATCCGCAACACCGTGGTGCCCGAAATCGTCGGGAACGCGAAAGGCGTCACGCATGCCGTGCTCGAAGACACCGCGACCGGTGCACGCTCGAATCTGGACGTCGGCGGTGTCTTCATCTTCGCAGGGTTCAAACCCAATACCCAGCTGGTCGAAGGCCACGTGGACCACGATGCCGGCGGCTATCTCATCACCGACAACCGCATGATGACGTCGATGGCGGGACTGTTCGCCGCGGGCGACGTGCGCAGCCAGGTCACGCGACAGATCACGACGGCGGTGGGCGACGCGACGACCGCGGCGATCGCGGTCGAGAAGTACCTCAAGTCGCTGCGCGAGCAGCAGGGCGACGGCAAAGGCACGAAGTGAGGATCGTTCCGATTCCCAACGGCATGTTCGCCGAGAACTGCTATCTCGTCGTCGATGAACGGGCCGGCGAGTGCGCCATCGTGGATCCCGGCGAAGAGGCCGGGTTGATCCTACACAAGGTCGAGCAGTCGGGGGCGAAGCCGGTCGCCATTTGGCTGACGCATGCGCACATCGATCATGTCCTCGGCGTGCCCAGGATCGCGGCGGAGACGGGGGTTCCCGTATGGCTCCATCCTGCGGACCGGCCGCTTTACGACGCGGTGCCGGACCAGGCCGCGTGGTTTGGGCTCGAGCCGCCGGAACCGCTGCCTGCTCCCGATCAGGACCTGGCGCACGGCACGCGGCTGACGGTCGGTGGTTTGAGCTTCGAGGTCCGGCATGCACCTGGTCATTCGCCGGGGAGCGTATGCCTGGTCGGGCCGGGAGTCGCGCTCAGCGGTGACGTTCTGTTCGCCGGATCGATTGGCCGGACCGACCTGCCCGGTGGTGACTTCGAGACCCTGATCGCGAGTATCGAGCGCGAGTTGCTCCCGCTCCCCGATGATACCATCCTCTACAGTGGACATGGACCCGAAACGACCATCGGACGGGAGCGCCGAACCAATCCCTTCCTCACCGGCGTCTACCGGATCGGCTAAGCCGCGACCGCGGTGCCTGCGCTGCGGCGCCGAGGTCCAGCCGAAGCCCTGGGGCTGCAAGAACCCGTGCCGGAATTGCGGGTTCCTCTATCCGCTCGGCGACTGCTCCGATTGAATCACCTTCTCGCCATTCTGCTGCTGGCCATAGACTGCGTCGCGCGGGCGTGGCGCATTCAGCTCGCCAGCCGGGCAGCAGGCGGGCGACTCGAGTTTCGTGATGCCCTGCGCTTGAACCTGTACGGCGAGGCGGCGTCGACTTTCACTCCGAACCGACTGGGCGGAGAGCCCGCGCGCTTCCTCGGCATGACGTGGTCCGGGCTGCGCGTAGTCACCGCGCTCGTGGCGCTCGGCGTGGAAGTCGCGGCCGAATGGCCGGTGTTCGGCATCGTCGCGCTCGCGCTCGCCGCCTACTACGTCCCCGACTGGAGCGCGGCGGCGGACCGGTTCCTGTCTCACAGCCTGGCCCGCGACCTGTTGGGCATCGAGCTCATCGTCCTCGTGGTGCTGATCGGCATCTGGGCGCTACAGCGGCTGGTGCGGCCCGGTGCGATCCGGCATCGTGCGCGGCGGCAATGGCGCGTCGCCTTGGCGCACGTCCGGCGAGCGCCGTGGTGGGTGTTGTTGGTGGGCGCGCTGCTCACGGTCATCAGTCTTGCCGCACGCGCGCTGATATTGCCGGCGCTCGCGTGGGGTCACCCGAGCGCACCACCGTTCAGCGTGATGTTCTTTGGCTCGCTCGCTCTCCTGCATGCGCCGCTCGTCGTGCCGTTGCCGTCGGGCGGTGGCGGCATCGAGGTCGCGTTCCTTTCGGGATTCGCCGGCGATTTCGGACCAGGGCATCAAGTGATGATGCTGTTGGAGTGGCGGTTCTACACGACGATCGTGCTGACGGTACTGGGCATGTACCTGCTGGTGCGGACGCACGGCGCGAGGGCCGCGAAAGAGCTCTTTACCGTCGGTTGGTTCCGGCGGCGCTAGCGAGGACGGATTCCATGGGCGATTCTTGGCTCGAGACTAACGGGATGGTGACGGCGGTGAATCAAACGAATCAAACGCGCATCGAGCGTGATCCGCTGGGCGAGATGCCCGTGCCCGCGGCGGCGCTGTGGGGCATCCAGACGGAACGCGCGCGCCAGAACTTCCCGATCTCCAACCTCCGACCCCTTTCCGCCTTCGTCGACGCCGTCATCCTGATCAAGAAAGCCGCCGCCCTGACGCACAAGGAAACCGGCCGCCTGGACGCCAAACTCGCGGACGCCATCGTCAAAGCCGCGGACGAGGTGCTGGCCGGCGGGCATCGCGAGCAGTTCGTCGTCGATCCCTACCAGGCGGGGGCGGGCACGTCACACAACATGAATTGCAACGAGGTGCTCGCGAATCGCGCCAACGAGCTGCTGGGCGGGAAGCGCGGCGAATACACGCCGGTGCATCCGAACGATCACGTCAACATGGCGCAATCGACGAACGACGTGATCCCCACCGCGATCCGCCTCGGTGCCCTGATGCAGCTGGCAGCGTTGCTCGAGTCGCTCACACGCCTCGCGCGGGCGTTCGCGGCCAAGGGCAAGGCATTCGACGGGATCGTGAAGTCGGGCCGCACGCACCTGCAGGATGCGACCCCGATCCGGCTCGGACAGGAATTTGCGGCGTACGGACACACCGTCGAGCGCAACCGCGACCGAATCGCGCGCACGGCGGACGACCTGCGCGACCTGGGGATCGGCGGAACGGCCGTGGGCACCGGGCTCAACGCCGAGCCGCAGTATCCGGCGTTGATGATCAAGCACCTGCGCGCAATGACGAGACTCGAGTTGCGCGAGGGGAAGGATCGCGTGCAGCTGATGCAGTCGATGGGTGACGCGACGGCCTTCTCGGGTGCCGTGCGCACCCACGCCGCCGATCTCGGCAAGGTCGCGAGCGATCTGCGCCTGTTGGCATCCGGACCGCGAACCGGTCTCGCTGAAATCGTCCTGCCGGCGGTGCAGCCCGGCTCCAGCATCATGCCCGGGAAAGTGAATCCGTCCATCCCCGAGATGGTGAATCAGGTCTGCTTCCAGGTGATCGGGAACGACGTGACCGTGACTGCGGCTGCGGAGGCGGGACAGCTCGAGCTCAACGTGATGATGCCGGTCATCGCGCACAATCTGTTGTTCTCGATGACCATTCTCACCAATGCGACGCGCGTGCTCGCGGAGCGCTGCGTCGAAGGGATCGAAGCCGACGCGACCCAGGCGGCGCATTGGCTCGAGCGCAGTCCGGCGCTCGTCACCGCCCTCGCGCCCAAGATCGGGTATGCGGAGGCCGCGAAACTGGCGAAGGAAGCTGTGGCGAAGAACGTCACCGTACGGCAGCTGGTGATGGAGAAAGGAATCCTGAAAGGAAAGGAGCTCGACGAGGTCCTGGATCTGCGGGCGATGACGGAGCTGGGCGTGCCGGGCGAGCGTAAATAACTCTCACATCGGAGACGCACCCATGAGCAGCTGGATCGTTGCCGGACTGATCGCAGGCGTCGTCGCGTATCTCGTCGATTGGGTCGTGTGGAGCAAGGTGTTCACCACCGGGTTGGAATCGTTTGGTATGCAGATGTCGCCGGAAGAGATGAAGAAGTTCATGGGTCCGGCGCTCGTGAAATCCGCGGTGCTGTCGCTGGTGTACGGTGTGCTGTTCGCCTGGCTATACGCCCGCTTTCGCGGCGCGCTGTGGGTTCAGGGAGGAGGCGTCTTCGCGGGAATGGAATTCGCCACGGTGCTGTGGCTCCCGATCTGTCTCGCCATGCTCGGTAGCAGTGTCTGGTACGTCAAAGCGAAATCGTTACAGATGGCCACCTGCTGGGCCTGGCTGATTCGCATGAATGCAGCCGGCATCGTGGTCGGTTTACTCATGAAGTGACCGTAGTCACGGCACCTGCGAGCGCGAACGGGTAGAAGTTTTCTCATGCGTACCCTGACGATTCTCCTCATCGCGCTTGCAGTTGCCGGTAACGCCGCGGCGCAACGCCGCGCCCGCATCGGTCCCACGGTTTCATCCATCTCGATCGAAGATGGTGCCGGCGGCAGCCAATCCTTCACGTCGTTCGGCGGCACCCTCGCATTTCTCTCCGGCGACGACGGCGAATTCGGCATCGGCGCGTCGCGCTACAGCGATCTCTCGAGCAGCAGCTGCGTCCGGCAGATGACGTTTGTCGGGTTCGAGTCGAACTACTATCCCATCGGTGCAAAAGGCGTCGCGCCATTCGCGTCGAGCGCCGTTGGGTTGGCGCGCGTGCTCGACCAGGATCCGCTACTCCGGTTCCAGTTGCTGGGCTGCAACACGTCGGCCCAGACCACCAACGAGCTGGGGTTGGGCTTCGGTCTCGGCGTGCGCGTCAATCTCGGCAACCAGGCCGCCGCCCTCGTCGAGGGGCGGTTCTTTCAAGTCCCGAACAGCGCCATCAAGGCCCTCGAAGGGCGCGCCAACGTCTCGTTCGCGTTCGGGAGCTCGAACAAAAAGACGCAGTTGCTGAACGGCACGCTCGGACCGGCCGTCGGCGTGCTGGCACCACTCAATGGAGCGTTGGAGGGGCGGGGCCCGACCTTTGGCGTCCGCTTCCGCCGCGAGCAGAAGAAGGGCGGTTCGCTGGGTCTGCAGATCGATTACGCGCCGTTGCGCGTGAAGACGGGCTGCTCGGGGAATTGTGCTCCGTACGCGATCCTGTTCGCCCCGGGATATGAGCCTTCACTGCATCCCGCCTGGGGACGCTTTTACCTCGAGCTCGGGGTGTTGCTCGCGGGCTTCCCGCAGATCGGGAGTGATCGCGGTGTTGCCCAGGGTGCCCATGCCGGACTCGGTGCCGACATTTTCAATGGCCGGACCCTGATGACGAACGTCAATGCGCGGGTCCTGTGGCTGCAGCGCAATGATCCGAACAACCGTAACGCGTTCATCGTGCAGATTGGTGGCAGTCTGAGCCCCAGACTCGAGCACCTGCGAGCCATTGAATCCCGATAACGTCTCTCGCATATTCCCCCCATGCGCGTTACGACCTGGGCGGAATACGGCTTGATCGTTTCGATCCATCTGGCCAGGCAGGCGGGCAAGGGCCCCGTCGCCGCCCGCGAGCTGTCCGAGCAGGAACGTCTCCCCCATGACTACGTCGAACAGATCCTGCTGCGGCTCCGCCGGGCCGGCCTGGTCGAATCCGTCCGCGGGGCCCGCGGCGGCTACATGCTGGCGCGCGAGCCCCGGGCGGTGAGCGTGAAGGACGTCATCGAGGCATCCGAACACGTGACGTTCGAGGTGAACTGCGACGTGCACCGAGTGGACGAAGAGCGCTGCGATCCGGCGACCGCCTGCAGCATTCGTCCCGTCTGGCGCCTCCTCCAGCGGCGCATCGACGAAGTGCTCGCCGGCGTCAATCTCGCCGATCTGCTGCATGCCGAGCCACAGGTCTATCAAATCGCCGGGGTAGCGGCCGGAAATTGACGCCGCTGTCGCATGAGGAGCTGCTGCGGTACTCCCGGCACCTCACGCTTCCTGATGTAGGTCTCGACGGCCAGGCGAAACTCCAGGGTGCCCGCGTCGCGCTCGTCGGCGCGGGGGGGTTGGGATCTCCGGCGGCCTTGTACCTCGCCGCCGCGGGTGTCGGGACACTCGGGCTCGTCGATTTCGATCTCGTCGATCGCAGCAACCTGCAGCGGCAAATCCTCCACGGGACCGCCGCGATCGGTACGCCCAAAATCGACTCCGCGCGCGCGCGCTTGCACGACGTCAATCCGCACGTGCAGGTCGAAACGTTCGGTCAGAGACTCACGTCCGGCAATGCTCTCGAAATCCTTCGGGAGTTCGACATCGTCGTCGACGGCTCCGACAATTTTCCCACTCGCTATCTGGTGAATGACGCCTGTGTCCTGCTCGGCAAACCCGATGTGTACGGTTCGGTTTTTCGCTTCGACGGACAGGTCTCGGTGTTCTACGCGAACGAGGGACCCTGCTACCGGTGTCTCTACGCGGAACCACCGCCGCCCGACCTCGTGCCCTCGTGCGCGGATGGCGGCGTGCTTGGCGTCCTGCCGGGAATCATCGGGTCGCTGCAGGCACTGGAAGCGATCAAGCTGATTGTCGGGTTCGGCGAGTCGTTGATCGGCCGCCTGGTGTTGTTCGACGGGCGGCGCATGCAGTTCCGCGAGCTCGCGCTCCAAAAAGATCCCGACTGCCCGGTGTGCGGTGAGCATCCCACCGTGACGGAGTTGATCGATTACGAGGCGTTTTGCGGGGTCGGGGATGGGGGAACGGGGATGGGGGCAGGGGCTGAGATTAGTGCGGCTGAGCTGCAGCTCGAGCGTAGGCGCAAGCCTGACCTCGTTCTGGTCGATGTGCGCGAACCTCGAGAAGCGGAGATCGCTCGCATCGACGGCGCCCGTAACATTCCGCTGCGGGAGCTTCCGGGCCGCCTGGCCGAGCTGCCAGGCCATGGAGAGATCGTCACGCTGTGCCATCACGGTCTCCGGTCGCTCAAGGCGCGCGAGATTCTCAAAGGAGCGGGATTCGCGAACGTGCGCAGCTTGGCGGGAGGGATCGATGCGTGGGCGCGGGAAGTGGATCCGGGGGTACCACGATACTGAGTGCCGAAGGGGGGACTCGAACCCCCACGGGCTTGCGCCCACTGGCTCCTGAAGCCAGCGCGTCTACCAGTTCCACCACTTCGGCGAGGCTTTTTGCGGAACGGCAATCTAGATCGTTGTATAACCCCAAGTCAATGCGTATCTTGCCGACGATAGCGTGGAAAAAATTTCCATCGCCAGGAACCCCAAAGCCCGGCACGATTACCATCTCCTGGAGACGTGGGAGGCGGGACTCGTGCTTACAGGGACCGAGGTAAAGTCGCTGCGTGATCGCAAAGCGAGCTTGAACGAAGCGTACGCCCACGTTCGCAACGGCGAAGTCTGGCTGGAAGGGATGACGATTTCGCACTACGGACCCGGCAGCTACAACAACCCGCCCCCGGCTCGGTCCCGCAAACTGCTCCTCCACAAGCGCGAAATCCGCAAACTCCTCGGCGCCACGACCCAGAAGGGCCTCACGGTCGTCCCGCTCGAGGTCTACTTCAAGGACGGTCTGGCCAAGGTCGCGATCGCGCTGGCGAAAGCGAAGAAAGCGCATGACAAGCGCGAGGACCTGAAGCGCCGCGTGGCCGAGCGCGAGATGGCACGCGTTGTGAAGGGCAGGCGGTCATGATCTTCTTTCTGCTGCTGGCCGCCCTCATTCCGCAGCAGATCCTGATCGCGACGTCGCGCGGTCAGGCCAGCATCCCGGTCAGCAACGAGTCCGGTACCGCAGCGGTGGCGGCCGTGCTGCTCGCGCAGCCTCTCGGACTCACGGTGTCGCTCGACGGCTCGGCGGCGCATGTCTCGCTGGGCGGCAGCACATTCGATTTCGATGTCGGCTCGCCCTTCGTCCGGTACGACGGTGCGGCCTATCCGCTGGTTGGTGCGCCGTATGTTGCGCGCGACACGCTGTTCCTGCCGTTGCACTGGCTGGCCGACTATGTGCCGCGCCTGTTGGCGAGCCGGTATCGCTGGGATCCGAGGCTGGCCCGACTTGATGAGCGACCGGCATCGCCCGTTCCGGTTATCACTGCCGCCGCGCCGAATCCGATCACGGCACTGCGGCTTCCCCATACGATCGTCGTCGATCCCGGTCATGGCGGTGTGGATCCCGGGAACCCCGGCCTCACGCTGCCGCACGGCATCACGGAGAAGGACATCACGCTCGGCATCGGCCAACTGCTGCGCGCCGAGCTGGTGCGACGCGGCTTGAACGTCGTGCTCACGCGCGCCACCGATACACTCATCGAACTGGCGAGCCGCCCCTTGTTCTGCCGGGCCGACTGCGACCTCTTCGTGAGCATACACGTGAATGCCATGCCCGCGGGCCGGCGGCAGAGACAAGTGAATGGTGTTGAGACCTACTTCGTGTCTGACGCCAAGACCGAAGATCAGAAACGCGTGGCACAGATGGAAAACGACGCGCTCCGGTTCGACACGTCTGCCGCCGGCAGCGGCGGACCACTGGGGTTCATTTTGAACGACTTGCAGCTCAACGAGTACCTCCGGGAATCGGCGCGACTCGCGGAGCTGGTGCAGGGGAAGGTGGCTGCGGTCCACCCCGGTGAGGACCGCGGTGTGCAGCAGGGTCCGTTCCTCGTCCTCGCCGCGGCTCGCCGTCCGTCGATCCTGGTCGAAACGGGATTCGCGACCAACCAGAAAGACGGCGCCTTCCTCGGGTCCGCGCAGGGGCAACACAAGATCGCCTTGGCGATCGCGGACGGGATCGTCGCCTACCTGCTCGAGTTCGAGCGAAAGATCGCCGGCACGGGAGGCGGGGGGGGGGCGGGGGGGGCGGGGGGGGGGGGCGGGCGGCGCCGCGTCCGCCGCGGCAGCCCCGGATCGCGCTCACTCAGGTCGCCGGGGTCCTGGCCAGCGGCTGCACGTACAACAACGCCATGTGGAGCGCCAAGCGTCATGCCAGTGACGCCCGGCAGCTCGAACAGCATGGCCAGCTATCCGAGGCACGGGCACAATGGGCACAGGCGGCCGCGAAGACCAAGTTATGGCGGACCGAGGATGCCGTCGTGCTGCGCGCGGAGGGGCTCGCCTATTCGGGCGCGTGTCGGGACGCGACCGACCCGATCGCACAAGCGCACGCCAGTGTGCAGGATGCGACGCAGCGCGAACGGATCGATCTGGCCGACGCAGAATGCGCGCTCGCCGGGGGTGACCCGGTCCATGCGGAGGCCGTGCTGGCCGCGGCGGTCACCTCGAAAAACCCAGACCGGCGCTCGCGTGCTCAATTCATCGCCGGCCGGGCGGCCGCCTTGCGGTTCGACTACGACGCGGCCACCACACACTTCCAGAGATCGCGCGAGCTGGGCGCTGCGGGACGGGCACTGGTGAGCGAGCAGCAGCTGCGGGTGACGCGAGCCACGCAGCGCGCCGATCTGACGCCGATCGCGAGTGCGCTCGAGCGACTGCCGCGCACCGAGAGTGGCACCGAGGACGCCAGTCGCATAGTCGATCTGCTCACGGTTGTGATGGGTGCCGCGGGGACCCCCGCCGCGCGCTTCCGCGCCGCCGAGATCGCGCGCGACTCGTTGCACGCGCCCGCGCTCGCCGGTCAGCTCTTTCTGGATGCGGTGGCGGCTGACTCGAGCTCGCTCTTCGCCCCCAAGGCGCTGATCGCCGCCCTCGACGTGCTCCCCGAGCGCCGCGATTCGCTCGTTGCCCTCCTCGACTCGCGGTATGCGGGATCGCCGTATACGCACGCATTCCACGGCCAGCCGAGCGTCGCGTACGCGGCGGCGGAGGATTCGCTGGCGCGCGAGCTGGGCGTGCAGGGAGGCGGCACGCGGGGCAACCCCGTCTCCGCCGGCGTACTGTTCGATGCCCCAATACCAGGCCCACGCGGCCCGCGGCTCGACAGGCCCAAGTGAGCGCCATCGATCTCTTCGGCACCAGCTTCCAAAACCCGATTCTCCTTGCTGCCGGCACTGCCGGCTTTGGCCGCGAGCTCGATGATGTCATCGACCTCGATCTGCTCGGCGGTATCGTCACGAAGGCGGTGACGCCCGAGCCTCGCCAGGGCCACCCGGCGCTGCGCGTCGCCGAGTTTCGCGGCGGTATGCTGAACGCCGTGGGACTTGCGAATCCGGGTGTGGAGCGCGTCGCCGAACACGAGCTGCCCTGGCTGTCGCAGCGGCTGCGGCGCGCGCGGATCATCGTCAACGTGGCCGGCGCGACGGTCGCCGACTACGTGCAGGTGATCGAACGGCTCACACGGCTTGAAGCGATCACCGCGTTCGAGGTCAACGCCTCCTGTCCCAACACGAACGCGGGCGGCCTCGAGTTCGGCGCGGAGCCCGGCAGCCTGGCCGGGCTGGTGCGCGCCTGCCGGCGCGTTTCGACGCGGCCGCTCACGGTTAAATTGTCACCGGTGCTCCCCGACATCCCGGCAATGGCGCGCGTCGCGCGCGATGAAGGCGCGGAGGCTGTCAGTCTCGTGAACACGATGCCCGGATTGCTGGACAAGCGACTCGGCAACGGCAGCGGCGGGCTGAGCGGTCCCGCGTTGCTGCCCATCGGTGTGCTCGCCACGCGCCGCGTGCGCGAGCGCGTCGACATGCCCGTCATCGGCGTGGGCGGTGTGCGCAATGTCGCCGATGCGCGCGAGTATTTGGCCGCGGGCGCAACGCTCGTGGCCATTGGCACCGCCGCGCTCGCTGATCCGCGCGTACCCGTGCGCATCGCCCGCGAGCTGAACCGTGGCTGAGCTGATCGTCGCCTTCGATCTGTCCAGCGGAAGCGAGGCGCTGGCGCTCGCCGCGCGGCTGCCGGGGCTGCGATGGGCGAAGGTCGGCCCGGTACTGTTCAACCGCGAAGGGCCATCGCTCGTCAGAGAATTCACGGCGCGCGGCATTCGGGTGTTTCTCGATCTCAAGTGGCACGACATTCCCAACATCGTGGCTAGTGCCGTGAGTGCGGCGCGCGAGCTTGGCGTGGCCATGACCACGGTCCATTGTCTCGGAGGCCGCGCGATGCTGACGGCGGCCGCTACGGCGGCGGGGCAGGACCTCGCGGTCGTTGGTGTGACGGTGCTGACCTCGCACGATGGCGCCGAGCTCGAGGGCATTCTGGGACGCGGCGTTCCCGATGTCGGATTCGAGGCGGAGCGTCTGGCGCGCGCGGCGCTGCAGGCAGGATTGCGCGGGGTCGTGGCATCGGGCCAGGAGCTCGGCCTGTTGCGGGAAGCACTCGGCCCCGAGCCACTGATCGTGGTCCCGGGGGTTCGTGCGCCCGGCGACCCCGCCGGCGACCAGGTGCGCACGATCGAACCGGCAGAAGCCGTGCACCGCGGCGCCACCCATCTCGTGGTCGGGCGGCCGATTACAGCCGCGCGCGATCCAGTCGCCGCCTACCGCCGTTTAGTCGAAGCGCTCGATTGAGGGTATCACCCAGCCCTATGCGCACTTCACGGCTAGCGCTGTCGCTCTGCATGGTGGCGCTGCCGGTACAGATCGCCGCCCAGGCAACGCTGTCCGATGCGGCGGCCCGTGCCAAGGCCGCGTGGTCCGCCCATGACGCGCAGCGCCTCGTGGGGCAAAGCTCGACGCTGATCCTGCAGATTCCAGGCGCAGATCCGTCGTCCCCGCTGGGCCGGCCGCAGGCGATCGAGTTGTTGCGCCGCTACTTTCGGCCCGCCGAGGAGCGGGGGCTCGACGTGACGGCGATTCGCGAGGTGGAGCCGGGGAAGGGGTTTGTGGAGTTAACCCGCCGCTATGTGGTTGGCGGAACGACGGAATTGCGTCATGAGACCCTGTTTCTCGGGTATCGGTTATTGGACCGCGAATGGCGTCTTGTGGAGCTACGCAGCGCGCCGTAATCGATTGTCGCATGGCCCCTTGCGTGAAGTCCCCACCCCGTCTATTGTTCACGGCTCAGCCAGAAAATTTTCACTTTTCCGGAGCAGCCTGTTGAAGGTACGTTCGAGCGTGCGCCCCATCTGCGAGCACTGCAAAGTCGTGACGCGGCGGGGCGTGATTCGCGTGATCTGCAAGCGCAACCCCAAGCATAAACAGCGGCAGGGTTAAGGAGACGCATGGCTCGTATTGCAGGCGTGGATTTGCCGCGCGATAAAAAGATCCAGTACGCACTTCCGTACATCTTCGGTATCGGTCCCAGCAACTCGGTTCGCATCCTCGCGGAGACGGGCATCAGCCCGGACGCGCGCGTGCGCGATTTGCGGGACGCCGAAGTCGCCCGGCTGCGCCAGGTGATCGAGCGGGACTACAAGGTCGAAGGCGCGCTCCGGACGGAAATCGCGATGAACATCAAGCGCTTGATGGACATCGGCACGTACCGGGGCGGTCGTCATCGCAAGAATCTGCCGGTGCGCGGCCAGCGCACGCACACCAACGCGCGCACCAAAAAGGGACCGCGGCGCGCCATCGCGGGCAAGAAGAAGCCCGTGCTGAAAAAGTAGAGGCACATGGCCGACGCCAAACCAGACGCGAAGCCAGAGGCAAAGCCGGACGCCAAACCCGCACCCGCGCGGGCGGCCGGCGCCAAGAAGAGCAAGAAGATCGTCGAGGCCGAGGGCATCGCGCACATCACCGCGACGTTCAACAACACCCTCATCACGATCTGCGATATGCAGGGGAACGCCATCACCTGGGGCTCGTCCGGCAAGGCCGGGTTCAAAGGCTCCAAGAAGTCGACGCCCTTCGCCGCCACCGTGGCGGCCGAGCAGGCGGCCCGTGAAGCGTTGAACCTCGGCGTGAAGCGCGTGCACGTGCGTGTGCAGGGTCCCGGCTCCGGCCGCGAGTCGGCGATTCAGGCGCTCGCGAGTGCCGGACTGCAGATCCGCTCGATCCGCGACGTGACGCCGATTCCTCACAACGGGTGCCGGCCGCCCAAGAAACGGCGGGTTTGACGCATGGCACGCTACACGGGTCCTGTTTGCAGATTGTGCCGTCGCGAGGGCACCAAGCTGTTCCTCAAGGGCACGCGCTGCCTGACGGAGAAGTGCGCGATCGAGCGCCGCGCGTACGCGCCGGGGCAGCATGGGCAGTCGACCGGACGGCGCCGCAAGGCATCGGAGTACGCCAAGCAGCTGCGCGAGAAACAGAAGGTGAAGCGGATCTACGGCCTCTCCGAGCGCCAGTTCCGCAACCTGTTCGAGCGCGCGATCAAGGAGCCGGGTGTGACGGGCGAAGCCCTGCTCGTGGCCCTTGAGAGCCGGCTCGACAATCTCGTGTATCGGATGGGCTTCGCGACGTCGCGCAAGCAGGCCCGCCAGCTGGTGCGGCATCGGCATATCCTCGTCAACGGACGCGTCCTGGACATTCCGTCCTATCGCGTGCGTCTCGGAGAAGAAGTGAGGGTCGCGGATGCTAGCAAGGAGATGGTGCAGGTGAAGGTCGCGCTCGAGCAGTTCGGGCGTGGGCAACCGGTTTCGTGGATCCAGGTGGACACTGACAAAGTGCTGGGCAAGATGACCGAGCGGCCAACCCGCGACGCCATCCCGCTCGCGGCACAAGAACAGTTAATCGTCGAGCTCTATTCCAAGTGATTACGACTCTTGATTTGACGGGGTTGGTCCGGCCGCACCTGGTCGAGATGACCAAGCGCGAGGACAACCCGAATTCCGCCGAGTTCCGTCTCCAGCCGCTGGAGCGGGGCTACGGCTACACGTTGGGCAATTCGCTGCGCCGCCTGCTGCTCTCGTCGCTGCGCGGCGCCGCGGTCTGGGCGTTCCGCATCGACGGCGTGGTGCACGAGCACCAGACCATCCCGGGCGTCGTCGAAGACGTCCATCAGATCATTCAGCGCCTCAAACAGCTGACGCTGGTGCTCGCGCCGGAAGTGGACGAGGCGGTCCTCCGCTTCAAAGTGGAGAAGGCCGGTCCGGTCTACGCGCGCGACCTCGAGGCGCACGGCGCGGTGACGATTCAGAACCCCGAGCAGCTGCTCTTCACCGTCCAGGACGACCGCGACATCGCGGGCGAGCTGTACGTGAACAAGGGCCGCGGCTACGTCGAGGCCGAGCAGCATCCGGTGGACCGGACACTCGCGGTCGACGTGGTGCGCGTAGACTCGATCTACAATCCCGTGCGCCGGGCGAATTTCACCGTGGCGGAGACGCGCGTCGGCCAACGCACCGACTACGACCGGCTCACGCTCACCGTCGAGACCAACGGAACGATCTCGCCCGAGGACGCGGTGGCGTATGCCGCGGCGCTCGCGCAGGAGCACTTCCGGTTCTTCGTCGATTTCGGCAAGGTGCCCATCGTGCCGGGGGAACCGGGCGGGGCGGGCAACGGTGGATCCGAAGGCGGGCGGCTGCATGATGTGCTGAGCCGCGCCATCGACGACGCCGGTTTGTCGGTGCGGTCGGTGAACTCGCTCAAGAATTCGAACATCCGGACCCTGGGCGATCTCGTCCGCTACAAGGAAGACGATCTCCTGAAGGTCAAGAACGTCGGCGAGAAGGCGCTCGGAGAAATCGCGGAATTGCTGCGTCGTGAGGGCTTGAACTTCGGGATGCAGCTCGAGGAGACGCCGGGCGGCGAGATTCGCATTGTGGATCCTGGCTGCGCGCCGCAGGCGCAGCTCACGGGGACCGAGGAAGAGTAATGCGTCACCGCGCCAAGGGCCGCCAGCTTTCGCGCACGTCGAGCCACAAGAAGGCGACGCTGAATAACATGGCGACCAGCCTCTTTCAGCACGGCGGCATTCAGACCACCGAGGCGAAGGCGAAGGAGCTGCGTCCCTTTGCGGAGCGGCTCATTACGCTCGCGCGCCGCGGCGATCTGCACGCGCGCCGGTTGGTGGAACGGCGGATCAAAGACAAGGCCGTCACGACCAAGCTGTTCGCCGAGATCGGTAAGCGGTTCGCGGCGCGGCCGGGCGGCTACACGCGGATCGTGAAGCTTGGGCATCGCGTCGGGGACGGTGCCGACGTCGCCCGGATCGAATTATTGAGTGAGTAAGAGTGAGACGGTAGGACGTGCGCAAGAAAGGGGACCCCAACGGGTCCCCTTTTTACGAAGCCTTGGCGACTCTATTCGATTTGATGCACTGCGCGCAGACGCGAATCCGGCGCACGACGCCGTTCACCACGACCCGGACGCGCTGGAGGTTGGGGTACCAGCGTCTCGGCGTCTTATTGTTCGCGTGGCTGATATTGTGTCCCGTGATGGGACCCTTGCCACAAATCTCACACACTCGAGCCATAATTCGATCCGACAATGAGTTCTAAGGGCGCCGCAAAGAGGCCTAAACCTAAACGGGACACCGGGGAGCGGCAACCCCGCGGGACCGGTAACGCCCGCAAGACGGCGGTGATTACTGGCGTCACCGGCCAGGACGGCTCCTACCTCGCCGAGCTGCTGCTCGAGAAGGGCTACGAGGTCATTGGCGTGGTGCGGCGCACGTCGCACGACTCCTATGAGCGGATCGGGCACCTGCTGGAGCGCGTGCACATCGTCGCGGCGGATCTGCTGGACCAGCATTCGCTGACGACCGTGATCCGCGATGCCAGGCCCGACGAGGTCTACAACCTCGCGGCCCAGAGCTTCGTCCCGACGTCGTGGAACCAGCCGGTCCTCACGGGAGAATTCACCGCGCTCGGCGTGACGCGCCTGCTCGAGGCGATCCGTCTGGCGCATCCCCAGGCGCGCTTCTATCAGGCCAGCTCGTCGGAGATGTTCGGCAAGGCGGTGGAAACGCCGCAGCGGGAGTCGACGCCGTTCTATCCCCGCTCGCCCTACGGCGTCGCGAAAGTTTACGGACACTGGATCACGGTGAATTACCGCGAGTCGTACGGCATGTACGCGGTGAGCGGCATTCTGTTCAACCACGAGTCGCCGCGCCGCGGCCTCGAGTTCGTGACGCGCAAAGTGAGCGATGCGGTAGCGCGCATCAAGCTCGGGAAAACCAACGAGCTGCGCCTCGGCAATCTCGATTCCGGGCGGGATTGGGGCTTTGCGGGGGACTACGTGGAAGCGATGTGGCGCATGCTGCAGCAGCCCGAGCCGAACGACTACGTGGTCGGGACAGGTACGATGCACACCGTGCGCGACCTGTGCGCCGCGGCGTTCAGGCACGTGGGACTGGACTGGCAGAAATACGTGAAAGTCGATCCCCGATTCGTGCGTCCCGCCGAGGTCGACACGCTGCTCGCCGATGCGAGCCGGGCCCGGAAGGAACTGGGATGGATGCCCAAGGTCAGCTTCGAGCAGCTGGTGAGAATGATGGTGGACGCGGACATGGAGCGGCTGGCGTGAAGGTGCTCGTCACCGGCGCCAACGGCTTCGTCGGCAAGAGTGTCGTTCGCCGGCTGCTGGCCGACGGCAATCGTGTGGTCGCGGCGGTGGGACCAGGCGCCTCGGGGAGTCCCGGCGCCCCGAACCTCACGACCGTCCCACTCGACGTCGCGAACGACGTCTCCGTGCGCGCCTGCTTTGCCGAGCCGGTAGATGCCGTGATTCATCTGGCGGCGATCGCACTGAGCCGGGCGGCCGACCGCGATCCGGCGATGGCGTGGTCGGTCAACGCCGAGGGGACCGGGAAACTCGCGGCGGCACTCATCGCAGCCGCCGCCGGGTGGAAAACACAGCCGCTCTTCCTGTTGGCGTCGACCGCGGATGTCTATGCATGGCAGCAGCGACCGATTACGGAAGCGGACTACGTCCAGCCATCCACTCCCTATAGCGCGAGCAAGCTCGGCGCCGAGCTCGCGGTGGAGCAGGCGGCGCGCTGCTGTGGGCTGAAGGTCATCATCGCACGACTGTTTCCTGCCTCCGGGGCGGGGCAGGACGAAAGCTTCTGGATTCCGGCACGGTGTAGGATGCTGCGCGAGGTGAAGCGCAATGGCTGGGCCGCGGTGCCCGTGGGCGATCTGACGGCGGTGCGTGACTTCCTGCATGTGGACGATGTGGCCGACGCGTATGCGCTGCTCCTGCAGCGCGGGACGCCGGGCGAGGTGTACAACATCGCCTCTGGCCGTGCGGTCACGCTCGACGAGATTCACACACGGCTGGAGCAGCTGTTGGACATCGCGCCCAAGCGCGAAGTCGATTCCAGCCAGGTACGCCGCGAGGCGCGGCCGTACCTGGTGGGTGATGCCGCGAAGCTGCGCGCGGCGACCGGTTGGCGACCCGCGCGTACCCTCGACGATATCCTGCGAGACGTCCTCGATGCCCAAAAGAACTGATCTCGCGCGGATCCTCCTGCTTGGCTCCGGGCCGATCGTCATCGGTCAGGGCGCGGAGTTCGACTACTCGGGCACCCAGGCGATCAAGGCGCTCAAGGAAGAAGGCTATTTCGTCATCCTCGTGAACTCGAATCCCGCGACGATCATGACCGATCCCGAGCTCGCCGACCGGACCTACATCGAGCCGGTCACGCCGGACTGGGTGCGCAAGGTCATCGAGCGTGAGAAACCGGACGCGCTGCTGCCCACGATGGGCGGCCAGACCGCTCTCAACGTCGCCATGGCGCTCGCCAACGACGGCACGCTGAAGAAGCACAATGTCGAGCTGATCGGCGCCAATGCCCGCGCCATCAAGATGGCAGAGGATCGCGCCGAGTTCAGCGCCGCGATGCGGCGCATCGGTCTCGCGACGCCGGCGGGGCGGACCGTGACCTCCGTGCCCCAGGCGCTCGAGGCGGTCGGAGATGTCGGCTACCCGGCGATCATCCGGCCGTCGTACACGCTCGGCGGCACCGGCGGCGGGGTTGCCTATAATCGTGCCGAATTCGAGGAGATGGTCGGGCGGGCGCTCGAGCTGTCGCCCGTCCATTCGACGCTCATCGAGCGCAGCGTCCTCGGCTGGAAAGAGTTCGAGCTCGAGGTGATGCGCGACCGGCGCGACAACGTCGTGATCGTGTGCTCGATCGAAAACCTCGACCCGATGGGCGTGCACACCGGCGACTCGATCACCGTTGCGCCCGCGATGACCCTGACTGACCGCGAGTACCAGCGCATGCGCGACGCGGCGGCCGCGATCATGCGCAAAGTCAGCGTCGACACCGGCGGATCGAACGTGCAGTTCGCGGTCAATCCCGCCAAC
>JBGQKD010000002.1:0-154605 GCA_041499375.1 Gemmatimonadota bacterium
GCCTGCGCCTCGGGCAGGCGGTTGAACTGCACTGCGAGATCAGCCCGGGCCAGGGCGAGGCTGGCGCTGCCGTCTGTACCGGCCGTGCCCGCGAGGGTGTCCGCCCGGCGCAACTGGGCACGAGCGCCCTGCAAGTCGCCCATGGCGGCGTGCGCAGTCGCGAGGTCGGTGAGCGCCGCGACCTCTTCTGCGACGGGGCCGGCGCGCCGATAGATGCTCGCGGCGTCCGAGAGCGCCGCCACGGCCGCCGGATAATCGCCGCGACGCAAAGCGAGCAGGCCGAGATTGTGGAGCACCGACGCCGCGTCGGTCCGATTCCCGCGCTCCCGATAGATCGCCAGCGCCGCGCGGTATTGCGCCTCGGCGTCCGCGTAATCGCCCTCCAGGCTCGCGACGTTGCCGAGGTTGACGAGGTTCGTCGCCGCGGCCTCTGCACGGCCGTCGCTCCGGTTCGCTGTGAGCGCCGCCTCGAATGCGCGGCGCGCGCCCACCAGGTCTCCCAACTCTTGAGTGACGAGGCCCAGGTTGTTCTGATCGGCGGCCATCCCGCGGGTGTCCCCGGTTCGCTCGCGCAGTGCGCCCGCGCGCGCGTACAGCTCACTCGCCCGTCGCAGGTCGCCCCGGTCTTGGCTTACGCTGCCCAACGTGCCGATCGCGTTGCCGGTCGTGCGATAGTCGCCGATGCGCTCGGCGAGGTCACGCGACCGGTCGAGGTAGACCTCGGCGCTGTCGTACTGCTCCGCGAGGTAGAAGCCCGCGCCGATGTTGCCCAGCGCGGCCGCAATCCCGGCGGTGTCGCTGAGTGTCTCGAAGCGGCGCAGACTCTCACGCCAGGCGCGCATCGCGGCGTTGATCCCACGCTGGCCCAACGCCTCGTTCCCCGCGCGCCGAATACTGTCGGCGGCGAGCTTCGCGAGACGGTCGGCGTGAGATAGCGAGCGAAACCGCGTTACCTGCCGGACGAAGAACGAGTCACTCCACGCGACCGCATATGCGCCGGCCACGCGCTCGGCTGGTGCGAGGGACGCGCCTCCCGCGGCGTCCACGAGTAGCCGACGCAACGCTTCACGCGCGTCGTCCGGCCTTTGCCGGGCGCGATCCACAAGGACGGAATCGGGACCGTCGCGGGCCAGCGTTTGTAGATCGCCAGGGCCAGGCGGCGATTGCGTCAGAACACCTGCTAGAAAGAGGAAGGGCAGCGGCAATGTGCTGATCATCGCCGTGCATCGATTCGAAACGATGCGAGATCGGAGGCCGCCCATCGCAACCATTCCGCTTGCGCCTCAACCCGCCAGAAATACGCAACGCGCGGCTGGAGTCTGAGCGAGTCCGGGAGCGCGGCCGACGTGTCGGTAGTCTCGACCGTCCACAACACGGACCCTTCGCCGTCGTACAGCCGCACGCGGTACCGCTCCGCCTTGGGAACGCTGGACCAAACCAGACTGTCGACCCGAGCGACTGAGGCGCCGGGTGTTGGCGTGATCGGCACCGGCGCAATCGTGCTCGTGACGGTCGGCTCACGCAGCCCCGGCGTCGACTCGTCGCGAACCCGCGGAAGCAGGAGCAGCAGGAGGGCGGCTGCCGCTGCGAGACCTACTGGCAGAGACCAGCGGCGCCAGCGACGCGTTACTTGCCGTGTCAGTCCGGCCTCGTTGGTCGCAAGCTCGCTCGTGGCTTTGACGAGAGCACGACAGCGGGCGCACGTCAACAGGTGGGCGACAATTGGCGCGCGGCTCTGCGGTGTCAGGTGACCGTCAACGAAGTCTGCGATGACGAACTCATCCGGACAGTCCGATGTCTCAGTTCGGCGGTCGAAGACGCTCGGGCCACGCAGCAGCCCAGCCGCCTCCCGCAGCTCTTCGATCGCATTCCGGCAGATCGCGCAGTTCCCGACGTGCCGGGCTGTCGCTGGGTCGTGCGCGCCGAGCGCGTAGGGCACCAGGAGTTCCGGGGCCGGGTGGGGGGCGGTCACACGCCGCTTTCGCAGGATGGTTTCAAGCATCGCGGTCGTGGTACGGACACGGCGCGCAGATCTGCTCGCCGCCGGTTCACAGGTCGGGTCCTCGAATGCCTGCCTGCGCCAGGTGACTACGGATCGCGCCCAGCGCCCGATACACACGGTTATAGACTGTCTTCGCGTTGGGGTATCCGAGGACGCGCGCCACCTGATCTGCCGGCATCTCATCCACGACGTACAGCTGGACTGCGAGCCGATCATCGGCCGGGAGTGCCTCGAGCGCGCGAGCGAGCACCACGCGCTGCTCCGATGCCGCGGCAGGATCGGGTGGAGCGTCGGGAATAGCGGGCGGAGGCTCTGCGAGCTGGGAAGCGATGTGGCCGCGCGGGGTCCGGAGGACCGCCCGGTATGTGCCGCTCAGCTCGCCGAGAAACTCACCGAATGCGAGGTGGGGCGCGTCACGGGAGCGCAGCAGCTCGTAGGCTTCAACATGCGATCGGCCGTCGACGAATACGTACTCGAAGATCCTTTGCTGGAGTGGAGGCAACGCGGCCGCGACGCTTGAAAGGCGCGGACGGCCGTCACGATGCCGGAACCAGTCGACCGTGATGTTGTGAACGACAGTATAGAGGAAGGTCGAGAGTGGGCGGTCGGGCTCCCAGCGGGCGGCGCAGCGCCGTAGCCGGGCATAACCGTTTTCGCGTAACACTTCGCACACGCGTGCGAAGACGTCCATGACGTCGTCGGATTCTGCTGTGTAACGACGGATCGCGCCAAAGATCAGGCGACGGTAGCGCTCGATGAAGAGATCCCAGGCGCGCTCAGGGTCGCCTGCTTCCAGCAGAGCGATCCATGGTTCCGCCATGGTCCCTCCGACTGCTCGACGCAGGCGATATAGCGGGCTAAACGAGACCGGTCAACGTTGTGCGGCCGAACGACCCTTGACGCCGTAGGGACCGGAGGGGTAGACTACCCTTACAACTGAAGACTCGTGGTGATTTGCCGCGTATTGCCGCCACGTTAAACAAGGTGCTAAAAAGCGACTCGCCCGCGGCATTATTTGTCCGGGCGTTGGCATTTCAGGAAGGGATTCGCTTTCCCGCGGCCGCTCAGTTGAGCGGTCGTTTTCGTTTCGGGGGTGGACCATGCCGGTCGTCCCAGCCAGTCGTGTCACAGCCCTCTCGGGCGAAGGCGCGTTCGAGGTGTTGGTAGCCGCGCGCCAGCTGGAGGCCGCTGGCCGCCACGTCGTCCACCTGCAGATCGGCGAGCCGGACGGAGCGACCCCGCCGCACGTGGTCGAGGCAGCCGTCCGCGCCCTGCACGACGGCCAGACGCGGTATGTGAACCCGGCCGGACTGCCGGCCCTGCGCGACGCCATCGCCTCCTCGCTCGCTTGGCGCGGTGTTCGAGGGCCGACGGCAGAGAACATCGTTGTCGTTCCGGGGGCGAAGCCGATGGTGTTTTACGCCCTCCTCGCCGTGCTCGACCCGGGCGACGAAGTGCTCGTGCCGGACCCCGGCTTTCCGATCTACCCGTCGGTCGTGCGCTTCGCAGGAGCGGTTCCCGTCCGCTACCCGCTCGATGCAGTGGGCGGCCTGAATGCCGAGCTGCTCGCACCTCTGATCGGGCCGCGCACCCGCGCGTTGGTCGTGAATCTCCCCGGGAATCCCACGGGCGGCGTCGCGAGCACGGATGGACTGCACGCGATCGCTGAGCTCGCGTTGCGTCACGACCTCGTCGTGATCTCGGACGAGGTGTACGGCCGGATCCGGTACGACGGGCCCGCGGACAGCATCGCGGCGCTGCCCGGCATGCTCGAGCGCACCATCATCGTGGACAGTTTTTCAAAGTCTTATGCGATGACCGGCTGGCGGCTCGGCTTCGGCGTGCTGCCGGCGGCGCTGGTCGAGCGCGTGACGACGCTGGTGGTCAACGGCACGTCCTGTACGCCGCCATTCGTGCAGCTGGCGGGGCTCGCCGCCCTGACCGGGCCACAGGATGCGGTCACCGCAGCCGTCGCCCGCCTCGAGCGCCGCAGGGACTGGCTGGTGGACGGGCTGAATGGCCTTCCTGGGATCCGCTGCCCGCGACCTGTCGGGGCCTTCTACGCATACCCTGACGTACGGCAGGTCGAAGAGCGCGCAGGCATATCGACGCGGCAACTCGCCGCGCGCCTGCTCGAGCAGTACGGCGTGGCGGTCCTCCCCGGCACCGACTTCGGACCGGGGGGCGCGGGGCATCTGCGCTTGTCGTTCGCGGTATCGCCGACTGATCTCGATCTCGCACTCGAGCGGATCCGCGAGTGTGTCAGCGACCTCGCGGTCGCTTCTCCGACCGATGGAGGCATCCATGTCGGTTCGTAAAGTCACCGTTGCGACCCTCGCGGGGTTGAAGGCGCGTAACGAGAAGGCCGTGTTCGTCACGGCCTACGACTATCCCACGGCCACGTTCGCCGACCGGGCGGGCGTCGACATGATTCTGGTGGGTGACTCCGCCGCGATGACGATGCTCGGCCTCCCGAGCACGCTCCAGATCGGACTCGACGAAATGTTGGTGTTCATCCGCGCCGTTACGCGCGCGGCGCAACACGCGTTCGTAATCGGGGATCTGCCGTTCCTCTCCTACCAGCCGTCTGACGAAACGGCGATTCGCAGCGCTGGTGCGTTTATAGCGGCCGGCTGCGACGCGGTGAAGTGCGAAGGGGGAAGCCGCGTCGCACGCCGTGTCCGTGCGATGGTCGATGCCGGCATCGCCGTGATGGGGCACCTGGGCCTCACGCCACAGAACCTCGGTCAGCTCGGCGGCTACCGCGTGCAGGGGAAATCATTGGCGGCTGCGGAGCGCCTGCTGCGCGATGCCGAGGCTCTAGAGCGAGCCGGCGTCTTCGCAATTCTCCTGGAAGCTGTTCCGGCCGAAACGGCGGCCTTTATTCGAGAACGAGTCAACGTGTTCGTCTACGGGATCGGGGCGGGACCACACGTGGACGGGCAGCTCGTCATCTCGCACGATATGCTCGGCAACTTCGTCGGCGACATCGCGCCGCGGTTCGTGAGACGGTATGCGGAAATCGGGACTGCCGTCGAAGGCGCCTTCCGTGCGTACGCGCGCGACGTGCGCTCCGGCGCGTTCCCGGGTCCCGAGCACTGCTATCCGATCGACCCTGCCGATGAAGCGCTGATACACGCGGCACGGCAGGCGCCGGCCGTGGAGGCGACGCCATGACGACCACCGTTGCTCAACACGCGGCGTTACGGCCGCGCCCGCAGGTGTGCCGTGCCTGCGGAACCCTGCACGAGGCCGCTCCGATCGCGGTGTGCGAGCAGTGCCTCGGCCCGCTCGACCCCGTACTCGACGCCGCGCGCGTGCTGCCGACGCGCGACGCGATCGCCGCGCGCCCCTGGTCGCTGTGGCGCTACCGCGAATGGCTGCCGTTCGATGGTGAACCCGTCCTGTCGCTAGACAGCGGGGGCACGCCGCTCGTCGAAGCGCCGCGACTCGCCGCGCTGCTCGGCGTCGCGCACGTCTGGGTCAAGAACGACGCGGTCTCACATCCGTCGTTGTCCTTCAAGGATCGCGTCGTGGCGACGGCCATCAACGCGGCCGCTGCGTTCGGACTCGACACCATCGGCTGTGCCTCCACCGGCAATCTGGCCAATGCCGTTGCCGCTCAGGCGGCGCGGGCCGGTCTCAAAGCGTGGATCTTCATTCCGGAGGACCTCGAGACCGCCAAGATCGTCGGGACCGCGGTGTATGGCGCGCGGTTGGTCCGTGTGCGCGGCCACTACGACGACGTCAATCGTCTGTGCGCGCAGGTGGCGGATCTGTTCGGCTGGGGCATCGTGAACGTCAACCTGCGCGGCTATTACGGCGAAGGATCGAAGACGATGGCGTTCGAGATCGCCGAGCAGCTCGGGTGGCGCCTGCCGACCGCGGTCGTCGCCCCGATGGCGGGCGGCTCGCTCGTCACCAAGCTGCGGAAAGGGTTCCGCGAGTTCAGCGCCGCTGGGCTGGTGACCGGAGGCGCGCCACGCATCTTCGGCGCGCAGGCGTCGGGGTGCGCACCGATCGTGCGGCTGGTGCGCGAAAATGCCGATGCGGTGACGCCGGTGATCCCCCAGACGATTGCCCGGTCGATTGCGATCGGGAATCCCGCTGATGGTGTGTTCGCCAAGCGTGCGATTCTCGAATCGGGCGGCTGGGCCGCCGCTGTCTCGGATGCCGAGTTGGTCGCGGGAATCCGCCTGCTGGCGGAAGCGGTCGGGATCTTTACCGAGACCGCCGGCGGCGTCACGGTCGCCGCCGCACTGGCGCTGGCGGGCGAGGGCCGGTTCGCGGCGGACGACGAGGTGGTGCTGTGCATCACAGGAAACGGCCTGAAGACTGTCGACGCCGTCGCTCCGGTGTTGCGCGCGGCGCCCGTCATTGCGCCACGCGTGGCCGAGGTGCGCGCGCTCGTGAAGGAGGCGTCATGACGGCGGTGCGTGTGCCTGCGAGCTCGAGCAATCTCGGCGCGGGCTTTGATTGTATCGGCGTCGCGGTCGACCGCTGGCTCGTCGCCTCGGTCACGCTGGGGGGATCGGGGATCTCGATCCATCGCCGCGGCACGTTGAGCGCCGTCCGCGTCCGGGCAGACCAGGATCTCTTCACGCGCGGCTTCCGCGCCGCGTGCGCCGCGGGCGGTGCATCGCCCGCGGGCGCGACGATCGAGGCAGCCTCGGACATTCCGGTCGGCTGCGGGCTCGGTTCATCGGCGGCGGCGATCGTGGCGGGCGCATTGCTGGCCGACGCGGCGCTCGAGCTGGGTCTGTCTCGCGGCAAAATCCTCGAGATCGGTACAACGATCGAAGGTCATCCCGATAACGTGGCGCCGGCAATTCACGGTGGCGCGGTGTTGAGCGTCCACACGCCGGCCGGATTGGTGTCTTCGTCGCTGCGGGTCTCGCCCGCGATCGAGCTGCTGATTGCGGTGCCGCCATTCCCGAATGACACGAAAGCCGCGCGCGCCGCGCTGCCACACACGTTGCCTCATAGCGATGCGGTCGTTGCGGCCAGCCGGGCCGCCGCGCTGGTGCAGGGTCTGGCGACCGGCGACGGCGCACTCCTGGGCGCCGCGCTCGACGATGTGCTGCACGTGCCGTTCCGGCGTGCGCGCATTCCCGGTTACGATGCAGTTGTCGCCGCGGCACAGGGCGCCGGCGCGTTCGGAGCCACGCTGTCGGGCGCCGGTTCCGCGATCCTCGCCATCGCGCCGCGGGAGCGCTCTGCCGCGGTCGGTGCGGCCATGCTCGCCGCATGGCGCGGCATCGGCATCGAGGCCGAACTGATCAGTGGCGCGAATAACGTTGCGGGCGCATCGGTGATCGCCTCTCCACGCACCACGCACCACGTACCACTCACTACTCAGCTGTGATGAAGGAGCAATCATGAGTGTCACCCTGCAACTCCCCACCGTGCTTGCAAAACTGGCCGACGGTCAGCGTTCCCTCCAAGCACACGGATCGACCTTGGGCGACGTCGTCGCCGACGTCGCCGCCCGATTCCCCGGCTTGGCGCCGCGGCTGCGCGATGCCGCCGGCCAGCCGTATCCCTTCGTGACGTTCTACGTGAACGACGACGACGCCAGACTGCAGGGCGGATTTGCCGCGAGCGTGCGCGATGGCGACGAGATCATCGTCGTCCCAGCCATTGCAGGAGGTTGACCGATGACGACTCTCGCCCAGGCCGAGCTGGTGCGGTACAGCCGGCACCTCATTCTTCCCGACGTCGGCGTTCCGGGTCAGGAAAAGCTGAAGGCCGCGCGCGTGCTCCTCATCGGGGCGGGCGGGCTCGGATCGCCCGCGGCGCTCTACCTGGCCGCGGCCGGCGTCGGGACACTCGGTCTCGTGGATTTCGACAACGTCGACATCACGAACCTGCAGCGGCAGATCTTGCACGGCACCAAGGACGTCGGCCGACCCAAGCTGCAGTCGGCGCGAGAACGCATTGCTGATGTGAACCCGCACGTCCGGCTCGAGACCTACGAGACGGCGCTCACATCGAAGAATGCGCTCGACATCTTCAGCGGCTACGACATCGTCGTCGACGGCACCGACAATTTCGCGACGCGCTATCTCGTCAATGACGCCTGCGTCTTGCAGGGAAAACCCAACGTGTATGGCAGCATCTTCCGATTCGAAGGCCAGGCCTCGGTCTTCGCATTGCCCGACGGTCCCTGCTATCGCTGTCTCTTCCCGGAACCGCCGCCGCCGGGACTCGTGCCGAGCTGCGCGGAGGGCGGTGTGCTGGGTGTACTGCCGGGTCTGGTGGGGACGATTCAGGCGACGGAGGCGATCAAGTTGATCGTCGGCGCCGGCGAGCCGCTCCGCGGACGGCTGCTGCTCATCGATACGCTGGGGATGAAGTTCCGGACGGTCAACGTACGGAAGGACCCGACGTGCCCTGCGTGCGGAACCCACGAGATCCAGGCGCTCATCGACTACGAGCAATTCTGCGGTGTGCGGGCGGCGGAAGCCGAGCCGCGCGCGGTCGGCGGGTTCGTCGAAGTGACGCCGCGCGAGCTCCAGGGCCGGCTGTCGCACGGCGAGGAGTTGCAGTTGATCGACGTGCGCGAACAGTTCGAGTGGGACATCGCGCGGATTCCCGGCGCGCGGCTCGTGCCGCTGGCGACGTTGCCCGAAGTGGCGGAGACACTCGACCACGGGCGCGAGATCGTGGTCTACTGTAAGGGTGGAAGTCGCAGTCGAGCGGCCGCCTCACACCTCGTCGACGCGGGATTCGCGCGCGTGGCGAATCTCTCGGGCGGGATTCTGCGGTGGCAGGCGGACGTCGATCCGACGCTGCCGCGCTATTAAGGACCTCGCGGCGTCGAAATGGTGACGATGATCACCCGCCGGCTGCTACTGTCCTGGCATGCCGTACGAGTCGGTGGTCGTCGTACTCGCAACCCAGGGCGCGACGCTCGAACGTGACGCGCTCGACGCGCTGCCGGAGACCACCGTCACATGGTGTCGCGTGGAACGGGAGGGTCGGGTAGCCTGTCTCGCCGCCCGGCTGCGTCACCGGGACCCCGTTTCTGAATTCCGAGTCAGAGTTCGGCAATGGAGTGCGGCTCGCGGATGGGGTGTAACCGTTGCGCCGTGCGGGCCGGATTGCTAAGATAAGTCACATGCATGACTTGGGAGCCCCGGTCTCCGGACAAGGCGCTGAACCGCTGCGGCTCCCGTCGCCAACCTCAAAACGCCGCTCCGTCCTAGCCCGATGGTTCGACAGCTGGATGCGCTCGCTGGGTATGGCGCTCGTGCTCTTCCTCATCATTCGCACCTTCCTTCTTGAAGCTTTTCAGATACCCTCCGGCAGCATGGAACGCACACTCCTGGCGGGGGATTTTTTGTTCGTCAATAAAGCCGTCTATGGCGCCCAGATTCCCGGCACGAACGCACGCCTGCCCGGCTTCAACACGCCGCATCGCGGTGACGTGATCGTGTTCGCGTATCCGAAAGACCCGACGCTGAGCTATGTGAAGCGCGTGATCGGGGCCCCGGGCGACATCGTCGAAATGCGGCAGGGCCAGGTCTACGTGAACGGCCGTGGGCTGGAAGAGCCGTACGTGCAGCGCAAGGATCCGCTGCACGACGGATTCGATCCCGAGTTCAACTGGCAGCGCGAGTATCTGGTGCGGCGCAGCGATGAGCAGCGGCGCCGCTATCACCCCACGCGCGATACGTGGGGTCCGTTGCGTGTCCCGATGGACAAGTACTTCGTGCTCGGGGACAATCGCGACAACTCGGCCGACTCGCGCTACTGGGGTTTTGTCGACGCGAGCGCGGTCAAGGGCCGCCCGCTCGTCGTCTACTTCAGCTACAACCGGGAAACGAGCGACGCACTTCCCTGGCTGACCGACATTCGATGGAGCCGGCTCGGTTCGCTGATTCACTGAGTGGTAGCTTCCCCAAGAGGAGTGGCCACCAAATGCAATTGAATACGGCGAGGCGTGCATCATTTGACGAGGGATCTCTGGATCAGTATCTGCGGGAAATCAGTCAGTATCCGCTGATCACGCGAGAAGAAGAGGTCACCCTCGCGCAGCGGATCAAGCAACAGGATCCGGAGGCGCTCGACAAGCTCGTGCGCTCCAACCTGCGCTTCGTCGTCTCGGTTGCCAAGAAATATCAGAACCAGGGCGTCTCACTCTCCGACTTGATCAACGAGGGCAACCTCGGCCTGATCCGCGCGGCGCACAAATTCGACGAGACCAAAGGCATCAAGTTCATCTCGTACGCGGTGTGGTGGATCCGCCAGGCGATCCTGCAGGCGCTCGCCGAACAATCGCGCATCGTGCGCGTGCCGCTGAATCGCGCCGGCACGCTCCATCGCATCGGCAAACGTTCGGCGTCGCTGCTCCAGGAGCTCGGCCGCGAGCCGACCGTCGAAGAGATCGCCGAGGGGATGGACATCTCGGAGGAAGAAGTCGCCAAGACGCTGTCGATCTCGCAGGCGCATCTGTCGCTCGACGCGCCGCTCACCCCGGGCGAAGACAACAAGCTGCTCGACTACCTGCCCGACACGACGAATCCGGGCCCCGACGACGAGATCTTCGAGCACGCGCTGACGGAATCGATCGAGTCGGTGCTGGCGACGCTGAAGGAGCGCGAGGCCAGGATCTTGCGGCTGTACTTCGGGCTCGAAGGCCAGGAACCGATGACGCTCGAGGAAATTGGCTCGCAGCTCGGCATCACCCGCGAGCGCGTTCGCCAATTGAAGGAAAAGGCCCTTGCCCGGCTGCGGCACGTCTCCCGGGCGCGGGCGCTGGAAAGCTTCCTGTCCTAGGGTCGGGGCGGGTAGATTACCCGCCCTATGGCTTCCACCGCATCGTTCGACGTTTCCACCGGCGCCGACCTGCAAGAGGTCGATAACGCCGTCAATCAGGCACAGAAAGAGATCATCCAGCGCTACGACTTCAAAGGATCGAAGGCGTCGCTCGCGTTCGATCGCGCCAAGGCGACCCTCACCTTGGTCGCCGACGATGACTTCAAGATGAAAGCGCTGTTCGACGTGCTGCAGTCGAAGATGATCAAGCGCGGCGTCCCCGTAAAAAACATGGAGCTCGGCGCGATCACGCCGGCGGCGAACGACACCGTGCGGCGCGAGATCAAGCTCACGCAGGGGATCCCCCAGGAAAAAGCCAAGGCGATCGTGAAGGCCATCAAGGACAAGAAATTCAAAAAGGCTCAAGGATCGATCCAGGGCGAAGAGATTCGCGTTTCGGCCCCGTCGAAGGACGAGCTGCAGGAGGTCATCGCCTTTCTCCGCGCGCAGGACTTCGGCATCGAGCTCAAGTTCGGGAACTACCGGGGGGGCGGATGAAGCTCGGCGTCATCTCCCTCGGCTGCGACAAAGCGACGGTCGACTCGGAGCGGCTCGTGGGCGAGCTGGTGGGGCACGGTGCGGTCGTCACGCCCGACCTTCCGGGTGCCGACGTCATTCTGGTCAACACCTGCGGCTTCATCGACGCGGCCAAACAGGAGTCGATCGATGCAATGCTCGAAGCCGCCAGGCTGAAGGAAGGCGGCGTGAAGGCGGTCGTGGCGGTCGGGTGTCTCATTCAGCGATACAAGCAGGAGCTGCAGCAGGAGATTCCCGAGGTCGACCTTTTTCTTGGTTTCTCCGAGCTACACCATTTGATACCAGAGCTTGCCCAGCGGGGTCTGATCGCCGATCCGGTCGCCGCGCATCCCGGCGTCCGGCAATTCCTCGGCGACCAGCCGCATGTGCGATACCTGAAGATTTCGGAAGGCTGCGATCACACCTGCGCCTTCTGCGCCATTCCGCTGATGCGCGGGAAGCATCGCTCCGAGCCGCTCGCCCGGCTCGTGCGCGAAGCGCAGCAGCTCGAGGCGCAGGGTGCAAAAGAGATCAACCTCGTCGCGCAGGACCTGGGGCATTGGGGTAGGGACTTGGGGTTGGGGGGGGGGGGGCCCAAGCTGCCCGATTTGCTCGAAGCGCTGCTGCGCGAGACCTCGGTGCCGTGGTTCCGTCTCCTGTACGTCTATTCCGCCGGGATCAACGAGCGCTTGGTGGAGCTGATGGCCCGTGAATCGCGCATCGTTCCCTACATCGATATGCCGATCCAGCATGCGACCGATCGCATGCTCGAGCGGATGCGGCGCCCGGAACGGCTACGCACCTTGCGGGAGAAGCTCGCCTGGCTGCGCGGCGCCATCCCCGACCTGGCGATCCGTACGACGTGCCTCGTGGGCTTCCCGGGCGAGACCGACGACGACTTCCGGGCGTTACTCGCCTTCCTCGAGGAGGCGCAATTCGATCGCATGGGTGCATTCTCGTACTCGCCGCAGGAAGGCACGCGGGCGATGCAATATGAAGACGACGTAGAAGAAGGCGTCAAGCGAGATCGTCTAGAAGAGATCGTCGAGGTACAGCGTGCGATCTCGGCGGAACGGCTGGAGCGTTTTGTGGGACGTGAGGTGGACGTGCTCGTGGACCGGCTGGAAGAGGAGGAAGGGATCAAGGTCGGGCGAGTGCAGTGGCAGGCGGATGATGTCGACGGCGTCACGTATCTGGAGCAGGGCGGCTGGACACAGCCCGGCGGCTTCGTGCGGGCGCGGATCACGGCCAGCGAAGACTACGATTTCCAGGCGGCCGCGCTGACGTGACCCGATCGAGCGAGCTTTTCAACCGGGCGAAACGGGTGTTGCCCGGTGGCGTGAACTCACCCGTGCGGGCGTTCCGGGCAGTCGGCGGGACGCCTTTTTTCGTGGCTCACGGTCACGGATCCAGCCTCGCCGACGTCGACGGTGAGGAGTACCTGGATTACGTGTGCTCCTGGGGTGCCCTCATCCTGGGGCACGCGCACCCCGTCGTCCTCGATGCGGTCCGTGCGGCGGCCGGACGGGGATGGACGTACGGCGCTCCCTGCGAGGCCGAAGTCGATCTCGCGGAGGAAGTGCGGCAGCGCATGCCGAGCCTCGAGATGATGCGGTTCGTGAACAGCGGCACCGAAGCGACGATGGCCGCGGTCCGGCTGGCGCGCGCGGCGACGGGCCGCGACATCATCGTCAAGTTCGAGGGCTGTTACCACGGTCACGCGGACAGCTTTCTCGTCAAGGCGGGATCCGGCGTCGCGACGCTCGGTCTGCCGGACAGTCCCGGCGTCCCCGCGGCACTGGCGGGCCTCACGCTGACCGCGCCGTTCAACGATGCGCGGTCCGTTGCCGACCTGTTTCGCGAACATGCCGATCGGATCGCCGCCGTCATCGTCGAGCCGTACGTCGGCAACGCGGGCTTCATCCCGCCCGAGTCCGACTTTCATCCGGCATTGCGTTCGTTGTGTGACCGGCACGGCGCACTGCTGATCTTTGATGAAGTGATGACCGGATTTCGTGTAGCGGCGGGAGGGGCGCAGGAACGTCTCGGCGTCAAGCCAGATCTCACGACGTTGGGCAAGATCGTCGGCGGCGGACTCCCGGTTGGGGTGTACGGGGGCCGCGCCGACCTGATGAAACGCGTCGCGCCCGAGGGCCCGGTCTACCAGGCGGGCACGCTGTCGGGCAATCCCGTGGCGATGGCGGCGGGACTCGCGACGCTCCGAGAGACGAGCAAGCCCGGGTTCTACGAGACGTTGAACCGGCGCACCGACCGGTTGGTGAGCGGGCTCCAACACGCTGCCCGCCGCAACGGTGTCGCGGTGACCACGGGTCACGCCGGATCGATGTGGGGTCTCTATTTCACGCCTGGTCCCGTGCGCAGCTACGCGGATGCCCGGCAGTCCGACACCGCGTTGTTCGCGCGCTGGCACAAGGCCGCGCTCGCTCGCGGCGTGTTCCTCGCGCCGTCGGCGTTCGAGGCGGGCTTCGTCTCGGCGGCGCACTCCGACGCCGATATCGATTTCACCATCGAGCAGCTCGATGCGGCGCTGGCCGAAGCGCGCGCTCGCTAGCGTCGCGCTGCTGGCGACGGCCGCGTGCCCGCGTCCGTCGCGCGCTCCCCAGCCCGCGGTGGCGGGTGAGCCCGAGCTGCGGATCGGTCTCGCGGTGGGGCTGCCGAATGCCTCGATCGGTGGGCCCGAAAGCGGCGAGCTGTTCGTCAGCGAGGCGGCGAGCGGCTTGCCGGTGGGATCGATCCCGGCCGGCGTCCGCTGGGTCGTCTTCCCCGATTCGGCTGATCCCTCCCGCCTCCGCCTGGTGAAGCCCGACAGCACGCGCTCCGACGCGCTGCGCGGCATCGCGGTCGTGAACGTGACCGAGAACCGGTTCGTGGTGGCGAACGGCCGGCGCTACCGCGGGCGCATCAACGTCACATCGGGCCGCGGCGGACTCGCCGTCGTGAATCGCGTCAACGTCGAGAGCTACATCGCCGGCGTCGTCCCGCCAGAGATCGGCGCGCGCCGGCCCGACGAGGTCGCCGCCGTGCTCGCCCAGGCCGTCGTGTCGCGCAGCTTCGCGATCAAGAATCGGGGCCGCTGGGATGCGTTTGGATTCGACGCATATGCCGATACGCGCGATCAGGTGTATCTCGGCGTCGCCGTGGAAACCGATCAGGCGTGGGACGCGGTCCGCCGGACCGCGGGACAGGTGTTGGAGTATGACGGTGACGTGATCGACGCCTATTTCCACTCGACGTGCGGCTTCAGCACTGCCGGTGTGGAAGAAGCGTTCGCTGCCGCGCGCACGCGTCCCTATCTGCGACCGGTATCCGACGAACGGGGGGGGGGCGGCGGACACTACTACTGCGACATTTCACCACGCTTTCGCTGGCGCGAAGAATGGGACGGCTCCAAGCTGCGCGCTATATTGTCGCGAACGCTGCCCACCGTCACGCCGCTTTCCGGTGACGGGCTGCAGCGGATCATCGACGTCACGGTGAGCCGCACGACACGCTCTGGCCGCGTCGGCGAGCTGCGGATCGTGTTCGAGCGTGGCGACATTCGGATTCCGGGACCCGAGGTGCGCGCGGTGCTGCGCCCGGAAGCGGATCGCCTGCTCTCGAGCGCCGCGTTTCAACTCACGGTGACGAAGGCCAACGGCGAGGTGACACGCGTCGTGGCCGCCGGGGCAGGCTCCGGACATGCGGTGGGGATGTGCCAGTGGGGAGCGATTGGCCGCGCGCGCGCTGGGCAGGACTATCGCGCAATTCTGACGACGTACTTTCCGGGGACGAAAATTGAGAGGCTCTACTAGACTCGCGTTGATGCTGTTGGCCGCTGGGCCGTCCGGCCGTCTGGCCGCCCAGGGTGTCTTGAACCAGTTCTCCTACGACAATCTCCGCCTCTCCGGCATCCAGCTCGACGCCGGACTCCTCGGGGCGTCGGACCTCAGGGGGGCAACGGTCGGTGGACTGCGCCTCGACTATGGCCGCATCGCGCCGAAGGTGCGGCTCCTGCTCGGTCTGTCGTACTTCCACTCGCGATTCGATCAGCAGGCGCTGCAGCGGTTCGAGCGGCGGCTCGACAGCATCGTAAATCCGGGCACTCCCGATAACATCAATCTTGGCCGGATCTCGCTCAGCGACATCATCGGCGACATCGATTTCCAGTTCGTCTTCCCCCAGGGCCACGGCGTCACGGCCTATCTCGGTACCGGCATAAGTATTCATGCGCGCAACGGCAGCGGCGCGGCGATCAACGGTACGTTCATGGAGGATGCCCTCGACGTCATCACGGCGGGGCTGAACGGCACGATGGGATTCGAGTTCAATCTCTCTCACGCCTGGCGCTTCACCGTGGACGGACGTGGCGTGCTGTCGAGCGGGCTGAGAAGCGTCAGTCTCCGGACGGGCATCATGTATCGGTTCAAAGCGAGCAGGGACCAGGGAGCGGGAAGCAAAGGACCGAAGTGAACGACCCCATTCGCGTCGGGGTGCTCGGAGCTGGCGCGATCGCGCAAGTCGCGCATTTGCCGGTGCTCAGGCGGCTCCCCGGCGTCGAGGTGGTCGCGATCTGCGACAACGACGTCGGGAAGGCGCAGGCCCTCGCTGCCCGCTTCGAGGTGAAGGACACCTACGACGACATCGAAGAAGTCCTCCGGTACGCCAACGTGGACGTCGTCGTCATCTGCACGCCCAATCACCTGCACGAGATCCACGTCACGTCGGCGCTCGCGGCTGGTGCGCACGTGTTGTGCGAGCGGCCGCTCGCCTTGACGCTCGCCGGCGTGGAGCGCGCCCTCGCGGCGAGCGACAAGTACGGCAAGCGCGTGATGGTCGGCATGAATCACCGCTTTCGCTCCGACGTGCAGGCGGTGCGCGGCTTTCTCGCCGGCGGTGACCTCGGCGCCCTGCAGGCGGTGCGCGGCGGCTGGTACACGTTTCAGCCGAGCCGGCAGATGCTGGGGTGGCGGCTGCGGCGCGAGCAGGCAGGCGGCGGCGCGGTGCTCGATCTCGGTCTGCCGCTCATCGACCTGGGGCTGTGGCTCGCGGGCTGGCCGACGCCCAAGCGCATATCGGCGCATTTGACCCGGTCCGGGAAAGACGCGGTCGAGGACATGGGATCGGCGTTGATCGTGTGCGAAAACGGCGTGTCGATCACGGTCGATGTGAGCTGGCGCCACCTGGGCGAAGGGGAGCGGTTCTGGTTCGACATCGTCGGGGCGAAGGGCTCGGCGATGATCCAGCCGCTGCGGATCTTCAAGGAGCAGCACGGCGCCGCGGTCGACGTCACGCCGACTGGGGCCACGGGACGCGAAACGCAGTTCATTCAGTCGTATCGTGCCGAATGGATGTACTTCCTCGCGGTGATCAAGGGCGACGTGAATGCACCGCCGCCCCGCGATCAGCTCGCGCTGCAGCGCGTGCTCGATGCGATCTACCGCTCCGCTGACGAAGGGCGCGACGTCTTGCTGTGAGCCGGCGTCAGGTCGCAGTGCTCGTCGGGTTGGGGGCGATCGCGCTCACCGCCAGCTATCCCCCGTTCCCGCTTCCTTTCCTCAGCTTCTTCGCGATCGCGCCCGCCGTCCTGCTCATCCGGCAGGCGGTGAGCGATGCCAATCCCCGCGCCGCCTTTCGCTGGGGCTGGTGGTACGGCCTCGTCAGCAACGCCCTTGTCCTCTACTGGATGATCGTCGCCCTGTGGCATTTCACGCCGCTCTCGGCGCTCGGCTATCTCGCGACGATCGCGGTGCTCGGCTTACTCACGGGACTGATGTTCTGGTTCGTCGTCCGGATTCGATCGGCGGCGCCAGCCGTGCCGCTGATGCTCGTACTGCCGGTCGCCTGGACCGCGCTCGAATGGCTCATCGGCCATCTCGGCGACGGCCGCTTTCCCTGGCTGGGGCTCGGCACTTCGCTCGCCGATGCGCCGATCCTGGTGCAATGGGCAGACATCGCCGGCGCCCGCGGCGTGACGCTGTGGCTGGCGTGGTGCAACGTCGCCCTCGTCGAAGCTGCAACGGACGAGCGTGGTACGAGGTACGTGGTGCGGGGATACGCGAGTGTGCTCGTGACGGTGTTGCTAGCCCTGGGATACGGGGCGTGGCGCGTGAAAACCCTTCCGTATCGCGAGCTGGGCGTCGCCGGATTGGTGCAGCCCAACGAGGGATTCCGCGAGAAATGGGATCCGGGGCATGCGGATAGCGTCGTCGGCACGCTGATCGATGGATCGCGACGCCTGGCCGCCGAGTTTCCGCGGCCGCAGCTGATCATATGGCCGGAAGCGGCGATTCCCGACTTTCTGTGGCGGCGGCCGCAATGGGAAGCGAAGATCATTGCGCTGGTGCGGGAAACGCACATTCCGATCCTCACGGGAGTCGTGTGGGCCGATTCGACCTATCGGAGCCGGCTCGATCCGTACTACAACGCGGCCTTGTTCATCGACTCCACCGGGGAATGGCGTAAGTACCCGGTGTACGCCAAACATTATCTCGTGCCGGTCACGGAGCGCGTGCCCTTCGTCCCAGTCGGTGTGTTCCGCGCCATTCCGGGCCTTCGGAATTGGTCCGGTGGCTTCACGCCAGGCCGCGATCTGCCGCTCTACAAAACCGCACTTGGTCAGTTTGGCGTGATCGTCTGCTATGAGTCGGCATTCGAGGACCTGCCGCGGAAGTATCGCGCGCTCGGCGCCAACTTCCTGTTGAACATCACCAACGACGCGTGGTTTGGGCGCACCAGCGCGCCGCGACAACATGCGTCGCATCTGATCATGCGCGCGATCGAGACGCGCATGGGCGTGGCGCGCGCGGCCAACTCCGGGATCTCGGAATTCGTAGATCCCATGGGCCGCACGTATGCAGCCACAAAGCTCGATGAGAAGACCTACGTCTCCGGCGTAATCCGCACCACCGACGTGATTCCACTGTATGTCCGTCTCGGCGATTGGGTGGGGCTGCTGGTAGTGGTGCTCACGCTTACCGGCATCGTCTTGCTCGTGAAGCGTCGTCTCCGCCCATGACGCGCGTCGGCGTCGACGTCGGCGGGACGTTCACCGATCTCGTCGCTGTCCGGCCCGATGGCGTTCTCGAAATCCGCAAAGTGGGCACGACGCCGCAGGACCCGTCTCTCGGGTTGCTCCGCGCGCTCGAGGCGCTCGGAACGGACGGCATCGATGTCCTGGTGCATGGGACTACGGTCGCGACCAACGCGCTCCTCGAGCGGCGCGGTGCGCGGGTCGTATTGGTCACCACCGCCGGCTTCGAGGATCTCCTGTGGCTGCGCCGCCAGGATCGGGCGGCGCTCTACGATCTCGCCAAAGCCCATCCCGAACCGCTCGTTGCCCGCCGAGACGTAATCGGCGTCGGCGAGCGCATGGGACCGGACGGGGCAGTCGCGGCGCTCGCGGAAAGCGAGGTGTCACGCGTGACGGCGCTGGCGCGCACGCTTGCGCCCGAGTCCGTCGCCATCGCGTTGCTGTTTGCGTTTCGCCATCCCGCGCATGAGCGCCGTCTCGCGGCGGCGCTGCGCGCCGCCCTGCCGAACGTTCCGGTCACCGCCAGTCATGAAGTCCTGCCGGTGTTTCGCGAATACGAGCGCACCAGTACGACCAGCGCCGAGGCGTACCTGAGGCCGAAAGTGGCCGCGTATCTGCAGAAGACCGCGACGATGACCGAGCGACGCGGCGTGAGGTCGCTGCGGATCATGACGTCCAGCGGAGGAACTCTGTCGCCCGAGCAGGCGGCGAATCGGGCGGCTAGTCTGGCGCTGTCGGGTCCTGCCGGCGGCGTCGTAGGCGCCCGGCTCGTCGGTGCCGCCGTGGAAACCGACGATCTCCTCACGCTCGATATGGGCGGCACGAGCGCCGATGCGAGCCTCATCAGCGCCGGCGTCGCGCTCACGGAAGGCGCCGAGTCGGTCGCGGGGGTGCCGCTCGCGCTGCCCGCCATCCTGATCGAGACGGTAAGTGCCGGGGGCGGAAGCATCGCGGCAGTGGACGAGGGCGGCGCCCTTCGGGTCGGTCCCCGCAGTGCGGGCGCGGAGCCGGGTCCCGCGTGCTACGGACGCGGCGGCACGGAGCCGACCGTGACCGACGCCTGCCTCGTGCTCGGCTGGCTCGATCCCCAGTACCCGCTCGCGGATTCGGTCCGGCTCGACAGGGCGGCGGCCGAGCGTGCGCTGTCCACATTGCCGTTTTCTCACGACGTTTGCGAAATCGCCGCCGGGATAACCCAGGTCGCTACCGCGGTGATGGCGCGCGCGCTGAAGCGCGTCAGCGTGGCGCGCGGCATCGATCCGCGCGGCATGGCGTTGCTGCCGTTCGGCGGCGCCGGGCCCCTGTTCGGTTGTGCGCTGGCGGACGCCCTGGGAATGGCCCGAGTCGTGGTGCCCCCGCATCCGGGCGTGCTGAGCGCGTTGGGGCTCGCTGCCGCGCCCGAGCGCGTGGACGTGCTGGCCTCGCTGCACCGCCCATTGGCAGATCTCGAGGGCAGCGAGCTCGCCGAGGCGTTTCAGCCGCTCGTCGCGGCGGCGGCTGCGGCACTGCCCGAGTCGGGCGTGACGCGCTTCGTCGATTGCCGATACCGGGGGCAGGGGTACGAGGTCACCGTTCCGGCGCCGCGCGACGATGCCTCGACGCTCGCGACCGCGTTCCGCGCCGCCCATCGCGCGCGGCACGGCTACGGAGAATCCGACCAACCGATCGAGCTCGTCAATCTGCGGGTGGTGGCCGAGCGCCCGGTCCGGGCGGCGCCGGTCGGCCGGCGTGCCGGAGTCGGTGTTCCGAGCGCGGGACGTCGCATGATCGTGACGCGCGACGGCAAGCGGGTCCGCGCCGATGTGTGGCCGCTGGGCGAGCTCCCCGCGGGACGCCAACTCAACGGCCCTGCGGTCCTCGCGGGTCCCGATGCCACCGGCCTGATCGAGCCGGGGTGGCGCGGCCTCGTGCACGCATCCGGCGTCGTGATCCTGGAGCGGACGTGAGGCTCGACGCCGTCGGTCTCGAAGTCATGGCGCACGCGTTCGCATCGATCGCGGAGGAGATGGGACTCGTGCTCGTGCACAGCGCGTTGTCACCGAACATTCGCGAGCGCCGTGACGCCTCCGCCGCGTTGTTCGATGCCGATGGCGAGATGATCGCGCAGGCGGCGCACATCCCCGTGCATCTGGGCGCCCTGGCCGACGCCGTGGCGGCGGTGCGCACCCTCGAGCCGCGACCCGGCGAGCTGTTCCTGCTCAACGATCCGTACGCCGGCGGCAGCCATCTTCCCGATCTCACACTCATCGGCGCGATCGAGATCGAGGGTCGCGTCGGCGGATTCAGCGTCGTTCGTGCCCACCACTCCGACATCGGGGGGATGACGGCGGGCAGCATGCCGGCCGGCGCGCGCGAGCTGTGCCAGGAAGGCCTCGTCATCCCGCCCACGCGGTTCACACCGGATCTCGAGCGGCTGGTACTCGCCAACGTGCGCACGCCGGCGATGCGGCGCGGTGATCTCGCGGCGCAACGGGCGGCAGTGGAGCGCGGCGCGAGCGGCCTGCGGTCGCTGGCCCGGCGCCACGGCTGGGCGGCGCTGAGCGATGCGGCGCGCGAGCTGCTCGACTACGCCGAACGCCGGACCCGGGCGCTGCTGCGGAAGATGCCGGTGCAGGCAGCGGCGACGGACTATCTCGAGGGCGATGGTGTCATTGACGACGATCTCGAGATTCGCGTGCGTATCGCGATCGAGGACGGAATCTTTCACGCCGATTTCACCGGCACGCGGGAGGCGGCGCCGGGCAACGTGAATTGTCCGATCGCCGTGACGCGCTCCGCCGTGTTGTTCGTGGTGCGCACACTGCTGCCCGACGATGTTCCGATGAATGGCGGCGTGCCGCGCGCGATCCACATCACGGCGCCGCCGGGATGCCTCGTCAATGCGCGGCCGCCCAGCGCGGTGGCCGCGGGAAATGTCGAGACGTCGCAGCGCATTGCCGACACCGTGTTTCGCGCGCTTGCGGCCGGCGGCTGTCTCGTGCCGGCGCAGGGACAGGGAACGATGAACAATGTCACGTTCGGGGGCCCTCTGTGGACGTACTACGAGACGATCGGTGGCGGACAGGGGGCGAGCCGCGGCGCGAACGGGCCGTCAGGGGTGCATGTCGGTATGTCGAATACGCTCAACACTCCGATCGAAGTGTTGGAGCTGGAGCATCCCCTGCGCGTGCGCAGCTACGCGCTGCGCCAGGGCAGTGGCGGTGCGGGACAGTGGACTGGTGGTGACGGGGTCGTGCGCGAGTTCGAGGCGCTCGCGCCGATGGAGACGACGTTGTTGACGGAACGGCGGCGGCACGGGCCTGCCGGTGGAGCGGGCGGGGGGGATGGTGAGGCGGGAGCGAATCTGCTCAACGGTCAGAGACTCGCGTCGAAGACCACTATGCGATTGGTCGCGGGGGACGTCCTCCGCATTGAAACCCCGGGTGGTGGCGGCTGGGGGAAAGGACAAGAACCATGACGTGGGCCTTGATCTCGTTGCTCGGCTTGTTCGCGGGCGTCATCTCGGGGCTGTTCGGCGTGGGTGGCGCCGTGGTGATCATCCCTGGTCTCGTGCTCATCGCCAAGCTGCCGCAGCACACGGCACATGGGACGTCGCTGGCGGCCCTGCTCCTGCCCGTCGGGTTGCTCGGCGTGCTCG
This sequence comes from Gemmatimonadota bacterium, assembly GCA_041499375.1. Taxonomy (GTDB): domain Bacteria; phylum Gemmatimonadota; class Gemmatimonadetes; order Gemmatimonadales; family GWC2-71-9; genus 20CM-2-65-7. Next base: position 22,006 of record JBGQKD010000002.1, read on the forward strand.
AGTACTCGAAGCGCGGGCAGGTGCACTGGGCCTATGCGGCGGTCGTCGCCGTAGGGCTGCTCATCGGCGTCTACTTCGGGGCGCGGTTCGCAGGATCGATTTCGGACGTCACGCTGCGCAAGATGTTCGGCGGGTTTCTGCTGCTGATTTCGGTAAAGTTGCTGTTGACCTGACGTTCAGGGTCGAGCGGCGTCCTCGACCTGGCGCTGAAATACTTTGCCGTCGATGAACAGCTTGAAGAGGTCCGCGTCGAGCTGGCCCTCTTTGACCTCGGTGGTGAGGATGTCCATCGCGCGATCGACGGAGACGGCGCGCTTGTACGGCCGGTCCTGCGCCGTCAGCGCGTCGTAGATGTCACTGATCGTCATCATCCGCGTCTGAATCGGAATCCCTTCCCCCGTGACGCGCCGCGGATACCCTCGCCCATCCATCTTTTCGTGATGCCCGTAAGCGATCAGCGGGATCTGTTGCAGCTCGCGGGTCCAAGGGATGCGCTGCAGGAACTGATAGGTGTGCGTGACGTGACTCTCGATCTCGTGTCGCTCGGCGTCGTCCAGACTACCTTTGCGGATCGTCAGATAGCGCATCTCGTCGGGTGAGAGAAACGGCTCCGTCGCCCCGTCGAAGGCCAGATAATTGCGCCTCGACCACGCCTTCAGTTCTTCGAAGCTGCCATCGGGGAGAATGGTGGGCTCGTTGGCCTGGAGCACGATCTCCAGGAAGCGGTCCAGCTCCGCCAATTCCTGCTGATGCGCCGCCTGGAGCTCCTCGATGAAGCTGTCGTAGCCCGTCTTGCCGTGGGTCTCGAGAAACTCCGCGCGCTTGCGCCAGTACTCGCGCTCCGCCGTGCGCCGGATGAACGCGTGCCGATGGCGCACGAGCCCGAGATCGGACGGATACAGTTTTTTCGCCTTGATGAGGACCTGCTCGCGGACGCCGACCTTGCCGAAATCGTGCAACAGGGCGGCATAGCGGATCTCTTTCAGCTGCTCGCGCGTGAACGTGATGTCGCGATAGGGACCGTCGCCGGCGCGGTCCACGATCTCCGCCAGCCCGACCGTCATCCCGGCCACGCGCCCCGAGTGACCGTACGTGGTCGGATCGCGCTGCTCGATCGCGTGCACGGCCGCCAGCACGAAGCCCTCGAACAGCTTCTCGATGTTTTCGTACAGCCGGCTGTTCTCGATGGCGACCGCCGCCTGACCGGCCAGCGCCGTCACCAGCTCGACGGTGCGCTTGGAGTACGGCACGACCTGCTGCTGGACGTCGGCGGGGGTGGCGAGAATCGCGTCGAAGTTGCGCTTGCGGTTGATGAGCTGCAGCACGCCGATGATCTCGTCTTTGTGATCTTTCATCGGAATCACGAGCATCGATTTCGAGCGATAGCCGTAGCGCTCGTCGAACGAGCGGTTGATCGTGTACTCGACATCCGGCGGCAGGAAGTACGCGTCGTCGATGACGAGCGGATCCCCGGTCACGGCGCAGTAGCCGGCGAGGCTGCCGCGATCCACCGGAATCGTGTGCTCGACGAACGGCGCCTCCGGTTTCGAAAACGTCTGCGCCAGCCGGAAGCGCAGCCGCCGATCGCCGTTCTCGTTCGACTCGACGAGGTACAGACTGCCGGCGTCCGACTGCGTGATGCGGCGCGCCTGGGTGAGGATCAAGTCGAGCAGGATCTTGGTGTCGCGCTCCGTGCCGAGGGCGACGCCGATGCGCGTCAGCTCTCCAATTTCCCGCGCCCGCTGCGCCGCCTCGCCGCGCGCCCGCGCCGTCTCGGCCCGCGCCGCCGCTTCGCGGAACCCGGCGCGGATCGCGACCAGCAACCGCCGCGGGCTGGTCGGGTGCGTCAGAAATCCGGACAGAAACTCGGTGGGGAGGCCCTCGGGGACGTCCGTCTCGCCGTTGCGCCCCAACGCGACGATCGCCCCCCCGGCGTCGACGAACGATCGCATGACGTCGACGGGGAACGCCGAGCGGCTTTCCGCATCGAGCAGGAAGACCGTGGGCCGGTCGTCGGTCACCGCCAGGTCTTTCGCCTGGCGAACGGGCCGGGCCTCCACCTGCGAGGTTTCGAGCGCCGGCGCGACCGCGTCGGGACGCCACATCGGCGGATGGAGGAGGAGGTATCTCGTTAGGACCGCTGCACCCGCTGCAGGCCTTCCTTCGCCTCAGCGTAATCGTTGAAGATGGCGATGGCATGGTTGAACATGTCGACCGCTTTGTCCTTCTGGCCGCGGTCCTCATAGAGCAGGGCCCGCGAGTAGTAGGTCAGCGCTTCGGTGGGGACCTGGCGGCTCATCCGCTGGTCGCCGGTCTGCCGCTGCAGCGCGGGCAGACTCGCGTCTTTCATGAGCCGCCCCGCGATGTTGCGGATGATGTCGAACATGTGATCGCGCTGCATCCGCTCCGACTCGGTCTTCACGATTTCGCTCGTCTCGGTGTTGACGAGACGGACGTCCACGCGGAAATCGCCGTAGAAATCGACGAACGTGCCGAGGACGACGTAGCGGGCACCCACGAGCTTCCCGACCTTCGCGGCGGTCTGCGGATCGACGCGACCCTGCGCGCCGAGATTCTGCTCATCGACCAGGCGCTGGATCTCCTGACGCTCGACCACGCGCGCGGCGGGATTCTGAGACAGCTCCGAAATCAACATCCCGGCGATGCCGCGTTCGAGGGCGTCGAAATCTTCCTTGCCCTGACCGTAGGAGCCGCCGTTGTTGAACGGGAGGACGGCGATCCCGGGGCGGGTATCCTGGTTGCGTTGCTGCGCCCCCAGGAGCACCGGAACCAGGCTCAACACCGTCACGACTGCACGCGCGCGCATAGCTACTCCTCGGGTCACAGGGTCACCTTCATTCCTTCTTGTGCTGCATCTACCTCGAGCGAGCCGCCGCGCGTCTTGGCGAACTTGCGCGCCGCGGCCACGAGTCCATCCATTTCCTTGTCGCCGTGCTCGGGCTCGTGGTGAAACAGCACGAGCTTCTTGGCACCCGCCTCATGGGCGAGGCTCACTGCTTCTTCATAGGTCGAATGACCCCAGCCGCGGTGCTGCTCCAGCTCCTTCGGCGTATACATGGCGTCGTGAATCAGCAGATCCACGCCGTTCAGGAACCCCACGAAGTCACGGTGCCAGTTCTTGGAGACCTCGTACTGCCCGCCGCTGCCCAGCTCGTTGTCCGTCACGTATGCCATGCTCGGTCCGCCCTTGGCGGGCGTGAGCCGAAATCCCAATGTCGTCCCCGGGTGCCGCAGTTTCGTCGTGCGAACCCGGAATTCGCCGATCGAGAACTCGTCCATGTCCACCTGTTGCACCGTCAACGTCGCCGACAAGGCGTCGAGCGGAACGGGGAACACCGCCGGATCCATCTGTTGCCGCAGGATCGCTTCCAGGGATGCCGTCCCTTGCCGGGTTCCCCAGATGCGGACGGTATTGCCCGGAGCGAAAAACGGTTTGAAGTGCGGCAGCCCTTGGATGTGGTCCCAATGCGCGTGTGACAGCAGGATTTCTACTTTCACGGCGCCGTTCTGTTTTTCGACCAGCTCCAGCCCCAGCGCGCGGATTCCGGTGCCGGCATCGAGGACGACCAGTTGACCTTCGTTGCCTTCGACGGCGACACATGGCGTGTTGCCGCCGTAGCGCGCCGTCGCGGACCCCGGCGTAGGTATACTCCCCCGGGTTCCCCAGAAAGTCACCGTGTACGTCATGCGTGTCGGCACGCCGATACTCGGTCTAAGTTACTGGTAATTAGTGATGTAGAGCCGTGACGCGAGTCACGACCGGCCCGCCGCTTGCTCGAGCGAGCCGCGGTCTTTGATCACAATGTCCTTGCGACTCACGTCAATCATCCCCTTATCGACGAGCTCGCGCATCGTCCGCGATACCGTCTCGCGCGACGATCCGATCATCTGGGCGATCGTGTGATGGGTGAGACGGCGCGTGATGCGCTGGCCGTCCGTTTCGTCGGCGAGGTCGAGCAACAGCTGGGCGACGCGGCCATGCACGTCGAGCAGGACGAGGCTGCCGACCTTTTCATCGACGCGGCGGAGCCGCCGCGACAGCTCGCGCAGCAGCGCGAGCCCGATACCGGGGGAATGCTCGAGGATGCCCTGAAAATCTTCGCGCCGCAGCACGTACAGCGTCGAGTCTTCCATCGCGATGACGTGCGCCGAGCGTGGCTCGTCGTCGATCAACGCCATCTCGCCGAAGAACTCTCCCTCGCCGAGCACCGAGAGAATGACTTCGCGTCCGTCCTCGCCGATGAGGACGACCTTCACCTGACCCTTGGCGACGACGTAGAGCGCGTCGCCGGGATCGTCCTCGAACAGGATGACGGAGTTTTTGGGGTAAGCGCGATCGCGCGCCACCTCCACCACGCGCTGCAGGTCGGCGGCGGAGAGCTGGCTAAAGAGCGGGACCTTTTGCAGCACGTCAGCGGCAGACACGCGAACAGCTTACGCTGCGTGTGTGGCGGTGTCAATCGAAGCAAAGCCCAAGCCTTGCAGCCAAGTTGGTGCGCTGTTTATATTTCCGCACTTCGTTCCGTCCGACAATTCAGGCAAGGATCTGTCTGTGAAACCCGGGATTCACCCCAAATACCAGCGGGCAACCGTCCAGTGCGCGTGCGGCAACACGTTCGTCACGCGCTCGACCACGCCCGTGATTCACGTCGAAGTCTGCGCCGCCTGCCATCCCTTCTTCACGGGCAAGCAGAAGCTGCTCGACACGGCCGGCCGCGTGGAGCGGTTCCGCCAGAAGTACGCTACCAAAGCGAGCTGATCCCGTGGACGACCGACTCCGCCAGGCGCTCGCGCGGGCGGAGGAGGTCGCCCGGGAACTGGCCGACCCCGCCACCGCGCGGAATCCGGCCAAACTCAGGCAGTTCGGTCGCGAACACGCGCAGCTCGACGAAATCCGGCAGACCCACCAGCGCATCGAGCGTCTCGAGGCTGAGCTGGGTCAGGCCCAGGAAGTCCTCGCCGACAAAGACCCCGAGCTCTCCCAGCTCGCCCGCGCCGACGTCGATCGCCTCCGGCCCGAGATCGACCGGCTCGAGGCGGAGCTCGCGGAGCTGCTGACCCCCAGCGATCCGTTCGACGATCGCGATGCCATCGTAGAAATCCGCGCCGGAACCGGAGGGGATGAAGCCGCGCTGTTCGCCGCCGATCTCTTCCGGATGTACACGCGCTTTAGCGAGCGGCGGGGATGGAAGGTGGACATCCTCTCGCTCTCCGAAGGAACGCTCGGCGGGCTCAAGGAAGCGGTGTTCGCGGCCCGAGGTCCCAAAGCGTACGGGACGCTGCGCTACGAGTCTGGTGTGCACCGGGTACAGCGCGTTCCCGTCACCGAGCAGCAGGGCCGGATCCATACCTCCGCCGCGACCGTAGCCGTGCTGCCCGAAGCGGAAGAGGTGGACGTCAAGATCGAGGACAAGGATCTCCGCATCGACGTGTTTCGGTCGGGCGGGCCGGGCGGCCAGAGCGTGAACACCACCGACAGCGCCGTCCGCGTGACGCATCTGCCGACCGGCCTCGAGGTGAAGTGCCAGGATCAAAAGTCACAGCTGCAAAACAAGATCAAGGCGATGGAGATCCTGCGCTCGCGTCTGCTTGACCGCAGGGTGGCGGAGCAGGAGGCGGCCCGATCGCGCGAGCGGCGCGCGCAGGTGGGCACCGGAGACCGTTCGCAAAAAGTTCGCACGTACAACTTTCCGCAGAACCGCGTGACCGATCATCGCATCCATTTCACGACGCACAGCGTGGATCAGGTGTTGGATGGGAAGCTGGACGATCTGATCGCCGCCGTGAAGCAGGCGCAGGAGAAGGAGCAGCTCAATGTCTAAGGCGGCGCACGCGGTCTGGGCGGCGGTCTCCGGCACGACGGTGGGAGACGCGTGGCTGCGGCGCGACGAGCCCAAGGCGCCGGCTTTGGTGGCCCAGTATCTCGCTGCGCTGGCCCAGTTGGAGCGCGGCGTCCCGTTCGCCTACGCGGTGGGGATGGTTGGATTTCGAACTCTCGATTTGAAGATCGATTCGCGCGCGCTGATCCCGAGACCTGAAACCGAGGGATTGGTAGAGCTCGTGCTTGCGCGGACCGAAAACCGAAAACCGAATACCGCTGGTTTAGTCGCGGACATCGGGACCGGCTGCGGCTGCATTGCACTGTCGCTGGCAATGGAAGGGCAATTCGAGAAGGTCATCGCCGTCGAGTGCTCCCCGGTTGCGGTGGCACTCGCCCGCGAGAATGTGAAACGTGTCGCGCCGAAAACGCCGGTCGAGATTCGCGAGGGGAACCTGCTCGCTCCGCTGGTGGACAAGGGAGACCGATTCCGCGCGATCGTGGCGAACCCGCCCTATTTGACGGCGGCGGAGTATGACGAGCTGGATCCGTCGGTTCGAGATCACGAGCCCCGCGAGGCGCTCGTGAGCGTGGACGGTCTCGATGCGACACGCGCGCTATTCGCGGGTGCGGCGCCGCTGCTGGAGCCCGGCGGACTGCTGGCGCTCGAGATCGACGAACGGCGCGATGACGCAATTCACTCCCTCGCACGGGAGTACCACTGGGCAGTCGAAGTTCATGACGACCTCTTCGGTCGGCCGCGCTACGCGCTTGCTATAAAGGAGGACTAGTGCTCGAGGAGAAGGCAGAAGAACTGGGACGGCTACTCGGCCAGACCGACGAGTACAAGGCGTTGCGTCGCGCGACGGAAGCGCTGCGCGAGGATCAAGCAGTCCAGAAGGTGCTGGCGGAGGCGGAGCGGCTCGCGCAGGAGATCGAGCGCGTCGCGCAGCAGGGGAAAGAACCGTCCAAGGAGCAGGTCGAGCAGTACGATCGCGCGCTCCAAAGCGTGCAGGCGAATTCGGTGTATCAGCAAATGGTCGCGGCCCAGTCGAATTTCGAGAAGCTGATGACCCGGATTAATGCCCGGATTTACGAGGGCATCAAGAAGGGCGCCGCGAGTCCCATCATCACGCTTGGCTAGGGGCTTGGGGGTTCGGGACTCGGCGTTCTTCGTGGTGATCGAAGGCCCGGAGGGGGCGGGGAAGTCCACGCTCGTAAAGTGGCTCGTCGCACGCCTCCAGGCGGAGCACCGGCGCGTGGTGCCGGTCCGAGAACCGGGTGGCACACCGATCGCCGAGGCGGCACGGAAACTGGCGCTGAAATCGCGGCACGACCGTGCGTTTGGCGCCGAGCTGTTCCTGTTCCTGGCGGCGCGCGCCGATCTGGTGGAGCGGGTGATCCGGCCGGCCCTGGCGAGCGGTCAGGTGGTCATCGCGGACCGGTTCGGGCTGTCGACCATCGCCTACCAGGTCGCGGGCCGGGGGTTGCCGCGGGCTGACGTGGAGGCGGCTCTCCGGGTCGCTACAGGAGGCCTGGCGCCCGACCTCACGCTGATCCTCGACGTCCCCGTGACCGTGGGGCGCGAGCGGCAGCGCAACGCCGGGAAGGTGCGGGACCGTATCGAACGGGAAGATGACACGTTTCACACACGGGTCCGTGAGGCCTATCGCAGCGCATCCGGGCCCGGGATTGTTCATATTGATGCCAGTCAGGCAAAGAAGGCCGTCCAGGACGCCGCCTGGCGGGAAGTCGCCGCGGCAACGGGAGCGCTTTCACTGAGGAGTTCATGATGATTCGCCATAAGGGATTCGTGGTTGCCGCCGTCGTCTCCGCCGCAGTGGTGTCGGGCGGCTGGTTCCTGCAGCGCGAAACAGAGCCGGCGGGATCGGTCTATCAGCAGGCGCGGTTGTTCGATGACGTGCTGGCGCACGTCGCCGACTACTACGTCGACTCGCTCGATGAGCGCCAGCTGTACCAGATGGCGATCGACGGCATGCTCGACCAGCTGCACGATCCCTACTCGGTTTTCTTGAAGCCCGAGGACTTCCGGCAGCTCTCCGAAGCCACGACCGGCAACTACTCGGGGCTGGGCATTCAGATTGACGTGCGCGACGGGTGGATCACCGTCGTCGCGCCGTTGCCCGACACGCCTGCCGAGCGCGCCGGCGTACTGACAGGCGATCGCATCGTCGAGCTCGACGGGCGCTCCACGGAAGGGTGGAAGCAGGATCAGGCGGTGAAGGAGCTGCGCGGGCCGGCGGGAACGCCGGCGGAGCTGACGATCCGCCGCACCGGCGTCGACAAGCCGATCATCTACAAGCTCACGCGCGCGACGATTCACATCCGCTCGGTCGATCCGCGGATCACGATGATGCTCGACGATCGCGTCGGGTACATCGCGCTCAGCCCGGTCAGCGAAAGCTCGACCCGCGACGTCAGCGTGGCGATCGATACCCTGCTGAAGCAGGGAATGAAATCGCTCATCTTCGATCTCCGCGGCAACCCCGGTGGGCTGCTGGATCAGGGCGTCGCGGTGTCGGATCTCTTCCTCGATCCCGGCAAGGCGATCGTGGAGACGCGCGGGCGCGCGCCCGGTTCATCGCACGAGTTCAGCGACACCAAGCCGCAACAGTGGCCGCGCCTTCCGATCGTCGTCATCGTGAACGGCGGCTCGGCAAGTGCGGCGGAGATCATCGCCGGCGCGCTGCAGGATCACGACCGCGCCGTGCTGATCGGGACGCCGACGTTCGGGAAAGGGCTGGTGCAGTCGTTCTGGCGCCTCACGCCCGAAACTGGCCTCAAGCTGACGACTGCGCGCTGGTTCACACCCAGCGGCCGGACGATTCAGCGTGTCACGCGCAACGAAGCGGAGCAGGAGGCGCAGGTCATCGCGGCGCAGCGCGGGCAGGACACGAAGATCGATTCGACGGCGGTGTTCCACACCGATGCCGGCCGGACGATCTACGGGGGCGGCGGGATCCGTCCTGACATCTACGTCGTCGCCGACACCTTCACGACGGCCGAACGGGCCTTCGTCAGGGCGCTGGGAGAAAAGGCGCCATTGTTCCGCGACGCGCTGACGGCGTACGCGATCGAGCTGAAGGAAGGCAACCGGCTGCCCTCGCCGAATTTCACGGTGACGCAAGGGATGGTGGACGAGATCGTGCGCCGCATGCGTGCCAAGGGCGCTGACCTGCCGGATTCCGTGATCGCGGGTGGGCGGACGTTGATCACGCAGGAGTTGGGGTACGAGGCGGCGCGCTACGTCTTCGGGCGCTCCGTGGAGTTCCGCCGCCGGATAGCGGACGACGAGCAGATCAAGCGGGCCCTCGCGTTGGCCGATCGCGCGAAGTCGCCGCAGGATCTGCTGACGCTCGCGACCACGCAGGTGCCGCCGTCGACGGTCCGCAATAGGTGACGCAACAGTCTTCCCGCGCGATCGGGCTCATCGGGCCCGGTCGCGCGGGAGTCGGACTAGCTCTAGCGCTGGCCCAGGCGGGATACTCCGTCCACCTTCACGGGCGAAACAAGAAAAGCGTACCAGCACCCCTAACGTTGACGACAGGCGGCAAAGCGCCCGCCTGGATCGGCGACGTCGAGGTCGTGATTCTCGCCGTCCGCGACGACGCGATCACTCCGCTCGCAACATCCCTGGCCACGGCTCGCGCCATCACCGACCGCCACGTCGTCCTGCATCTCTCGGGTGTCCAGGGACAGGAAGCACTCGGCCCCCTCGTCACTACCCGCGCGGCACTCGGCTCATTCCATCCCCTGCAAACCATCGTCGAACCGGAGTTGGCACCGGCCCGTCTCAAGGGCGCCTGGGCCGCCGTTGAGGGAATGCCGCGCGCGGTAGAGGCCGGCGAACGGATCGCGCAGGACCTCGGGATGCGCCCGTTCCGGATCGCCACCAAATCCAAGGCGATCTATCACGCGGGCGCGGTTTTCGCGTCGAACTATCTGGTCGTCGTCGAGGCGATCGCGCAGCGCCTGCTGCGGCACGCGGGGCTATCGGATGCCGATGCCTGGGCGGCGCTGCGGCCACTGGTCGAAGGGACGTTCGAGAATCTGAGCCGGCACGAGCCGCGTGAGGCCCTCACCGGTCCCGTCGTTCGCGGCGATACCGCGACGATCGTGCGTCATCTGGAGTCGCTGGCGGTCGATGATGCCAAGCTGTACCGCGCCCTCGGGCGCGCGGCGCTCGAGCTGGCGCAGAAGCAGGGGATGGACCGGGCAACGGCGGAAAAAGTCGCGGCGGCGCTCGCTACTGATCTACCACCCGTACTCCGGCCGTCGGGGAGAATCTAAACTCCCGCGTTGGGATCGTCCCGTTCACCGCGAGATGCTGGAGCGTAATCGTCCGGTGCTGGCCCGTATTCTCGACGATCTCGATCCGCCGCACCAAGCCATCCTGCTTTGCAATCCACACCGTCGCCGCTTCGTACGGCAGATCCTTCACGCGCGGCGTCAGCGCGATGACGTCGACTCGGGCGTCGCCGATGGAATCCGCCCGCACGTAGCGGGCATTGTACCGTTCGCGCGGGTGCTCGACGAACTGCCCGATGAGATTGGGGCCCGTGGTTCCCGTGCCCGGGATGGTCGTGCGAATCACCTGTCCGGGTGTCGTGCTCGGCGTGTAGAGCCAGAGGCGCCGGCCGTCGGCGACGATGCGATCGTTCTTGGGGTCGCTGAAGCGCATCGAAAAAAAATTCGGCCGACGCTGGTAGAGCCGGCCGCGCGTCGTGTCCGGATCGCCCACCATCGGATTGTCGATGATTTGCGTGAAGTCCGCCGACAGCGTGCGAACCGTGTCGAAGGACGCTTTGGCGCGATCGAGAATCGGTGCGGGATCCTGGACCGTCAGCAGCAAGAGCAACAGAGGTGTCATGCGCCGACGGCGGCGGGTTCAGCGACGCGACGCCCAATCGCCTCCGCAATGATGCGCACCTCACGCATCAACTGCGCGAACTGATCCGGGAAGAGCGACTGCGCGCCGTCCGACAGCGCGTCTTCGGGATTCGGGTGGACTTCCACCATGATCCCGTCGGCGCCCGCGGCGATCGCCGCCCGTGCCATCGGGATGACCTTGTCGCGCAGACCGGTGCCGTGCGATGGGTCCGCGATGATCGGCAGGTGCGACAGCTTGTGCACGACCGGAATGGCCGTCAGATCGAACAGATTGCGCGTCGCGGGATCGAAGCCACGCACGCCGCGCTCACACAGGATCACGTCGTGGTTGCCTTCGGCCAGCAGATACTCCGCCGAGAGCAGCAGCTCCTGCACGGTCGCGCTGATGCCGCGCTTGAGCAGTACCGGCTTGCCGCAGCGTCCCGCGACCTTGAGCAACGAGAAGTTCTGCATGTTGCGCGCGCCGATCTGCACGATGTCGGCCATCTCGGCGACCCAACCGAGACCGGTCTCATCCATCGCTTCGGTGCAGATCAGCAGTCCCGTCTCTTCGCGCGCCTTGGCGAGCAGCCGGAGGCCCGGCTTCCCGAGTCCCTGGAATGAGTACGGCGAGCTGCGCGGCTTCCAGGCGCCGCCGCGGAGCACGACCGCGCCCGCTTCCTTGACTTGCCGCGCCGCCTCGATGATCTGCCGCTCGGTTTCGACGGAGCAGGGGCCGGCGATCGCGACCACCTCCGTGCCGCCGAACGCGACTCCACCCGGCAATCTGACGATGGTAGGATCGGCCTTCCACTCGCGGCTCACCTGCTTGTAGGGCTGGGAGACGTGAATGACCTCGTGCACGCCGGGCAGGCCTTCCAGCCGCGACGCGTCGACGCGCCCGTCATTGCCGACGAGGCCCACGGCGGTGCGCTGATTGCCGGGCATGGGCTGCGCCTGATAGCCCATCTCCTCGATGACGGAGATGACTTTCTGGACTTCGTCGGGGGTGGCTCCATGACGCATCACGATCAGCACGACTAGCGTCTCCCCCCCCCGTCGCCAATGGTGAAGCGATCCCCGTCGTTCGCCGCGGATACGGGTCCGCGAAAGCGGGTACCGGCAAGCTTTGCCGGGTCCGAAGTCTCTACCGGAGGATAGAAGTGCGTCAAGACTAAGCGCTTGGTCGCCGCTTCTTTTGCCAGCTCGCCGGCTTGTTGCGGCGTCAGATGGATGTCCATCGCCATCGATTCGGGCAGCGAGCACTCCGCCAGCAGCAGGTCGCACCCGCTCGCCCAGCGTGCCAGCTCGCTGCTCGGTCCGGTATCGCCGGTGTAGACGAGACGGCCCTCCGGTGCGACGAGCGAGACGGCCACGCTCTCAGGGGTGTGCGGCACCGGGAAAGTCTCGAGACTCACATCGGCGTTCAGCGGAAACGGCTCACCGTCGCGCACGTCGAGAATGCCGATCGGGAACCCCGGATCGAGCAGCCAATCGCCGTAGCCTTCGGCCAGCGTGCGGAGCAGCTGCACGACCCCCGGCGGGCCGAGGATGACGAACGGTTCGCGGCGCGGCGGGTCGGTCGTGTACTTGAGCGCGTACACGAGCATCGGCAGCTCACCCCAATGGTCAGGGTGGAAATGGGTCAGGATGACGTGCGACACCTGATGCCAGGGCAGCCCGAACTCGGCGAGCCGGTGCAATGCCCCAGCCCCGCAGTCGAGCAGGATCCGGAGGTCGCCGCGCTGGACCCAGTGACAGGCGGCGGTGCGGCGGGCCGATGGTGCGACAGTCCCGGTGCCGACGGTAACGAGTTCCATACTCACTTTCCCCGGAAGACGATCCGCTTGAACACGAGCAATCCCGGCGCCTTGAGCTTGGCGAGATACACGCCCGCGGGCAACGGGTGCCCATCATCGGCACGGCCGTCCCACATCAGCCGTGGGTCACAGATCCCCCCCCCGCCGCCTCCGGAGCCGCGGCCATAACGGCCAGGGCCCAAAACGCCCGGGAAATCCGGGCCGGGAACGAAGCGGCGCACGCGGTTGCCGCGCAGGTCGAGGATGTCGAGCTGCACGTTGCCGGCGATCGCAAGGTCGAACCACAGGCACGTCGAGTCGCGGCCCGCCGTTGGGAAGGGGTTCGGGAAATTCTGATACAGCAGGGTGGCCGTCGGCATACCCAGATCTACGACGAGAAACGATCCCTGGCTTCGGATGATGCTGGTATCGGATCCGGCATGCACGACGAGCAGCCAGCGATACGCAGTATTGCGCTGGAGAGGCTGCGGCAGCTCGAAGGTCGTATCCGTCAGATTCGCGACGCTGTCTTCGATGACGCCCGTTGCCACACGCTGCACGTCCAGATCGAACGTCAGCGGCCCCGGAGGCGCTGACACGAGCGCGGGCTTCCACGTGAACGTCGGTTGCGCCGTGTCGATCACCATGCCGGCCGGATTGCTCAACGCGGTCAGTGTTGCCCATGCCGGTACGATGATCGGGCCGATCACGCCGCTCGTCGCCATCTCGCCGCTGGCCGCCGTGGCGTCGACCCGCCAGAACAGACTCCCCGTCCTGAGCGCCTGGGCAGGAGCGAACGTCTGTGCCGTGGTGAGCCTGTCGACGATCGGGGCGGAGAGCGCGCTGTCGCGGCTGATGCGCAGGCGGTAGGTCACCGGCGCCGCGGATGCCGGTACGGTTCCCACGGTCCACGAGAACGTCGGCGTGATCGTCGTCAACGGCCCGGCTGCGGGCAACGGCGCGGTCGCCGTCACGCCGCTCGGGAAAACGGCCGCCGCGGCGACGTCAGGACGACCCCAGCCGTAGCTCGAATCGGGTGCTGCCCGCTTCGTAGCGGTGCTCCGAAACGCGGCGCGTAGATCCATCGGGAGCAGCGACGGGTGCATCTGCTTGACGAGCGCCGCGCTCGCCGCGAGCAACGGCGTGGCGAAGGACGTGCCGTCCCCGCGCCCGACGTGACCGACGCCCGTGACCACACAGACGGCGACTCCGGGTGCCGTGAAATCGGGCTTGATCCGCCCGTCCGCGGCGGGCCCGCGCGATGAGAAAAACGCGATCGTTCCCAGCGAATCCTCCGCGCCGATCGCGAGCACGGAATCGCCATCAGCAGGCGTGGAGAGCGATCGAAAGGAGGGTCCGTCGTTGCCCGCCGCGGTGACAACCAGGATGCCACGCTGCGCGGCCATGTCGGCGGCGACGGTGGTGACGCCAACGTCGCCGTTCAACTGTGACGGCGTGTAGCTGAAGCCGTTATCGAAGCTCAGGTACCCGAGGCTCGACGAGACGATGTCGACGCCGATCGAATCGGCCCACTCGAGCGCGGCGACGTAGTTGTCTTCCTCGACGCGCGTCTCGCTGCGGATGTCCTCGGTCTTCGCGAGCAGGAACTGCGCGCCGCGCGCGATGCCGTGCAGCCGCCCCGCCACCTCACCCGCGAACAGAGACCAGGTGGAGGTGCCATGGGACTGGGCGCCCAGGACATCCTTGCCCGGCTCGTCTCTGACGACGCTGTCATTGAAGACGAAATCGCGCTGGGCGGTGATCGTGATACCGTTGAACGCGGGATTCGCCGTATCGAAGCCGGTGTCGAAGATCCCGACGCGGACGCCCGTCCCGTTGATCCCCTGATCAGTGAGCGGCCGGAGATGCAGTTGCCGGTAGGGCATCGCGGAGGGACCCAGTACCGGATCGTCGCCAGGCGTGACGCCGCAGGTGTCGCCCGGTCCTGCTCCTGGTGCAGCGATGATACGGGGCGCCGGGAGCGGGCGGCGGAGCTTGAACCGCCCCAGTGGCTGGATGCGCCTGAGGTCCGGGTCCTGGAGAAGTTGTCGTAGCGCAGCCGCGGGCACATCCGCGCTGACCGCATGCAGCCACCTGCTGCGGACGCGGACGCGTGCCCCGGCGGCTGCGGCGCGCTCGCTGATCGCGTCGAGCGAGGCCGTCGGCCGTGCGAACAGCCAGACCGAGATCGTGGTGTCTTGCACACGACCGAGCAGGCGCGGCAAGACCGGAGAAACGGTGGGTCGCTGCGCCGCCAACCCAGCCGGCAGGAAAAGGAGCCAGATGAACCGCCGCACAGAAACCGCGGATACTTCCTAGACCGGTTCCATCTGGCCGAGGCGCACGCCCACGATGGTCGAGACGCCCGGCTCCTGCATCGTGACGCCATAGACCGCGTCGGCGGCCTGCATCGTCCGCGGGTTGTGCGTGATCACGATGAATTGCGTCTGATCCTTGAACTCCGCCAGCAGGCGGACGTAACGGCCGACGTTGGCGTCGTCGAGGGGCGCATCGACCTCGTCCAGGAGGCAGAACGGGCTCGGCTTGGCGAGGAAGATCGCAAACAACAGCGACACCGCGACCAGCGTGCGCTCGCCCGAGGAGAGCAGGTGGATCCGCTGCGTGCGCTTGCCCCGGGGCGCGGCGTGGATCTCGATCTCACTCTCGAGCGGCTCGTCCTCATTCGCCAGCCGGACGTCGCATTCGCCGCCGCCGAACAGCGTCTGGAACACGGATCGAAAGTG
Source organism: Gemmatimonadota bacterium (assembly GCA_041499375.1). GTDB lineage: Bacteria > Gemmatimonadota > Gemmatimonadetes > Gemmatimonadales > GWC2-71-9 > 20CM-2-65-7. Next base: position 37,278 of record JBGQKD010000002.1, read on the forward strand.
TTCTCGCACCTTGGAGAATGATTCGAGGAATAGCGTCTTGGCGGTCTGATCGATCTCCCGCGCCGCTTGCTGCAGCGAGTTGCGGGCGGACACCAGATCGTCACGCTGCGTCATCAGGAACTCGAGGCGTTTGTTCTCCTCGGCGTGCTCCTCCACCGCCAGCGCGTTCACCGGCCCGACGGCGTCAATCGCGCCACGCAGCCGGTCGTTTTCCTGCCGCAGCCACTCGAGGTCGCCGGCGACCTCCGGGGCCTCAGCGAGCAGCTTGTCGAGCGGCTTGCGCCACTCGGTTTCCACGCGTTCGACGAGCCCGCGCTTCTTGCCTTCGATCTCGGTCCGCTCGAGCTGCAGCCGGTGCTCCTCTTCGCCCAGGGCGGCAAGCGCCTTGCGTGCCTGATCGAGCGCGCCCTCCGCCTGGCCGACGTCGGCGTCGGTCATACCCAGCTGCGCTTCGGCGTCCTTTGCGGCGGCGTCGAGCCCCGTCAACGCCAGACGGCGCTCCTGCAGCGTGTCCTCCCACTGCGCGCGCTGGGTCATGAGGGTCGCGGTCTCCCGTTCGATGCCCGCGATCTCCTCGGCCCGCGCCGCAGCCTGCGCCCGCTCCGCTTTGGCGTCGGCGTCGGCGCGGCCGGCGCGCTCCGACGCCGCGGCGAGCCGCGCCTCCACCTGGGCGGCCTCGACCTGCCAGCGCACGCGCTGCTCGCGCGCAGCTTCCTGCTGCGCCTCGAGGTCGGCCAGGCCGGCGCGCTCGGCGCCGAGCTGTTCGGCGAAGCGCACGCGCTCTGCCTCCCGTTCCTGCAGCTCGACGTGCAGCGCGCCGAGCCGCGTTTCGACCTCTGCCAGCCGCTTGGTCAGACGCTCGACCTGCCCGGCAGCCTCTTCCGCCCGGCGACGAGCGTGGATGAGATCGCGATCCGCTTCTCCCTTTTCGGCGCCGGCGTCGAGCTCGACGCGACGCGCCTGCTCGGCACCCTGTGCCGCCGCGGTCAACGCTGCATCCGCCGCCGCGAGCTCCTTCACCGTGGACTCTTCAGCCGCCCGCGCGCGATCGCGATTTGATTCGGCCTCCCGCACGTCCTTCTCCAGCGCTTCGAGCTCGGCACGCCGCTGCAGGGGACCACCGGCCGCCGGTGCTCCGCTGTCGAGGAAAACCGCCCCGTTGGCGCGACGCAGCGCGCCCGCGCCGATCACCTCGTGGCCGGCGAGCAGCGCCCGGACCCACGCGGCGGCGGGACCATCGACGCGCAGCTCGTCCTTGAGGGGATGGCCGTCGGCACCCAGTCGAGGCCCCGGTACGCAGGGCAGGAGCACCAGCGGGCCCGGTTGTGTCTCCCGATGCCAGGTGCTGATCGCCTCGATGACGGACGCATCGCGAACGAGCACGGCATGGAGCCATTCACCGAGCAAACGCTCAGCCAGCTCGGCGTCGCGCCGGCTGGTCCGCACGAAATCCGCGAGCGGGCCAAGCACCATGCCCTCGCCGAAGTGGGTGCGGACTTTCAGCAAGGCTTGCGCTGCCGGGGCCAGACCGACGTGCTCGCGATCGAGCTCTGTGAGCGCGTCTCGCCGTGCCTCGAGCTGTGCCAGCGCGGCCTCGGCTTGCCGGCGCGCCGAGCGCGCACCCATCTCCTGTTCGTGGAGCGTGCCGACCTGCCGACGCGCATGCTGGAGCGCCTCCACCGCCCTGACCGCGGCTTGCGCGTCGTGATGGACGCGTTGCGCGGCGGCTTCGGCATCGCGCGTGGCGTTGTGCGATGCGGCATCGCGCTCCTGACGTTCGCCGGCCGCCAGCGCCAGCTGCTCGCGCAGCTCGCTGCGCTCGCGGTCGAGCGCGCCCCCCTCGATTTCAAGCGCTCGGGCGGTCTCGGCACGGCGCTGCAGCGCTTCCTCGAGCTCACGCACCGCGGCCCGCTCGGCCGTGAGCCGCCCTCGAACGTTGTCCTCTTCGCCGGTCCGTGCTCCCAGCGCGCAGTGCACGGCGGTGAGATCGCGCTCGGCCGCAGCGCGCTCCGTGGCGGCCGCTTCATGTTCGCGCTCGGCCTGGGCCGCTCGCCGCTCAGCCTGGAGGCGCTCATCGGCGGCCGTGTGGCGCCGTTGGCCGGCGTTGCTGAGGCGTTCCGCGGCGAGGGCGAGATCGCTCTCGAGCCGACCAACCTCGAGCTTGGCGTCGCCCAGCCGGCGCTCGACTTCGGTGCGCCGCGCTTCCACCGTGTGCCGGGCCTGGACCCGCGCTTCCCTTTGATGCTCGGCATCGTCGAGCCGCGCGCGTGCGGCGGGGAGCTGCTCGGCCAGCTCGCGCGCGCGAACACCGAGCGCCCCCAGTGACAGATCGAAGTCCTCGATCTCCCGACGCACCAGCGTCATCGCGACGCCAAAACGCTCTTCGATCATCTTGCCGTAGCGCTCGGCACGGCCGCGCTGGCGCGCGAGACTGCGGACCTGAGTCTGTACCTCGGCGATCAGGTCCTCGAGCCGGGCCAGGTCGGCCCCCGTTTCCTCGAGGCGCCGCTCCGTGCTCTTTTTGCGGTCGCGATACAGACCGATTCCCGCCGCTTCCTCGAACAGCGCACGCCGCTCTTCGGCTTTCTCCGACAACAGGGCCTCGATCATCTTCGCTTCCATGACGACGGCGGCATCCGCGCCCAGGCCGGTGCCGCGCAACATGTCCTGGATATCCCGGAGCCGTACCGGCGAACGATTCAGCATGTATTCGCTCTGACCCGAGCGCGACAGGCGCCGCGTCACGACGACTTCCTGATATGCGATCGGGAGGCTGCCGTCCGAGTTATCGAAGACCAGCGAGACTTCCGCGACGTTCACGGGCCGGCGGCCGGTCGATCCCTGGAAGATGACGTCTTCCATTTTTCCGCCGCGCAGCAAGCGCGGCGACTGCTCGCCGAGTACCCAGCGTACCGCGTCCGAGATGTTTGACTTGCCGCAGCCGTTCGGTCCGACGATCGCGGTCACGCCTTGATCGAACGGCAGCTCGACCAAACCGGCGAACGACTTGAATCCAGAGAGCTCGAGCCTGCTCAGTCTCATGGTATTCCCATTCGAGGGAGTAGGTTCGCGCGCACGCCGGCGCGCCTGAGTGCGGCTTGGGTATACGCCGCCTGTTCGGGTGCTTCGAACGCGCCCATCAGGATCACCCCGGTGGACCAGCGGACCGCGGGAAGACCTCGGCGCCGCAACGAGTCGAGCGACGCGCCCGCGGGAGCATGATACGAGTACGGGGCAAGCAGCAGATCGCCGACGCCTTCACCTGCCACGCCGCGGTGCCACAACGCCGTGCGGGCGGTCCCGGCCGCGGCCCGCGTCGCGTACGAGCCCGCGAGCACCCGATACCAGACAGGGCCATTGCCGCTCTGCGGCACCGGCGTCACGAGCGCCGGTAGACCCGCGTCCGCCGCGAGCCGGTCGGCGTGCGCCAGTGCCTTGTCGAGTGACGCGTACGCCGCGAGCTGGATCGTCCAGCCGAGCGTGTCGGCCTTGGGGATCGTCGCGTGTGTTGGAGCAGGGAGTGGGGAGCTGGGAGCAGGAGCAGGCGCGGGAGCAGGAGCTGGTAGGGGCGGCGGGACCAGGAATCCCGACTCGCGCGCTCGCGCGAGCAGTGCCCATCCTCCGACCGCCAGGGCCGCCACCACGAGCGCGGCAAGTGCGAGGCGCAGGCCGCGGCGCGGTTGGTCGGTCACAGGCACGGTCATCGACGGTGGCGATACCCGCGGACTCGACGGCAGCCACCGATCGCGGACGACGCCCAGCAACGGCACATCGCGCGGCAGCGTGAATTCGGGACCCACGCCCTCGGGCGCGAGCACCAGCGCGCCGTCGGGTGCCGCCGAAAGCTGAGCGAGTCCGGTGAGCGGCAGCAACGCCAGGAGCAGCGCGCCCTCCGACCGAAAGCCCGCCTGCAATTTCGGCCACCGCGCGTGCGCGTAGACCTCAGCCGGATGTGCGGTCTCCGAGCCGGCGGGAATGATGAACACGCCCGTCACTTCGTGCGCCGCTTTGTTGAGCGAGACGCCGTATTCGAACGCGTCCACGATTCCTTCGGTTGCGTGCAGCCCGACCATCTCGTGCAGGGCAGGGTTCTCGAGGCACAAGTCCACGAGCGCCACGCGGCGCCCGTCGCGCGCGGCGATGCGGGCGATGTCCCACGCCGCTTTTGCCGCCCAGGGCGGATCGTTCGCCATCGTGACGAGCGCGACCAACGCCGCGTCGTCCACGAGCGGCGGAACGAGGTGACCGAGCCGCGAAAGCGGCAACTGACGGACGCCGGTCATTGCCCGGGCTGGTAGATCCAGAAGGGGCGGCCCAGGCGTCGTCCCGTGGCTTCGGCCTGCGCGCGGGTCGCGTAGGGGCCGAGCACGACGCGATAGCCATCGTCGGGGTGCTGTGGCGGCAGGACGCGCGCCGCCAATCCCGCGCGCGTGAGATCGTCCGCGAGATGTCCCGACCACTCCGGGTTCTGGGACGTCGAGACCTGCACGTACAACGGTCCTTCCGCGCCGGTGCCCGAGCTGTCGGAGGTTGTGGAGCTCACAGTGCTCGACGGAACCCCCCGCGGCAGCCATGTGGTCAGCACCCACACATCGGCGGCGCCGTTCGTCACTTTGCCGACGTCGCTCAGCGAATCGGGCCGGCCCGACACCACGTCGTTGCCGCGGCGGTAGATCAGCATCCCGTCTGGCGAGATGGCAGGCAGATCCGACTTCCATTCAGTGGGGACGATGCCGGTGTGACGCTTGATCGGCAGATCGACGATCCACGCCGAATCGCCCACCGCGGGGCGCGCGAGCAACCAGCGGCCGAGCGGGTCGAGGCGTAGCGCGGCGACCGGACCGGGCAACGCGACGCCGTCGAGCTCCTTGCGCTCGTAGCGATCGACCACGGCGAGCCCCGGCACGTCGCGCCGCGCGACATAAATCCGATGGCCCGATGGCGAGAACGCGAGCGCCCGCGGTGCGTCCGTCAGCTTCACGAACGCCGGATCACGCCGTCCGAGCGGATCGTAGAACGTCACGCCCGAGTCGCTGGCGACCGCGACGAGGTCGCCCCAGCGTGTCGCCGCGACGTCGCCACCGGCGGCGATGGGCCGCACGGTCGGCGGCTGATCGGCGGCGGCGACGAGCAGTCGATCCTGCGGGATCACACCGACGAGATGCTGATCGGCCGCCCCGAACATTTCGCGCGGGAGCGCGGTCAAAGGCTGGGGCCAGGCAAATCGCGTTCGCCGCGAGAGCGAGACCACGCGACGCGACGAATCCACAGCGTAGAGCGTGCCATCGGGGCCCAGCGCGGCCTGTTTGATGTTCGCCCCGACGGTGTCCACGCGGCCGCTGCCGAGGTCGAGCGCGAGCAGATCGTGTTTGGCGGTCGTGACAAAGAGGAATTCCGATTCGGGGTCGAGGCCGATGACCCGCTCGATCGGGGGCAGTTTGCCCTTCAGCACTCCCTCGACGGAGGTGAGCCGCGGCAGCCGATACAGCTGCGGCGTGCCACCTTTGGCGGGGAGGCGGATCGCCACACCGGGCGAGCGCGCGAGTATCTGGAGCTTGCTAACCAGTTGCGGCGACTGTTGTTGTGACGATCCAGCCGCCGGCGCTCGGGGGCCACAGCCCCAAAGCGTGACAAACGCAATTAGAAGGAAGCGGGAGATAGGCAATTGGCCTCGCCGGACAAAATAGACAACCGGCGAGGCCATTGCAACTGTTTTATTGAAGCGGAGTTAGAACGTCGGACCTAAACTGATGGTCCAATACGCGTGCCTGAGCGCCCGGTCCAAGGGCTTCGTGTAATCGAGACGCATAATCAGTAGACCGAAGACGTTCGCCCGAATCGAGCCACCCCAGCTCCGCAGCGGTGTCCGAACCAGGACCGGGTCGTCTCCAGCCGCGCGGCTCCATTTGACGGTGCTCGCGTCGTCCCACGCCATCCCGATGTCGTAGAACAGCGCGCCTTCGATCGGTGGGAAGCCCACCGGCAAGAAGCCGAGCACCAGGCTGCGTGTCAGCGGGAACCGCAGCTCCACGTTGCCGACCGCGATCTTCGATCCGACCAGCTGGTCGAGCTCGGCGCACGCGGTTTGCGACCTCGACTGCGCGGTGATGCTGCACTCGTGGTTGCGGATCGAACCGGCGGTGTACCCCCGTATCAATTCGGTGCTGCCGACGAAAACCGGGAACCGATCGGCATCGCGCCCGAAGCGTCCGAACATCAGCCCGCGGACGGCGATCGTGAACGGCCGGAAGAAGAGATAGCGCCGGTAATCGACGAGCCCGGCGGTAAACTGCCAGCTGCCGAATGCTGGTGCGATGGAAAACCGCGAGCGAGCCCCCGCGAACGGCCCGACGTACCCGAACAGGGTGTTGTCATGCACGTGCGCGATGGAGGGCTGCACGAAGGTCGCGGACGGACCGCCACCCTGGACCAGTTGCTGGTCGTTGAAGTCGCCCGTGCTCGATCGGTAGGAGGACTGCAGCGCCAGTGTGGCCTCCGAGATGTTGACCGCGTGCACGCCCAGCTCGATACGGTTGAACCGACTGAATGGATACGACGATTCAGTAAACAGGTCGCGAATGACGAAGCGCCGAATGCGCGTCGAGTAGACATCGAGGCTGTCGCCGGGGCGGTTCGGATCCGCGATCCGCGTCTGGTCGCTGCCGCCGTAGAAGTAGAGCGGATCCTGGGAGAAGCCGCCCGCCCAATTCAGGCGATGCGACTGGTTGACGTACAGCCCGAGGAACTGGGCCTCGCTGATGCGGCCGTTGATCGACCCCGCGAGCACCACCGAGTGATTGCCCAGGATGTCCGAGAGCGCGATCGCCGTCCCCCCGAACACCCCGCGTCCGAAGTTGTCCCGCTGGTACCCGACGGTCGGTCGCACGACGTAGTCGGCCGTAAAGCGCACCTTGTACGGCCGGAACGTGAATTCGTTCGTGTCGGGGAGCGAGAGCGTCGCGGAGTCGAGGAGTGCACGGACGGTGACCGACGGACGCGCAGCTGAGGATTCGGCGGGCTGGGGCAGCGCGGATGGCCGGAATCCGGTTGCCGAGCGATAGATCGAGACACCGGTGGAAAACGTCGGCAGGTCCGACGCCGAACCGGTGCCGCCGAGCGCCACCATCGGTGGCCGGAGCAGGGGGGCCTGCAGGATGGTATCACGCGCTTCCGCCTGCATCAGACTCACGATCGGCTGCGCGCCGGGGCCGTGATAAGGCGCGCGGCGCAGCGAGCGCGGATTCTCCAGCGAATACACGCTGTACTGGCCGTCCTCGTAATAGACGAACGCCATACGGTCGGCCTGCGGCGCCCACGTGAGCACGGGTGACAGCGGCGTGATCCCCTGGACCCCCGTGAACATGTTCGTGAGCTGATAGATCTGCCCGTCGGCCATGTCGTACAGGAAAACATTCGCAATGCCGGTGCGATCAGACACGAACGCGAGCGACCGGCCGTCCGGGGCCCACACAGGATTGATGTTCTTCCCGATGTCCATGTTCCCGAGCATATCGATCGCGCCGGTGTCGAGGTGCAGCAGCGCGATGCGCAGATTCCCGAAGCGGAGCAGCTCGAAATCCGTTTCGCCGCCCCGGTCCGTCACGAACGCGATCGTCTTGCCGTCGGGCGACCAGGAGGGGTGGAGGTCGGCAAACTTGTCGTTGGTGAGCCGGCGCAGGCCGGTGCCGTCCCGATCGATAATGAAGAGATCGGTGAAGCCATTGCTGAAGCCGGCGAAGACGAGCTGCTTCCCGTCGGGCGACCACTGCGGCGTCTGCAGTCCGTTCAGGCCGACGTGGATGCGACGATCTTCCCTGCCGCGCTTCACGTCGAGAATCACCAGATCGTCGCGGTCCTTGCGCTTGGCCGCGATCGCGAAATAGCGGCCGTCGGGGGAGAACGCCCCCGCCGAGTTGATGAACCGCAGGCTCTCGTAGTTGTTGTTCTGCGTCGATTTCACCAGCTGGCGCTTGACGCGTCCCGTCTCGGCATCGGCCAGCCAGAGATCGATGAAGAAGCCGCCTTGATCTCCGAAGTACGCGATGTCCTTGCCATCCGGCGTCAGCGCCGGCGCGAGGAAGATGCGACCACGCGAGTGGCGCTGGGTCAGCGTCGGCTGCGCGATGCGACGTGCGCGATAGTGGTCGCCCAGCTGCGGCAGGAACGTCGTCTGGATGGCGTCGCGCCAGTCATTCGAGAGATCCTCGAGCGAGCGGCCCAGCGCGCGCTTGAACGCGGCGTCGAGTCCCGACGTCGCGGAGCTCTGCAATATTTCGCCGATGACTTCATCGCCCCACTTCTCGCCGATATAGGCCCAGAGCGCGTGGCCGTAGCGGTAGGGAAAGATGTACGGATCGTTCGTCATCTCCTCGATCGAGGGAAGGTGTCCCTCGAGGGCGGCATCGCGGAGCCACATCGCCGTCTCGGGATTGATCGGTCCGAGCGACAGATACTCGGCCATCCCTTCCATGAACCAGAGCGGCGGATTGACGGCCATGAGCGTCTGCACACCGGCGCCGGGGCGACCGCGGCTGTACACGTCGTACTGGAACTGGTGCACCATCTCGTGCTGCAACACATGCTCGAACTCGGCGTAGGAGCCGGTGAAGGGCAGCACGGCGCGGTGCTTGAAGAACTCCGTGACGCCGCCGAGTCCTTCGCCCGACGCGTCGACGACGTTCGTCTGCTGGAAGTCGGACTGCGAAGCGTACAGGATGATCGGCTTGCGGCTGGAGAACTGATGGTGGAGGATGCGCGACAGGCGGGCATAGGCACGTTCGGCCATGCGCGCGGCGTCGAGCGCGCCGCCGCGCTCATCCGGGTAGTAGTAGAGGTCGAAGTGTTCGGTCTGAATCGATTGGAAATTGAAGCTGCGGTACTGCACCTTGTTCTGACCGAAGTACTGCGCGGCCGCCGGCGTTGCCGGGATACCGAGTCCCAGCACGACCATCAGACGAGTCACGGTGCGTCGCATGCCTGCCTAGCCTTTCGGCCCCTGTCCGCCTGAGTCGCCGGCGGCGACCACTGGGGCGTCCCCCCACAGCCGTTCGAGCTGGTAGAAGTCACGCAGCTCGGGATGAAATACGTGGACCACGAAGTCCACATAGTCGAGCAGTACCCAGCGGCCCTGTGCCAGCCCTTCCACATGATGGGGTTCGAGCCCCGCCGGCGCGAGTGCCGTTACAAGATGCTCCGCCATTCCCCGCACATGGGCGTCTGACGTTCCCGAGACGATCACGAAGTAATCGGTAGCGGCGGTCAGCCCCCGGAGATCGAGTACTACCGGATCGACCGCCTTACGGTCCAACAGTGCGTCCACAACCTGTGAGAGCTCAGTGTTCAGCGTCACCTACTCCTTCACTACCGTCACCCGGACCTCGGGCCGCACTTCGGGATGGATCTTGATCCCGACCTTGTATTCACCCAGCTCGCGAATCGGCTCCGCCAAGTCGATCTTCCGCTTGTCGACCTTGATGCCCAGCTCCTCGAGCTTGCGCTGGATGTCGCCGGCGGTGACGGAGCCGTACAGCTTCTCTTCTTCGCCGACTTTCACCTCGAAGGTGAGCTGGACGTCGGCCAGCCGCGTCGCTTCCGTCTCCGCCGCCGATTTCTCGGCAGCTTGTTGTTTCGTCAGACGTTCGCCTTCGTAGGCGATCTTTTTCTTGTTGGCGTCCGTCGCCGGATAGGCGAGCCCCTGGGGCAGGAGGTAGTTGCGGGCGTAGCCGTCCTTCACCTTCACGACTTCGCCGATCTTGCCCAGATGCTGTACGTCCGCCCGGAGAATGATTTCCATCGCTTGAGCCCTCACGGTGTATTGGACCGCTGCCGCTCGCGCGCTTCCGCGAGGCGGCGCCGGTATTGGTACCACGTATCGGTGATGCCGAGCGTGCACAGCCCGGGGAGCACGAACACCAGCGGCACGGCCAGCGCCGCCGCCGCCGCCGCGACGATCACGAGCGTCAGCGCCGAGATGCCGAACGCTTCGGCAAATGTCGCGACGATCGCCGCGCCGCGCAGCACGTACAGTGTGCTCGCGACGAGTCCGAGGTTCGTGCCCGCGACCTGCAGCACGCTCGAGACGGGCAGAATCAGCACGCCCAGCCAGGCGACGATGCCCCACACCCACCCGTCGCCCATGTAGAAGTCCCTGAAGCGCGCCGGGGGGGTGGCGGGCGCCACGCCTGCACCAGCAGCGCGTGCGACGATGCGCCGATACAGCTGCCACGCCAGCGCGAGACCGGCGAGCGTCTGCAACGCGAGCATCCCCGGCCACGTGAGACTGATGAAACGCACCACCGGCTCGTAGATCGGGAACGCGTCGGGCGCCACCTCGACGATCGACCGCATCGTGATGCTCGCCTGCCGGGTCGCTTCCCATCCAAGCGCGCCCCACGCGCTGGATCCCCAGATCGCTTGAATCAGCAGCGCCGCCGCGAGTCCGGCGGCGACGATCGAGCGAAACGCCTGACGCAGGATCGGGGCGGGGGTGGGGGCGGGGGCGGGCTTGAGCAGCACCAACGAGACGAACGCCGCTGTCACGAGCACGATGTACGCGCTCGTCGCGGCCGCGAGCCGGCTGCCGCTCCCGCTGCTCAGGACGAGCAGCGCCAGACTCACCGCCCCGATCATCCCGGCGATCGGCTGCGACCAGCCGGATCCCCCCCCCCGTTCCCCTCCGGGCGCGATGATCAAGAGCGCCGCGCACGGCAGACCCACCAGACTGGGGGGGGCCCACAGCACGAAGACGGTCAGCGCCAGGAGCGGGCGCCACCACGACTCTTTGGTAGCTATGCGGTGTGACCCTTGATGTAAGGAATCAGCGCCAGCTGCCGCGCGCGTTTGATCGCGGTCGCGAGCTGTCGCTGATGACGCGCGCACATCCCCGACAACCGGCTCGGCAGAATCTTGCCACGTTCGGTGAGAAAGCGGCTCAACGTCCGGTCATCCTTGTAGTCCAGCACGCGCGCGCCGGATTCGCACACGGGACAGGTCTTGGCGGGACGTCTCACGCTTCCTCCTCTTCCAACTCTTCTTCTTCAGGGACGACCGCGGCGGCAACCACCGGCTTCGGCTGCTCTTTCGCGGCTTCGACGCACATGTACCGGAGCACACTCTCATCGAGCTTCACCGCGCGCTCGTACTCGGGCAGCAGATCGCCCGCCGCCTGAAACTCGGCGACGACGTAGTAGCCCGTGTCTTTCTTCTTGACCTTGTACGCCATCGTGCGCTTGCCCCAATGCGACACGTTCGACAGCGTGCCTTTCCCGTCCTTGGTCAGCAGGGCGTGAAAGCGGTTCAATTTTTCGGTGATTGCCGGCTCGTCCAGGGCACTATCAAAAATGTAGACCGTCTCGTACCGACGATTCATGCCACCTCCCTTTGGTCATAGGTGACCCGGTGCGGTGGAAGGCACCGAGTAGGGGATTATGTGAGCGGTAAAGCTAAACGGCGTGTCCAGGCGTGGAAAGGCGTAGTATTGTAAATGATGGCCAGGATACAGCTCGTGCTTGCCCTTCTTGCACTTGGCTCCGAGCCGACTTCCACGTGGGCTCAGGCGGTCCCCGATACCAGCGCCCGCATTCGCGGCGCGGCGATGTCCGACTTCAACGGTCGTCCCCTTGCGGGTGTGATGATTTCGGTGCCCGAAGTCAAGAAGTTCGCGGTGACCGACTCGGACGGGCAGTTTGCGCTCGCCGGCTTGCCGGCCGGCAAGCGGGCCATCCGCGTGTGGTACGAAGGGCGCGAGACGCCGGACTACGTGTTCACCTTGCAGGGCCAGCAGACGAAACAGATTGCCGTGGTGCTCGACGTCGATGCCGACGATCTCAATCCGCTCGTCGTGGAAGCGCGGGAACCGAACATCTGGCGCGACCTGGCCGGATTCTACGAGCGGCGGCGGACCTATGGCGCCTTCGCGCACTTCTTCACGCGCGAAGAGATCACGCGGATGCGGCCCACGCGGCTGAGCGGGCTCCTCACGATCGAGGGCATCGTGACCCGCTGTTATCAGGACTGTCGCCCCACACGATTCACGCGCGGCAAGCTGTGCGTGGTCCCGGTGAGCGTGGATGGCGTGGCGTTGCGCGAGATGGACTACGATCTGATCGCGGTGTCGGACGTCGCCGGTGTCGAAGTCTACCGAGGTGTGCCGCCGACCGATCTGAATCATTCCCTGGTGCCGACGGTCGGTTCGTCGATCTGGATGGGCTCCGGGCTTTCCGCCGCGGGCTCGTGCGGCCTGGTGGAGATCTGGACGCGTTAGATGTTGAAGCGAAATAGCAGAATGTCGCCGTCCTTCACGACGTAGTCGCGTCCTTCACTGCGCACCAATCCCTGTTCGCGGGCAGCCTTGTAGCTGCCCGCTTTCACGAACTCCCCAAACCCTACCGTTTCGGCGCGGATGAATCCGCGCTGAAAGTCGGAGTGGATCTCGCCTGCCGCGGCGAACGCCGTGTCGCCGCGGTGCATCGTCCACGCGCGCACCTCGTTCTCGCCGACCGTGAAAAACGTCTGCAGGCCGAGGAGCCGGTAGCCGGCGTGAATCAGCCGGTCCAGTCCCGGCTCGGCGACGCCGGCGCTCGCCAGGAACTCCTTGCGCTCGTCACCGGATAGCTCGGCCAGCTCCGCTTCGAGCTTGGCGGAGAAGGGCACGATTTCGGCTTCTTCGTGGTGCGTCTGCACCGCCGCGCGCAGTCTCTCGATCCATTTCCCGCCGCCCGCGGCGAGGTCGTCTTCGTTGACGTTGGCAGCGTAGAGAATCGGCTTCGCAGTGAGCAGGCCGAGCCGGCGCAGGAACTTGACGGCGTCCTCGCCTTCCCCGGCTTCGCGGGCGCCGCGGCCGCGATTCAATTCTGCGACGACGCGCTCGAGCAGCACCAGCTCGAGCTGGGCCTCCTTGTCGCCGGCGCGCGCCGACTTGCGCGTCTTGTCGAGCCGCCGTTCCACCACGGCGAGATCGGCGAGGGCCAGCTCGCTCGTAATGACGTCGTGATCGCGCACCGGATCGACGGGCCCCATGACGTGCACCACGTCGGGGTCCTCGAAGGCGCGAATCACGTGCACCACCGCGTCCACTTCGCGGATGTGCGAGAGAAACTGGTTGCCGAGGCCCTCGCCTTGTGACGCGCCCTTCACCAGGCCGGCGATATCCACGAACTCGACGACCGCCGGGATTTTCTTTTTGGGCTTGACGACCTGGTTGAGCGTCTCGAGGCGCGGGTCAGGGACCTCGACGACGCCGACGTTGGGCTCGACGGTGCAGAACGGATAGTTCTCCGCCGCCGCGGCTTTCGAGGACGTCAGCGCATTGAAGAGAGTCGATTTTCCGACGTTGGGCAGTCCGACGATGCCGAGACGCAGCATCAGGTTTTAAGCCACTTGTCGACCGCGTCGATCATTTGCGGGATCAACGACTCGACCTGTTCCAGCTCTGCGGGTTCGAACGCATTGAGCACGTAGTCCGCCCAGTCGCCCGTCCCCTCGGGCAGCGGACCCACGCCGATCCGGAGGCGGGCGTACTGCTGCGATTGCAGCGCGCCCTCGATGCTTTTGAGGCCGTTGTGCCCGCCGGCCGAGCCGTCGGGGCGGAAGCGAAACGTGCCGAGGGGGATCTGGAAATCGTCGACGAGAATGAGGAGATCGCGAGCCGGCGTGAACGCCGGATCGGCGCGCAGCGACGCCAGTGCTGCGCCGCTGCGGTTCATGAAGGTCGTGGGCTTGAGAATGCGCACGGGCACGCCGGCCACCGTGCCTTCCGTCGCGCGCGCCCGCTCGGCGCGACGAAAGGGAGGAAGATTCCAATGCCGGGCGACGGCGTCGGCCAGGAGAAAGCCGGCATTGTGGCGCGTCGCCGCGTATTCCGGGCCCGGATTCCCCAGGCCGACGACGGCGCGCAAAAACTACGGCTTCTCTGGGGCCTTCGGAGATTTCTTCTCTTTCTCCTCAGCCGCAGGGGCTGCAGCTTCGCCCTCCGCGCCTTCCTCATCCTCGCGGACCTTGCGGATGAGTTCGGGCTCGGCGACCTCGGTCGTGGCCTCAGCGGTCGGCGCGGCGACTTCCTCGGCGCGCGGCGGCACGACGGTCGCGATGGTCAGATCGGCGCCCGTCAGGATGACGGCGTTGGCGATCGACAGATCCCGCACGTGCAGGGAGTCACCGATCTTGAGCGCGGTGACGTCGAGCTCGACGCGGTCGGGGATGTTTTCGGGCAGCACTTCGATTTCGACTTCGCGGGTGACCTGATCGAGCACCCCGCCCGCGTTGCGGACGCCGTCGGGCGTGCCCACGAGGCGCACGGGGACCTTGAGCGTGATCTTCTCACCGCCGCGGATCTCGTAGAAATCGACGTGGATGATGTCGGGGCGGAGCGGATGGCGCTGGATCTCGCGGATCAGCGTCCGGCTCGTCTTGCCGTCGACGCTGAGCTCGATGAGCGTGCTCGACGGCTCGATGCCGGTGAGCGCTTTTTCCAGCGCGAGGGCGTCCACCATCAGCGTCTGCGTGGGGCGGCCGTGGCCGTAGATCACGGCCGGAACCTTCTTCTGGAAGCGCGCCTGTCGCGCCGCGCCCTTGCCCGTTTCCTCCCGCACCGTCGCGGAAAGCATCACTGTCTGTGCCATACGCTCCTCAACTCAATCGAACAGAGAACTGACCGACTGATTCGAATGTTCATAGCCGATGGCTTTGGCCATCAGGCTGGCGATCGACAACACTTTCAGCTTCTCGAACTGCCGATCCTCGGGAATCAGGATCGTATTCGTCACACACACTTCCTCGACCGGCGCGGCGCGCAGCCGCTCGACCGCCGGGCCCGACAGCAGCGCATGCGTCGCGAACGCGAAGATGCGTCTCGCGCCCAGCCGCCGCAGCGCCGCCGCCGCTTCGGCGATCGTGCCCGCGGTGTCGATCATGTCGTCGGGGATCAGGACGTCTTTCCCCTCGACTTCGCCGACGACGTTCACGACTTCCGCGATGTTCGCGGACGGGCGCCGCTTGTCGATGATCGCGAGCGACGCGTCGAGCCGCTTCGCGAACCCGCGGGCCATCTTTGCCGAGCCGACGTCGGGCGCGACGACGACCGGATCGTGCAGCTGCTTGGTCCGGTAGTGGCTCACGAACACCGGCGCCGCGTACAGATGGTCCACCGGGATATCGAAGAATCCCTGGACCTGGTGGGAATGAAAATCCATTCCCAGGACGCGGTCCGCTCCGGCGTGGGTGATCAGGTTCGCCATGAGTTTGGCGCTGATCGCCACGCGCGGTTGATCTTTCCGGTCCTGCCGCGCGTAGCCGAAGTACGGGAGCACCGCGGTGATGCGGGCGGCGCTCGCGCGCCGCGCCGCGTCGATCAGCAGCAGCAGCTCCATGTAATTTTCCGCCGGCGGATTCGTGGGCTGGATGAGGAAGACATCCCGCCCGCGCACGTTCTCGTCGATCTTGACGAAGATTTCGCCGTCGGCAAACCGCCGCATCGTCACCGCGCACAGCGGCTGTCCCAAATGCTGGGCCATCTCCTCGGCGAGGGGCCGGTTGGCCGTGCCGGCGAGGAGCAGCAACTGGCTGCGTGACAGCGCAAGGTCCCGCATCGGGCACAGGAAAGTAGTCGGCAAGCCGCGTGTCGCCAAGGCCTTACCGCCCACGACCCGGCGCCGTATGCTAGAGCCCGTGGACGACCTTCAGTCGCGGCTCGCCGCTGCACTGGCAGGCCGCTACACGATTGAGGGCGAGATCGGTCGCGGTGGGATGTCCATCGTGTACCAGGCGCGGGACCTCCGCAACGACCGGTGGGTGGCCCTCAAGGTGCTGCGGCCGGAGTTCGCTAGCGCGCTCGGTCCCGAGCGCTTCCTGCGCGAAATCAAGGTTGCCGCGGGGCTGACTCACCCGCACATCCTCCCGCTGTTCGATTCCGGTGTCGCGGAGGGCCTGCTCTTCTATACGATGCCATACGTCGAGGGGGAGTCCCTCCGCCACCGACTCCTGCGCGAACGGCGGCTGTCCGTTGCGGATGCCGTCACGATCGCGCGCGACGTCGCCGATGCGCTGGCCTACGCTCACGGCCAGAACATCGTCCATCGCGACATCAAGCCCGAGAACATTCTGCTCGAAGCGGGCCATCCCGTCGTCAGCGACTTCGGCATTGCGCGCGCAATCAGCGAGGCGAATACGTTGCGCGTGACCGACACGGGCTTCGCCGTAGGGACCGTGGAGTACATGAGTCCTGAACAGGCGGAAGGAAAGCGCGATCTCGACGGGAGATCGGATATCTACGGGCTCGGGCTGGTTCTGTACGAGATGCTCACCGGCGAGCACCCGCGGTTGTCGGTTGATGGACCAGTCAAGACGGTCGAGCGCCTTCGTCCCGACGCCCCCGCAGGAATAGGCGCAGTATTGACGCGCGCGCTCGCCACAGATCCCGCGGGACGGTTCGGGACAGCGGGAGAATTTGCGGAAGCCTTGGCGCGCGTGGGTCCACGGCCGTTCTATGAGCGACGTCGTGTGCAGGTTGTGGCAGTGCCCGGGCTCGCTCTCGTCGCTCTCGGTGCGTGGTGGCTCATCAGCGGCGGAGTCACGCCGCTCGATGCGAACAAGGTCGTCGTATTCCCGCTGGCCGAGCGCGGTCGCAGTGGCATCGGGGATCAGGTCGCGCTGATGATTGGAAGCGCGCTGGAGCACACAGAACCGCTCCAATGGGTCGATGGGTGGCGGTTGCTGGGACCTGAGCAACGCGCGGATATTGCGCAACTCACTCCGAAAATCGCGCGGCGGGTTGCCTGAGGCGGTGCCGCGCGATTCTTCCTGCAGGGCTCGATTGTAGAGAATGGGGACTCGGCATCCGTCATTCTTTGGTTGACGGATACCAAAACTGGTGGTGACATCGCGCGCGCGAGTGCAAGCGGCTCCACGCGTGTAAAATCGCTGCCCCAGCTGGGACTGGAAGCGGTGACCGAGATTCTGCCGCGCTTGCTGCCCTCCGGCGGGCGCATCGATCTGTCGATGCTGAGCGGCCGACGCCCGGCCGCGGTCGCCAACTGGTTGCAGGGGGAGCGTGAGTATCGCTTCTCGAATTTCGGAACCGCGCTGGGCTACTTCCGTCGGGCGGTCGCGGGGGATTCTGCCCTCGCCGTCGCAGCGTTGCGAGGCGCTCAAGCCGCGTCGTGGGAGAACGTGAATGACGACGAGGCAGCCGCGCTCGTCGCGGTCGCATTGAAGAATGCAAAGCTCCTTCCTCAACGTCAGGCCGATTTCGCTCGGGGTCTCTCCGCGTACTTCGCTGGACAGGCGGACTCTGCCGTCACGTGGCTCTCACACGCGCTGGCGAACTCCCCGGACTGGATAGAAGCGCACATGACATTGGGAGAGACGTACTATCACGAGTTACCCAATGCCGCCGGCCCTCTGGACTCGCTCGCCGCCGTTGAATTCACGGCGGCTGCTCTGGACTCCGGGTTTTCGCCGCCACGATTTCACCTTGGGGAAATCGCGATTCGTTCCGGCGACCCCAAGCGGGCGGCAGCGGCGGTCGAGGGTTTTAAGAGAGCCGCTCCCCAAGCCAGTGAGAAACAGGCACAATTGGAATTGATGATGGGCTGTGTGCCGGATCGACCACGACCACGCGACTGGCGCAGCCTGGCGCATCAAGAACCCTTCCGGTTGCTCCTCGTCGCTCAGGCGGCCGCGATCGCCGGCGCCCTTCCTGCGTGCGCGGAGGACGGCTTCCGCGCAATCCTCGGCGATACCGCAATTCCGATGAATCTGCGATGGGGAGCGCTCCTTGGCTTGCAGGGCATTCTGGCCGCGCAGAACAGGCTGCGAGAGTTGCGCGCATTGCTCGATTCGACGGTCGCCAGTGGCGTCGAATACGCGAATTGGTTCTATCTGCTGGACGTGGCAGCTGGCATCGATGTGCGCGAACGTGCCGAGAACGTCATGCATCGTTACGAAACTGGAGCGGCGCGTACTGCGGTTGGACCAAGTGCCCTGTCGCTGATGGGGACCTGGCGCGCGCAGATCGGCGCCTCAGCCGAGGCGGAGAGCCTCCGCGCTGAGTTGACGAGGGCGTCATCGAAAGCACCTGATGCGAACACGGCGCGCTTCGCGGACGCGCTTAGTGCCTGGCTGGCGTTGCAGCGTGGCGATTCCGCCGCCGCCTCGCGTCTTCGTGCGGTGCTGGCGACTGCTGGGCGCGACGCTCTGGTGTGGGGATTGAGTGAGCCGCTCGCGGCCCACCGCTTGCTTCTGGCACGGTATCTCCTGGAGAAGGGGAAACCTCAGGAGGCTTATGCGGTCGCCTCCGTGATGGATCACCCGTCCGCCCTGGCATTTCTGCCGTATTTGCCTGCCAGTCTCGTCCTGCGTCGCGAGGCCGGCAGAGCGATGGGTCGAACAGACGTTGTCGCGCGCTGTGACGACCGCTTGTCGAAGCTGGGTCGTGTCGATCTACTCGCCGCTCGGCCGTAACCAACTTTCGGGAGGAGCCCATGAGATGGAGGCTGCTGGCTGCTGCATCAGTCTTGGGAGTGGTGCTTTCGGGGTGCGCCAAGGAATCTGATGTCAAGACGCACGCCGACTCGCTGAATGTCTGGCTGACACACTTGGGCAATGCCGTATGCCAGTTGGAAAAACGAGATCCTAATCAGGCAACGCTCGACCAATTGAAGGTCCAGTGCCCCGGTGGGTCCGGCGACACACCGAAGCCCCCGCCATACCCGCCGAGATAACGCAAGCCTCAAGGACTTCGCGGCTCGCCCGCGCTCGCGCGCGGGCGAGTCGCTGGCGGGTATCAGGGGAAGGTTAGTCTCAACCGAAGCACCTGCTCGCCACCGGCCGCGGATAGTCCGACCATGAGGAAACGGCACACGCCCCCCGGGATTGTCAGCCGCGCGCTTTGCCGTCGGATTGCCGTCGCGTCGGTGGCGCTGTTCTCGAGCAACCCAAGCCCGACGGTATCCAGGCCAAACTGCACGCGAAAGATCGACGGGCGAAAGTCGCTTCTCGTGACCTGAAGGTCGGCGAGGCGACTGGGCGGCACGGTCAGTCCCGCAAGGACGAAGCGACCGTTAGAACCGGTTACGACGGTGGTTGCGGTCCCGACAACGCTGACGGTCGCACCGCTCAACGGCTGCTCGCGACTATCGACGACGTATCCGCTGATTGTCGCGGGACTCGAGACAGCGGGCAGACTGGCGGGAGGGCATTCGAACCAGCGGAGCGACGGCACGAGCGACCCCGTTGCCCAAACGCTTGCGGTCACCGTCAGCGCGCTAGCCGGTTCGAGGCGGAAGAAACCGGTGGTATCGCCGCGCCGGTCTGGTAACATCAGGAAGTGGAGGCTCGGGAACGAATCGCTGACACGAGCCGCCGAATCAGGTGGGCTCGATTTGTATGCCGGAGGGATGATTCGCAGCGGCAGCACCTGAGTCATTTCTTGCTGGCCCACTCGCGTGACCGCAAGCGCGTACTCGCCCACCGCACCTGCCGTCACAAAATCCATCGAATCGGGCAGCCAGCGACGTATCACGAGACTGTCGGCGAATGGAGACCCGCGCAGTGACACGGACTCATCGCCATTCCATGGCAGCCCGCCAGTCTGCTTGACCCGCACCGTATCACCAAAGTGAGTCGTTGTCCTGCTCACAGTTCCACCGAATCGGCCATTCTCCTTCAAGGCAAGAGCTGCATCGATCACGCTAATGACGTCAACTCTATATCCGCGTGGGACGGCAGAGGCCCGCGCCCGCCGCAGCGCGTCGAGCGCTCTCCCGGTCCCGATGTCGGCGAGCGAGAGCGCCGCCCTCTTCTGATACTTCGCGATGTAGTTGGCGCGCAGCCTTGCGATGTAGTCGGCCCGCGGGATCGAAGGCGTTGCCAGGTCGGTGTACGCCTGCTCGAATTGGGCCTGCTTGTTCGCCAGGCGGCCTGGTGACGGTCCGATGAGCGCCTGATCCAACGTATGCACCGCCTTGTCGCCGATCGCCTTCACCGAGTCCCGTTCTCCAGCGACGCAATCATCACACAGCAACCAGCCATCAATCGTTGAATACTCTTTGGGTGAGAGGCGACAACCGACCACGGCTAGGAGGAGTAACGCGGCGAATGCCCTCATGGCAGCGGCACGATGTCTTTGGAGAGCGGCGGACACACTTTCCCCACATACAACGAATCACACTGGCGCCGCGGCCAAGTCGGAAGACCGGTTCGGAAAATCCATGAGAGACTGTCCACGTTCATGCGGAAGGCCTGGCCGAGCGTTACACCACTGCGGGGCGCGCGGGTTTCATCCTCTTCCATATGCCACATCAGGTTGGAGTGGCTGAAGCCCGGATCGTAGTCCGTGTGGCCGTAATCGGGGACCAGGAGTCCAAACGCGTGGCCGAGCTCGTGCGCCAGCGTACTCGTGGAGCGGTCCCTCACGCTCACGAGGATGACCGTGCCAGCCGATCCATCCCACGGGCAGCTGTAACCCGCCCAGGTCTGGGCCAAATCGCCGGGCGTTGCCGCCGGTTTGAAGATTTGGTCTACATACAGGATGTTCAGGCTGTCTCGTGCGATGGCGTTCGGCGCAGCGGAAGAAGGGACTCCGAGGTTCAGCAGGCTCAGCTTCAAGTCCGGACACGTGTAGTGAGGGGGCTGGGCGTCGAGAAGATATGAGCCCCTGCCGTCCGCCTTGCGAACGCGAAACTGAATCCTTAAGCCGGTTCTCTGCCGAGCAAATGCTTTTTGCGCGTAAGCGATGTCACCATCGGCATCATCAGTCGCGCCGTTATCGTTGCTGGTAATCCACAGTGTGACGGAAGGATTGAGGGGTGCGTCCAAGATTGGCGTCGTCGCTGCCGGAGACGTACGCAGATCGACCACCTCACGGCTCGGCTGGAACGTGACCGGGTGCAGCTGGAACCCTTGGTCCGTCGAGAACCGCACTACTTCTCCCTTGCCGCTTGTCAGGTTGCCGAGCACACCGAAGCGAACAAATGCTACGACCGAATGGCTCACGTTATGTGGTGGTAATGTGTCGCTGAGTAGGGCGACGTCAGGCGCGTTGTTAGAACGATAATCGGCGTGCACCACGTCCTGAGTCAACATAGGACCGATGATGATGGCGGCGGAGTCGCGTAGTTCGGCGAACATAGCCATTACCCTTACGGTGTCGGTCGAGCCCGGTGTACCTCCGACAGCTTTTATGACCGCGGAATCGGCACCCGTCGAGATCACCGCAGCACGGGAATCGACAGGGGTCCATTGTAGTGCCGAGCCCAGATCCGCAGCGCCAAAGAATCCACGATACTGATCGAGGACACGCGCTCGAAGGACGAAGAGGTCATCCGGGCGAGCGAAAACAGTTTGCGGAATCACTATGATCCGCTTCGCGTTCACGGGGGGCGGTTCGGGACGGTCCGTGCAGTACATCCAGCCGGGTAACAGAAGCAGGGCAGGAAAGATCCGCGCGAATACCGCGCGGTGGGGAGCGCTTAACATCGGGGCAGCGACGGGCGGCATGTCCCTCACCACCTCCTGGTCAGACAATCGCCCCGTTTCGGGCGCGGGACTAGAATACGACCCGCATCCACGTGTCGCTAGGTGTAACAAGTTGAACACCGGACACCCCTTCGACGTAGAACAAGTGCCCATCACAACTGGAGCCTCAGCGGTATGCGACTCATCACACGCTTGTTCCTTCTTTCGTTGGTATTTGCTGTACCGCTCGTTGCGCAGACGCCGGCCACCGGCGCAGCCCCGAACGGTCCCGAACCGCGCCGCTTCCAGCCTCCCCCCGATCACTGGATGACGATCGATTCGCTGAGCCAGACCCTCGGGTTGACGCCCGCGCAGCGCACGAAGATCACGCCCGCCTACACCGCGCTGAATGGCGTGATGAAAGACGCCGCCGCGCGCCGGCTGGCGATCCGGCAGCAGATGCAGGCTTCGCGTGGTGGTTTCACACCGGGGCAGGAGCCCACGCCCGAGCAGCGCGCGAAGATGGACAGCGTGCGCACTGAGATGGAAGGGTTCCAGGCCGAAGCGGACCAGTGGTACGCCACGATCCGCAATAACCTGACGCCGGATCAGCAAACGAAGCTCGACGGGCTGCCCAAGCCGCAGGTGTTCCGGCGGCCGGGCATGGGAGGCGGGGGGCCGCGTCAGTAGCCTGGCGGTTGCCTAAAGCGGGAGTCAGTATGTTCCCGCATGCCGCCAGCCTCCGCTCCCACCGAGCTGCAAGCCGCCCTCGCCGACCGCTACGTGATCGAGCGAGAGCTGGGCAGTGGCGGCATGGCGACGGTGTATCTCGCGCGCGATCTGAAGCACCGCCGTTTTGTGGCACTCAAGGTGCTGAGTCCGGCGCTGGCGGCATCCCTCGGCGCCGATCGCTTCCTCCGCGAAATCGAGCTGGCCGCGCGGCTGCAACATCCCCACATCGTGACGGTCTTCGACTCGGGCGACGCGGGCGGCATCCTGTGGTACACGATGCCATACGTGGAGGGCGAAACGCTGCGGGCGCGGCTCGAGCGCGAGCGGCAGCTGCCCCTCGACGTGGCGCTCCGGATCACCATCGAAGCGGCACGCGCGCTGGAGTTCGCGCATCAGCACGGCGTGCTGCACCGGGACGTGAAGCCCGAGAATCTGCTGCTCACCACGGACGGCTCGACCATGGTCGCCGATTTCGGGATCGCGCGGCCGTGGGC
The DNA here is from genome assembly GCA_041499375.1 of Gemmatimonadota bacterium. Lineage (GTDB taxonomy): Bacteria > Gemmatimonadota > Gemmatimonadetes > Gemmatimonadales > GWC2-71-9 > 20CM-2-65-7. The sequence goes on from JBGQKD010000002.1 coordinate 59,954, forward strand.
CGAGACCGGCGGGTTGACCCAGAGCGGAATGGTCGTGGGGACGCCGGCCTACATGAGTCCGGAGCAAGCGGCGGGCGAGCGGACGCTCGACGCGCGCACGGACGTGTACGCGCTGGGTTGTGTGCTCTACGAGATGCTCGCGGGCGAGATGCCGTACTCCGGCCCCAACGCGCAGGCGGTACTAGCCAAGCGATTGAGCGAGCCGGCGCCGTCCCTTCGGACTACGCGTGACCTCCCCGTCGCCGTCGAGCGCACGGTTGCGCGCGCGCTCGCCCGCACACGGGCCGATCGGTACGCGACCGCCGCGGAGTTCGCGCGCGCGCTGCAGTCGGTCGACGCGCCATCACGGCCGATCATGCGGCGGCGTTGGCTCGCAGCCACGGCGCTTGTGGTGGTGGTGCTCGGGGTCGCTGCCGCAATCCGTTTCCGCGCCGGCGCGTCGGGCACGGCGACGCCGGTTTCCGCTGCGGTGCTGCCATTCGCCGACCTCAGTGAAGCGAAAGACCAGGAGTATTTCAGCGACGGCCTCACCGACGAGCTGATCACCGCGTTGAGCCGGGTCGAAGGCATCCGCGTCGCCGCGCGGACGTCGTCATTTCAATTCAAGGGCAGGCAGATCGACGTGAGCGAGGTTGGCCGGCAGCTGCACGTGGGAGCGGTGCTCGAAGGGAGCGTGCGCAAGAGCGGCGATCGCGTGCGGATCGCGGCGCAGCTGGTGAGCACGCGCGACGGCTACCAGCTCTGGTCGGATGCGTACGACCGCGAGCTCAAGGATGTGTTCGGCGTGCAGGAGGACATCGCGCGTTCCATCATCTCGGCGCTGCAGGTCAAACTCGGCACGCGCGGCAGTCGCGCGCTGCGGGCGCGGCCCACCACCGACATCGAGGCGTACGATCTCTATCTCAAGGGACGGTTCGCGTGGAACCAGCGGACCAGAAGCGGCATGCAACTCGCGGTCCGCTATCTGGAACAAGCGGTGGCCCGCGACTCCACGTTTGGCCTCGCATGGGCCGCCCTCGCCGACGCCTACCTGCTGGTGATCCCATACGCAGGAACGTCCAAGGACGTGGACTGGCCGAAGGCGAAGGCCGTCGCGGCCCGGGCGCTGGCCATCGACAGCACCATAGGGGAAGCGTACACCGCGCTGGCATACGGCACGATGATCTACGACTGGGATTGGTCAGCTGCGGAGACGAACTTCCGGCGCGCCATCGCCGTCGATCCCACGTACCCGACGGGACATCAGTGGTACGGCGATTTTCTGTGGTCCCAGGGGCGGTTCCGCGAAGCGATGGATCAGATGCGCGAGGCGCTGCGGCTGGATCCGCTTTCGCTCATCATCGGGGACGAGGTCGCGCAGACGTACTACCTGCAGCACCAGTACGACAGCGCCGAAGCGCAGCTCCGTGCCACGTTGCAGCTGGATCCTAACTATGCCCACAGCCTGTACGTGTTGGGCATGGTCTATCTGGGCCAGCGCCGCTATCGCGAAGCGCGGGATGTGCTGCAGCACGCCGAGCAGCTCGGCGGCTTTCAAGAGGATCTCGCGGGCGCGCTTGGGTCCGCCTACGCGGAGGCGGGGGATCACGGCGCCGCAGCGCGTTACATCGCGGGACTCGAGCGCCGCGTGGCGGCCGGGCAGGTCGGTCCGTTCGCGCTGGCGTTGGCGTACACGGGCCAGGGGGATCGCACCCGGGCATTTGCGAACCTCGACCGAGCGATCACCATACGCGACGCGTTCCTGCCCGAAGATTTCTTCGACCCCCAGCTCGATCGGCTGCGAGCCGATCCGCGCTTCGCGGCAATCGAGGCCCACATGCGGGGAGGCGGTGGGCCACACCACTAGCGATGCTTCCTGCTCTCTCACTCGTTCTCGGATAGGTCCAATGCTGCGTCGTCTCTTTGTTCTTCTTGGCACCTCACTCGTCGCGCTGTTGGGCAGCCTGGCTGCCCAACGCGCTTCGAGTGATTCGACGCTCCTCACCGTCGATCGCATCTTCGGGTCCCCCGAATTCCGCGGCGGCTCGCTCGGCTCGTTCGCCTGGCTCTCCGATGGCGTCGGGTATACGACGCTCGAGCCGACCGCCGGCGGGAAGGCGGGGGGGCCGGGCCAGGACATCGTCCGCTACGACGTCGAGACCGGCCTCAAGACGATTCTGGTGCCGGCGGCGCGGCTCGTGCCGGCGGGCGATTCCACGCCGCTCGAGATCGAAGAGTACTCGTGGTCGGCCGATGGCCGCCGCCTGCTGATCTTCACGAAGTCGCAGCAGGTGTGGCGGACCAATACGCGCGGCGACTACTGGGTGCTCGATCTCGCCGGGTGGACCCTCAAGAAGCTGGGCGGCAACGGTCCCGCCTCGACGCTGATGTTCGCGAAGTTTTCGCCCGACGGCGGCCGCGTGGGGTGGGTGCGGTACGGCGAGTACAACATCTACGTCGAGGACATCGCCGGCGGTAAGATCACGCAGCTGACGCGCGACGGCTCGCGCACGACGATCAACGGCACATTCGATTGGGTCTACGAAGAAGAGCTCGGGCTACAGGACGGCTGGCGCTGGAACTCCGACGGCCAATCGATCGCGTACTGGCAGCTCGACGCGACGGGCGTGCGCGATTTCCTCCTCTACAATGTCACCGACTCGCTGTACGCCTTCACGATTCCCGTGCAGTACCCGAAAGCGGGACAGACGAATTCGGCGGGGCGCGTCGGCGTCGTGAACGCCGCGGGCGGCGAGACTCGGTGGATCAGCATCCCGGGCGATCCGCGCAACACCTACATCGCCCGCATGGAGTGGGTGCCTGCCCGGGGGGGGGGCGGCAGCAAAGAACTCGTCATTCAGCACATGAACCGGTTGCAGGACACGCTCCACGTCATGATCGCCAACGCGCAGACGGGACAGGTGCGGACAGTCATCACCGAGACGGACAGCGCGTGGATCGAGCAGTTCGACGGGCTGCGCTTCCTGAACGGCGGCCGGGACATTCTGTGGCAGTCGGAGCGCAGCGGCTGGACGCAGCTGTATCTGTTTCCCAAGGACGGCGGCACCCCTCGCCCGCTGACGAGCGGCGCTTTTGACTTGCTCGGCGTGCAGCGCGTGGACACGATCGGCAAATGGGTCTACTACATGGCGTCCCCTGACAATCCCACGCAGCGCTATCTCTATCGGATCAGCTACGGAAAACCGGGGCCGGCGCAGCGCGTCACGCCGACAGGCGAGCAGGGCGTGCATTTCTACGACATGTCGCCCGGCGGTCGGTTTGCCGTGCACGTCTATTCGCGCTTCGGCGTCCCGCCGACGACGACGTTGATCAACCTGCCGGACAACCACTTGATTCGTACGCTGGTGGACAACGCCGCGCTGAAGGCAAAAGTCTCGGGGCTCAAGCTGGGGGCGACCGAGTTTCGCCAGGTCGATATCGGGAGCGGCATCAAGCTCAACGCCTGGTTCATCAAGCCGCCCAACTTTGATTCGACGTCGCGCTATCCCGTGTTCTTCTATGTGTACGGTGGCCCGGGATCACAGACGGTTACCGACGCGTGGGGCGGGCAGAACTATCTCTGGTTTCAGATGCTGGCGCAGCGCGGCTACATCGTGGCCAGCGTCGACAATCGCGGCACGGGCGCGCGCGGCCGGGCGTGGCGCAAGCTGATTTATCGCCAGATGGGTGTCGTCGAGACGCAGGATCAGGCGGCGGCGGCGCGGGCGGTCGGCCGGCTCCCCTACATCGACTCGACGCGGCTCGGCATCTGGGGCTGGAGCTACGGCGGCTTCATGACGCTGAACGCGCTGACCCAGGCGCCGGACGTCTACCGTATGGGGATTTCCGTCGCGCCGGTGACGCACTGGAAGTACTACGACACCATCTATACCGAGCGCTATAACGGCCTGCCGCAGGACAACGCCGCGGGGTACGACAAAGGCTCACCGCTCACGTATGCGAAGAACCTGAAGGGCCGGTTGCTGATCGTGCACGGCTCGGGCGACGACAACGTGCACTTCCAGAACACGGAGGCGATGATCAACGCGCTGGTGGCGGCGGACCGGCCGTTCTCATTGATGGTGTATCCGAACCGCAATCACTCGATTTCGGGCGGGACGACGCGGCAACATCTCTTCACGCTCCTCACGAAGTTCGTCGAGGAGAATTTGCCGGCGACGACGAACGGGGAGCGCAGGGCTGCGCTACCGTAGGTCCCACGCCGTCGCTTGGTTCGCGCTCGCGACCCTCGTAGGGTGCGAGCCGCAGAGCCGTCCGAGCGGCGGCGCCGTGCCACGGGCGGGGCACGTGTTCGTCGTGACCGAGGAGAACCACGATTACGCGTCGGTGATCGGGAGCTCATCGATGCCGTATCTGAACACCCTCGCGCAGCAGTACGGTCTCGCGACGCAGTACTACGCGGACACGCATCCATCCATCGGCAACTACTTCATGCTGGCGACGGGTCAGATCATCACGAACAACGACGGCTATTCCACGATCGTGACGGCGGACAACGTCGTGCGCCGTCTGCTGGCCGCGGGGAAGACATGGAAGTCGTACGCCGAGGATCTGCCGTCGGTCGGCTACACGGGGCCAGACGTGGGGGGCTACGCGCGCAAACACAACGTGTTCGCGCTGCTGTCCGACGTCGCGAACGACTCGGTGCAACGCAAGAACCTCGTGCCGTTCACCCAGTTCGCAACCGATCTCGCCAACGACGCACTGCCCGACTACGTGAACATCGTGCCGAATCTGTGCAACGACGCGCACGACTGTTCCCTGGCCACGGCCGACACCTGGCTGCAGACCAACATCGCGCCGCTGCTCGCGAGCGCGACGTTCCAGCTGGACGGCTTGCTGATTATCACGTTCGACGAAGCGGGGAGCGACAACATGCACGGTGGAGGGCAGATCGCGTGGATCGTCGTGAGCCCCAAAGCGAAGGTGCAGTACCAGTCGACCACCCTGTACCAGCACGAGAGCACGCTGCGCCTGACACTCGAGGTGTTGGGGATCACGCAGTTCCCCGGCGCGGCGGCGACGGCGCCGGCGATGGCTGAGTTCTTCACGCCGTGACTTAGAAGGCGTATCTCACGCCGAGCTGAATCCGCCACCGCGACGGGGCGTCTTCCAGGAGGCCGCGCGTTGGCAGCTCGAGCGTGTAGACGCCGCGGCCGTTTGCCGAATCCCACCCCACCAGCTTGAGTAGAGGGACCGAGGGCGCGGTCGTCACGTCACGGTATTGGCCCCACCGCGGCTCGATCAAGTTCGCAACGTTGGCGATGTCGGCCACGATCTCGAAATGCTGCCCCCCCACGAGCGGTACGGTCGTGGTGAGACGGGCATTCATCGCGCCGAGCCATCCGTTGCGGCAGCTGTTGCGGCGCATGATCCGCCCCCGTTGCGGGCCGAGGCAGGATTGCTGGTCGATGAACGTCTCCAATCGCGCATGCTCGGCAGGCGTGGCGGGCGAGCCGTCCGCCATCCTCAGCGTGATGTCGCTGCTATCGCGCGGCACGTACACGATGTCGTTGAAGAGCGAGCCAGGTCCGCCGATGCGATCAGCATTTGCATCGCCATCGATGACGTAGGTAAAAGGTGGCTGCGACGCGCCCTGATAGAGGAGCGAAAGCTGCATCCGGTTGGCGAGCTGCAGCGTCGCTCCCACTGACAGTTTGTGCGGCGTCTCGAAGAAGGACGGAGCGAGCGGGCGATCCTCGCCTGTTCCCGCTAGTGGCGTATTGCTGAAGTTTGCGCGTGCCGGGAGGTTGATGAGCGACATGCGGTCATAGGCCCGCGAAAACGCGTATGCTGCATAGAGAGAAACCTTCTCCCCGAATTGCTTGTGCCCTTGCAGGGCCAACGAGAGGCTGTGGTCGCCACTCCGGTTGGACACGCGGAAGACTTCGCGGAAGTACGGGTCCCGCCAACTCGGCGTCGCCGCACCCTTGGCGTTTACCGTCCCATACATCGGGCGACCTCCCTCGCCCAATGCGGGGGAGATCGGCGCCCCGAGATTCGCCTCGGTGACGTAGAGCTGGTTGATCGCGCGCGAGTAGAGGAAATCGATCGTCACGACGACGCCCGATGGCAGGCGTCGGTCCATCCCCACGGCCAGTTTCAAGTTTTGCGGCAGCTTCAGACCCGGGTCGAAGAAACTGATCCGCGGTGTCGCGACGCGCCCACTGGGACACGTCGTCGGCTGGCTCTGCGTGTTGAACGGTATGGGGAACCGCGGCGTATCGGAGTCATCGCAGGTTATCACTGTTTCTTGTCCGCCGTCGCGATAACCGTTCCCCAGCCAACGGTAGGGCGGGGGGCCGCTGAACAGTCCGATCCCACCGCGCAGGAAAGCAGTGCCATCGCCACGCAGATCGTAGTTGAGCCCGAGGCGCGGCGACCATAGCAGGTTGCCGCTCGGCAGCTGCCCGGTGTTTACACGCAGCCTGCTAAGCATGGAGTCGTTACTGAAGGCGGCGTCCGGCAGGAACGGGATATCGGCGCGCAACCCAACAGTCATCGTGAGACGCGGTAACGGGAGCCAGTGGTCCTGCGCGTAGACGCCGAGACCGGCCGCGTGGAAGGTTGCTCCCGGTGACGGACCGGGGAGGCCGCGGTCGTAGTGGGACGCCGTCCCTGTGCTCAGCGCGCCGAGGTCGGCAAAAAACCACCTGCCTGCGGACACCTGAACCAACGGATCGCGGAAATGCAGCAACTCACCGTGCACGCCCACGGTCACGAGATGTGCCCCGCGGCTGATGGTCATGTTCTCCGTAACTTCGAAAGCATGCTGCTGCACTGCGGTGGTGGGACAGACTGAATTGGATCCCGCGATCAGAAAGCCCCCGTCGGCGGCGACCTGGATGAACGGGAAGGCGCCGTTCGGCCGGCAGGTGTCGAGCAACCGTTGATAGCTCACGATGACTTCGTTCTGGACCAGGCCGCTCAGTGGCGCGGTCCAGATCAAGCGCGAGGTGTTCACGGTCGAGCGGCTTCGACCGGCGACCGATGAGAGGCTGGTCGTGTCGAAGGTGCGCCCCGCATCGACAAAATCCCGGCGGTCGCCATGTGCATACCGGTGGGAGATCTCCAGGTGGCCGCTGGCACCGAGCTGGACGGTGATCTTGCCGAAGATGTCCTGCGCCGGCAGATGGCCCTCTGATGGTCCGACCGTACCCGGCTGCAGCCCAAACGTGTCTGCGAGAATTCGTTGGAAGCGAGCCGCGCTGGACTCGCTGACAGCCGTCCGTCCAGCCTGTGACGGCAGCGGGCCGGGATCGGGGACGATGCGCTGCTGCAGATCTGCGTTCACGAAGAAGTGCACGCGGTCGCGCAGGATCGGCCCGGACAGCGTCCCTCCGAATTGCGTGCTCGTGAATGCTGTCCCACCGTCGGGCCCGCGCGCCGTCAGCCGGCCGTCCTGCAAGAACGTGAAGCCCGAGCCATGCAGCGTATTGGTCCCGGATTTTGTCACCGCGTTGAGGAGCCCGCCGGCGAAGTTGCCGAGCCGAACATCGAACGGCGCGCTGAGCACCTGGAATTCGCTTACCGTTTCTAGCGAGAGCGCGTGTGAGAGCACTTCGGGGAAGGATCCGCTCGGGTAAGCGCCACCGGGCGTGCGTCCGAAATAGGGATCGGCGTTCAGTCCACCGTCTACCTCCAGACTATTGAACCCCTGGTTTTGGCCGCCGACGGAAATCCCGCCGAGCGGCCGCAAGACTGCCAGAGGACCGAGCGCGGCCGCGACATTCAAGTCGCGCGATAAGTTCGGAAGAGCCGCCAACTCGCTGTCCCCGATGACATACGCCGGACCCGTGCGCCCGGAGTTCAGCCGCGGATCCACGCTCGCGCTGATCGTCAGGGCGGCGAGCTCGACGGCCATTGGTGCGAGCGTGAAGTCGACGTGGTGGCGCTGGCCGAGTGCCAGGAAGACAGCGTTCTGACTGGTGGGTCGGAAACCCACCGCTCGCGCCTCGATGACGTACGGCCCGCCCACGCGAACGTTCTCCAGGAAGAATCGTCCCGCGGCGTCTGTCACGACCTGCCAGCGCGCGCCGCTGGCCGGCAGAATCGCCGTCACGACGGCGCCCGGGATGGGCAAGCTGTCGGTCTGGAGAACGCGTCCCTGCAATGCGGCGGACGTGATTCCCTGCGCGCAGAGCAGCAGTGCGATCATCCCTTGGGCCGCAACAATATTTCGAATCGCGGGTCGCCGCGCAGCGTGGCGAAACTCGGCTCGACGTGGGCGTCGAGGAAGCGAACCTGGTACACGTAGCCCGCGTCCAGCGCATGCGCCAGCAGATCCACGGCCGCGTCGCGCTCACCTAACCGGGCTGCTATGCAAGCGCGCCAGTAGCTGGCCTCGCCACGCCCGAAGGGCCGCTCGAGCGCTATCAGCACGTCGCTGAGTCGAACGGCCTCCGCGCGGTCGCCGCGCTGCGCCGCCAGCGTGCCGAGCAAACCTGTGTAGCGCGCGTCGCGCGGGTGATGGCGCGCCAGCTCCGCGGCGATGACACGGGCGGAGTCCGCATGGCCGGCCGCATAGTGTGTCAGGGCCAGCTCGAACCGGTTGTCGTCAGTCGCGCGTTCCCCTGCGGGTTGGCTCTCCAACCAGGCGAGTGTGCGAGCGAGCGCCGTGTCGGCGTCGGCGCTGTCGCCATGCGCAGCGAGGTCGAGCGCGGTCTCACGCATCACCGGCGCCGGCTGCCGGATCGGGTCCGGCGGCAACGTCTTGATCTCGTTCAGGCGCTCGATCACCTCGCGCCCGCGCCCCAGCGCTGACAGCGCCAGCAGCTCCATGCGCAGCGTGGCGAGGTTTCTCGGAAAGCGTTGACGGGCAAAGTGGGCGGCTCGCAGCTCACGATCGTGCTCGCCGAGCACGTGATAGGCGTTGGTCAGCCAATTGTAGTAGCCGGCTCGGCCGCTGAGGACGCCGCTGTCGGGATGCAATCGCTCGAGAATCTTCACCGCTTCCCGCGGACGATTGAAGTCGAGTGCGTCGCGTGCGAGTTGCTCCCACATCAGCTCAGACCGGGGAAGCGCGTCAGTCAGTCTTCGTCCGAGTGCGTAGGCGCCCGCAAGATCGCCGCTGCAGCGGGCCATTACCCGGTCGATCTGCAACCGCTCGAGCGGCGTGAGATTCATCTGGGCCAGGCGCTTGGCGAGAACCGCAGTCGAATCGCACTGATCGAGCGCGGTCCCGCCGTGCGCCCACGCCGCCCAGATGAGCGGTTGCGCATACGTCGAGTCGAGCGCGGCGGCGCGCTGGAAATACGGCAACGCGTCGCGGGCCCTGCGTCCGCCGTAGAAGATCTCGACTCCGGCGCTGAAGGCGAGATAGGCGTCATAGCGGGGCGGTTGGCCGGCGGCGGACGCCAAGGCGCTGAGCCGCGGATCGACGGCCTCGGCGAGCACCGCCATGATGTGCTCCCGGAGGACCGCGATCGCTGGGCGTGGCTCACCAGGATCCCCAAACACCGGCTCGAGTGGATGCAGCGCGCTGCCGCTGCGCAGGTCCGTGATCTTCGCATTGAGCTCGATTTGGGCCGCGTGCTGGTACACGGAGCCGGACACCACCCACGCCGATCCGCTGGCGCGGGCCAGCGCTGCCGCATCGGAGCCGCCTACCACTTGGCCGGGTCGATTGGCCCCCAATACCATCGGGCCAGGATCGGCGAGCTCGAGGACCTCCGTCGATGCGATACCGCGCGTGATCCAGTCGGCCGCAAGGTTGCCGAGGGGATCGAGGGTGCTATCACCGGTGCGATTGGTGAACGGCACGACCAGGACGCGCTTCGGGTTGAGCGACGGCGTGGAGTGCAGGGTCACCCCCAAGACCACGCCTGCGATTCCCAGCAGGGCAACCGCGAGGCCGAACCGTGGGCGGCGAGAACGACCCGTGACGGCCGGGGTGAGCCTTGCCGGATGCTCCGCGCTTGGCGGCCGAGCCGTTGAGCGCTCACGGATGGCGTCCGCCATTGCCCGCGTCTCGGGCGCGGGATCGGTCTCGAGCTCCGCGATCAGGCGCCTGGCGAAGTCTTCGTAGACCTCGAGTGCGGCGGCGCGATTCCCCAACCGATCGAGCGTGCGCATCAGGCGCCGCTGGGCCTTTTCATCCAGTGGGGCGATCCGTACTGCACGGCGCGCCCACTGCGCCGATTCTTCCAGGTTTCCGAGAGCTTCGCTGTGCTCGGCCAAAGTGCTGGCGGCGCTCAGGGCGACGTTCTTCAAACGCGCGCGCTCGTCCTCCAGCCAGCGCTCGAACTCGGGTGCGCCGCGGATGAAAAAACCCTCGAGCAGATCGCCACGATAGATATCCAGCGCTTCGGCCAGCCGGTCCGCATCGACCGCGCGCTGAAACGCCACCACATCAGAATGCAGTCGCGCTGCATCGAGTCCGATCTCGTCATCGCCGCGATCCGCGAACTCGTCCTCGCCGACTGCCCGCCGCAAGCCATGCAACGCCTGTCGCAGTGCCGCGCGGGCGTGCACTTGATCGAGATCGGGCCAGAACAGTGCAACGAGGGAATCGCGACGGTGAAAGCGTGGGGTGACCGCGAGGTAGGCGAGGAGCGCGACGCGCTTGGGCTGCGCGAGCACTGCTCGCAGGTCGTGCCCGTCCGTTCCGAGGAGGCTCAGCGCCCCCAGCATCCGAAACTCGACCACGGAAACCTCTGGCGCCGCTTCCAGCACACCCATGGTGCAAGGCTAGGCGCAGAGCGTCATCGCTCCGTTATAGCCGGTGTAACGCACAGCGAACCCGGCGCTCCTACTGTTGCGCGTCACCCGCGAAAGTACCGTGGCGCGGTGGCTCCGCAATGGCGCCACCACTTCGCCACGCGAAACGCGGCAACAGGAAGGTGGATTATGGCACGCCTCACGCGCTTCACCATCGTTCTCGCCGCGATGGTTCTCACGCTCGCCGGCTGCCGCGATGTCGCGCGGCAGGTGGCGCCTGACCCGACGATGTCTCGCTCGATTGATCCGATGATGTCGCGCATGTCGGAAGAGTCATCGGCGCCCTTGGTATTCCGCACCGTGGCCCCACAGGCGACCGACCCCGCCATCGACCGCGCGCTCGCCGACCATTACGTCTGGCTCGATACGACCGCGCGCGGCAACCCGAAGCTGCTCGTGTTCATGCCTGGCGCCAATAACGTGCCGGCCAGTTGGCAGCTGTTCGAGCAGGAGGCCGCGCGTCTGGGCTACCACGTGATCGGCCTCAGTTATCAAAACGATGTGGAGGTCGTGAATAGTTGCGGAGGGAGCTTCAATCCCGCCGGACATAGTCTCGACCCGGACTGTTCCGGCGATATCCGTCTGGAGGTTCTCACGGGCCACGACAACTCGAGCATCGTGAACGTGACGCCGGCGAACAGCGTCGACAATCGGCTGGCGAAGCTCCTCGGATACCTAGCTGACCAGTACCCGGCAGAGGGATGGTCACGGTTCTTGGACAACGACGGCACGCCCAAGTGGTCACAGATCGCGGTGAGCGGTCAGTCGCAGGGCGCGGGCCAGGCCGCGCTGATCGGGAAGCTCCGCCACGTTGATCGCGTCGTGATGTTCTCGGGGCCGCCCGAGCAACGCGTGCCCGAGCAAGTCGACCCGTGGATCTCCATCGGCGAGACGCCGGCGGCGAAGTACTTCGCGCTGTTCCACGACCAGGATCATCTCGTCGTGGGAATCCGCCTCAATCTCCCTGCGCTCGACATGGAGCGGTTTGGCGCTCCTGTGCAGGCGGAGGTCAACGAGCCACCCTATGGCGGGACGCACATCCTCTTCACGGACCTGAGGCCGACGCTCGGATATGACCGCCCCAACCCGCACCAGAGCACGGCTCGGGACAACAACACGCCCCTCGATGCGAACGGCACGCCACTGCTGCGCGACGCGTGGCGCTACCTGCTCGGCGAGGAGCCACATGGAGGAAGTGGAAAGGCGGTTACGCTTAGGACACCGTAACTGATCCTAACTTTTTTGCGCCGCCGCGCCCGCGTCTTGGGCGCGGCCAGGCGCCGGATCTCCCATCAGCCCCCAACACCCTGAGCAATTGGGCGGCAGCGGTCCGTCGTACCCTGTCGTGCGTGATTCCTCGGTTGCAATCGGGAACATCCAGGGCTATATCCGGCCTCACCCCCCGGAGGGACCCGCCTTGGACGCCTGGGTGGTCGAGTTGCAGCGCGGCAAGAGCGACGCTGCGTGGGACTTGTTTCTCGATCGGTATCGCCGCCTCATTTTCGCGGCCATCCGGCACTACGCCCAGGACTATGACGACGTAATGGATGTATTCGCGCGGGTCTGTGAGTCCCTGCGCGAGGCGAATCTGAAGCGGTTGCGCAACTACATCGAGCAGCCCGCTCCCTCTCATAGCGCACGATTCTCGACCTGGCTGGTGACGGTCGTTCGTAATCTCACGATCGACTGGTTTCGCCATCGCGATGGCCGTCGTCGACTCTCCACGGCAGCCGCCCAATTGCCGCCACTGCGGCGGCGCATTTTCGAGCACGTCTTCCTTCATAAGCGAAGTCACGTCGAGACGTACGAGCTGATGAGAAGCGGGGATTGCGTCGATCTCTCGTTCGGGCAGTTCCTCGCCGAGGTCAGCGCTACGTATCGCGCCGTTGCTGACGGCCGGCGCGGGCGAATCCTCCGCGAGCTGGGAGGGGCGGCGCCGCCCGTGGAAGACGTCGAGGACGACCGTGCGAGCGCGAGCGAGCGCCGCGACGAGCTGGAGGACGCGCTGAGCTGTCTCAGCTCCGAGGAACGCGTGGCCGTCGAGTTGTACGTCGTTGAAGAGATGCCGGCGGATGCGGTAGCGAAGGTGCTCGGTTGGCAAAACGCGAAGGCGGTCTACAACCACGTCTATCGCGCGCTCGCGGCGATGCGCACTCGGCTGAGCACTCTCGACGGCCCTGGCCGTTACATGTCGGGCAAGATATGACCGATTTCGACCGTCTCGATCGCCTGCGCGGTTACTTCCACACGGGCGAGACGCCACTAGCGACGCCGGACTGCCTGGATGAACACACGGTGGCGGCACTGGCCGACGGCGCCATCGATGCCGAAGCGCGAGGTGGTGCATTGGCGCACCTGGCAACGTGTGCGAATTGTCGCCGCGCGGTCGCATCGGTTGCCGCAGCGCTCGTCGATGGGCCAATCACACATGAAATCGAGGTCGTCGAGGGACGCCGGCGCCGGGTTGGGTCGCTGCTCCGGATTGCGGCGCCGTTGGCGGCTGCGGCGACCGTCCTCCTTTTTCTCTGGTCCCCAGCGGATGACCGGCCACCCGGACACCGCGGACCGCCGCCGCCACCACCGGCAACGGCACCCACTCCGCGATCGCCGGTTGGAGCCGTGGCCAACGTGCACGATCTACGCTGGAGTCACGTCGCCGGAGCAGACCGATATCGCGTGACCGTCTTCGACGCGACCGGTGGCGTGGTCTTCGTATCGGAGGCATCGGACACCGTCGTCGCATTTCCCCATTCCATCGCGCTCGTTCCCGGCGCGTCGTATCTGTGGAAGGTCGATGCGCGCACCGGATTCGATCGGTGGGCCGCGTCGCCGTTGATCGAATTCTCGATTGCGGGCCCCCTGCGGCGATGATGCTCGTCGAGCTGGGTTGTCTTCTCGCCGTTCTGCAATCGCCCGCTGCTGATTCTCTCCGACTGCTCGCTCTCACCTTGCCCCAGTCCTCCCTCGTCCTGGAAGTGCGCGAGCGGCCGTTAGCCGTACGGGATGCCGTCACCGAGTCGCTGCGACGCGGGGAGCTCGACGCGGCGGGAAAAATCGCCGCCGCGTACGCGCTGGCATGGCGCGACTCGTTTCTCGTGCGGGAAGTGGCACGGTTTGCATTGTGGCCCACCGAACGACGGGCGGGGAAGGTATGGGTGGACAGCGTGCGGCGCGCGGGCATCGCCGCGTACGGTCGCGACGGTCCGGCCATGGCGATGCGGATCTGGCGACGGGGGCTCGTGCGGGCCGCCGCGATTCAGGACAGCGCCGGCCAGGCGGCGCTCGCCGGTAACATCGGCGCCGGCTTCCTCGCTGCCGAGCAGCTCGACAGCTCGCGGGTCTGGCTCGAGCGCGCACGCGTGCTGGCGCGATCGGTCGGCGACGTCCGAGTCGAGGCGAACGCGGTCGGCACGCTCGCGGGCGTCTCCGAGGACCGCGGGGACTGGGCCGGCGCGCGGGACTTATACGCGCAGGCACTCGTGCTGCGACAACGCATCGGCGACACCCGTGGCGTTGCCGCCGACTACAACAACCTCGGCCTGCTAGCGCAGCGGCTGGGCGACCTCGATGAGGCGCGTCGCCAATTCGAGGCCGCGTTGGCACTGAATCGCCGGGACGGCAGGGAAGAAGTGGCGGCGACGAACCTGGTCAATCTGGCGGGCCTGGCGAGTCTCTCCGGCGATTTCGCAACGGCCGACGCGGAGTACCGCGACGCGTTGGCGATTTGGCAGAAGCGTGAGGCGTGGGCCGATGCCGCTGCGGCCTGGCACGGCTTGGGGCAGGTGAATCTGCGTCGCGGAGACTATCCAGCGGCGCAGGCGGCACTCCGTCGGGCGCTCGACATCTTCCAACGCACCGGCCCGGCTGCTGAGGAGCTTGCGGTGCGCCGGGACCTGGCGGGGGCGCTAGCTGCCGCTGGCGATCTCCAGGGTGCGCGCGACGAGTTGAATCGAGCTCAGCGGCGCGCCGACTCGACCCGTGCGACGCCCGCAGCCCGGGCCGGGATCGCGCTGGCGCGAGCCGATCTTGCCGTCGAGTTCAATGCATTGGCGGACGCGCAGCGGCTCTATGCTCGCGCCGAGGCGCTGTATCGCCTCGCGGCGGAGCCGGCAGGCGAGGCCGCGGCGCAAGAAGGGCGCGGCTTGCTGTTCCTCGCGCGAGAGGAGCCGGTGCAGGCGCAGGCGCTCTTCGAGGCGGCGCTGCGCACGCAACTCGGCGCGGGAGAGCAGCGCGCCGCCGCCCTCACGCGCGTTTCACTGGCGCAGGCGCTCGCCGCGCGCGGTGACACGAGCGGGGCGCGGCGTCAGCTGGCGCGCGCGAGTACGGACCTGGCGCGCAGTGGCGATCCGGTTGCCGCCGCGGCTGCCGCGGGTGAATGGGCAGCGCTCGAGCTGCGCGCGGGGAGAGTCGCGGCTGCCGAGTCGCTGTACCGCGGGGCGATCGCGCGACTCGGGACGCGAACGGCACCGGAGGTCGCGTGGCGCCTGCACGCTGGCTGGGCAAGCGTGCTGCGGATGCAAGGCGGGGTTGACTCGGCCGCCCGCGAGCTGCGCACGGCACTCGATGTGCTCACGGGGCCCAGTCGCTCGCTCGCGCTGGCCGAGCGCCGGGCGTCGTTTCTCGCGGACAAGTGGGAAGTGTATGGGCAGCTCGCGTTCGTCGAGCGCGATCGGGGCCGGCCCGGCGCCGCATTCGCCGCGAGCGAGAGCATGCGGGCGCGAGAGATGCTCGAGCTACTGGATCGCGGGCGCATCACGATGCCTGCCGGCGCCGCCACGGATCTCGTGGCCAAGGAGCAGGACCTGCGGCGTCTCATCACCGAGCTGACGAGCGGGACGGCTGGCGGTGAGGACGGCAGCGAGTCGTTGCGCGAGCCCGATCCTGAGGGCAGCGCCAGGGCGAGCCGCGAAACCTTGGCTCGCGCGCAGGAGTCCTATGCCGAGCTGTTGCTAGAGATGCGAGAGGCCGCACAGCGACACGGCGACCTAGTGGCGCCTGCTGCTCGCGACTGGCGCGACCTGGCCGGGCGGCTCACTCCGGACGCCGCGTTCATCGAGTATCTCGTCAGCGACTCCGCCACCCTCGCATTTGTGATCACGCACGACACACTCGCGGTCGTGGATTTGGGGACACGCCGCCGCGATCTCGCGCGCTTGATCGAGTTCGGCCGAGGCACGATCGCGCGACGCGGCGACGCCACGGATTCGCTCTGGCGTGGACCGCTGCGGCAGCTGCACCAGCGTCTCATCGCACCGATCGAGGATGCCGGATTGCTTGCCGACAAATCGCGGTTGATCGTCGTGCCGCACGCCGAGCTGAACTACCTCCCGTTTGCGGCGCTGATCGATGGCGCGCACGGCGATCGCTTCCTCATTGAGCGGTATGAGCTCGCCCTGACGCCATCGGCGTCGGTGTGGCTAGCGCTCGGCGAGCGCCCGCGGCCAGCCGCGACGGGTGGACTGCTCGCGTTCGCGCCGCTTCCCGCCGAGCTGCCCGGATCGCGGCGCGAAGTCGCGGCGATCGAGCGGCTCATGGGGGGGGAAGTGCGCGTCTTGACGGGCAACGCGGCCAGCGAGGCGGCATTCCGGCTGGGCGCGCCAACCGCCCGCGTGCTTCACCTCGCGACGAACGGCGTCCTCAACAAGGCGAACCCGCTGTTCTCCTATGTCGCGCTGGCGGCCGGCGGCGATCAGGATGGGCGACTGGAGGTGCAGGAAGTGTTCGGCCTCTCGCTCGCGGCGGACCTCGTCGTCTTGTCCGCATGCGAGACCGGTGTGGGCTCCGGGACGCTCGCAGACGTCCCCGCGGGTGACGAGTGGGTCGGGCTGACGCGGGCATTCCTCCACGCCGGCGCGGCGCATGTCATCGCGACGCTGTGGCTGGTGGACGACTGGGCGAGCGCTGCCTTGATGGAGCGGTTCTATGGCGTCGGCGACGGGACGCGCGATCCCGCGCACGCGCTCGCCGTCGCGCAACGCGCGATGCTCGCCGTGCCGGCGACCGCGCCTCCGTTCTTTTGGGCGGGATTCGTCGTCGCTGAGGGAGCGCCATGAGCAACCCTCACGGTGCGTCGAACGGCCGATGATGAGCGGGACTGCGATGGCCGGTAACCGCTTGCGTCGAAGCCTGGGACGGATCGTCGTCGTGGCGATCCTCGCGCTCGTCTCGTTGGATGGGTGCGGGGAGGGCACCGGTCCCGGTGTTCAAACGACGGATTCGGTGATCGTCTCCAATCCCGTGCCCGTCGCGGCAGCCGCGAGGTTCAGCGCGTCCCTGCAGAGCGGAACGGTCGACGCGGCGAATGAGGACCTCGTCTTCGTCGCTCTGGAGCCCGGAACGGTCCCGGACGGCCAGGTAGCGTCAGTCCGAAAAGTGGGCACGATCAACACCGTTACCGCGAGCATCGTTGGGGGCGGGCTCGATCCCGTGCCCGTCATCGCAAGTGCCGGCGACGATATCGAGATCATCGTGACGAGGGCGGGAAGCTCCGCGCCGGTGAGCTTCACCATTACCGTCCCCGCGCGTCGGCGGCCGGTCGTCGTGCGCGCCGACCCGCCACCGCGCAAGCGCGATGTGCCCTTGAACACCGCGTTGGTCATTGTCTTCAGCGAACCCGTTGCGAGCGTCTCACTCGCCTCAGGAGTGGAGCTGTTCCGAGGGAGCACGCCGGTTCCTGGAACGGTGGAACTCTTGGGTGGCACGGCCACGGCTGCCGTATTCCGGCCTGCGGCTATTCTCGACCCGAACACCGACTACCGGCTCGTCGTGAGCCAAGGCGTCACGGATGTGACGGGTGACGCCTTCGGTGCGAACGTGACCGTGGAGTTCAGAACCGGGACCACGACCGTGGGTTTGGCGTACTCGGTCTCCGTGACTCCGGACACAACGGCTCTTCAAATCGGCTCTCAGGTGCAGCTGAGCGCTATCGCGCGCGACTCAGGCGGCTCGGTCGTCACCGGCAGGCCGGTAACGTGGTCGAGTGACAACGGTGCCGCGGCCTCCGTGTCCCCAAGCGGAGTCGTGACCGGTCTGAGTCAAGGGGCGGCGCACATCCAGGCCACCGTCGACGGGCAGAGTGGCGTAGCTGTCGTCTTCTCGGGCGCACTCGCCGCCGTCGCCTCAGTAGAGATAAAGCCGAACTCCGCGATGGTCGCGATCGGCGGTCTGGTCCAGCTGTCTGCCGTATTGCGGGATGCGGCCGGCAGCGTCCTTCCGTTCCGCCCGATCACCTGGCAAAGCGCCGCCCCCGCAGTTGCGGGCGTGAGCGGCGGTTCCGGTGGGAAAGCGGTGGTGACTGGCGTCTCGATCGGCACGACGACCATCACCGCGATCAGTGAGGGCAAGACTGACACGGCCACCATTGCAGTGGGAACCGTCGGCCCATTTGCTCAGATCTCAACAAATGAATGGGCCCCGACAGGTTGGTGCGCTCTCACGACCGACGGCGCGGTCTGGTGCTCGGGAGGCAATGGGGCTGGGGAACTGGGCTACGGAACGCTCCTCTCATCATCCGTGCCGACACCGGTTGCGGGCGGCCTGCGCTTTTCTCGAGTAACCGGTAGCTGTGCGCTCACCGTAGACAGCACCGCCTATTGCTGGGGCACCAACTGGTACGGGGCCTTGGGGGCCGGCACCGCCGTGGGACCGGAGGTGTGTCCCGGCCACGGTCAATGCAGCACGACGCCCGTGGCCGTGGTGGGAGGGCTCCGGTTCTTCGCGATTGACCGCAGCGTGCTCCTCCCCTTCACCTGCGCGCTTGCGCGGGGGGGAGACGCCTATTGCTGGGGAAACAATGAGTTGAACCAACTGGGTGTAGGTGTGCCAGCCGGGCCCGAATTCTGTCCGCAATCCTGCAGTACCGTCCCAGTGAAGGTCGCTGGTGGTTTGGCATTCACCGCTGTCACCGCAGGCCGCGGGCATGCATGCGCGCTTACGGCGAGCGGCGCGGCCTACTGTTGGGGCGACAACTACACCGGCCAACTGGGCGATGGCACGACGTCCACGCGCATTTCCCCGACGGCTGTGGTGGGCGGCCACACGTTTGTCGCACTCGCAGCGGGATATGACCACACCTGCGGAGTCGCGTCCGATGGAATCGCTTACTGCTGGGGCGCGGGCGGAGCGCTTGGGGGCTCCCCAAACAGCTGGATCCCCGTGCCAGTTGCTGGGAATCTGACTTTTGCAGCCATCACCGCCGGGGTCCACTACAGCTGTGCGCTCACCACGGAAGGACTCGCGTACTGCTGGGGCTCGAACTGGATCGGTCAGCTCGGCGATGGCACAACGACCGATCGGACCACTCCAACACCGGTGGCAGGCGGCCACGTTTTCAAAGCAATCGACGCGGGGCACGACATCTCCTGCGGGATCACTACCACCGGAGTCGCATACTGCTGGGGCGGCGGCGGGAGCATCGTGCCGGTGAAGGTCCCCGGCCAACCGTAGGCCGAGCGACGAGAGAGGAGAGCCGAATGACAACTGAATCCACAACGAGGATCGTCGCCCTGGCTGGTGTGGCGCTGTTCGTCGGCTGCGGCAACGACCCGACAACACCTCCTGCGCCCGTGGCCCGAATCGAGATCACGCCTGCGGCGTCCGGCGTCATGATAGGCAAGACGCTGCAGCTGACGGCCAAGGTCTACGACGCATCGGGCAAGGTACTCGCCGACCGCCCGGTCACATGGACGAGCAGCGCGCCGGCACAGGCCACCGTTACCTCGACCGGCTTGGTGGCAGGCGTCGCTTTGTCGGACTCGGTCGCTGTTACGGCGACGAGTGAAGACAAGAGCGCCAGTGCAACGATCGCGGTGGTGATGGATATCGCGGGAGAATGGAACTTTACAGAGCAGATCGAGGTGTGGTGGTACATCATTGGCGACCCCATTTCCGGTGTGGCTACGATCGCTGCCTCCTGCAGCGACACGGGATCGTATCAGTTCACCCAGAGTAGTACCGAAATCAATGGCACGTTCTCGCGCATCGGTGACTGCCTCGGTCATCCAAGTCCTGAGGTCCCGCTGGGCTCGTGGGACAACACCGCGCTGTCACTTGCGATCGCGAACGGCCACGTCTCCGGAACCCATATCACTTTCGGCATCGCTGGGAGCAGCTGCGTGTACAGCGGTGATCTCACCGGACCACCCACACCAAGAATGGTCGGCACGTATGGGTGCCCGTTTCGCGGCCGCATCGAGATAAAAGGGACTTGGGAAGCGACTCCAGGCGGCGCGGCGGTCTCTTCAGTTCCTGTCCGATGGGACGCCCAGACCGTCGCAGGTGGAGCCGTTCAGCTGTTCGCGGTGCCACGAGACGCGTCCGGACACGTGCTCAGCAGACCGGTGACGTGGGCGAGTGACAATTCATTGGTGGCGACGGTTTCGCAAAGCGGCCTTGTCACGATGCGCGGCGCGAGTTCGGCTCGCATCACCGCCACCAACGAAACCATCGGCGGCGCCGCAGCCGTCACGGCCGATCTGCTGAGCTTGCGCTCGGTGAGCGCCGGGGGTCATGGCTGCGCCGTGACGGTCGGAGGCGCGGCGTATTGCTGGGGATGGGGTGGCAACGGGGAGCTGGGGACCGGGTTCCGGAGTCTTGGGAACGATTTCAGCGAGCCGCTCGCCAGTCGCGAGACACCGCGGGCCGTCGCAGGTGGTCATTCCTTTATCGCTGTCAGCGCCGGCATTCTCCACAGCTGCGCCATCACGCCCGCTCACGAAGCCTATTGCTGGGGGGACAACTCCCAGGGTCAACTTGGTGACGGTTCGACAACCAGCAGCCTCGCACCCGTCCTCGTGACGGGTGGACATCCATTCGCCAGCGTGACTGTCGGGTTCTTTCACAGCTGTGGCCTGACGATTGCGAACAAAGCGTATTGCTGGGGAGACAATGGCACGGGACAACTGGGCCGCGCGGGCGCCTCGAGCCAGGCACCGGTCGTCGTCGGGGGCGACAGCATGCTCTTCCAAACGCTGCGCGCCGGCCTCTACCATAGTTGTGCTATCACCCCAATGCACGAGGCCTATTGCTGGGGATATAACTATTCCGGCCAGGTCGGTAACGGTACGACGGGGTTTAGTGTGACAGCCCCCTCAGCTGTTCAGGGCGGCCACAGCTTCGTGGCAGTGGCCCTCGGATACGCCCATTCGTGTGGCGTCCGTGGAGACGGCACGGCTTACTGCTGGGGCGACGGCAGCCTGATCGGCGACGGTTCGTTCAATGGCGTCAGCCCGCTGCCGCGCGCCGTGGCCGGCGGGCCGTTTGCAACGGTCGACACCGCCCTCACGGCGGGATCAGAAAACACTTGCGCGTTGACGGCCGCAGGTGCCGCCTACTGCTGGGGCCACAATAGCCTGGGCGAGCTCGGGGACGGTTCCAAGACTGACCGCGCTACTCCAATGCCTGTTTCGGGCGGACTCATCTTCTCATCGCTGAGCGTCGGCGCCTTCGTGACGTGCGGGGTCACTTCCTCCAGCGTTGCGTACTGCTGGGGCGACAACGCCGACGGTCGGCTTGGGGCGAATGCAACGGAATCCTGCGTCATCGACGGAACGAGCTATCCCTGTGCCACTAGACCGGTGCAAGTCATCGGGCAACCGGGCGCGGTGGCAGCCGTTTCACTGCGGGTCGCTGTTCAGGCGCCCGCAACGATACCAGAACTGACGCGGCCGGTGCACGTGGGGGAAAAGGGATTCGCGCGTGTCGCACCGAGCTTCCGCGCACCGATGCCGCGATGATCCAGGAGTCCGGATGATCGCGGGTAGTGGGCTCATGAACGCACGCCGCGTCGCGACGGTGCTCATACTCACGGCCCTCGCGTCGTCCGTGGGCTGCCAGGGCGGCGAGTCGCCTTTCGGCTCCGTTCTCGAAGCCAACAACACCGCACACGAGCCGGTCGTCTCGGAACCGCAGCCCTCGGTTGCAGCCGTCAGTGCCGCCGCGTTTGGTTCGACAGGGCAAGCGGTGGATCCCGAAATCGTGTTCGTCTCCCTTCCCCCAGGGACGATTCCCAGTGGGGGTTTCGCTACGATCAGCGATGCACGCACAGGCGTGGAGGCATCGGCGGCGATGGCCCAGGGAGGCTTCGATCCAGTCCCGCTCGTTGCCGCGGTCGGCGACACGGTTGCGATCAACGTCCGTCTCGAGGGAGGCGGGACCCAGGTGCTCCGGCTCGTCGTGCCTGTCCGTCGTCGGCCCGTCGTGGTTCGCGCCGATCCACCGCCTCGCAAGCGCGACGTGCCCCTCAACTCGGTCATCGTCGTGGTGTTCAGCGAACCCATCCAGGCGACGTCCGCGTCACAGATTCAAGTCCTCCAGAACGGATCACCGGTGAACGGAACCGCTTCAGTCTCCGCTGACGGTCTGCGCGCCGAATTCCGGCCGGCGCAGCTGCTGTCGCCGAATGCGGATTACGTATTGTCCGTTCGCGGCGGCGTCACTGATCTGACCGGCGATCAGATGGGGGCGCAGGTGACGGCCGCGTTTACCACGGGTACCACGAGCATCGTCGCAAGCGTCGCGACAGACCCCGTCGCCCTGTTGATGAACCCGTTCTCCCAGACGTTCCGCACCTTCGAGATGCGTGCAATCCTGGACGACGCGGGGCAGGTGACCGGAACGTTCAGCGGCTTCTATCCACAGACTGGCCTGCGGTGGTCCGGTCGAGTCACGTGCTTCGCGATCGTCGGGGGCGACTCCGCGTGGGTCGGTGGCGTCATCGAGACGTCCAGCACGCCCGGTGACAACGGCATCGGGCAGGAAGGCGTGTGGCGCGCGGTGGACAATGGCACGCCGTCGCCCACGGTGCACGACCAGCTCAGTCTGATGCTGTCGGGACTGGAACCGGGCGCCGCCCACGATTGGTGCGCCAACACGCCGCCCGTTTTCCCGGACTCGGGCCCTGCTGACCTCATCGATGTCCAAAGCGGCAACATCGTCGTGAATCCGTCGGGTGGACCGCCGCCGCCGCCCCCGCCACCGCCGCCGCCGCTACCGCCGGACCCGAGTCGCGTGAGCCAGGTCGCCTTCTTTACTCCGTATGAGGCGATTCTCGCGATGAACGTCGACGCCACAGGCCTGCGAACGGTGACGGCGGGCCCGCGCGACGATAATCCGGCGTGGTCGCCAGACGCGCGGAAGATCGCATTCCAAAGCGACCGCTCGCAGCAGAACGACTGGGACATTTACGTCGTCAACTGGGACGGCTCGGGACTCCAACACCTGACCAGCGGTCCCGAAACCGATCAAGATCCCGCCTGGTCGCGCGACGGTTCCAGGATCGCGTTCCTGCGGAACGGCTCGATTCATGTCATGAACGCCAATGGCACCGGCGTGAGGCGTCTGTCATTCACCTGCTGCGATTCACACCCGAGCTGGTCACCGGACGGGTCCCGCATCGTTTTTGCGAGCGCGCGCAGCGGCGTGAACGCGATCTATGTGATGAACGCCGACGGGTCCAGCGTCGTCCAGCTCACGACGGTCAGCGATTACTCCCCGACGTGGTCACCGGACGGCACGCGGATCTCCTTCGCACGAAAGTTCGAACGAAAGGCCGATGGTGCCGACGAAGGGCTCTACATCATGAACGCCGATGGCTCGGGGTTGACCCAGCTCACCCTGGGTATCAACGGTCCCGCGTCCTGGGCGCCTGACGGCACGCGCCTCGTCTACGAGCTGTTCGGGATGAACCTCATCAAGCCGGACGGGACCGGCATCATGCGGATCGGCCAGGGGTTCAACCCAGTGTGGTCTCCAGTCGGCACCGTGCCTGCGGCACCGGTCCCGTTCCGATCGATCGAGATGGTGAGTGGCGATGCGCAGACCGGCGTCGTGGGCGACACACTCGCGCAGCAATTGCGCGTGCGGGTGCTCGATGATAGCGGGACACCACAGTCGGGCGTCAGCGTTCGCTGGAATGTCTGGGGCCCGGGAGCGGGGATCGGTGTATCGCTCGCGCCGATGCCGTTGCCCTCCACCACGGACTCTGCCGGCTACTCCAGTGTCTGGGTGACGTTGAGCGGTACTGCCGGTGCGGTGCGGATGCGGGCCGCAGTTGTGGACGGCACTGCACGCAAGGGCGAAGTGGTTTTTACCGCGACCGCGGTTCCCAAGCCTTGAGGTGACGAGCAATCTCCTCCTGCGATCCGTCAAACGATCGCAGGAGGTGCGAAATGGACCAAACCATTCGCTTCACGTCATTCATCGGCGTAGTCGTTTTCAGTGCCTGCACCTCGTCCATCGCCGCGCCCGCCTCGCCCGCGGCCGTCATGCTCGGCGAGTGGAGCTACGCCGCTCCGATCAGGATCATCGATCCACCATCCTTGAACACCGGCCTGCACGTGCTGATCAGCATCGACTCGGCCGAGGGCATGCGTTTTTGGGGCCGTGTCACGCTGTGGTTCGGCGGCGACGTCGGCATTTCGCTCAGCGCGTTCGGCCGAGTGTGGGGGCAGATCGATGAGAGCAACGGAGTGATGCTGGAGATCCCACGTGCATCGCCCGGACAAGCCGCAGTCAGAGTGGTAGGGGAGCTCGTGGGCGATGTGTTGACGGTCCACGGGTGTTCCAGTGGCGCCGTTGCGGGGCCCTTCGCGATCGGGACGATGTTCGAGCGGAGTAGCGGTTCGATAACCCCAATACGCTGAGCAACTGGTTGCGGGCTGTCCGTCTCACGCGATGTGAACAACGCACGACCACACCGCCGGAGGTTGCCATGACCGTCGTCCACTGGCGTCGTCTGTCCATCTCACTGCTGCTCGCTGCGCTGTTCAGCGCCTGCGACAACCCCGATCCACTCGCACCGTCCTTCGCCGCCACCAGGGGCGCGCCTGCAGCGCCAACAAACCTCACCGCGACAGCACTCTCGTATCAGGACATCAGTCTGGTTTGGCAGGACAACTCGACGAACGAAAGTGGGTGGGAGGTCTACCGCTCCCTCACAGGGCCGACGGGGACGTTCACGCTGTTCACGGTTTACTCCGGGCAGAACATCACGCAGGGCGGCAACAGCGGTCTGCAAGCCTCCACGCAGTACTGCTACAGCGTGCGGGCATTCTCAACGTCGGGACAGAGCGGCAAGGTCCGGGCCTACTCCGATTTCTCCAACACGGCCTGCGCGACCACCCCGGCGCTGCCGGTCCCCGCCGCTCCGTCGGACGTCAGCGCGGCACCGGACGCCTGGGGCAGGATCCGGGTCACCTGGACGGACAACGCCGGGAACGAGAACGGGTTCCGCGTGGAGCGCTCGGCCACGAGCAGCGGTCCGTGGTCGTCGATCGCGACCATCGGGCCGAACGGCGTTTCGTTCGACGACTGGCAGGCCCCGACCGCGGAGCAGCCGGCGTGTTACCGGGTGATCGCGTACAACGGCTACGGTGACTCGCAGAGTTCGAACGTCGATTGCACAGCGAAGCCAGCACCGCCGTCTGGTCTCGTCGCGAGTGTGAGCGGCTCCGACGTCAGCCTCGCCTGGACCGACAACTCCGGGGTCGAGGACGGATTCCAGGTGCGGCGATGGACGCAGTCGGAAGGCACGCCCGTCGTCGTGGCAACGCTTCCCGCGAACGCAACCACGTATCACGACGTGGGGCTAGCGGACAATACGTACTCGTACCAGGTGCTGGCGACGAAGGACGGCGGCACGTCCACCGCATCGAACAACGCGAGCGCGGTCGTCGCCACCGTGCCGCCGCTCAGTCCATCGGGCGCGGACGCAAACCCTGCAGGCAGCAGCGTCGTGGCCATCACGTGGGGCGATGCGACCACTGAGGCGGGGTATCGCGTGGAGCGCTCCATCGATGGCGGTGCGAGCTGGGTCGTCGCGGGCACGTCGGGGCTGAACGAGACCTGGTTCTACGATGTCGCGCAGCCGAGCGAACGGCAGCTGTGTTACCGGATCATCGCGTTCAACGGCGCGGGCGACTCCCCGCCGTCCAACATGGACTGCACCACGCTCCCTGCAGCGCCGTCCAACCTCCTGGCGACAGCTGGCGGCTCGCTGGGTGAGGTCATCAACCTCACCTGGGCCGACAATTCCGGCGTCGAGGACGGCTACGAGGTGCAGCGCCTCTTCACTTACTGCGACTGGGACGCGTGCTACTCGTACTTCGAGACCATCGCGATTCTGGGACCCGACGCGACGAGCTATAGCGACTCCTGGGACATTCTCCCCGGCAACACCTACACCTATCTCGTCTACGCGCTCAAGGACGGCGGGCGGTCCGATGCATCGAACGAGGCCACGTCGTACGGTCAATGAACCCGACGGAGGATCCATGATCACTGCAACCCGCATTCTCGCTTCGCTGGCGCCGCTCGCCGTCTGCGTCGCGTGCGGCAGGGAGGCCGACCGGGCCATGTCTCCGCTCCTAGCCGATCGCTTCGCCAGCTCCGAATGGTCCGACCCGGTGAATCTCGGTCCCGTGGTGAACTCGAGCGCCCTCGACGCCAACGCCGGCCTCTCGTCCGACGCGCATACGCTCTTCTTCGTCTCGACACGCACCGGCGGTCTCGGCAACCTCGATATCTGGATGTCACATCGCCGCTGTCTGGCGTGCGATTGGGAAGTCCCCGTGAATCTCGGTGCGCCGATCAACAGCGACGCGATGGACGCCGCACCGACGATGTCTGAAGACGGGCGCCTCCTGTTCTTCTATAGTGCGCGCGCTGGTGGTTTCGGCCTCAGCGACGTTTACCTCTCCCATCGCGTGAGCACCGGCGCGGACGGGGACGTCTGGGGCCCTCCGGTGAACCTCGGACCGGATGTGAATACGGCGGCCAACGAGCAGGGCTCGTTTTACGTGCATGAGCCAGGAGAGCCGAACGCCTTCGTGTACTTTAATCGCCCGACCGCCGGCGGCAGCATCGACGTCTATCGAGTCGCGGTGTCGAATGACGGCGACGCGCTCGGCCCTGCGGTCCTCGTCCCGGAGTTGAGCGACCCGACCACGTTCGACCAAAAAGTGGCGGTGAGCGCGGACGGTCACGAGCTGCTGCTGTCCTCGATGCGGGTGGGAGGCTTCGGCAACTTCGACATCTGGCGCTTCACCCGCCAGTCCGCCCAAGACCCCTGGTCGAATCCAAATCATTTGGACGCGCCGATCAACGGTCCGGACGTCGATTCGCAACCGGTGCTCTCCCGCGACGGGCGCACACTGATCTTCACGTCAATTCGGACGGGCGGCCTTGGCTTGCAGGATCTCTGGATGACGACGCGACGGCCGGGGGTGCAGCCATGACGACGACTTCGCGGACACTCGGTGCGGTGGCTTCCATCGCATTGCTCCTCGGATGCGGACCGGAGTCCGATGAGGGGATCACAGGGAACCTCGTCGCGAATCAGACGTCGCACTTCTCATCCTGGTCCGAGCCGGCAAACCTGGGCTCGATCATCAACACGACGTTCAACGAGCAGGGTCCAACGCTCTCGAACGACGAGCTGAGCCTCTACTTCGGATCTGACCGGCCGGGCGGAATCGGCGGGTTTGACATTTGGATCTCTCAGCGCGACTGCAAGGAATGCGCATGGGAAACTCCGCAAAACCTCGGACCAGCTGTCAACACGACCTCTGACGAAACTGGCCCCGGACTATCGATCGATGGGCATCTGCTCTTCTTCCGAAGCACTCGGCCAGGCGGGGCGGGCCTCGGGGACGTCTTCCTGTCGAAACGTGACAACCCGAAGGACAACTTCGGCTGGGATGTCCCTGTTGCCCTCGGTCCGGACGTCAACACCGCGGCGGCCGAGGCGGGTGCGGAGTTCTTGCAGAGCGCCGAGGATGGCGCCGCGAACCTCTACTTCAATCGAGCGCCCGCAGGCGGGACCGCAGATCTTTACGCTGCCGCGATTACGCGCGGTGGTGAAACGCGTGGACCCGCCGTGCTGATTTCCGAGCTCAGTGACCCGATCGCCACCGATCAAGGTCCAACGTTGCGTTCGGATGGCAGGGAGGTGTTCTTCTTCTCAACCCGACCCGGTGGGATCGGCGGAGCGGATCTTTGGACGTCCACACGGCGCAGCGTTCACGATCCGTGGACGCCACCGGTGAACCTGGGCGCTCCGCTGAACTCCACGGCGGCTGAACAGCAACCGAGTCTCTCGGGTGGGGGCCGGACACTGCTGTTTGCCTCGAGTCGCTCCGGCGGATTCGGCGGTACGGACATCTGGATCTCCACCCGCCAGACGGGCTCGAACTAGCGTTGCGCGTGCGTTGCTTACCCTTCACGTTGGTCACCAAGAGAGGGGTTGCTGTGCGCGCTGAGGGCACGCTCCGCCGCCGGATCTTTGCGATCGCATGGGCGACCATTTTCGCCGCCTGCTCCGACAACGTCGGCCCCAACCCGCCGCCGCCGCCGCCGCCGCCACCGCCGCCGCCAAGCCTGATCGTCTCAAACCCGCTCCAGGCTAGCGCCTCGGCTACCGCAGGCACGTTCAGCGCGTCTCGCTCTGCCGCGTCGCCCGCGGCCGCCGACAGCATCGTGTACGTCTCGCTGACGCCGGGCACAGCGTCAGGCGGCAGCAGTGCCACAATCCACCGCGTCGGTAGCGCCGATAGCGCCGACTTCCTGACCACCGCGGTTCTCGACGGCGGCTTCGACCCCTTACCGATCAACGCCAACGTCGGCGACTCGATCGAGGTCGTGGTGACCGATCAGCATGGTGCTGTTGTTGGGCAGCCATTGGGACTGAGAGTTTCGGCCAGACGGCCGCCCGTTGTCGTGCGGACCGAGCCACCGCCGCGCAAGCGCGACGTGCCTCTCAATACCGCCATCGTCGTCGTCTTCAGTGAGCCGGTCGCCGGTGCCAGCCTGAGCACCGCATCCTTGCAGCTCCGGGCAGGGCAGTCTGCCGTTAGTGGTACTGTGCGATTCGTAGACCCGACGCTGGACGCCACGCATGTCACCGCCGAGTTCGTGCCTGACGCTCCATTGAGCGCCAACACCGAGTACTCGCTCGTCGTGACGCAACAGGTGCGAGACCTCGATGGCGACGCGTTGGCGGCGCGAGACACGGCGACATTCACCACGGGGACAGTTTCGACTGGCGCTCCGGCCTCGGTCGAGATTTCGCCCTATGACTCGGTCATGAGAGCGGGAACGAGCCGGCAGTTGCGGGCGACGGTGCGGGACGCGGACGGGAACACGCTGACTAATCGCGCAGTTGCGTGGTCCAGCAGTGATCCAGCGTCTATCTCGGTCTCCTCGACTGGCCTGTTGACGTCGGTCGGGGTCGGGTCTGCGTTGGTTACCGCGCGTGTCGATCCTTCAGTCGCTGGGGTTTTTCACATACAATCTGTCCCCGGCCCTGCGACCTCCATCACGATGGTCCCCACGACGGCGACTGTCGCTGCGGGGGACACTGTCCGTCTGACGGCGACAGCACACGATGCCAGGGGCTTCCCGGCCTATGTGGGCTGGTCAAGTAGCGCAGCCGACATCGCCACGTTTGGCTCCGGGGGGGAAATAGTTATCCCCGTCGGGCAAGGAAGTGCAACCATGACTGTACCGGTTATCGGCGTCAGGCAAGGGAGTGCAACCATAACTGCAGCGAGCACCTCTGCGAAAGCCACCGCCGTGGTCACGGTCACGCCTGCGGTGCCCGTGAGGTCAGTGAACGTCACGCCCGCGGTGGATACGCTGGTGCTTCTCGACGTTCCCAATGTTCAGCTCACGGCGACCGTCCGAGATTCGACCGATCGTCTGATCGGACGCCAGGTCATATGGACCAGCGACAATGCCGCGGTGGCGAGGGTAGATGCGAATGGGCTCGTAACCGCGGCGGGCTCTGGTAAAGCGACGATCGCGGCCATCAGCCAAGGTGTGAGCGGACACGCGGACGTGACGGTTCTTCCCACTCCACCGGTCGCATCGGTAACAATCGCTCCCGAATCGGCGACGGTGATCGTCCTGGACCTGCCGTACGTTCGCCTGACAGCGACTCTTCGAGATTCGGTGGGTCGCACGATCGTACGCCCGATAACCTGGTCCAGCGACAATGGGGCGGTTGCGATGGTGGATGGAAACGGACTCGTAACAGCGGTAAGCCCGGGACGTGTCACAATCAGCGCCACCAGCGAAGTAGTGAGCGATACTGCGACGGTAACGGTCCTTCCACCTGCACCGGTCGCTTCGGTGAGGATCGGTCCCGACTCTGCGCGCCTGGTTACTCAGGGCACCCAGCAGTTGACTGTGACGATCCGCGATGCTTCTGGACGGACTCTCACCGGTCGCTCGGTCGCCTGGACCAGCGACAATGGTGTGGTGGCAAGCGTCGACGCGAATGGCCTGGTGACGGGACTCAGGCCGGGGACGGCGTCGGTAACGGCGACCAGCGAAGGCGTGAGCGACACTGCCGCCATCACCGTGATCGTGGTCGAATTCGCATCGGTCAGCGCGGGTGACTTCGCATTCACATGTGGCCTCACAACGAGCGGAGATGCGTACTGCTGGGGATACAACTACCACGGGGAGCTTGGCGTTGACACGAACAACGACGTCCAAACAGCCCCAGCAGCGGTCCGCGGTGGGATCAAGTTCACCGCTCTGACTAGCGGCAGTGGGCGCTATTTTGACAATCAGCCGGCCGCTTGCGGGCTGACCGCCGGCGGAGCGGTATACTGCTGGGGACCGAATCTTGAACCTGTTGCCGGCGGTGTCACGTTCACATCGCTGAACGCGGGCAAGTACCACACGTGCGGGGTCACGAGCAGCGGCGCCGCCTATTGCTGGGGCGCCAATTATGCCGGCCAGCTGGGCAACGGCGAGACGAGCACTACGCCTGTGGCTGTGCCCGTGCCCGTAAGCGGAGGCTTAACGTTTGCAGCAGTGAGCGTCGGCGAATCCCACACCTGCGGCCTCACCATTCAAGGAGCTGCTTACTGCTGGGGCAATAACGACGCCTGGCAGCTTGGCAACGGTACGAGGACCGCCAGCGCAGTCCCCGGTGCGGTCGCGGGTGGACTCAAGTTCACCGGGCTTGATGCCGGCGGTTTTCATACCTGCGCAGTGGCTACCGGTGGCACCATTTACTGTTGGGGGCACAACGGCGCCGCGCTTGGCAACGGCACTACCAACGAGAATGTCGTCCCAAGGCCCGTGGTTGGGGGCAGCACCTACACGTCTGTGAACAGTGGTGGGAGCGTTTCTTGTGGCATTACCAGTGGTGGTCGGGCCGATTGCTGGGGCTCAAACGCCCGCGGCCAACTCGGAACGGGAACGTCTACGGGACCGCAACAGTGTTTCGGTTTGCCATGCAGCACGACGCCAGTGCCTGTTGCTGGTAACCTCACCTTCTCGCTGTTGACCGCAGGCGGTGAGCATACGTGCGGTCGCACATCAAGTGGTGTGGTGTATTGTTGGGGTAACAATCAATATGGTCAGGTTGGCAACGGGACGACGGCGGAAAGCGTACCGATACCGGTGAAGGTCTTGGGCCAGCAGCCGTAGCGAAGTTGTGCTTTGCCGGATTGCGTATTGAGTGTTGTCGAATCCGCTTTTCTTTTAGCGATCCGGCGTCGATTCCCGTCTGATTCTACTCTGAGCAACCCATCCCCAACCGTCCGTCTCAAGCTCACGTCCATTAGCGTCAGAGTCCTCGCGGGGAGGGTTCATGTGGAGCATCCGCTTCAAATGGGTCGTCACCTGTATCCTGACAGTCGCGTCCTTCGCCTGCGACCACGTTCAGCCGGTCGCGCCCACTCTGGATGTTCGGGCTTCCAACGCACCGGGCGCGACGGTGAACGCGCCATCGAATCTCACCGCCATCGCGGGCTCAATGAGCCGTATCGACCTCTCATGGCAGGACAATTCGTCCAACGAGAGCGGGTTCGAAGTGCACCGCTCCACGACCGGGGCGAGCGGCGCCTTCACCTTGCGCGCTAGCCTCGCGGCGAACACCTCGGCATACAGCGACACCGGACTCACAGCCAGTACCCAGTACTGCTACAAAGCGCGCGCCTTTCAGACGAAGGGGGCCAACAAGTCCTTCTCGGCCTTCTCAGCCCCCGCGTGTACCACCACACCGGCGCCCCCCCCGCCGCCTCCGCCACCCGGCCCACCGAGCGCGCCTTCAGCAGCAGCCGCAAGGCCGTACGGCTTCGGTGAGGTCCTGGTGACCTGGACCATCAATGGCACCAACGAAGATGGTTTTCGCGTCGAGCGATCCGCCGATAGCGGTTCGACCTGGACAACTCTGGCAACGACGGGTCCTACGTTCGAAGACATCGCGCCGGATCCAGTTGAGGAGCCGGTGTGTTATCGCGTGATCGCGTTCAATGGCTACGGGGAGTCCGCACCCTCCAACACAGCATGTGCCGTGGTGCTTGCAGCTCCGACCAATGTCACCATGGTCGGAGACGACCTAACGTGGGCCGACAACTCCTCGGTGGAATCGGGCTACGAACTCTGGTTCATGGATGTCGACGGCGGACCAGCCTACGACGGACTCGCCGGCAACTACCCAGCAAACACGACCAGGCTTCCGGGTCTCGGTCCGTGCATGGTGAGCTGGTGCTGGGGCTGGGTGGTGATGGCGGTTTCGAGCGACGGCGGACGCTCCTGGTATGCCGCAGTCCAAACGCGCTCCCCATGAGGTGCCCCATGTATCGCAAACAATCGACGGTCTTTGCATTAGTCATAGTGGCCGCATTGGCCCTGGGCGCTTGCCAGGAGCGAGCGGCGCCGACGGACGTAAGCGGTCAGCAAATGCTCGCCTCCAACGCGGCGTCCCTCGAATCATCCGGCCGCTATGTCGTGGTCTTCTCAGCGGAGCGTGTCCCCGCCGACTTCGGGGCACGCGTCGCGCAGCTGGGCGGCTCGATCGAGAACGCGCTCGACAGCATCGGGGTCGTCACGGTGACCGGGCTGCCGGAGGCCGCCGCCGCCGAGCTGTCGGCCACAGCCGACGTCCGAGCCGTGGAGTCCGATGCGATCACTACTCCGCAGGGTGGGGAAGCGGCTGAGGACCTGCCTGAACAGGCCGCGAACGAGATCGTCGCAGTGGCGGATGCGATCGCGTCGCCTACGGCCGCCCAGTTCTACCCGCGCCAGTGGAACCTGCGGGCCGTCTTCGCGCCCGAAGCGTGGGCGACCGGCCACCTTGGCTCGCGCGACGTCAAGGTTGCGATCCTCGACACCGGCATCGACTATCTACATCCGGACCTCCTTGGGCTCGTCGATCTCGAGCATTCGAAGTCGTTCGTTCCCGAGGACGTCATGCCGGCGCGCTACGCCGATCGCCTGCCGTTCAGCGACTTGTTTTGGCACGGCACGGCCGTAGCCTCCGTCGTCGCGAGTAATGCCAAGGTGCTCGCCGGACTGAACCAGTTCGTCACGCTCCTCGCAGTGAAGGTCGCCGACTCCACGAACAACCATACCGTCGGCCGGCTGATCAGCGGAATCGTGTACGCTGCCGACCAAGGTGCCGACGTGATCAACGTCAGTAGAGGGAGCGAGCGCCACAAGAGCCAGAGCCCGGGCACGATCGCAGCCTTCGAGCGCGCGGTGAACTACGCGTTCCGCAAGGGCGCCCTCCTCACCTCTGTGCCTTTCAATGACGCGGCCGATCTCGATCACGATGGTGATCGCGTTCGGTTTCCGTGCGAGGCCGCCAACGCGCTCTGCGTGGCGGCGACCGGGCCCACCGGCGCCAGTGGGGTGAATGGACCGTGGGAGAACGTGGATGCGCCGGCGCCGTACAGCGCCTTCGGCCGCTCCGCGGTCGACGTTGCGGCACCGGGCGGTACCGGCGATGTCGGCCAGTTTCGCCGATTCTGGGGGCTGTGCACGACGACCCCGACGATGAGCACCGTGCCACCGGCCTGCCGGCCCCCGGCAGCCGGCGGATTCTGCCGTCCAGCGGTCAGCCCGTGCATAGTACAGGGCGCGGGCACGAGCTTCGCCGCGCCCACCGTCGCGGGGCTCGCGGCACTGCTCGTTGCGCAGTTGGGCCATGGGAGGCCAGCGCTGATCCGCGAGCGGATTTTGCAGTCTGCGGACGACCTTGGTCAGCCCGGGACCGATCCTTACTACGGCAAGGGGCGCATCAACATCGCGCGGGCGCTCGGGCTGATCAACTAAGGTCGGGTTTTCCGCCGCCGCGCCCGCGTCTTGGGCGCGGCGAGTTTCCAGAACTGCTGCTCTCCGATGATGGTGATCCGGTGTCCCAGCGCCGCCAGGCGCCGGATCTCCATCAGCTTCGTACCAGCATCCTTGCCGGCGATCTGCAGCTGGTTGGGCCGCCCGCGTACGAGCACGTCGGTCGTCAATCCGGGCTTCGATTGGATGATCGCGCCAGCCTTGCGGGCCGCGGTTATCGCGTCACTCCGGGGACGGCGCAGGAACCCGGTGATGGACAGTCGCTTTCCCGCGAGACTCGCGACGCGACCCACCGCCAGCTCCTTCGGGCGATGACGCAGCGCCGCGATAAGCTCGCCGGCCGCCTCGTAGCGTCTGCCGCGGCTCCCGAGACAGCGGTGAATGACTTCCTTCAAGTGGTCGCTGCAGGGCAGGCCGCGGACGTCGCGACTGCGCATCGGACTCGAGATGTCTCCGCGCAGCAGCATCGCGGCGAGCTGGCCGACCTGATAGATGTCGTCGCGCTGCTGCCATCTCCGAATCCAGCCCCACGCGATCTCCGTCGGCGCGTTGAGCGGGTTGAAAGCGTCGGCGGTGACACCGTGGCGATTGCGTTGGTGCCGGGCGATGCCGAAGTCGCCGAGCTTGAGCTGTTCCTTCTCGCACACGAACACATTGAAGGGTGTGAGATCGCGATGCAGCGCCTGCCCGCG
Source organism: Gemmatimonadota bacterium (assembly GCA_041499375.1). Taxonomy (GTDB): domain Bacteria; phylum Gemmatimonadota; class Gemmatimonadetes; order Gemmatimonadales; family GWC2-71-9; genus 20CM-2-65-7. Next base: position 94,453 of record JBGQKD010000002.1, read on the forward strand.
ATGCAGCGTGTCGAGCGCGCCGAGCAGCGCGGCGATCTCGCGGCGGACGAAGCGCTCGGGCTGCGGGCCACGCTGCTTGAGCCAGGCGCCCACGTCGCCGTGTTGCGCGTACTCCATAACTATGCAGTAGCGCATGGCGTCCCCGTCGACCTCGGCGAACCGATCAAACACCCGCAGCGCGCGCGGCTCCCGCTCGAGGAGCTCGGCGAAGTACGCCTCGCGGAGCCAGGCGGTGAGACGGTGGCTGATCTTGATGCAGACCTGCGGCGGCAGCGTGCCCTGAGGCGTCGCGGTCGCCAGGTAGACCTCGCCGAATCCGCCCTGGCCGATCAGGCGGTCCAGCCGGTAGGTGCGGCCACTCTCCGAGCTGCGAGCCTCGGCTCTCTTTGCCATGCGATCTACTTGCCGCTCATCCAAGCGGCCGTCAAGCTAACCGCAGCCGCCAGAGCCTTTTTCACCTGGCGGGCGAGTGCACACGACATCTGGTCGTTCACGCGCCAAGGCATCCACGATCCCCGGTCGGCGCCCACCCACCTCGACGATCCGCTCAACACGCCGGACGTCGATTCGCAGCCGAGCCTGTCGGTCGAGGCGCGCAGTCGGGGTCAGGCGAGGACGTCCTTCAAGGCGCACGTGAATCCCGGGAGAACGTCCTCGCCCTCCAACGAGTCATCGGTTCCAATAACGGACAGGCTCCCGTCCTGGCGGTAGACGCGCGCCGCCCGTCGCTGGGGATCGACGACCCACACGAGCCGCGTGCCGGCGGCAAGCCAGTCGGCCACTTTGGCGAGGACTTCGGCAGGGCGATCGTCAGGCGACAGCACCTCGGCGAGCAAGTCCGGCGCGAGCTCGGCGTAGCCGCGCTCCCCAATGGCTCCCACGCGCTCACGGGCGACGAACGCCACATCCGGGGCCCGCACCGTATCCGGGTCGGACGCGATCTTGAATCCGGTGTCCTGCGCAAAGATCGCACCCGAGCCGTGTCGCCGCACGAAGTCAGCCAGATAGTACGTGAGGTTTGCTGCGATAGCCCCGTGATGGGTGCCGGGTGGCTCGCGGACGATCAGTCGCCCCCGAATCAGCTCGGTCACCTTTCCGGGAATCGAGATGCGCTCGACCTCTTCGGCCGTCATTAGGGGAGAGGTGCTCACGTCGTGCAACATACTATGGACGATGCCCAGGCTCCATCAATGGGAGATCAACAACCAGGGGATGTCGAGTGTCTAGCCGCAGCATTCGACATTCTACATTCTGCATTGGACATTGGACATTCGTAGTCAGTTGGCCCCCTAGGATTCGAACCTAGATTCGCGGATCCAAAGTCCGCTGTCCTGCCATTGGACGAGGGGCCAGAGTCTCGCCGGGATGCAAGTTAATGACGGCCGCCAGTCCATGCAGTAGCTTTGCGTCGTGACCGGACACCGCTACCCCAACAGCCACGTCTTCTACCGCAAGCTCGGCTACGAGTATCCCAAGATCGTGCGCGGCGAGGGCTGCTGGCTCATCGACGAGCGCGGCAAGCGCTACCTCGATGCGGTCGGCGGCGCCTACGTCGCGAACCTCGGCCACTCGAACCCGGAGATTGCGAATTCCATCGCCGAGCAGTGCCGCCAGTTCGGGTACCTGTCGGGCACCATGTTCACCCACGGCCCCGTCGAGAACCTCGCCGACGAGCTCGCGGACACGCTGCCCGGTGACCTCTCGAAGCTCTACTTCCTTTGTAGTGGGTCGGAGTCGGTCGAGGCGGCGTTGAAGCTGGCCCGCCAGTATTGGGTGGAGCGGGGACGTCCCAGCAAGCACCGGATCATCGCGCTCGGCCCGGGCTACCACGGCAGCACGCTGCTCGCGCTCTCCGCTTCGGCGCGTGAAGCGCACAAGGCGCCGTTCCGCCCGTGGCTCGTCGACGTCCACCGCATTCCCGCGCCGTATCCCTATCGCTGCGAGTGCGGCGGCCGCGGCCCCGCCTGTCCGGTGTGCAGCGCAGACGTGTTGGAAGAAGCGATCGAAAAACTCGGTGCCGATCAGGTCGCCGCCTTCATCGCCGAGCCCGTGGGCGGTTCGTCGACCGGCGCGTCGACACCGCGGCCCGAGTACTTCAAGCGGGTGCGTGAGATTTGCGACCGCCACGACGTGCTCTTTGTGGCCGATGAGGTGCTCGTGGGCGTCGGCCGCACGGGGACCTGGTGGGCGATCGAGCCCTACGGCGTGACGCCCGACATCATGACGTTCGGCAAAGGCGTTTCGGGCGGCTACGCGGCGCTGTCCGGCATCGCGGCGCCCGAACGCATCGTGGATGTCCTGGCGAACGGCTCGGGCAGCTTCGTGCACGCCCAGACATTCTCGCATCACCCGGTCTCGTGCGCGGCCGGTGTGGCCACCATGAAGTACCTCAAGCAACACAAGCTCGTGGAGCGCTGCGCCCAGATGGGTCGTGTGTTGCACGAGCGGCTGCGCTTGCTGGCCGATCTGCCGCACGTCGGGGATGTGCGCGGCCGCGGTCTCCTCGCCGGTATCGAGTTCGTCGAAGACAAGGGGAGCCGAGCGCCATTTCCCCGGTCGGCAAAATTTGCCGAGCGATTTGCGGACGCCGCGCTCGCGGCGGGCATCACGGTGTGGCCGAACGTCGGGCACGCGGACGGAACGAGTGGCGACGCCGCATTGATCGCGCCGCCATTCATCATCACGGAGTCGGAAATCGACGAAATCGTGGGCCGGCTCACGACGGCGCTCGAGAAGACTCTCTCGCAAATGAAGGTTCGCGTATGACCGCGCCCCGGGACTATCCGCGCATCGTCGTGCCGCCACCGGGTCCCAAAGCCCGCGCGATCGTCGAGCGGCAGGACCGCTTCGCCTCGACGTCCTATCCCAAGGAGTATCCGCTCGCCGTGGCGCGCGGTGAGCGCGCCGTGGTCGAAGACGTCGACGGCAACCGGTTCCTCGACTTCATGGCGGGTATCGCGGTCGCATCAACGGGCTACGGCCATCCGAAGGTGGTGAAAGCCGTCCAGGACGCCGCGGCGCGCTTCCTTCATATCTGCGGCTCGGACTTCTACTACGAGAGCTTCGCGGCGTTGTGCGAGCGGCTCGCGCAGCTCGCGCCCGGGCCGAGCAAGAAGCGGGTGTTCCTGTCGAACTCCGGAACGGAAGCGGTCGAAGGCGCCATCAAACTGGCGCGCCATTCGACCGGCCGCCCCGCGATCATCGGCTTCCTCGGCGCGTTCCACGGGCGCAGCTACGGCGGGCTGAGCCTCACGGCCAGCAAGGCCGTGCAACGTTCGGGGTTCGCGCCGTTCCTGCCCGAAGTTCATCACGTCCCTTACGGCTATCGCTATCGCTGCGAGTACTGCCGCGGCGAGTCGGCCTGCACGACGCGCTGCACGTCGTGGATCGAAGAGGAGCTGTTCACCAAGAAAGTGCCGCCCGATAGCGTTGCGGCGATTTTCGTGGAGCCGATCCAGGGGGAGGGCGGCTACGTGGTGCCGCCGGCCGGCTACCTCAAAGACCTGCGCGCGATCTGCGATCGCTACGGCATCCTGCTCGTCTGCGATGAGGTGCAGTGCGGCGTAGGCCGCACGGGGAAGATGTGGGCCTGCGAATACGAAGGCATCGAACCCGACATCCTCCTGTCGGCCAAAGGCCTGGGCAGCGGCATGCCGATCGGCGCGATCATCGCCAAAGAGTCGATCATGAAATGGAAGCCCGGCGCCCACGGGACGACGTTCGGCGGCAACCCGGTGTGCTGCGCGGCGGCGCTCGCCACGCTCGACATCGTCGAAAAAGAGCTGCTGCCAAACGTGGCGAAGATGGGCGACCGCCTGATCACAGGCGCGCGCAAGCTCCAGGACAAGTACGCGGCGATCGGGGATGTGCGCGGACGCGGGCTGATGGTGGGCGTCGAATTCGTGAAGGACCGCGAAACGCGTGAGCCGGCCCCCGACATTCCCCACGAGATCGTGGGCCGCGCTTTCAAGAAGGGTCTCCTGCTCCTCGGCTGCGGGAAGAGCTCGCTTCGGCTCGCGCCCCCGCTCGTCGTGGATGAGTACGATGTCGACACCGCTCTCCGGATCATCGACGAGTGCCTGCACGAGATGTCGGACTAGCGTCAAAAGTCATGTCGATGCAGGACGCCGTCGCGCGACACGTGCGCGACGGCGACGTCGTCGTCATTGAAGGATTCACCCACCTGATTTCGTTCGCCGCGGGCCACGAGATCATTCGCCAGCGGCGCCGGGACCTGACGTTGTGCCGCCTGACGCCGGACTTGATCTACGATCAGATGATCGCCGCGGGCTGCGCGAAAAAGCTCGTGTTCTCGTGGGCCGGCAATCCCGGGGTCGGCTCGCTGCACGCGTTTCGCCGCGCGGTCGAAGGACAGACGCTCGAGATCGAGGAATACTCGCATTTCGGCATGGTGGCGCGCTTTTCGGCCGGGGCCGCGCGGCTGCCGTTCTGGACGCTGCGCGATTACGCCGGCACCGATCTGCCGCGTGCCAATCCCCGCATCAAGGCGGTGACGTGCCCCTACACCGGCGAAAAACTTGCGACCGTGCCGGCGCTGAATCCCGACGTCACAATCGTCCACGCGCAACGCGCCGACGACCAGGGCAACACGCAGATCTGGGGACTGCTCGGCGTCCAGAAAGAAGCGGCGTTCGCATCACAGCGCGTCATCGTCGTCGTCGAGGAGCTTGTGGAGGAGCGGGTGATCCGCTCGGATCCCAATCGGACGCTGATTCCCGCGGCGATCGTGAGCGCCGTGGTGGTCGAGGCGTGGGGGGCGCATCCCTCATACGCGCAGGGCTACTACGACCGCGACAACGACTTCTACGTCGGCTGGGAGGCCATCTCGCGCGACCGCGGCGAGCTCGCCGGCTATCTCGATGAATTCGTCTACGGCGTGCGGGATCGCGCCGAGTACATGCAGAAGCAGCCGCGGCTGGCCGAGCGGTTGAAGGCGGGCGAGCAGCGCTGCGCGGGAGTCAATTACGGCTTCTGACTACACGCCCGACGAGATGATGGCTGCCGTGGCGGCGCGCGAGCTGGCCGACGGCGAAGTCGTGTTTGTCGGGATCGGCCTGCCGAACCTCGCCTGCAATCTGGCCCGGCGCACGCACGCGCCGAATCTCGTGCTCATCTACGAGTCGGGCGCGGTCGGCGCAACGCCGTCGCGTCTCCCCGTCTCGATCGGCGATCCCGCGCTCGTCACCGGCTCGCTCATGGTATGCGGCATGGCGGACGTGTTCCAGCTCTTTCTCCAGAACGGGCGGATCGAGGTCGGATTCCTCGGCGGGGCGCAGGTGGACAGACGCGGCAACATCAACACCACGGTGATCGGGTCGTACGAGCGCCCCAAGGTCCGCCTCCCCGGCTCGGGCGGCGCCGCGGAGATTGCGATTCACGCGCACCGCATCCTGATCGTCGCGAAGCTGTTGCCCCGCGCGTTTCCCGAGCGCGTCGATTTTCTGACGAGCCCCGGCGAGCGGGTCGCCAAAGTGATCACCGACAAGGGCGTGCTCGAACGTGACGACGCGAGCGGCGATCTCGTGCTCGCCGGATTGTATCCTGGTGTCGAGGCGGACGAGGTGCGCGCCGGCGTCGGCTGGAAGCTCGAGTCCCGGGCGCGGTTGAACCGATTGGACCCACCTACCGCCACGGAGCTGCAGTTGTTGCGGGAAGTGCTGGACCCGCAACGGCTCTATCTCAAATCATGATCCTTGCCCTCGCGCTGGTGCTGCAGACGAGCGGTGATTCGCTGGCGGTCCGCGTCCGCCAGCTCGCCGACACGTATCTCACCGCCTACTTCGCGCAGCATCCCGACGAAGCGACGCTCGACGGTGTGGCGAACACACGGCACGACCGCCTGCCGGATAATTCGCCCGCCACGCTCGCGCGCTGGCAGGACCGTGAGGACGCCTGGCTCACGGTGCTCAAACGCATCGATCCGAAGCGATTGGCAGACCGGCCCGAGTGGGTCGCCTACGGGATCATGCGCGACGCGATCGAAGGCTCCGTGGCGACGCGCGTGTGCCGCTACGAGCTGTGGAGCGTGGCGCACACCGGTGGCGGCTGGCTGTCGACGATTACGTCGCTCGCGGCGCTCCAGGGCGTGGGCAGCGACGAAGCCCGGCGCCAGGTGCTCGCACGCTGGCACGCCATTCCCGCCTACATCGCGACGGAGACGGCGAACCATCGGGAAGGGCTGCGGCGTGGCTACACGGCCCCGCGTCACAATGTCGAAATCGCCTTGAGCGAAATCGACACGCTCCTTGCGATGCCGATCGAGCGCTCACCGCTCTACGACCCCGGCCGCCGCGACTCCACTCCGGGGTTCGGTGCCGAGCTCGCCCAGGTGATCGGGCGTGAGATCTTGCCGGCGATGCGGGCGTACCGCGATTTCCTCGCCACCGAGTATGTCGGACGTGCGCGGACCGAGATCGGCGTGCATGCGAACCCGCACGGCTCCGATTGCTATCGTGCCAGCATTCGCGCGACGACCGGTCTTGCGCTCTCGGCGGACTCGGTGCACCGGCTGGGCCTTGCGACGGTCGACCAGCTCGAGAATGCGATGCGGGTGATCGCGATTCGATCGTTCGGCACGAGCGACGTCTCGCGGCTGCTCGAGCGGTTGCGCAGCGACACGGCCTACACGTTCCACACCCGTGAAGAGATGCTGGAGCGGGCCCGGGAAGCGCTGGCGCGCGCGCGCGCCGCCATTCCGCGGACGTTCGGCCGGCTGCCGCGCGCGCCCGTCATCGTCGAGCCCTACCCGGCGTTTCGCGAGCGCCAGAGCGTGGGCGAGTGGAATCCACCAGCCGAGGACGGCAGCCGGCCCGGGATCTACTACCTCTCCACGTACGATCCGCGGCACAAGTCGCGCGCCGACCTCGAGGCGCTGTCGTTCCACGAAACGATCCCCGGCCATCACCTGCAGGGGACGATCGCGCTCGAGCGGGGCGACACGATTCCCGCCATCGCGCGCTACTTCTGGTCGCCGGGAATGGGGGAAGGGTGGGCCGAGTACGCCGAGCAGCTCGCCGACGAGATGGGACTGTATTCGTCCGACACCGCCCGGTTCGGAATGCTGGCCGACATCACGCTCTCGGCGACGTTGCTGGTGGTGGACACGGGGATCCATGAGTTCGGGTGGACGCGCGCGCAGGCGATCGACTACATCCGCGAGCACACGCACGTGCCGCTGTTGCGCGCGGAAGTTGGGGTCGATCGCTATCCCGTCTGGCCGGCGCAAGGCTTGTCCTACGGACTGGGCCGGCTGGAGATCCGGCGGCTCCGCGCGCTGGCGGAGCAGCGTCTGCGCGGGAAGTTCGACATCCGCGCCTTCCATGACCGGGTGCTGGAAAACGGCGCGGTGCCGCTGCCTCTGCTCCGCGCCTGGATTTATCAATGGATCGACGCCTCGCGTTAGGCGTCGTGTTGTTGGTGGGGGCGCAGCATGCTGCGCCCCTACCGGCACAACGTGCACCCGTTCTCAAACAAGTCGACCTGCCCCACGCCTACTACTGGCGCGAGATGTACGTCCCCCAGGTCACCAGTGGCCCCAGCTCGGCGACGTGGTCCCCGGACGGGACCGAGCTGATCTACTCGATGCAGGGGACATTATGGCGCCAGCGCATCGGCTCACCGGCCGCGACGCAGCTGACGTCTGGGCCGTCGTATGACTATCAACCCGACTGGTCGCCCGACGGCCGGACGATCGTGTTCGCGCGCTACGCGCACGACGCGATCGAGCTGCAGCTGCTCGACCTGGCATCTGGCAACGTCACGCCGCTCACTTCCAACGGGGCGGTGAACCTCGAGCCGCGCTGGTCGCCGGATGGGTCGCGCATCGCGTTCGTTTCGTCGCTGTACCATGGGCGGTGGCACATTTTCGTCCTGAGCCCCGAAGGGGCTGCGCCCCTACGGCTCACCGAAGACAACGACAGCAAGCTGCCGCGTTACTACTACAGCAAATGGGATCACTACATCTCGCCCACGTGGTCACCCGACGGCAAGGAGATCATCCTCGTCTCCAATCGCGGCCACATCCATGGCAGCGGCGGGTTCTGGCGGATGGAGGAGCGCCCCGGCGCGCCGTTGCGCGAGCTGCGCTACGAAGAGACGACGTGGAAGGCGCGGCCCGATTGGTCGCCCGACGGTACGCGCGTCATCTACAGCTCCTATCTCGGCAGGCAGTGGAATCAGCTCTGGCTGATGACGAGCGAGGGCGGGGATCCCTTCCCGTTGACCTACGGCGAGTTCGACGCCACCGCGCCGCGCTGGTCGCGCGACGGCAGCCGCATCGCGTTTGTCTCCAACGAAGGCGGCAATACGGCGCTGTGGGTGATCGACGTCCCAGGAGGACGAAAGCAGCCGATCGCGGCGCGCGAGCGGCATTATCGCGGACCCGTGGGAACGTTGCGTATCCAGGTCGTCGATCGCGCCGGGCGGCCGCTCTCTACGCGAGTCTCGGTCACGACCGCCGAAGGCCGTGGCTACGCGCCCGACGATGCATGGCGCCACGCAGACGAGGCGTTCGACCGCTCCGAGCGCCAATTCGAATACTCGTATTTCCACTCGGCTGGCACCGCTGAGCTCACGGTGCCGGCCGGGCGAGTGCACGTCGAGGTGTGGCATGGACCGGAGTATCAAGTGTTTCGTGCCGACGTGAACGTACCGACAGGTATACCTACCACGCGGCGCGTCGTTCTCCATCGACTAGACAATCTGCCCGCGCGCGGCTGGTGGAGCGGGGACGTGCACGTGCACATGAACTACGGCGGCGCCTATCGCAACACGCCCCCGCATCTCGCGTTCCAGGCACGGGCCGAAGATCTGCACGTCGTCGAAAACCTGATCGTGAACAAAGAGCAGCGCATTCCGGACATTGCGTATTTCCGTACGGATGCCGACCCGGTGTCCACGCCGACGTTCCTGCTGCGTCACGCGCAGGAATTTCACACCAGTGTTTGGGGCCACCTGGGACTCCTCGGCCTCGGCTCGCACTACCTCCTGCCCGAGTACGCCGGCTATCCCAACACGGCGGCGTCGAGTCTCGCGCTCACGAACGCGACCGTGGCCGATCTCGGCCATGCGCAAGGCGCGCTCGTCGGCTACGTCCACCCATTCGACACGAAGCCCGATCCTGCCGATACCACCGCGCCGCTGTTCTACGAGCTTCCGGTCGACGTCGCGCTGGGCAAAGTGGATTATCTCGAGGTCATGGGATACTCGGATCATCTGATCACGTCGGAGATCTGGTATCGCTTGCTCAATTGCGGATTCCGGCTGCCGGCAGCGGCGGGGACGGACGCATTCCCGAACTTCGCGAGCCTGCGTGGGCCGCCCGGCCTGGTCCGCGTGCTCGTACACTCAGGCGCGAAGCTCGACCACCGCAGTTGGCTCGCGGGACTCAAGGCGGGGCGGACGTTCGTGACGAACGGGCCGCTGCTCGAGTTCACGCTCGCAGGTCATGCGATCGGCGACGTAATCCGGCTACCAGCCGGCAGCCATCGGCTATCAGCTCGAGTGACGCTCCGTTCCAACGTTGCGGTGGACCATCTGGAGATTATCGGCAACGGGAAAGTGGTGGCGTCGATTCCGTTGCGGGGGGACCGTACGACGGCCAGCGATACCGTCTCGATCCCTGTGGAGTCGAGCGGGTGGTACGTGCTGCGTGCCTACAGCGACCGCGCCGAGACGCCGGTGCTCGATCTTTACCCGTTTGCGTCGACGAGTCCGATCTACGTCAGCGCCGGCGACCAGCCTGTCAGATCGGGCGAGGATGCGGCGTTCTTCGTGCGCTGGCTCGAGCGCATCGAGGTGGCGACCCGGGCCAGCACCGCGTGGAATACTCCCGCCGAGCAGGCCAGCGTGTTGCGCACGCTGGCCGATGCTCGGGCGGTCTTCAGCTCGCTTACCAAATAGCCGGGACTTTGTCCTTCGGACGAACCATCGGATCACCGTCCTTGCAGCCAAACGCGTGCGCGAACGCCGGGATGTTCGAGAGCGGCCCATTGATCCGCCACCGCTCGGGGGCGTGTGGGTCCACCGTCACGCGCGTGCGCAGCTGCTCGGGGCGCACATGGACGCGCCAGCTCTGGGCGTAGGCAATGAAGTACCGCTGCTCTGGCGTATAGCCCTCGATCAGCCCCGGCCGCCCGCTCCCGTCTCGCGCGAGCCTGCTCTCGAGCGCGTCGTACGCGGTCAGCAAGCCGCCCCAGTCGGCGATGTTCTCACCCTCGGTGAGCTTGCCGTTCACGTGGAAGGTGTCGACCTGGATGTACTCGTTGAATTGACGTTCGACGAGCGCGGCCTGTTCGACGAAGTGCACCGAGTCGGACGGCTGCCACCAGTCGCGCAGGTTTCCCTTCGCGTCGTAGTGGCGGCCTTCATCATCGAAGCCGTGGGTCAGCTCGTGTCCGGCCCAGCTGCCGCCCAGCGAGCCGTAGTTCGCGGCATCATCGGTGTTGGGATCGAACGTCTGTGGCGTGAGCGCGCCGGCCGGGAAGACCATCTCGTTCTTCGACGCGTCGTAGTACGCGTTGACGGTGGGGACGGTGATGCCCCATTCGGTCGTGTCCACCGGCATACCTGGCCGGTTCACGGTCCGGTGCCACTCGAAGGCGTTCGCGCTCGCGACATTGATCACGAATGGTCCTTCCACTTGCCGGAGCCGGGAATAATCCCGCCATTGGTCTGGATAGCCGACCTTCTCGCCCATCTGCGCGAGCTTGTCGAGCGCCTGCGCCCGGGTGGAGTCGGACATCCAGGTGAGATGCTTCAGACGCTCGCCAAACGCGGTGCGGATGTCGTCGATCACCGCGCGAGCGCGTGCGCGCGCCTCGGGCGGAAAGGTCTTCTCGACATACGCCTGGCCGAGCGCCTCGCCCAGGTCGCCATCGGTCTCACGCAGGCAGCGCTTCCAGCGGGGCAACAGGGCACGCGCACCGCTGAACCGGGACCGGAACGCGAAGTCTTCCTGGACGAATGGCGTGGAGAGCCACGGCGCGGCCGCCGCGATCGCGTGGTACTTGAGATAGGCGCGCCAGGTGGCGAGGGGCGTCGTCTGGAGCAGCGAGTCCACGCGCCGCACGAACTCCGGTGCGGTGACATTCACTTTCTGCACGGGCGCCCGCAATCCGATCGCGCGGAAGTACCGCGCCCACACGATGCGTGGGGCGAGCGCCGTCAGCTGTTTCATGCTCATGGGGTGATCGGTCTTGACGGGATCACGCCGCTCCACGCGTGTGAGCGAGGCTTGCGCGAGCGAGGTTTCGAGCGCGATCACAGCGGCCGCTTGCCGGTCGGCCCTGGCCGAGTCCTGCCGCGCGAGACGCAGCATGGTGGCGACATGCGCCACGAAGGCCTGTCGCGTCGAGTCCGCTGCCGCCCCTTGCGCGAAGTAATAGTCGCGATCGGGTAAGCCGAGCCCACCCTGGTAAAACCAGGTGATGTAGTGCGTCGCGTCGTGCGAATCAACATCCGGCGAGTACCGGAACGCCACGTTGACGCCGAGGATCTGCAGCTTGGCGATTTCGGGCAGAAGCCGCGTGCGCGTCGTGATCGAGTCGATGGCGCGGAGCCACGGCCTGATCGGTGTGACGCCGGCTGCCTCGATCGCCGTCGAGTCCATGCAGGTCGCGTAGAACGTGCCGAGTTTGCGGGGCGTGCTCGCCGGCGGGAAGCTGTTCCGGCGTGCGGCGGCGTCCTCCAGCACGGAGCGCACGACCAGCTCGTTGCGGTCGCTCATGTCGCGCGTGACACCTGACGACGAGTACGCCGCCGGAATCGTGTCGTGCGCGAGCCACGCCCCGTTCGCGAACCGGGAGAAGTCGGTGCATGCCGCCACCGTCGTATCCATCCAGCGGACGTCGACGACCTTGAGCGGTGGCCACTCGCCACCGGCGGGTGTTTGGCCGGTAGCTACGACGGGGGGGGGCACGACGGCGAGCAGCGACAACACCAACGAGGCGCGCGACATCAGGAAGGGCTCCGATGAAGTGAGAAGCCGAATCCTATCCCGTCGTCGATGCCTCGTCAAAAGCGGGAGGGGCGGCGGGAGCCTGGCGGGTACTCGTGCGAATCACGACCTGATGCTTCTGACCCAGCCGCTGCACCGCATCTTCGCGTTCTGTCTCCTTCTTGTAGACCGCGGCGACCGCGCCGCCTGATCCGCACAGCCGCACCCACACCGGGCCCGTTTCGGCGACACGCTCGTACAGCGCTCGCAGCTGCGGATGTTTGCCGAACACCACGCTTTCGAAATCGTTGCCGCCGAGACGGCCGATGCTGCCCCAGGTGGCGAGTGCCTCCGCATCGAGCGTGACGGGACCGCGTGAAGTCGGGGAAGGGTTCTGCTCGTCCCACCATTTGTAGGCATCGGGTGTCGCCACCGCGATCGGCGGTACGGCGACGAGCGCCGGCGCTGAGGGGGGAGCCGGCACACGGAACTGGCGTTCGCCGCGGCCCCAGGCGAGCGCCAGCGGCGCGCCGCCGGCAAAAAAGGGGACGTCGGACCCGAGCTTCGCGGCAAAGTGGAGCAGCTCGTGTCGCGGCACGGCGTTCCCGGCCAGCGCGTTCACCGCGTGCAGCGCCGCGGCCCCATCGCTCGAGCCCCCGCCGAGTCCTGCCCGTACCGGAATCCGTTTGGTGAGCTTGATCGCGACGCCAAAGCGATTGCCGGTCGCTTCGAGGACCATGCGGGCGGCTCGCACCGCGAGGTTCTCGTCACTGGGGCCGAGATCCGGGCCTTCGGCATCGAGTGTCACTCCAGAATCGGTCCGGCGCACGACGAGCTCGTCCGCCAGCTCCAGCAGCGCGCAGGCGGTTTCGATCTGATGAAAGCCGGATGATTCGCGCGCGAGAATCCGCAGGAACAGGTTGACCTTGGCGTGCGCCAGGATGCGCAGCGCGTCGCTCACTCGGTGCTCCCGCGAGCGGCACTGCTCAGCTCACCCAGCCGGAGGTGCAGGCGCGACAGCGACCACAGGCCGAGCAGGGTGATGGGGATGAACGTCGTGAGGTGATACGTCAGCGCGTAGGCGAGGGCCAAGCTCGAGTCCACGCCGTACAGTTGCAGGGTCACCAGTGTGGCGGCCTCGAAGACACCGCCGTACCCCGGTGTCGATGGAATGGCGACCCCAAAACCGATGATGCCCTGCAGGAGCAGCGCGGCCTCGAGCGGGACGTGGAGTCCGAAGGCGCGAAAGCAGATGGCGAAGGCTGCGGCGTTCTTGATCCAGAGCACTAGTGACCACAGGACGACACCCGCGAATCGCCCGGGACTCTTGAGCACCGCCAGCCCTTCGACGATGCCATCGAAGACGCGAACCACCCGGTCAGCCGCGCGGACCGGCAGGACGCGCCGCGAAATGCGCTCGACCAGCACCAACCACGGCCCCGGCCGGTTGGCGATGACCAGGCCCAGGAGCAGCACCACGCCAAACAGCACCGCCGTCGATGCCGCGATCGCCGAGACCGACCGACCACCGACGAGGGCGTGCGCGGGGAACGACGGCGCCGCGATCGCGACCGCCATCAGCCCCAGCATGACGAGCGCGTCGAACACGCGCTCCACGGCGATCGAGCCGAGCGATGTTGTGAAACGCACCGGGAGCTGGCGCGAGGCGACGTACGCGCGCGCGAACTCGCCGGCGCGGGCCGGCAGCAGATTGTTCGCCATGAAGCCGATCGTGGTCGCGTGCCACAGCGGCATCCATGGGAACGGCCGGCCGTCTGCATCGCGCAGGATCAGACGCCAGCGAATGGCGCGCACGGGGAAGGTGACCGTCGCGACGACGACCGTGAGTAGCAGCAGCCAGCCGTTGGCATGCTTGGCGTAGTCCCAGACCTTGTCGAGGTGGCTCTTGGACAACACCCACGCCAGGAGGGCGACGCTGATGACGAGCCCGATCAGCCAGGCTCCCCTCCAGCGGTTTTTCTTACTCGGGTTCGATGGCGAGGACAACGAGATCGCAGACTTCGTCGATGATCGCGCGCAGGCTTTCGCCGCTCGCGCGCTTGGCCGCCTCGCGCAACTCCTGCGCGCGCTGACGGGCACCGGCGCCCTTGTAGAGTAGGGTCTTGATGTCTACGGGCTCGTTCCCGTTGCCCTGGGGCGCCGCCCCGGGGTCAGCGGAGACTCGAGCGGCTCCCCCAGCGATCAGCTCCTCGAGCGACGCCGGTCCCACACCCGCCGCGACCATCTGTTGGTATCGCGTCCACGTGCCCGCCAGATCGGGCGATGGCGCCGCGGTTGCCGCTGGCGCGGGAGGTCTTGGAGGCGCGGATGCCGTTGGTGGAGGTTGTCGAGGTGCAGACGGCGGGGCAGCGCCACCGAGCCGCCGCACAGCAAGCGTGACCCCCGCCAGCGCCGCGGCGATCGCCGTCTCATCGCTCGTTCCGGATGTGGAGAGAATCTCTCCCGCCTTGCGCACCTCAGCCGCGAAGAGCGCGGGCTGGTTCACCGCGATGCCGCTCGTCACCGCCTCCCGCGCCGCCTGCGCGAATTCCGCGACGCGCTCGGCGACGGGCCCACCGCCGGCAGACCCGAGCGCGCGGAACGAGCTGGCCAACGTATGCGCGCGCAGCTCGCGTTGGGTCGCGCTGGGCGCCCGCTCCAGCGAGTCGGCGGCCTGCCGCAGGTGCTCCCCGTGGCTCACCAGCTCGAGCCGGCCAAGCGACGCGGGCCTGGCGCTCTCGCCGCCGGGCGGCGTGCCGCGTCGGACGATCGTCGCCACGGTCTCGATCGCGACGACGTCGGGCTCGCTGTCCATGAACTGCACCAGCAGCCCCGCGAACTTGCGGAACTCCGCGCTTTCCGGATCGGGCCGGCCGCGTTCGGCGACTTCACGGGCCGCGTGCGCGATCGACGTCGCCGCCATCTGGAACAGCTCGGCGATCGTGTCGCCGACGCCGGCGGGTGGTGCGCCACTGATCCGGCCGATTTCGCCGATCGCTTGCTCGATTCCTTCGAGGAGATCCGGCAGCGGGGGGAGATCGGTGAGCGCGGCGAGGCCGCGGAGCGGCTGCAGCGCCTTCAGGACCTGCTGCAGCGGATCACGCGCCATCGGATTAGCGCGCATCGCCCGGCCGGCGCGATCGAGCGCGCTGGCAATCGCGGCGCCCTCGCGCGCGACGAAGGCGCGCGCGCCCGCGTCGAGGCCTATCGCCTCCGCCGCTCGAACCTGGGCTGAGGGACGTCCGCCGAGCTGCTCGAGCTGGCTCGCCAATGCCTCCGCCTTCGCCGTATCGGCGTCGTTCCAGCTCGCCGCTTTGCGCACGAAGATCTTGAGATCGTCGACCGCACGAATCGCGATCTGCTTCGTTGCCGGGTCCCAGGGCCGCCGGCCCTCGCGCACGCCGCGCGCGAGCGCCTCGAGCCCCATCGCCGCGCGCGCGATTCCCTGCTGGCTCGCCATCAGCGCGCTGCCGCGTAGCGCCCGCGCCAGGCGCACCAACTCCTCCGCCGCCGGCGGGGCCGAAGGCTGGAGCAGGGCATCGAGCCGGTCGAGATACTCCCCCGCCTCGAGGGCGAAGAAGTCCGACATGCCGAGCGGCTGAGTCATGGTTGGAACAACATAAGTAGATTAGGCTCTCGGTGGCCATGGTGCTGGATGTAAAGGACTTGCGCTATCAGCTTCCCGGAAACGGGAGACCCCTGGTCGATGGGATCTCCTTCTCCGTGGGGGCCGGTGAGACACTGGTCCTGCTCGGCCGCAGTGGCTCCGGGAAGACGACGACCCTGAAGCTCGTAAACCGCCTGCTCACCCCGACGGGCGGGGCCGTGCAGATCGCGGGCGAGCCCGCCGCGGCGGCCCGTGCGACCGCGCTGCGGCGCCGCATCGGCTACGTGATTCAGGACGTGGGACTGTTTCCCCACTTTTCCGTCGCGGCCAACGTCGGACTGTTGCCGCGACTCGAGCAGTGGCCCGCGGATCGTATCGCGCGTCGCGTGCGCGAGCTCCTCGCGCTCGTGGGACTCGACCCCGACACCTTCGCCGCGCGCTTCCCGCACCAGCTCTCCGGCGGACAGCGCCAGCGCGTCGGCATCGCCCGCGCGCTGGCCCTCGATCCACCGCTGCTTCTCCTCGACGAGCCATTCGGCGCACTCGACCCCATCACGCGCGTGGAGCTCCAGCGCGAATTCCGCGCCCTCGAAGGCAGGCTCGGGAAGGCGATGGTCCTGGTCACGCACGATGTGCGCGAGGGGCTGTTGCTCGGCACGCGCGTCGGGCTGCTCGACGCCGGACGGCTGGCGTTTCTCGGCACGCCGGACGAGTTTCGCGCCAGCACGCTGCCCGAGGTCCGCAAATTCGTGGAGGCCGCGTGAGGCTGTTCGAGTTCTACGGCCGTCACGCCGGCGAAGTGTGGTTGCTCCTGGGGCAGCACATCGGCCTCGTCGCGATTTCCACCGCTATCGCCGCGCTGATCGGACTGCCCCTCGGTGTCCTCGTGGCGCGCCACCCCGCCTGGCGCCGGCCGGTGCTCGGCTTCGCGAATGTCTTCCAGACCATCCCGAGTCTCGCCGTCTTCGGGCTCCTGATTCCCGTGTTCGGGATTGGCGCGTGGACCGCAATCACCGCGCTCGTGGTCTACGCGCTCCTCCCCATTGTCCGCAACACTTACGCGGGGATTGCCGGCGTTGACCCTGCGGTCCGCGAGGCGGGTCGGGGGATGGGCATGACTGATGGTGAGCTGCTGCGGCTCGTCGAGCTCCCCCTCGCTGCCGGCGTCATCCTCGCGGGCGTGCGCATCGCCACCGTGGTGAGTGTGGGAATCGCGACGATCGCGGCGGCGATCGGAGCGGGCGGGCTCGGCGTCTACATTTTCCGCGGCGTGGCGACGGTGGACGACACCCTGATCCTCGCCGGCGCCATCCCCGCCGCGCTGCTCGCACTGCTCGCCGACGCACTGCTCGGATTCGCGGAGCGCCGGCTCGTCTGGCGGCCGCGGTGACGCGATCGCTGGTGTTGCTGGTCATCCTGTCAGCTGCGTGTAGCAGACGGGATCGCGTCGTCGTCGGCTCGAAGAACTTCACCGAGTCCGATCTGTTGTCGGAAATCGTGGCGCAGCAAATCGAGCGCCGCACGTCGCTGCCGGTGGAGCGACGGTTGCATTTGGGGGGTACGTTCGTCTGTCATCACGCGATCACGGCGGGCGACATCGACATGTACGTCGAGTACACGGGCACGGCGTTCACGGCCATCCTGAAGCAGCCGCCGATCGCCAATCCCGACAGCGTGTATCGCTTCGTCGCGGCGGCGTACGCGCGCGATTTCCAGCTGCGTTGGACGGCGCCGCTGGGCTTCAACAATACGTTCGCCATCCTGGTACGACGCGCCGATGCGGAGCGCTACGGCTTGCGGTCGATTGCCGATCTCGCGCGCGTGGCGCCGCACTGGAAGGCGGGATTCGGCTACGAGTTCCTGGAGCGAGCCGACGGGTTCGCCGGCCTGGCCAAGGTTTACAGCCTGACCTTCGCGCAGCCGCCGACGTCGATGGACCTGGGACTCACGTACCGCGCGCTGGCCGACCGACGGGTGGATGTCATCGCCGGGAACTCGACCGACGGGCAGATCGCCGCGCTCGATCTGGTGGCGTTGAGCGACGATCGCGGCTACTTCCCGCCATACCAGGCGGCCCCGGTTGTCAGGGCGGCGACGCTCGAGAAATATCCCGCGGTTGCCGCAGCGCTGGCGGAGCTGGGTGGCAAGATATCAGATGCGGAGATGCGACGGCTGAACGCATTGGCCGATGTGGAGCATAAGGACATCGCGGACATCGCGCGCACGTGGCTTGCGGAGCGGGTCCCCTAAGGAGGCTTCCGATGGCAGAAGCAGAGGGTGTGGTTGTCGTTCGGGGCGGTGCAAAAGGGTTCGTGCAGGAGATCAGCGCCGGCCGTCATCATCTCGTCGCGGATGAGCCTGTTACCTCGGGTGGCACGGACCGTGGACCGGGTCCCTACGACCTGCTCATGTCGGCACTCGGTGCCTGCATGTCCATGACCATCGCGCTCTATGCGCGAACGAAAAAGTGGCCGCTCGAGAGCGTCGAGGTCCGCTTGACTCACTCGCGAGTGTACGCCAAGGACTGCCTCGACTGCGTGGTCAGGGACGATACATTGTTGGATCGGATCGATACACAGGTTAAGCTCTCGGGCGCGCTCACGGCGGAGCAAGAGCAGAAGTTGATGGAGGTGGCGCACAAGTGTCCGGTGCATCGGACCCTGAAGTCCCAGATCGAGATTCGGGAAGTGACTGGATGACGGCGAACAACCCACTCACCGGGCTGCCTGTCGGGACAGTGCCTCTCAAACAGGTCCACAGTCAGGCAGGTCTGGAGTTCCTGCGGGGGATCTCGGCTGGGCGGTATCCGATGCCACCGATGTCGGCCGTAATTCCCGTTGCTCCACTCGAAATCGAATTCGGCCGTGGTGCGTTCCGGGCAGTCCCCGACGAGCGCTTCTACAATACAATCGGCTCGATACACGGCGGTTACGCGGCGACGCTGCTCGACACCGCCATGGGGTGCGCCGTTCATTCTACCATCAAGGCGGGCGAAGGCTACGCGAGTCTCGAGATCAAGATCGCGTACCACAAACCGATCACGCCGCACACGGGTGAGTTGCGGATCGAGGGCCGCATCGTGTCGCGGGGGACGCGGGTGGCGGCAGCGGAGGGGCGGATCACCGACGCCAAGGGCGAGCTGATCGCTTCTGGAACGACGACCTGTCTGATCTTTGCGGTGAAAGAGGACGACGTACGAGCGTAGTCACTGGGCCAAGAATAGGAGTGTCCGCATGACAGATTCGACCGAACGTGCCGTGCTCGCGGGTGGCTGCTTTTGGGGAATGCAGGATTTGCTGCGACGTTACCCGGGCGTGATCTCCACGCGGGTCGGGTACACTGGCGGCGACGTTCCCAACGCTACGTACGGCAATCACGGCACGCACGCCGAGGCGATCGAGATCGTCTTCGATCCGCGGCAGATCAGCTACCGTAGGTTGCTGGAGTTCTTCTTTCAGATTCATGACCCGACGACAAAAAACCGTCAGGGCAACGACCGGGGGACGAGCTACCGCTCGGCAATCTTCTATACCAACGACAGCCAGAAGAAAACCGCGTACGACACGATTGCCGATGTCGAGGCCTCGGGCCTGTGGCCAGGGAAGGTCGTCACGGAGGTAGCGCCTGCCGGTCCGTTCTGGGAGGCCGAGCCGGAGCATCAGGATTATCTCGAGCGCTATCCCGATGGATACACCTGCCACTTCGTTCGGCCCGACTGGGTGCTCCCCAAGCGAGAGGCTTCGCCGCTCACGACGTAGACTCGTCTTCGCGGCCCAACGCTATGAAGTGTGTCGTGCGTTCATGGCCCACGGTGAGCGCGCGAACACGCTCCTGGATCTCGCGGTCCGCCTGAGTCGTCCGCTCGTGTTGGCGCAGGTGCTCCGCCCACGACTCCACTAGCCAGTATTCCACACAGCGCTTCGGATTCGCGGAGTCGACGAATAGCTCCCAAAACACCGCGCCGTCGCGCCGGCGAATCGGCCGGAGGAGATCGCGCGCAGCCGCAGCAAATGCGGCGCGTTGATGTGGCTCGATCGTATACTCGACCATCACGAGCACCGGCCCCGCTTCGTCCGCCAGTTCCTCAGCAACGACCGGATCCTCCCAGTTGCGCGACGGCTCGAGATCGAGGGTCTCGGCGGCGGCCAGGCGAAACCGCGGGATCAGACCCAGTCCGAGAACCATGCCCGCTGCCGCCGCTGACAGTGCCCACGCCACCCCCACGCGGTTCGCCACGACGCCCCAGACCACAGCCCCGACCGCGAGCGATCCGAACAGCGTGAGCGTCGATATCGCGAGCGCGCGGCCGCGCACCCAGCCGGCCGCGCCACGTTGCGCCGCGAGCAGCAGGCTCGAAACCGTGGTGAGCCAGCCGGCTCCCGCGAGCACCATCGCTCCTGCCAGGATGCCGAAGTTGCTCACCCACGCGAGCGCGGCACATCCGAGTGCGAAGACACCTGTCGCGACCGCCGTGATCGCGTCCGTTGACCACCGTTTGCGCCAGCTCGGTAATAGCGCCGCGCCGATGAGCCCACCGATGCCCAGACTGCCCACAAGCACCCCGTAGGAGACCGCGCCCCGCCCGAGCGAGGTCTTCACGACCACCGGGAGCAGCGCCCACAGCGCGCTCGCGAACGCCACGAACGCGGGAGTCCGGACGATGACGTTCCGCAGAGCCGGCGCATACCGCACATACCGGACGCCGGCGCGCATCGCCGACACCAGCCGCTCCGCCGGCAGCACGGCGCGACTCGGCTCCCGCCGCCAGCGCCAGAGCACGAAGAAGACCCCCAACACCGACAGAGCATTGATGAAGAAGACCGGCCCGGGTCCGCCGGCGACGATGATCAGGCCCGCGAGGGCAGGTCCGATCGCGCGCGCGATGTTGATCGCGATGCTGCCGAGTCCGACGGCCGCGGGCAATTCCTCGCGCGGAACCGTTTCGGGAATGATGGCCTGCCAGGCGGGCAGGTCGATGGCGCTGCCGGCACCGATCGCGAGCGTGATCACGAGCAGCATCCAGGGCTGGATGACGCCGGTGATCGTCAGGACGCCGAGCAACGCGGTCGTCAGGAACCACCACACCTGCGCAATGAGCAGGATTCGTCGCCGGTCGAAAATGTCCGCGAGGGCACCGGCGGGAAGCGCGAGCAGGAACAGGGGCAGTGTTGTGGCGGCTTGCACCAGCGAGACCATCAGTGGCGAGGGCGAGAGCAACGTCATCAGCCACGCCGCCGCCGAGTCGTGCATCCAGGTGCCGATGTTGGAAGCGACGTCGGCGATCCAGAGACTCCGGAACAGTGGCCGGCGCAGCGGACTCCAGGCGGACGGGGCGGGCGGGGGAGGGGCGGTCACGCCCCCGAATTTACGCTCGCAATGGCCGCCCGCAGGCTGCCCTCATCCCGCTTGCCGCGATACCGCTCGCCATTGATGAAAATCGACGGCGTTCCTTCCACACCGTTCGCGATGCCGCTCTGAACGTCCCGTTCCACGCGCCCGGCGAATTGGTGTGTGGACATCGCCTTGAGATAGGCGCGCATGTTCACGCCGGTTGCCGTTGCGCGCTCCTCGAGGTCAGGAGCCTCGAGGTGGTACTGATCGGCGAACAGGGAGTCGTGCATGCGCCAAAAAGCGTCCGGCCCTGCGAGCGCCGAGACCGTTTCCGCCGCTTCGGCGGCCAGCTGCGCATGCGGATGGATCTCGCGCAGCGGGAAGTAGCGATACACATA
Organism: Gemmatimonadota bacterium; assembly: GCA_041499375.1. Classification (GTDB taxonomy): domain Bacteria; phylum Gemmatimonadota; class Gemmatimonadetes; order Gemmatimonadales; family GWC2-71-9; genus 20CM-2-65-7. The sequence goes on from JBGQKD010000002.1 coordinate 115,745, forward strand.
GCGGAACCGATCGCTGTCCCGACGTCGCAGCTGCAGGGTGACCAGCTCCAGCGCGCGGGTGTACGGGCACTCGTAGTCCCCGTAGACGAGGATCGTCACCGGCCCCGATCCCCGCACGTGATCGTCTTTCTCCACGGTCACCGTCATAGCGTCTCCTTCGCAACTTCGTGGCGTAGCGCCGGTGCGACCTGCGTGCCGAGCAGCTCGATGGCACGCATGAGCTTGGCGTGGGGCAGGGAAGAGGCGTTCATCTGAAACGTGATGCGAGAAATCCCACCCAGCGCCTCGCTGTGCCGAATGATCTTCTCGACCACTTCGTCGGGCTCGCCGATCAGCAGCGCACCATAGGTCCCGCGCTGCGCGTCGAACTGGGCCCGTGTCGAGGGCGGCCAGCCGCGCTCTCGCGCGACCGAGGTGATGGCGCGCGCGTAACCTGGATAGAAGTCATCCGCGGCTTCCTGTGTGGTGGCCGCGACATAGCCGAGGGAGTGGACGCCGACCTTGAGACGATCGCGCGAATGTCCGGCGCGCTCGGCGGCCTCCCAATAGAGGTCGACAAGCGGCCGGAAGCGATGCGTCTCACCGCCGATGATCGCGACCATCAGTGGAAGCCCCAGCGTGCCCGCCCGCACGAACGATTCCGGCGTGCCGCCGACGCCCAACCAGATCGGCAGCGGATTCTGCACGGGCCTGGGGTAGACGCCCTGACCGGTCAGCGCCGGGCGGTGTCTGCCGGACCAATGTACCTGCTCGTGCTCCCGGATCTTCAGGAGCAGGTCGAGCTTCTCGGCGAAGAGCGAGTCGTAGTCTTCGAGCCGCAGCCCGAAGAGCGGAAACGCGTCGATGAACGAGCCGCGCCCGACCACCATCTCCGCGCGTCCCTGCGACAGCAGATCGAGCGTCGCGAAGTTCTGGAAGACGCGGACCGGATCGGCGGCGCTCAGGACGGTGACGGCGCTCGTTAGTCGGATGCGCTGCGTGCGCGAGGCCGCCGCCGCGAGAATGATCGGCGGAGCCGAATCGAGATAATCCCGACGGTGATGCTCGCCGATGCCAAAGACGTCCAGACCTACTTCATCGGCGTGTACGATCTGTTCGACCAGATCCCTCAGGCGTTGCGACGGACTGACCGCGAGGCTCGCCTCGTCGTACGCCGCGGCAAAACTGTCGATGCCAACTTCTATTCCCGTGCTACCCGACACAGCAATCACGCTCCAATAGTGGTTTAGCGGTGGCGAGGCTTCGCCTCTTCGATCACGAGCTCGCGCCCCCAGCGTTCGATGGCTTCGGCAAGCTGGCCAAAGGTGCGCCCGCTGCGGGTCAACTCGTAGGCCACGCGGACGGGCGGACCCGCGTCGACATGACGTACCAGCAGTCCGCGGACTTCCAGGTCCTTCAACCGTGCCGACAGGACCTTATCCCCCGGCCCCTTGGCGCGCTCGGAGAGCTCGCTGAACCGCAGCTGCCCCCCCTGCAAAACATTCAGGATCAGTGCATTCCACGGCCGTCCCAGGACCTGAATCGCAGTCTGGAACGTGCGGCATTGGGAATCCACCGGTTTCGTCATGCCCACAGTGTACCCCCGGCGCTTCCCAAAGGAAAGCCCCTTGACATCGGGAAGTGATAGGGTGACATTCCTTTCCGTTTGATAGTTCCATTCCACATGAAAGTGCTGGGAAAACAACGATGAGTATTGGACTCTTGATCTTGCGCCTGGTGGTTGGCCTGACCCTGGCCGCGCACGGCGCGCAGAAGCTCCTCGGCCTGACTCAGACGGGGGCCGCATTTGAGCAGCTCGGCTTCGTGCCCGGACGGCGGGCCGCCTTGGCGGCTGGTCTCGCCGAAGTCGGCGCCGGCCTGTTGCTGGCGCTCGGCCTGGCGACCCCGGTCGCCGCAGCGATCGCACTCTCCGTGATGGTGGTGGCGGGTGTGAGCGCGCATGCCCCGAAGGGCTTCTTCGCACACAACGGCGGCTACGAGTACACGCTGATCCTTGGAATCGCGGCCCTCAGCATCGCGTTTACGGGCCCCGGCCTGCTGTCGCTCGACGCCGTCCTGGGCGTTCGCGATGCCGGATCCGCGTGGGGGCTGGCCGCATTGGTCGTCGGTCTCGCTCGGGCGGGTTTGCAGCTCGCTAGGCGGCAGTTTCCGGCCCCCAGCACCGTGAGCCCTGGCGAGCCTGATAAAGGCGAAACTGTTGCTGGTGACTAAGCGTTCAGTTTGGCAGTCTTTATGAGCACACCCGCATGAGCGCACCCTTACGTCTGACCCGAGTGGCCTTCGGCGCCGTGCAGCGGGCCTCCCCCCGCCTCGCGGCGCTGTGGGCCGAGCGCATTTTCTGCACGCCCCCCCGCCGTCCGATCAGCGAGCGCATGGCCAGCTGGCTGCGCGAGGCGCAGCGCTTCACGGTTACCGTGGGGGGACGACGCGTCGCGGCGTGGTCGTGGGGCGAGCGCGGTCCGGGCGTTCTGCTGGTCCACGGGTGGGGGAGCCGCGGCGGTCGCTTCGTGGACCTCGGCAACGCCCTGCTTGCGCAGGGGCATCGCGTGGTGACGTTCGATGCGCCGGGACACGGCGCTTCCGCGGGCCGGCTGAGCTCTGGACCGGAGTTCGCCCGCGCCGCGCAGGCCGTCGTGAACGCGGTCGGGCCCGTCAGCCACGTCGTCGGGCATTCCGTGGGCGGGTTCGCGTCGGCGCTCGCGATCGGTCGAGGTCTCGCCGTGCGTCGCGCGGTGTTTCTAGCCCCGTCGGCCAACGTGAACAGTTACAGCGCGCAGTTCGCAGCGCTGCTCGGCGTCGATAAGCCAGTCATGGCGTCGATGCGCGGCCGCCTCGAGCGGCGCTTGGGCTTCTCCTGGAAGGATCTCAACATCCCGGCGTTTGCCCCCGCCATGCGGGTGCCGCTCCTGGTGATCCACGATCGCGACGACCGCGAGGTCGGTTGGAGTGATGGCGCCGCCATCGCGCAGACATGGCCCGGCGCCGAGCTGGTCACGACCACGGGGTTGGGGCATCATCGGATCGTCAGCGATCCGGCCGTGATCCGTCAGGTTGTAACGTTTCTCAGCCGGCCCTAAGTCCACTACCGGGACGGGGGCCGGCACTCCATGTTTTCGCATGGCTAATAATCGCGGAGCAGACGAAGACCGCGCCGCCGCTGAAGTGTCTGACCGGCTGCGGCAGCGTGGCGTTGCGGTGACCGGAGCCGAGCGTTCGGATGATCTCGCGGATCTGCTGTCGGCCGTCGAGCGCTTCGAGAAAACGGTGGAGGCGCACGGCGGCGACTTGATGGTCGACGATCTGAAGAGCACGCAGCCCGACGACCGCCATTTCGTGCTGCCGCGCCGCGAGCACGGCGAATCAATCCGGACTTACATCGTCCGCATCTACGAGGCCGCCGACGGACTGCGTCGCCATCCGCGGCGGCCCGACTAGAGCGGCCGCGGCGCGGGCTCGAACATGAGCTGGTCGACATAACAGAATCCCCAGTCTTCACCGGGCTCGAAGCTGCGCATGATTGGATGTTTAGTCTTGTTGAAGTGCTTCGTGGCGTGCCGGTTGCGGGAGTCGTCGCAGCAGCCGACGTGACCGCACTCGAGGCAGAGCCGCAAGTGCACCCACTCATCGCCTGTCTCCAAACACTCCTCGCAGCCGTCAGGCGTTTTCGGCTTCACGTTACGGACTTGCGCGAGATGCTTGCATTGTTGGGCCATACTGGAAGCTCTTCCGTCCATGGCTAGTATTCAAGTCATGACCGCAGCGCCTGCCGCGCCCCCCGCCCCGGCCAATCCCGCCGCCGCTGCTCGTCAGGCGGAAGCATTTCCGCGCCTGACGGCGGCGCAAATCGCCCGCATCGAGCCCCGTGGGCAGCACCGCACCGTTCAGGCGGGTGAGGTGCTCGGTGAGGCGGGGGAGCCCGTCACAAAGATATTCGTCGTCGTGTCGGGACGGCTCGACCTCGTGCGGCCGCCGCGCTGGGTGGGCGAGGATGTGCCGACCTTCAGTGAAGGGATGTTCACGGGCGAGCGATCGATTCTCGCCGGTGGGCGCTTCCTCGCCCGTATCCAGGCGACCACGCCGTGTGAGGTGATCGAAGTCGCCCGCGAGGCGCTGCTGGATCTGATTCGCACCGATCCGGAGCTGAGCGACATTTTTCTCCGTGCATTCATCCTGCGCCGCGTGCAGCTGATCGATCAGAACTTCGGCGACGTGCAGCTCCTGGGATCGAACCATTGCCAGGGATCGCTGCAAATCCGCGAGTTTCTTACGCGCAACGGGCATCCCTACGAATTCGTCGACCTCGATACCGATGCTGACAGCCAGGCGATGCTCGACCAGTTCCACGTGAAGGCCGGCGACATTCCCGTGGTGATCTGCCGCGGCACCATCGTGCTGCGCAATCCGACGATTCAACAGGTGGCCGACTGCCTCGGATTGAATCCCGCCATCGATCGGACGGCGGTTTGCGATCTCGTCATCATCGGCGCGGGGCCGGCGGGGCTCGGCGCCGCCGTGTACGCGGCGTCGGAAGGCTTGAACGTGGTGATGATCGAGGGGAACGCGCCCGGCGGTCAGGCCGGCACGAGCTCCCGCATCGAGAACTACCTCGGCTTCCCGCTTGGCATCTCCGGCCAGGACCTGGCGTCCCGCGCATACGATCAGGCGCAGAAGTTCGGCGCCAAGATCCTCATCGCGAGAAAGGTCGCCCGGCTCGACTGCAGCACGAAGCCGTACCGCGTGCAGTGCAGCGAGGGTACCGGCGATCCGTTGCTCACCCGCGCGATCATCATCGCGAGCGGAGTCCAGTATCGGCGCCTCGCGGTCGAAAATCTGTCGCGCTTCGAGGGTGCCGGCGTGTACTACGCCGCGACGCGCATGGAGGCGCAGCTCTGCGCGGACGAAGAGATCGCCGTCGTGGGCGGCGCAAACTCCGCGGGCCAGGCCGCCATGTTCCTCGCCGAGACCGCGCAGCGCGTCCACATGCTCATTCGCGGCGACGGCCTTGCCAGCACCATGTCGCGCTACCTGATCAGCCGCATCGAAGCACATCCAAAGGTCGAGCTGCACACGCGGACGGAGATCGTGGGCCTGGAAGGGAATGGCCACGTCGAACAGATCGCGTGGCGTAGCGGTCGAAGCGGACCGGTGGAGAAACAGAAGATCCGTCACGTCTTCACGATGACCGGCGCCGAGCCGAGCACGAAGTGGCTCGCGGGCTGCCTGGCGCTTGATCCGAAGGGATTCATCAAGACGGGTGCGGCGCTGAGCGCCGACGATCTCACAACCGCGAAGTGGCCGCTGCGCCGGTCACCGCACCTGCTTGAAACGAGCCTCCCTGGGGTGTTCGCGGTGGGCGACGTGCGCAGCGGCAGCACCAAGCGGGTCGCCTCGGCGGTCGGCGAGGGCTCGATTGCGGTGGCGAGTGTCCATCAGGTCCTGGCAGAGTAGCCCCTTCACAACCGGCCCCCCCCAGCCTCGGCACCATAACAATCGGAGCTGCATTCGATGGGCGCCTCCACACGCACGACGACCCCTCGGGATCTCATTGCCGAGATCAACGAGCTGCGGACGCAACGCCACGCCGCTATCCTCGCGCATAATTACCAGCGGCCCGAAATCCAGGACATCGCCGACGTCGTCGCGGATTCGCTCGCGATGGCTCGGCGCGCGACGGAGCTCGATGCGCCGATCCTCATGATCTGCGGCGTGCACTTCATGGCTGAGACGGCGGCGATCGCGAATCCCGACAAGCGTATTCTGATTCCCGATCCCACCGCCGGGTGCTCGCTCGCCAGTACGATTCAGGCCGCCGATGTGCGAGCGTGGCGTGGCCGATCACCCCAATGGCCTCGTCGTCGCGTACGTGAATACTGCAGCCGCAGTGAAGGCTGAGGCCGATTACTGCTGCACCTCGGGCAACGCCGTTGCCGTGATCAATGCACTCCCGCCCGACGTTCCCGTCCTCTTCCTTCCGGACTTTTTCCTGGGCAATTATCTCCGCAAGGTGACGGGCCGGCCGCTCGACGTGTGGCTCGGCGAGTGCCACGTGCACGCCGGACTGACGCGCGAGACCCTCGAGCAGCGGCGCGCCGAGTACCCCGACGCCGAGTTCCTCGTGCACCCCGAGTGTGGTTGTGTGACGAGTGCGATGTACTACGCCGAGACCGAAGGCGACCGCGCGGCAGGTCGCGTACAGATCGTCTCCACGGAGCAAATGATGCGGCGCGCGCGCGTCTCTCCCGCCCGGCGCTTCGTTGTGGCCACGGAGACCGGCGTGCTGCATCGGTTGCGGCGCGAGAATCCCGGGAAGGAGTTTGTCGCGGCCCGCGAGTCGGCCGAATGCCGTTACATGAAGCAGATCACCCTGGAAAAAGTGCGCGACGGGCTCCGCGATTTGCAGTACGATGTGACCGTCGCGCCTGAGGTCGCATCACGCGCGCGGCTCGCCATCGATCGGATGCTCGCGATTGGTTGAGCCGCCCGACTTCGGCCTGCACGAGGTACGACGTGCGCTCGCCGAAGATCGCGCCGCCGAGGACGTCACGACGCCCCTCCTGGGAACCGTGGCCGAGCGCCGCGTCGAAGCACGCTTCGTGGCGGAAGGCCGCTTCGTGGTCGCGGGCGTGCCGATCCTATCGACGGTCTTTCAGGAGCTCGATGGCGCCGCTGCGATCATGCCCTGCCTCCCGGAGGGGGCGTGGACCGAGGCCGGCGCGACGATCGCCCTGGTCAGCGGGCCTGCGGCCGCGGTGCTCGCGGGCGAGCGTGTCGCGCTCAACTTCGTCCAGCGACTCTCGGGGATCGCCACGCTGACGCGACGCGCGGTGGACGCAGTGCAGGGCACGCCTGCCCGGATCACCCACACGCGCAAGACGACTCCTGGTCTCCGTGCGCTCGAGCTGTATGCTGTGCGCATGGGAGGAGGCGTCGAGAACCGCGCGTCGCTCGCCGATGCCGTACTCTGGAAGGACAATCACTGGGCGCTGTTGGCGCGCGCGGGTACGTCGCTCCAGCGCGCGCTGCACGCCGTCCCTCGGGGCGTTCCCGTGATCGTCGAAGTGGAATCAGATGCGCAGCTCGAGGCGGTGCTCGCCGCTGGGGTCACACATGTGCTCGTGGACAACCAGCCGCCCGAGCGGGTTGCGGCGTGGGCCCAGCGCGCCGGCCGCGGCGTCACGATCCAGGCCTCGGGCGGCATCACCATCGATCTCGTGCGCGCCTATGCCGAAGCAGGCGCATCACTGATCGCGATCGGCGCTCTCACGCATTCGGCGCCCGCGGCGCCCATCCGCTGCGACATCGCGAGTTGAGCGCGGCCAGGCGGCTATCTCTTAACGAGCCGCACCATCCGCCGCACCGCTTCTTCCATTCCCCAGAACACCGCGTTGCTCACGATCGAGTGGCCGATATTGAGCTCTTCGATCTCGGGAATGGCCGCCACGGGCTGGACGTTCTGGTAAGTCAAGCCGTGCCCGGCGTGGACGGCGAGGCCGATCTGCTTCGCATGTGTCGCCGCCCGCCGCAGCTCTTTCACCGCGGTGTCCCCGCGGCGCCAGGTGTGTGCGTACCGGCCGGTATGGATCTCGATGGCGGGCACGCCGAGCGCGCGGGCCGTGTCGATCGTCTTGAGTGACGGATCTATGAAGAGGCTCACGCGGATTCCCGCGTCTTGAAGTCGCGAGATGGCGTCGCGCAGTCGCCGATCCCTGAGCCCCAACGCCAATCCCCCTTCGGTCGTGATCTCCTGCCGCTTTTCCGGGACGAGTGTCGCTTGAAAGGGCTTGATGCGCGCCGCGAGCCGGACGATTTCGGCGTGGGCGCCCAGCTCCAGATTGAGGACGGTGCGCACGCTGCGCGCGAGCGCGGTGACATCGGCGTCCTGGATGTGGCGCCGGTCCTCACGCAGATGGACCGTGATGCCGTCGGCGCCCGCACGCTCGGCGGCCGCGGCCGCCTGGACCGGATCGGGCTCATCGGTTTGCCGCGCCTCGCGGAGCGTCGCGACATGATCAATGTTGACGTAGAGACGCATGGTGTCTTACCTTCGGGTCACCTTGACCACAGGTCTTGCCTCGTGAAGCGACGGCTCGCGCTTGCTCTGCTCCTGCTCGCCGGCAGCGCCGCGTGCGGGAAAAATCCCAGGGCGGGCGCGCCGGTCCCGCAGTCGATGAATGAGTCGGTCGCGCAGTTTCTCGCCGCGGTGAAAGCAAGCGATCTCAAGCGCATGGGTGAGCTCTGGGGCACGGAGCGAGGCCCGGCGGCGGACAACATGAACGCCGGCGTACTGCAGCAGCGCGTCACCGTGATCCAGAAATATCTCGACCACACCGGTTATCGGATTATCGAAGGACCGCTGGTCGTGCCGGGTCGCGATGAGCTGCGGACGTTTCGCGTGGAGCTCCAGCGCACGAATTGCAATCAGGTGCTGCCGATCGATGTCGTGCGCACGCACAGCGGCGGGTGGCTGGTCTACGACGTGCATCTCGAGAGTGCGGGCAGCCCGGGTGGGCGCTGTCCCCAGGCGGGGACGGGAACCAGGCCCTAGGGGCGGGCGTTCCACCTACTCAGTCAGCTCCAGCAGAATGCCATTGGTGGTCTTGGGATGCAGAAAAGCGATGCGCCGTCCGCCGGCCCCGCGCCGCGGGTTCTCATCGATGAGCTGATAGCCGGCCGACCGGCAGCGCGCCAGGGTGGCGTCCAGATCGGACACGCGATAGCAGATGTGATGGATACCGGGCCCGCGTTTCGCAAGGAATTTCGCCACGGGACTCTTCGGATCGCTCGGCTCGAGCAGCTCGACGTCGACGCCGCCGAAATGCAGACTGACGATCGTGGCGCCATCAGCGGTTTCGGGTCTCCCCGGAGTAAGGCCCAGGACATCGCGATAAAAGGCCAGTGCCTCGGTGATGCTCGTGACTGCGATGCCGACGTGAGCGACAGACGGGTTCATAGAAAGTCAAACTAACGTCTCGAGAGGGAGCGTGAAGGCTATGGAAGTGTCGGACGCCACATTTCAGGCGGAGGTTGAGGAGCACAAGGGGCTCGCCATCGTCGATTTCTGGGCGACCTGGTGCGGGCCGTGCCGGAGGGTCGCGCCGATCCTGGATCAGTTGGCCGGGAAGTACAACGGCAAAGTGAAGATCGTGAAACTGGACGTGGACGCCAATCAGGCGACCATGATGCGCTTTAATGTCCGGTCGATTCCGAGTATTCTATTCTTCAAGGACGGACGCCACGTGGACACGATTGTGGGTGCCTACCCGTTGCAGACGTTCGAGCAAAAGATCGACCAACATCTTCAGTAGCTTCCTCCCCGGAGGACGATGCGCGCGAGCACCGCTCGCCTGACGAATTCGCCGGTTCGCCTCGCGGATCTCCAATTTCCGCAGGTGAACCGGCTTATTCATCGAACCCGCCTCGCGTTCATTCATCTCGACAACCTGCTCGCGTACGCCAAGCGCGATCGCGATGGCCGCATCGACGGCTACCTCGCGGCGCACCTGCCCGACGAATGCGTGTTGCTGTTCTTCCGGAAGGGCGAGGCCGTCAACGCGGCGTCGCTGCATACCGCGGGGCGGCACGTCATCACCATCACCGAAGCGTTGAAGCGCATGCGCACCGAGGTGGAACGCGGCGATCTCACCTATTGCGCCGCGCCCATGGAGCAGCTCGCGTGGATGTATGCGGCCTGCTCCGGTGCCTACCAGCCGCGCGTTATCGACGTCAAGCAGCCGGAGCGATTCTTCCCGGTGTTGCAGCAGGAAAAGGTGACCGGCGTGCTGGAACTGATCTCCAACGGCCGGGTCTCCTACCTGAAGTTCGATCAAGGCAAGTATCTGAGCGGGCATTTCTGCGACAAACCGGACGCCGTGCCGCCCGCCCGCTATCTCGAATCCCTGTTCGATGCAGGCCCCGGCGGTGCGCCCGCGATGTCCGCAGGGACATTTCCCGCCGAAGACGATCTCCCCGCGCAGGCCGCCACCGCCCTCGTGAGCACGTACCGCGAGCTGTACTGGCGGATCGTGGACGCGGTCGAGCGGGAGTTTCCGGGGGAAGCCAAGCGGCGCGCGCAGAAAGTCACGGCGGCTATCGTGGACACGCATCAGGCGCTCGCACTGATGAGCGTGCCGCGCGGTACCGACACGCCCGATGCCGTGGTGCGGCCCGAAGAGCTTTCCACCGCGTTGACCGACTGGGCGCTGCAGCTGCTCGAGGGCGCCGAGGTCATGATGCCGGGGACGGCGACGAAAGTGCTCAAGGACGCGACGCGCGAGCATCGCTACGTGCTGCAGGCGGCCGGCTTCTACGGCCGTCTCCCCTGGCGGGTGACGTGGTGACGTGGCCGGCACCCTCTATGTCGTCGCGACGCCCCTCGGCAACCTCGGCGACCTCTCGCCGCGCGCCGCCGACACGCTGAAGCGGGTGGCGGTTGTCGCGGCCGAGGACACGCGCCACAGCAAACCGCTGCTCCACCACGCCGGCTCGCACGCCGAGCTGATCAGCTTTCACGAGCATTCGTCCGACCGCGCCCTCGAACGTCTCCTGCGCATCCTCACAGATGGACGCGACGTCGCGCTGATCACCGATGCCGGGACACCCGCGATCAGCGATCCGGGAGTCGCGCTCGTCGCCGCCGCGCGAGGGCGGGGGATTCAGGTCGTCACCATTCCGGGCCCGAGCGCCGTGGCTGCCAGCCTGGCTGTTTCAGGCGTCCCAGGCGACCGCTATTTGTTTCTCGGATTCTTGCCTCGTAAAGGGAGCGACCGCCGCCGTTTTCTCTTGACCGCCGCTCAGTCGGAGTGGACCGTCGTGATCTTCGAGGCCCCCAATCGCGTCACGCCACTCCTCGTCGATCTGATCGAGGTGTGTGGTCCTGAACGACAGGCAGCCGTCTCTCGAGAGTTGACCAAAGTGTTCGAGGAGACACGTGCGGGGACGTTGCAGGAATTGTCAGACCACTATGCGGAGGTCCCCGTGCGGGGAGAGGTTACGGTGGTGCTCTCGGGGACCGGCAAGGAGCACGTCGAGGAACGGCCCCCGGATCCGGGCGAGCGCGCCAAGGCTTGGCTCGCCGAAGGCCTGTCGCGCAAGGATGTGGCGCATCGACTGGCGGAAGAAACGGGAATCTCACGGAATACCGCGTACAAATTGGTGAGTGAGCTATGAGCGGATGGGCGGATCGGCGGATCGTCGGATGGTTGGTGATCGCGATGGTTCTCTTTCCATCCGCCCATCCGCCCATCCGCCCATCCGCCGCTTCCCTGACAATCGGTCGCCTCCACTACGACGGCGGCGGCGACTGGTACGCCAATCCCTCGAGCTTGCCGAACCTGCTGACTGCGCTGCGCGAGCGGACGACGCTGCCCGTCGCCGATCGCGAGCGCGTGGTGACGCTGACCGGACCGGAGCTGTGGGAGGTCCCTTACATCTATATGACCGGCCACGGGAACGTGCATTTCTCCGATGTCGAGCTCCGCACCCTGCGGCGCTACCTCGAGCAGGGCGGCTTTCTCCATGCTGACGACAACTACGGGATGGACAAGTCGTTCCGCCGCGAGATCGCGCGCGTCTTTCCGGACCATCCGCTGGTTGAGGTGCCGTTGACGCACCCGATTTACAACCTCGTGTACGCCTTCCCAAAGGGGATCCCCAAGATCCACGAGCACGACGGGCTGCCGGCGCAGGGGTTCGGCATTTTTTTGGGAGACCGGCTTGTCGTATACTACTCCTATCAATCGGATCTCGGGAACGGGTGGGAAGACCCCGATGTCTATCATGACCCCCCCGAGCTGCACGAGGCGGCGTTGCGCATGGGTGTGAATCTCTTCACGTACGCAGTGAGCGAAACCAAATGACGGAGACGGCGCGCCGGTTGCGTCGGCTGGGGGCTCCTCACGCACGGGCGCGGGCGCTCGCCGTGGTCCTCGGCGGCCTCGGCGCGGCGCTGGCCGCGGCTGGCCTCGGGCTCGCGCTCTCGCCGGCGCTGTCGGGAGTCGCCCTCGCATGGGCTCTCATCGTGGCGAGTGCAGGAGCGGCGACGTGGGTCGTGCTGCGCACGCGCCGTGAAGCCGGGGCGCCTGCGTTGGGCAGAATGATCGAGAGCGCCGCCGGCGGGCGCGCGGGCAGCATCGTCGGGGTGGTCAGTCCAACCGCAGGCAAGGGCACCGGTTCGAGCGCGGCGCTGCTGCTGGCTGCCGACACGCGTGCCGCGGCCGTGGTCTCGTTCGCGGCACCCGGCGTCTCGACTGCCCTGCGCCGCACGACGCTGCGGCGCATGTCGTACGGCGCGGGTGCGGCGCTCACCGGCGTGCTGCTCTTTCTCGCGGGCTCGCCGGCCTCGGGCCGCGCCGCCGCGTTCTGGCATCCGGTGCGCACCTGGCGAGAAGCGCACGCGCCGGTGCGCCTTGTCGTAGATCAGCGGACCGTGCGTCGCGGCGGCAGCGTCACGGCGACGATCACGGTCCCGGGCGCGGTGCGTGCGACGCTGTGGACACGCGGGCGCGGTGAGCCGTGGAAACCGATGCTGCTCACCCTCGACACCGACGGCCATGTGGTCCAGCATCTCGGTCCGATCGAATCGGACCTGTACCTCCGCGCGTCCAGCGGCGGACGCCGCAGCGCCGAGGTTAAGATCGACGTCGCGCTGCCCGCGTTTCTTGCCGATCTCGGTCTGACCGCCCGCTTTCCTTCATACCTGGGCCGCTCCGACGAGCCGTTGCTGGTGGGCCCGGACGTGATTCCGCTGCCTGCCGGAACGACCGTCCTGACGAACGGGAGCGCGAGTGTGCCGCTCGCGAGCGCTGCCTGGACGCTCGAGTCGCGCGTTGAGCAGCTGCGCGTCGCGGGGACGCGCATCGACGGTCGCTTCACGCCCTCCGCGAGCGGCACCTGGCGGCTCTCGGCGCTGAGCGCCGACGGGTCCGCGCTCGAGGGCGTCGCGCCTGAGCTGCACGTCCTCATCGTTCCCGATTCGGCGCCTGTCGTCACATTGCCGGTCCCCGCCCGTGACACGACGCTGCCGATTTCGCTGCATCAGCAGCTCGTCGCCGATGTGCGCGACGACCACGGCATCTCACGCCTTTCCGTCGTGAGCTGGCGCGTGAGTCGCACCGGCCGCGTCGGCGAGGCGGTACGCGAGTCGCTCGACGTCAGCGGGGTCGGGGGGGGGGATCGGGCGATCGTGCAGGGACGGCTCGATGCCGAGAACCGCGGGCTCCTGCCCGGCGACACGCTGCGGCTCTATGTCGAAGCGCTCGACAACGCTCCTACGCCGCACAGCGGCCGCAGCGCCGAGATCGCCTTGCGGCTGCCGAGTATGGAAGAGCTGCGCGCACAGGCGCGGGAAGCGGCGCGGGCCGTCGCGAATGCGGCCGATTCAGTGTCCACGGCGCAGCGCGAGCTGAGCGACCGAACCCGGGATCTGGCTCAGGAGCGGAGCCGCGATCCGGACGGCCGGACGGCCGGACGGCCTGACGGACGAGCTGGCAGTCAACAGAATGGCACGATGTCGTTCCAGTCCACCCAGCGCGCGGAAGAAATCGCGCGCGATCAGGCCGCGATGTCGCAGCGCGTGCAGGAGCTGGCGCAGGCAGTCGAAGAGATCGCGCGCGCCGCGAAAGCAGCTGGCGTGGACGACAGCGCGTTCCAAAACCGCTTGCGCGAGGTGCAGGAGCTGTTACAGCGCGCCCTCACGCCCGAGCTGGAGCAGCGGCTCCGGGAGCTGCAAGAGGCGCTCGCGCGCCTCGATCCGGAGGCGACCAGACAAGCGCTGCAACGCCTGGCCGAAGCGCAGCAGGAGCTGCGGCGTGAGCTGGAGCGGAGTCAGGAGCTGTTCAAACGCGCCGCGCTCGAGGGAGAGCTGGCGTCACTCGCCAAGGACGCCGAAGACCTGCAGCGCCGCCAGACCGAATGGACGAAGGACGAAGCGCAGCATCCCGATTCGGCGGCAGCGGCAGCGGAGCGCGATCTCGCGGCCGCGACCGATTCGCTGGCCCGCGGTGTGTAGCGCGCCGGGGAAACCGTACCGCTGAAGAATTCGCAGAACGCCGCGCGCCGCGCCCAGCGCGCCATGCAGGAAGCCGCGAACGCCGCGAGCCAGCGAAATTCGCGTGGCGCGAGGACGTCGGGACAGGAAGCCGCCGACTCGCTGGCGCAGCTCCCGAACGAGCTGCGGCAGCGGCGCGATTCGCTGGCGTCCGCCTGGAGGCAGGAGACGCTGGACGCGTTGAATCGGGCGCTCGCGGAAACGGCGGCGCTCGCCCGGCGCCAGCAGGAAGTCGCCGACGCGCTGCGCGAGGGTGAGGCAGGGGCGTCGACCCGCGCGCGCCAGGCCGCCGTCGAAGAAGGAACGCACGCGATCGAGCAGGAGATCAGCGCCGCGGCCGGACGGCATGCGCTGGTATCGCCGCAGCTCGAGGCCGCGCTGGGGTACGCGCAGAATCAGATGAAGCAGGCGCGCGAGCAGCTCGAGCAAGGCGACCCCAATCCCGCGAACGCCGCGCCCTTTGCGGAGCAGGCGCTCGATGCGCTCAACGCGACCGCGCACGCGCTCGTGCGCACGGCGGAGCGCGTCGCCGGGGCGCAGTCGGGATCCGGTTTCCAGGAGGCGGTGGAGCAGCTGGCCCGCATGGCGCAACAGCAGCAGGGCATGAACGGCGACGCCCAGGGGCTCCTGCCGATGATGGGCGCGGGCGGCGATGCGATGATGCAGCGGCTGCGGGAGCTCGCCAACCGCCAACGCCAGCTCGCCGAGCAGCTCGAGCGCCTGCAGGCGGGAGGCGATGCCGGCGCCGCCGGTGCCTTGGCGCAGGAAGCGCGAGAACTTGCCAGACAGCTGGAAGCGGGACGGCTCGACCGTCGCACGATCGAGCGGCAGGAGCGCCTCTATCGCAAGCTGCTCGATGCCGGCCGCAGCCTGTCCGGCGAGGAGCCGGATGAACAGAAGCAGCGCACCAGTCGCTCCGCGACCGGTGACAGCGTCCACATTCCCGCCGCGCTCCTCCCGGGAGCGACCGGCACAGGGCCGAAAGTCCGCTACCCGACGTGGGACGAGCTCACCGGTCTCACGCCCGAGCAGCGGCGCATGGTGCTCGAGTACTTCCGCCGGTTAAATGAGCCGAAGCACTAACTCGGCGGCGGTGGTCGCGCTGGTGCTCGTGGGCTTGGCTGACCCCGGGCGGGCCGCCCGGGGTCAAGCCATAGGTCCCGGCTTTGAGCTGGAGCGCTCCGGCCGCTACGCCGACGCCGCGTCCATCTACTTCACGACCGTTCGCAGCGATCCGACCAACGTCCCTGCGCTGCTCGGTCTCGAGCGCACGCTGTTTGTATTGAACCGCATGTCCGAGCTGTTGCCGCTCGTCCAGAACGCGCGCGCGCGCCAGCCGGAGAACCAGGCGCTGCGCAGTCTCGAGCTGCGGGTGTACGCGGCGCTGAACGAACCCGATTCGCTCGAGGCGATCGCGGGCCGCTGGGCGGCGGGCGCCCCGCAGAGCGAAGCGCCGTATCGCGAATGGGGGCTCGCGCTCGCCGATCGCCGCATGTGGGATGAGGCACGGCGCGCGTTCCTCGTCGGCAGGCGGACGCTCGGCGGCGACGCCACGCTCGCGATCGAGCTGGCCGAGCTCGAGCAGCGCGCGGGAAACTGGGAGGCCTCGGCGACGGAATGGGGACGCGCCGTCGCCCGCTCGCCCGACGTCGAACCCAATGCCGCGAGCCAGCTCGCCGACGCGCCGGCGCCCATGCGCGATCGCGTCGCGCGGGCCCTGACCGCGCCCGCCGTCTCCACGGGCGCGCGCCGTCTTGGCGCGGAAGTGCTGCTCACCTGGGGACGGCCGAAAGAAGCCTGGGCCGCGATGGAACCGACGCTGGTCACCGCCGACAGCGCCGCCCCGGCCGCGTTGCGGCGTTTCGCCGATCTCGCCGGCTCGCTCACCAGCCCGGAGGGCCATCGCGTGCGCGGCCTCGCGCTGGCGCGGTGGGCCGACATGACGCCTGGTCCGTTCGGCGCCCGGGCGCGCGCCGAAGCGGTGCGCGAGCTGCTGGACGGCGGCGACAAGGCCGCGGCGCGGCGTGTGCTCGAAGCGCATTCGGATTCGAACGGCGTCGCGCAGTCCGCGCTCATCCAGCTGCTGATCGCGGACGGTCCGCTCGACCTCGCCGAGGAGCGGCTCGCCGCCGCATCCACGGCGATCACGGCCGACGATCGCGCCGCACTGAGCTTGGAGCTGGCGAGGGCGCGAATCGCGCGCGGCGAGCTGGACCGCGCCGCGGCGGCGCTGGGTGATGATTCGAGCGTCGCGGCGATCGCGCAACGCGGCTGGATCGAGCTGTATCGCGGCAATCTGAAGAATGCGATGGAAGCGTTCCGCACCGCCGGTCCCTATGCCACCGACCGCGCCGCCGCCACAGAACGCACGGCGATGATGGCGCTGCTACAGCGCATTCAGGACGAAGCGAGCCCCGAGTTGGGCGCGGCCCTGCTCACGCTCGCGCGCGGCGACTCGGGTGCTGCCATCACCTCGTTACGTCGCGCCGCCGCCCGCTTCCCGGAGCAGGGAGGGCGCCTCGAGGTGTTGCTGCTCGCGGCGCAAGTCGCGGCGCAGAAAGGCGGCGATCAGGAGCTGACGGCCATCGCGCTGTTCGATGAAATCGTGCGGATCGGCGGCGAAGGTGCCGCTCCCCCCGCCGCCGAGCTCGACTGGGCGCGCCTGCTGGTGCGCACCGGCCGTGCGGCGGAAGCGATCCCGCACCTCGAGCATCTAATCCTGACGTATCCGAACAGCGCCTTCGTCCCGGAAGCACGGCGCGTGCTCGAGCGGGCGAAGGGGGCGATTCCGAAATCGTGAAGCGACGAGACTTTCTATCGGCGGTTGGGCGGATCGGCGGATTGGCGGTTGGGAGCCGTTTGGTCGGGCTCCATCCACCCATCCTCCCATCCGCCAATCCGTCGCTTCTGATCCCAATGGACGACGCCCAATCCGATCACCTGAAAGCGTATGGGTTGACGTACCGAGCCATCGAAGCCGGCCTGAAGGCGGAGTGGCTCCTCAATTATCGCGGCGGCTCGTTCCTCATACCTGATCTCGACGCGCTGCGGCGCGATGCGGCGCTCAACGGCATCCGCACGGAGCCCGTCGACAGCGCCATGACGACGGTCCGCGGTGAGATCGAAGCGAGCAACATGGACGCGGTGCCGTTGGAGAAGGCGCCCAAAGTCGCCGTGTACGCGCCGCCGAACGCCGCGCCGTGGGACGACGCCGTCACGATGTCGCTGCAGTACGCCGGTATCCCATTCACGAAGATCTGGGATCCCGAGGTGATGAACGGCTCGCTCAAGGATTTCGACTGGCTGCACCTGCATCACGAAGACTTCACCGGCCAGTACTCCAAGTTCTTCCTGATCTACTCGGGGATGGCGTGGCTCGCGGAAATGGTGCAGCGCAACAGCGACACGGCCAAGCGCCTCGGGTTCCAGACGGTGCCTGACCTCAAGAAGGCGGTGGCGCGAAGCATTCGCGCCTACGTCGACAACGGCGGCTTTCTGTTCGCGATGTGCACGGCGACCGAGACGATCGACCTCGCGCTCGCGGCGCACAACGTCGATATCGCCGCCACCTTTGCGGACGGCACGCCGCTCGATCCCGATGCCGACGCCAAGCTCGACTGGAGCCAGGCGTTCGCGTTCACGGGCGGGCACATCGAAACCAATCCGCTCGTCGCGAGCTTCTCGGATATCGACGGCCACCAGGTGAACGGGGGCGCGCGGCGGCAGCCGCTGGGCGCGTTCAAGCTGTTCAACTTCAGCGCCAAGATCGATCCGGTGCCTACGATGCTGGTGCAAGACCATCGCCAGGTGATTCCCGATTTCTATGGGCTGACGACCTCGTTCACGCGCAACCGGCTCAAGCCGGGCGTCACGATCCTCGCGGAAGAAGAGGGCGCGCCGTGGGTCAAATACATCCACGGTGATCTGGGGAAGGGGACCTGGACCTTCTTCGGCGGGCATGACCCCGAAGACCCGCAGCACCAGATCGGCGATCCTCCGACCGATCTCTCGCTGCATCCGCACTCGCCGGGTTATCGGCTGATCCTGAACAACGTGCTGTTTCCCGCCGCGAAAAAGCGCGAGCTCAAGACGTGAGCGTCGAGCGCCTGACGGCGGCCGCGCGCGCCTTCCTCCAGGAGGAGATCGCCGCGGCCCAGGGGCGCGAGGTGTCGTTCGTGGTGCGCGCTGATCCCAACGGCACGCTCACGGACGCGCGCGTCGTCGCGCGTGGCACGATCGACGCGGTGCTCGCACTGCCCGGTGCCGCGCAGCGCGGCGAGATGTTGCTCCACAACCATCCCAGCGGCTTCCTCGAACCTTCGGGCGCCGACCTGCACGTCGCCGCGCGCCTGCACGATGAGGGCGTCGGCTTCGGGATCGTCAACAACGACGTTTCGACGCTCTACGTCGTCGTGGAGTGTCCCCGCGCGCGCAGCGTCACGCGTCTCGACTCACTCGAGATCGCGAATCTCCTCACCGAATCCGGTCCAGTGGCGCGCGTGCTCGGCACGACGGCGTTCGAGGACCGGCCGGGCCAGCGCGACATGGCGGCGTACGTCGCCGACGCGTACAACGATGGCGGGATCGCGCTGCTCGAAGCGGGAACGGGCGTCGGCAAATCGTTCGCGTATCTCGTGCCGGCGCTCGAGTGGGCGCGCCTCAACGGCGAGCGCACCGTCGTTTCCACTAACACGATCAACTTGCAGGAGCAGCTCGTCGGCAAAGACTTGCCGATCCTGTCGCGCGCCTTCTCGACCGGGGAGCGCGGCGTCACGTTCGCGCTGCTCAAGGGTTGGCGGAACTATCTCTGTCTCTCCCGTCTCGAGCAGGCGCGGGCGGGGCAGGAGTCGCTGTTCGACGAAGGCCGGGGTGCGGAGCTCGAGTCGATCGCGGGTTGGGCCGCGCGGACGGCCGATGGCAGTCTTTCCGATCTCGTGGAGGAGCCGTCGAGCGATGTGTGGGATGCGGTCGCCGCGGAGTCGGACCTCTGCACGCGGCTCAAATGCCCGCATTTCGATCGGTGCTTCGTCTTCGCGGCGCGGCGTCGCGCGGCCGAAGCCGACGTCGTCGTCGTAAATCACCATCTCCTGGCGTCCGACCTCGCCGTGCGCATCGCCTCCGATAACTGGCAGGAGGCGGCCGTGCTGCCGCCCTACCGGCGGCTCGTTCTCGACGAGGCCCATCACCTCGAGGACGTCGCCGCCCGCCACCTCGGCACCCAGGTCAGCATGCTCGGCGTGCAGCGGCTGCTCGGCCGTCTCGAGCGCAACGGGCGCGGGTTGCTGCCGACGCTCGCCGCCGAGCTCAGCACCCATGACGATCTGCTGGCGTCGGCGAGCCGCGACCTGCTGACGCGGAGCGTGCTCGACGCGCTGGTCGCGGCGCGGCGCTGGGCCGAAGAGCTGTTTGGTCGCCTGGGACGGCGCCTCGATACCGATCAAGTTCTGCGCCTCACCGATTCTTTTGCCGCCGACGGCGTCTGGCGCGAAGGACTCGACGTCGCGCTCGACAACCTGCTCGTTGCGTTCAGCAAGCTGCGCGACGGCGTCGAGACGATCGCCGACCGGCTGTCGATCGACGACCCCGCCGAGATGCGCACGCGCCTGATCGGCGAGCTGCGCGGCGTCGTGCGCCGCCTCGACACGGCGGCGGAAGGACTCAAGGCTACGCTCCAGCCGGTCGGTTACCGCGCGCCCGCGGGTCCGGCCGTGCGCTGGATGGAACGCCGCGGGGGGGGGGGCGGCCGTCGCACCCCGAACCTCACGCTGTCGGCGGTGCCGCTCGATCTGGCGCCGGTGCTGAAGGAGGCGCTGTTCGACCGCGTCGAGACGGTGGTGTTGACGAGCGCGACGCTCGCGGCGGGCGGCGAGTTCACGTTCCTCGAGGAGCGGCTCGGCCTCTCGCTGCCGCCGTCGCGCGTGACGGTGCGCGAGATCCTGCCGTCGCCGTTCGACTTCGCGGCGCAGTGCGTCTTCGGCATCCCCACCGACATCCCCGAGCCGCGTGACGATGAATTGGGACATGGGGCGGCCGTCGCGCGCGTGCTGCTCGAGCTGGCTCACGCGTCCGACGGCGGCATCTTCGCGCTGTTCACCAGCCATGGGGCGTTGCGTCGCGCCGCCGACGCGATCCGCGGCGATGTCGGCGCGCGCTGGCCGTTGCTGGTGCAGGGCGAGGGACAGCGCGATCAGCTGCTCCGCCGCTTCCGCGATGCCGGCTCGGCGATCCTGCTCGGCACCGACTCGTTCTGGGAAGGCGTGGATGTGCCGGGCCGGGCGTTGCGCGTGCTCATCCTGGCGAAGCTGCCGTTCAAAGTGCCGACGGAGCCGCTAACCGCGGCGCGGCTGGAGCGTCTCACCGCAGCGGGGGTGGACGGCTTCAGCCACTATCTCGTTCCGCTCGCGGCGCTCAAGTTGAAACAGGGATTTGGGCGGTTGATCCGTACGAAGTCGGACGTCGGGGCGGTCGTCCTGCTCGACCGGCGCGTCGTAACCAAGCGCTACGGGGCCACGATGCTGGAAGGCCTGCCGCCGGCCTCCAGGGCCATCGGCAATTGGCCGGACGTCCGGCGCGAGCTGGAAGAGTTCTTTGCCTTGCATAGCATCGGCGCGCCGGTGCCTTCAAGCTAGATTTCCAACGGTTCAGGGACTCATTTCGTACGGAGTACGAGTTCTCGAGGAGATTCAGTGACGGGGTTCAGTAAGCGCGTCGCACAACTGCCGACATATCCGATGGCAGAGCTGCCCGCGATCAAGCGGCGGCTGATCGAGCAGGGTGTGGATGTGATCGATGTCGGCGCGGGGGACGCCGACTTCCCGCCGCCCGACGTCGCGGTGAAGGCGCTCACCCGCGCGGTGCAGGATCCCGCCATGAGCCGCTACGCGTTTCAGCTCGGTCTGGCCGCGTTTCGCGAAGCCGCCGCGGGATACATGCGGCGGCGTTTCGGCGTGAGCGTCGATCCGTTCAAAGAACTGCACCCACTCCTCGGCTCGAAAGAAGGCATCGCGCACCTCGCGACGGCCGTGCTCAATCCCGGCGACGTGGCGATCGTGCCGGTGCCGGGCTATGCCGTCTATCACGGCGGCACTGTCCTCGCCGATGCCGAGCCGTATCTCTACAACCTGACGCCGCGCACCGATTTCCTGCTCGAGCTGGAAGAGATCCCGGCCGACGTGTTGAAGCGCGCCAAGCTCGTGTACCTGAACTATCCCAACAATCCGACGGCGGCCGTGGCGCCGCGCGAGTATCTCGAGCGCACGATCGCCGCGTGCCGGAAGCACGATCTCGTCCTCGCCTACGACAATCCCTACTGCGAGATTACGTTCGACGGCTACGTCGCTCCGTCGATTTTCGAGGTTCCTGGCGCGATGGACGTCGCGGTCGAGTTTCATTCGTTGAGCAAGAGTTTCTGCATGACGGGATGGCGGCTGGGGTGGGCCGTGGGTCGTCCCGAGCGGATCGCGGCGCTCGCACGCGTGAAGAATTACGTGGACACCGGCGCGTTTCTCGCGGTACAGGCCGCGGGCGCCGAGGTGCTGAAGCAGGCCGAGCGCATCGCCGCCGGGTACGCCGCGCAGTTCAGGGAGCGGCGCGACGCGATCGTGCCGGCGCTCAGGGCGAACGGATTCGAGATCGAGCCGCCGCGGGCGACGCTGTACCTCTGGATCCCGTTGCCCGAGGGGCTGCCGTCGGCCGCGTTCCAGAAGCGCGCGCTCGAGGACGTCGGCGTCGTGACGTTGCCCGGCAGCGCGTTTGGCGCTGGCGCTGAGGGGTTCTTCCGGATTGCTTTGACTGTGCCCATTCCGAGGCTCATCGAAGCAACCGAGCGGTTAGGAAAGGTGCTTGCCACTGTTTGACCGCGAGGTAGGAAAGGTACCGATCGGGCGTGCGTGGCTCGTCACCGCGGCGATTCACGTCATCGCCGTGATTCTGTTCTTCACGGTGAACTGGCAGGCGCCGTGGGGGAAACCACGGTACGTCGTGCTCGAGCCGCGCGACGTCGGCGACACGCTGGTGTTTGTGCCGGGCACGCGGGAAGCGCGCGCCAAGGGTCCGACGATCGTCTCGACTCGCCGCGAACCGCCTCCGCCAGCCGCCGCCCCACAGCCGCCTCCCGCCGCCCCTGCGCCGCCGGACACCGGCGTCACGCTGCCCGCGTACGATCCCAACGCCAGCCGCGTGGCCCCGGCGCCGCAAGTCGGCGACGGGCGGCTCTGGGTGAGTCCACGGCCCGGCTTGCCCGCGGCGGTCGCGGACGCGCTCTACGGAGACACGACGACCCGGCGCACCGCGGCGATCGACCGGCTCAAGGCGATGGTGGATACGCTGAACCAGATGATGGATCAGGAGCAGCGCGAACACCGGCGGCCGTCTTGGACGCTGGGCGGCACGCCGGATAAGCCGCAGTGGGGCATCGATTCGGCGTACATCCATATCGCGGGCATCAAGATTCCCACGACGGTGCTGGCTGGGCTGGGCTATCTGTTCAAGGGGGGCGGCAACTTCGACGAAGAAATGCGGGCCCGGCAGCTCAACGACATGCGCGCCGACATCCTGCGGGCCGCCGACCGCGCGCAGACGCTGCAGCAATTCCGCCGCTACGTGCGCGAGCTGCGCGAGCGGAAACAAGCAGAGCGCGACGCCGAAGACCGGCGCCAGGCTCAGGACACGGTCAAAGCCGTACCGTAGTGCTGCTGACCTTCCTTGCTCTGGCCGCCGCGTTGGCGGCGCAAGACACCACGAGCGGGCGCACCGTACTCCGGGCAGCGACCGTCCTCGACGGCCGCGGCGGCATACAGCACAACGTCGACATCTTCGTCGTCGGCAATCGGATCGCGCGGATCGCGGCGCGCGCGCCACTCCCAGCGGGGACACGGGTCGTCGACCTGGGCGCTCGCACCGTCCTGCCCGGACTGATCGACGCGCACACCCATCCGGTGTGGTACTTCAATCGGCAGAACCGGCTGCACACCGCCAACGACGGCGACACCCCCGCGCAGTCGATGCTGGCCGCGACGGCCAACGCGTATTCGACGCTCATGGCGGGGTTCACGACGATTCAGAGCGTCGGATCGCGCAGCGACGCGGATTTGCGCGACTGGATCGCGACGCAGGGCTTGCCGGGCCCGCGCATCGTCACGTCGCTCGATCCCCTTACCGATCGCACCCTGAGTCCCGACTCGCTCCGTTCGCTGGTCCGCCAGCGCAAGGCGCAAGGCGCCGACCTGATCAAGCTGTTCGCCTCCGCGAGCATCCGAGAGGGCGGCCAGCAGTCGATGTCCGACTCGCAGCTCGTGGCCGTGTGCGGGGAAGCGAAGGCGCTCGGCCTGCGCACGGTGGTGCACGCGCACAGCGCGGCGGCGGTGCGCGCCGCGACCCTCGCGGGCTGCACGCAGGTCGAGCACGGCATCTTCGTGACCCAGGACGTGCTCTCGCTGATGGCGCAGCGCGGCACGTACTTCGATCCGCAGTGCGCCCTGGTGTTCCGCAACTACCTCGACAACCGCAGCCGCTATCAGGGAATCGGCAACTACACCGACTCAGGATTCGCCGTGATGGAGCGCGTGTTGCCGCTCGCCGCGGCGGACATTCGCATGGCGCTGGCGACTTCGGGGCTCAAGGTGCTCTACGGTACCGATGCCGTCGCCGGGGCGGACGGCCACAACGCCGAGGATCTGATTTGCCGGGTCGAGCGGGCGGGGGAGGCACCGATGCATGCGATCGTGGCGGCGACGTCGCTCAACGCCGAGGCGTTGGGACTCTCGGATCGGATCGGCGCGATCGCGACGGGGCTCGAGGCGGACATCATCGCCGTGGACGGCGATCCGCTCCGCGACATCGCCGCGCTGCGGCGCGTGAGCTTCGTGATGAAAGCGGGGCGGGTGGTGCGCGATGATGGGACGGTGCGGAACTAACGTGTAGGGGCGCAGCATGCTGCGCCCCTACACGTGATGCGTTACTGCTTCACCAGCTGACCGCGAATCTCCCCACCGGTATGGGCTTTCGTATGGATGTTCACGTAGGCCTTTCCGGCCCGCATGAGTGCGATCACACTATCGGGCGGGATGGCTGCCCCGTTCGCCACGGTGCCCGTAAAGCCAACGCCCGTGGCAGTCGGTGAAAGGCTCTGAACGACGCCACCGGCTGAGTCGGCAACGCCCCGGTGTATATGCCCGGCGATGACGCTATCAATCGCGGCTGTGACATCGACCTTCCAGCTGATCTCGGTGCCCAGCACCGTGACGATCGCCGTGGCCTGCGCGGTTGTCGTCACTGCCGTGGGGCGTTCGTTCGCGCCGTTGAGCGTTGCCTTGTAGACCTCCAGCCCCGCCGGAATGCCCGACGTGTTGTTATCACTGCAGGCAACGCCGATCAGTGAAATCGTTGCAAACATTGCCAGTGCTCGTGATACGTGCATACCAAATCCTCCTTAGACAGCTAATTGCAGGTGATACCGCACAAAGCCTCGGAAGCAGACTCTGCCCTCCTTTCAGACGGCTAGAGGTTATGGGACGACGATCTCTCCGCGCATGAACGCTTGATGCGGGATGCAGTGATACGGGTAGGTCCCAGGCGTCGCGAACGTATGCGAGTAGCGGTCGCCGGGATTCAGGTCCGCCGAGCCCCAGATCCCCGTGGTATCCGAGGTCGTGGTGTGGGGCTCCTGCGGTGGGGTTTCACAGTTGATCCAGGTGACGGTCGCGCCTGTCGGGACGTGCAGAGTGTCGGGATGGAATGCGAAATCCCGGATCGCGACGATGTAGTGCATCGAGTCGATGACCGTGACCGGCACGCGGCATTCGGCGGCGGTGTTGATTCCCGGGCCGGCGCCACGATCCGAAAAGCACGCGACCACCGCCACCCCCGCCAGCGCGAGCACCCCGATGATGAGGCGTTTCATGGCTGCCTCACGACGACGACACCCTTCATGAACGGGTGCGGCGTGCAGTGGAAGGAGTATTCGCCCGGCTGCGTGAACGTGTGGCTCCACTTCTTGCCGGGCTCGATGGCCCCGGAGTCCCACGACTTGTCGTCGGCACTGATCGTGTGCACCAGGGGATCGGTGTTGGTCCAGACGATCGTGGTGCCCGCGGTGATTTCGATACGCTTCGGCCCAAAGGTCATGGTCCGGATTTCGGCGCGCGTAGCGCCCGCAGGCGCCGCCCCCTCGCCGCCTCCCGGCGCCCCTTCGCCGCCCTTCTTGCGCCCGAAGTACCGGCTCAGCGTGAAGGGAATCGTGAACTCAAACCCGCCGCGCACTCGGTCGATGCCGCGCGAGGCGCCCTGCAGGGTGGCGGTGTTCGTGTTCGTCACTTGCAGCGAGAGCGTGTGCGGTGAGTAGGGGATCGCGAGCTGTAATCCGGCGCCCCAGGCGACTTTTTCGCCCGCGCGCTTGTTGATCAGGGTTGTTACGTCGCCGGCGAGTGCGACCCAGCGATGTAGTCGCAGTGTCGCGCCGCCGCCCACGGCGTAGCGCGTCGTGTCGCTGTGGTAGCCGTTGGAGAGCACGCGCCCCACGGCCATCGCCCGCAGCGGCCCGAACGCGCGCGCCGCGGTCAGCTCCGCGTCGGCACTGCCGGCCGCCTGGTTGTAGCCGGCCTGCACCGCCACACCCGAACGACCGTAGCGCGCGAACACTTCCCACTCGTTGGGGAACGCGGCCGCGACGTCGGATGAGGTTGCGTAGTTGAAGCCGATGAGGAGGGGGAGGGGAAGCTGATAGGCGAGGAGGAACGTCGGCGAATTCGTGACTTTGCGGAGTGGGGCGTCACCCACTCCGAATCGGTGCACGAAGTTGAACTGCAGCGTGCCAGGCGCACCCAGCCAGCCACCCGACATGTTTGGTGGCCGCTCGAGCACGGATTGGCACGAGGCTACATCAGCAACTCCAAGAGACGCGGATAGGGCGCAGGTGACGTACACTGCGATCTGACCAGGCAGCCGCAAGCGTGCCTCCTCATGCGAGAGATGCAGCCTCGAGACGGCGGAGCGCCGCCTCTTTGCCGACGACCGACAGCAGCTCGTTCACGGGTTCCGACACCGTTCCTCCGGTCAGCGCGATGCGAATCGGCTGAAAGATCTTGCCCGCCGGCACGTTTCGTTCTTCCGCGAGATCGCGCAGCACCTTCTCGAGACTCCCCGGCGAC
Organism: Gemmatimonadota bacterium; assembly: GCA_041499375.1. Classification (GTDB taxonomy): domain Bacteria; phylum Gemmatimonadota; class Gemmatimonadetes; order Gemmatimonadales; family GWC2-71-9; genus 20CM-2-65-7. Next base: position 141,935 of record JBGQKD010000002.1, read on the forward strand.
CAGTCTGGTGCATTCTGCAGCGCAATGACGCTCGCCGCCAGCGACGCGTGGTACGCGGTCGGGTCCTTGGCGATTTCCTTCTGTGCCTTCTCATCGCGCGTCACGAAGCGCTCGTCGAGCCGGACCGCCACCTGGCGCGCGACATCGAGCGTGGTCCGCGAGCGCGTCTTGACGGCGGTAATCACCTTCAGCACCGCGTCCTGGTTTCCATTGAGACCCAGTTTGACCAGCTCAGGTTTCACGAGCGGATACAGCTCCTCGGCCGACTGCGCCGTCAGGTACTGCCCGTTCATCCACTCGAGCTTCGTCGTGTCGAACACGGCGGGTTTCTTGAGGATGCCGTCGAGCGAAAAGAGGTTTCGCAAATCCTCTTTGCTCATGATCTCGCGATCGCCGCCCGGACTCCATCCAAGCAACGCGAGAAAGTTGCGCATCGCCTCTGGGAGAATACCTAGGTGTTGGTAGTCTCCGACAGCCGTCGCGCCGTGCCGTTTGGAGAGCTTTTTCCCGTCGGGTCCGTGAATCATCGGTACGTGACCAAAAACTGGGGTCACGGCGCCGAGGGCGCGATAAGCGGCGAGTTGCTTGGGAGTATTGGAGATATGGTCGTCGCCGCGCAGCACGTGCGTGATCTGCATGTCGATGTCGTCGACCACGACGGCGAAGTTGTAGAGCGGCGAGCGGTCCGAGCGCAAAATCACAAAATCGCGGATGTCCTCGCCTTTGAAGCTGATGCGTCCGTGCACCGCGTCGTCCCACGCCAGCTCGCCGGGAGGGACGCGCAGGCGGATGGCGTCCTCCTCCATGTAGGCTTTGCCCTCCTTGAGGAGCTGATCGGCGACCTGCTGGTGGCGGGCGAGGCGAGCCCCCTGGAAGATGGGCGCCTCGTCCCAGTCGAGGCCGAGCCATTTGAGGCCGTCGAGGATGACCTGGGTGTGTTCAGCGGTGGAACGCGCTTTGTCGGTGTCTTCGATGCGGAGCAGGAACTTGCCGCCCTCGCGGCGGGCGAAGAGCCAGTTAAAGAGGGCGGTGCGCGCGCCCCCGACGTGGAGGTAGCCGGTTGGTGAAGGAGCAAAACGGACGCGAACGGGCATTGCGAATAATACGACCATCATAGAGCCTTCGGAAATCCTTCATGATCGTCCGCGCATGGTTGCAGAATCTCTTTCTGGGAGGTCCGATGATACGACGTTTTCTGCTGCTGCTGGTGGGACTGTCGCTCCCTGCTGTGGCCAGCGCCGGCGTCCCCGATTGGATCCTCCGGTATGAAGCCTCGTTCAACCACCGGGGGATTCCGAGCTTTTCGCGGCAGACGGGGCTCGCCTGCAACGTCTGCCACACTGCCTTTCCGATGCTGACGGCGTTCGGGCGGCAGTTCAAGCTCAATGCCTATACGCTCACCGGCCTGCAGACCATCGGACCAACCGAGACGACCCCGTCGCCGCTCAAGATCAACCTCATTCCCCCGGTCTCGACGATGTTGCAGACGTCGTTCACGCAGACGTCGAAAGCGCAGCCCGGCACTCAAAACGGCAACGTGGAGTTTCCGCAGCAGCTGAGCGTCTTCTTCGGTGAAGCGATCTCGCCACGGATCGGCACGTTCATCCAGATCACATATGACGCGGCTGCAGGGTCAATAGGGATGGACAACATCTCGCTCCGCTACGCGAAACACGGGAAGCTCGCGTCGAAGCCCGTCCTCTGGGGCGTCACCGTGAACAACAGTCCGACGGTCCAGGACGTGTGGAACTCGACGCCGGTGTGGGGATTCCCGTTCGCATCGTCTGGCGTCGCGCCGACGCCTGCCGCCGCGCCGCTGATCGATGGGGGCCTCGCGCAGAACGTTGCGGGCTTGGGCACATACGCGCTCTGGAACGGCCATGTGTACGGCGAGCTGTCGGTGTATCGCTCGGCCCCGCAAGGCGGAGCCCATCCGCCGGATGCTTCGTCGGAGCTCATCACGAAGGGCGTGGCGCCGTACTGGCGGTTCGCCTACCAGCGGACGTTCGGGACTCAGTACCTCGAGGTGGGCACCTACGGGCTCGCCGCACGCCTCTATCCGACCGGCGTTGCCGGTCCGACCGATCGGTTCACCGACGTGGGTGGCGACGTGCAGTACGAACGGCATGCGGGCAAAAAGGGGCTGGGGACGTTCGTCGTGCACGCGAGCTACATGCACGAGCGGCAGCAGCTCGACGCGACGTTCGGCGGCGGCGGGGCGGCCAATGCGAAGAACACCCTCAACACCTTCCGCGCCGATGCCGCGCTCCTGACCCCCTCGCGCCTCGGCGGCACGATCGGCGTCTTCGCGACGAGCGGGTCGGCCGATAACCTCCTCTACCCGGCGGGGCCGGTGACCGGCAACGCCACAGGGAAACCCAACAGCAACGGCGTGATCGCGGAGGTGCAGTACATGCCGTGGATCAACACGCGGTTCTCGCTGCAGTATGTCGCGTATCAGAAGTTCAACGGTGGGACGAGCAATTACGACGGCGCTGGACGCAGCGCGTCGGACAACAACACTGTATATGTGCTCGTGTGGTTGATGTTTTAGGAACGGAGAGGGGGGGATCGCGGAGGTTAACCGCGTGGCGTCGGTTGTAACACCACAACGACAGAATCAGGGCCGCCGGGTGACGTGCCGTGCTGCAGCGTGCGGCACCGAGCTTGCAAACGGCTGGGACGCATGGCACGAACGTGCGTCATCGCTCTGCTCGTCGCCGCCGCGTGGACGGCGCTGCCCGCCCACGCCACAGCGCAGCGTCTCGTCACCTACCAGCCGGGAGTATCGCGCGACGCCCCGAGCGCGTTGCCGCGGCTCAGGCTCGCGGCAACAGCCCCCGTCCGTGTGTCGTGGCGACCGAGCGAGGTTGCCTTGGCGGGTGCGTTTACCGCTGCGCTCCTGATCGACGCCGCGCAGACGCGCCGCCTCGCGGCCGGCGGCTGGCGCGACCACGTGGAGACGAATCCCATTCTCGGGCGGCGCCCGAGCGTCGGGCAGTTGAATACCTACACAGCGGTCGCGGGGCTTGCGGTGCTGGGTGTTGCGGCGGCGGCGCCCAAGCGTGCGCGGCCTTGGCTCCTGGGCGTGGCACTCGCCGCCGAGGCGTGCGCGCTCGTCGCGGTCTCGCGTGCCGGTGTAGCGATCAGGATTCCGTAGCCGGAACGGAGGAGGGGGGATTCGAACCCCCGATAGGGTTTTAAGGCCCTATAACGGTTTAGCAAACCGCCGCCTTCAGCCACTCGGCCACCCCTCCCGGGGAGTGAATTATCCCCGGGTGAGGCTCAGCGAGCAAGCCCGCTCAACCAGCCGGCCCTGACGCGCAGCTGCTCCGGCGTCGCGTCAGGCATCGCCACGATGGTCCACCGTGTGCTGTCCGCGCGCACCAGCTTGAGTCCCGCCCAACCGAGCGCTTCGTCGTAGTCCATGTCCTCCGTGCCGCCGACATGTTTCTCGAACCAATCGTGCATGTTCGTGCCGGCGGCGTCGCTCACAGCCCGCTCGACGTCGTCCTCCGTGTAGCCGCGACCCTGGAGATAGTACGACGCCTTGGGCGCGCTCCAGGAGCGAGCCTTGAGATTGTTGAACGCGTCGTCGAGCGATTTGGTGTTGCCCGTGCGATTGCGAATGAACAGGTCGAGATACGCAGCGATTCCCGCGCCCTTCGTGTAATAGTCGAAGAACGTGTTCCGGAAGTTGGTCGGCTGGGCCTGCGGGGCGCCGTCCCAGAACGGCGCAGAGAATGAGGCCATGCGCGCCGAGATCACCTTGCGGCCGGGGGCGGTGAGATTGTCCTGAATGAGCTGCGCCATGTGTCCGTAGAACGCGGCCGTGTCTTCGATGCCGGCGCGGTGCAGCCCGACTTCTCCGTAGTACTGCGTCCACCCCTCGGCCACCCAGAGCGACGGCTGGTACTGCTCGCGCGTGTAGTCGAACGGGCCGAGCGCGGCAGGCCGCACGCGTTTGACGTTCCAGACGTGGAAGTATTCGTGCGCCGCCGAGCCGATGCCGGGCAGCAGCGCCGCGGTATCGGTCCAGAATCGCCGGCTCTGAATCTGCGTCGAGTACAGATGCTCCATCCCGTCGCCGCCGGGAAAGCCGATGTTGAACAGGAACGTGTACTCCTGGAGCGGCGGCGGGCCAAAGACGGTGTTCTCGTAGCGCACGATCTTCTCGACGTCGCCCACGAAGCGCTCGCGCGTCCCCCCCCCCGGCGGCGGCGTCCCGTTGTGGTGCACCATTACCCGATAGGTGCGGTTGTCGACCACAAACGAATCCAGCATCAGCGATCCCGCCGGCGCCACCTCGGTCGGCGTATCGATCAACAGGTCGTAATTCGGAAACGCGAAATGTCGCTGGCCCGCGGCCGCAACGGCGCCGTTCATGATCGTCCAATTCTCGGGCGGCGTGACGTCGAGCGAGACCGGATCCTGCTTGTGGCCGCTCACGTACATGAACAACGACGCGCCGTTCCAGTTGGCGTGCGCGCTATCCAGCACCGAAAACGTGCCGGACATCGGCGCGTTGGCGAACACGCGATACGTCACGCGCACGCTGCGGCTCGCACCGGTGGGCACACGCCACAGCGATCCGTCGACCTTGGTCCAACGCAGCGGCTGGCCGTCGCTTCCGCTCACCGCGAAGTCCTGCACGTTCTTGGCGAAATCCATGCGCCCGTACCGCCCGGGCGACCAGACGGGCATCTGGAGGTCCACCGAGCGGCCCGTCAGCCCGCCGGCCGTGAGCGTGATGGTGTACAGATGCGACGCCACATCCGGCATCGCGATCGTGTACTCAATGTGGTACGGCCGGGCGGTCGGGCGAGCCTGGAGTAGGCTCAGGACGACCACCGTCGCTGTGATCAACACGCTCGCTCTCCGTCGGAGGTATTCGCTGGTTCAGCGCGTCCACACCTCGATGACGCCGCCGCCGTGTCCCAACCCGTAGCGCTGCTGCGCCAGTGCCGCGCCGAGGTGGCGCAGCTCGCGGACCTCTTCCCTGCGGATGTCGCGCAGCCGGCTCAAGTCGCCGGCGGAAACACCATTCACGTAGACGCGCACATCGCCGGCGGTCTGGTCGTAGATGCTCATGATGCCCCGCGAGTGCAGCCAATTCGGCCGGAATTCCTGCACCAGCGCAAACACATCGATCGCCGTCGTGCCCTCGAACTCCTCGGCTTCGAGCACGTCGGCGTTTCTTGGTCCCATCGCCCGCTTCGGACGAATGTGCGGCCCATCGCCGCCCGGCGCTGGATCAGTTGTGGGTGGCGGGACAACCGCAGGCGCGGGGGGGGCGGGGGGCGCGGGGGGCGCGACCGCTGGGAGCTCCGCTGGTAGGGCTGGGGGCGCGGCCGGGGACGCGGCTGCGAGGAGGGCGGCCGCCGAGTCGGAGCGATAGACGATGATCCCGGCCCGCGTCTTGATCTCCACCGCGTTGCCGCCGACCTCCTTGAATCCCGCGACTTCGAGCTGCGTTCCCATCGCCATCGGGCGCTGCTTCGTTTCCGCCTCGGGCATCCGGATCACCCAATCGCGCACGATCCAGGCGCCGGAAGGAACCCGCAGGAACTCGATGCGCCCGCCGGCGCGCGGCGCCACAAACCCCTCCGGCAGACGCGTGTAACTGAAGTCGAGGTGATGCAGCATCGCGGTGGTGCGGTCGATCCAGAGCGTGCCCGTAATGTCCGGCAGCGTGCGGCCGCGGGCCGGTGAGAACGCGAGGCCGATGAGGCCCTCCGTTTCTCCCCGCCCGGACTTCGTCTCGAAACAGTGCGTGCGCAGGAATGGGTCACTGATCAATTCGTCCGCGTCGGGTCCGAGATAGGTCCAGCCTCCCGAATCGACGACGACGAACCCTTCCCGCTCGAGCTGGTCGGGAGGGACGCTCTTGATCGGGACGCGGCGGTATCCGTCGTCGCGCCAGGTGGAGTCGGGGCCGCGGGCTCGTCCTCCCGGGGTCGTCTCTCGCTCGAACCGCGCGATCGCGTACCAGTAGCCGGGATCTCGCGATGTCCACGACACCGCCGCGAGTGCCTCGTGCACTTCCTCCCACACCGCGGCCACCGACGCACCTGCTTCCACGTCGCATTGCCGCTCGCCTTGTACGACGACCTGCGATAACGCCACGGGGATCGGGTCGATCACGGCGTTGTAGGAGCTCGTCCCGCCGGCGGTCAGCGTGAGCGGAGGAGAGACGTATGGACGAAAACCGATGCGCTTGGAGCGAAGGCGATAGATGCCCGCACCGGGCGCGGTCAGCAGGTATTCCCCGGAGCCGTTGGTGATCGTTCGCGCCTTTTCGACGCCGTGTTCATCCACCAACGTGAGAAACGCCCCGGGCAGTGGTGCGCGAGTGACGCTGTCCGTCAATTGTCCGCGGACGGTCTGCGCGCCGAGCGCGCCGGGAACCGCCAATACTGCGACGAGGAGGAGGGCAGGGAAACGCATTTATGGCCTCTCTTCCCACCACTCGAATCGTTGGGGCTCGAGCTTCGCGAGCCGGTACAGGTTCCGCGCGAACCGCGCGACGAACAGGGCCACCATGCCGGCAAGCAGAATCGCGAGCATCCAGTTCGCCAGGACGTCGATCGGCACGGGCAGCGGGGATGGCCATCCGGTGGTGATGAACGCCGCGGTATTGAGCAGAATGAGAATCAGACGCACTTCCGTCGGACCGATGCGCCCGTAGGAAATCTTGAACACGCCGAACACCGTCGATTCGAGGTAGACGTTGATCGACATCGCGAGATACACGACGACGATGCCGAGCGCGAGGCCCAGATACACGTAGGGCGACAGCCCGATCCCGAGACCGATGACCGCGGTCGAGAACGCATCGACGACGTGATCGAGGTAATAGCCGTACTTGGGCCGCTGGGTCCCGCGTACCCGCGCGAGCGTGCCGTCGAGGCTGTCCCCGAGCCAGTTCACGCCCAACATCAGGCTGGCGACCCAGAGCCAGGCCGGACTGGAGTTGGTCAGGGCATAGGCGGCGCCGGCGCCTACCGCGCCGAGGATGCCGATGGCGGTGAGGTGGTTGGAGCGAATCGTGCGCGGCACGCGCTGGGCGAGGGCCTGCAACACGCGCCGCTCGACGCCCGCGAGCAGGAACGTCATCTCGCGCTTTGCGTCGGCCACCTACCAGCCCTCGGTTTTCACTACCGCGAGTACGGATTCGAACGGACTGAGTTCCATCGATTTCGCCTCGGCGGGGAGCGTGATCGTCTGCTCGGTGAGCGGCCCTTTGACGAGCACGCGCACCAGCGCTTCGCCATCCGCGAACTTGATGCGCAACGGGACGTACATGGCGAACGTGGCGGGGACGTCGGTCTGCTTGATCCGGATGTGCGCCGTGTACTTCCCGCCGTCCGCCGGCTCCACGTTCCAGGCGAAGGTGTAGGTCGGCACGGCGGTGCCGTAGATCCACTCGTCGAAGAACCAGTCCATCGGCCGCCCGACGTGCTTTTCGACGATGCGCTGGAAGTCGAGGGTCGTGGCGCGCTTGCCGCGATAGGTCTCGTAGAAGTTGCGCATCATCAGCTTGAACCGGTCCTCACTCATCGTGCGGGGATCGATCATCATGTTGCGCAGCATGTGCAGTACCCACGCGCCCTTCTGGTAGGTGATCAGCGCGTAGTTGCCGCGCCAGTTTTCCAGCGCTCGGTAGCCCAGGCCGATCGGGACCGCCTTGTCCCGCGTCCGGCGGATCTCGTCGCGCGATTCGCGGAGCACTTTGAAGTACTTGTCGTTGTCGTGCAGGATCGTCTGCATGTACCACATGCCCGAGAACTCGGCGAAGCCCTCCGACAGCCAGGCGTCGCGATAGCTCGCCGGCTCGACGCCGATCCCCCACCACTGATGGGCCATCTCGTGCGCGCGGAAGCTCTCATCTTCACCGGCGTCGGAGAGGCCCAGGAAGGTGGCGAACGACAGGTGAATCAGTCCAGGGAAGGCCTGCCCGTGGAAATACGGAATCTCGGTCGCGTAATAGTGGTGAAACAGCGGCGGCCCGAAGGCGCTGATGAAGAACGAGAGGCTGTTCGCGACGTCCGCGCCCACGTCGTCCGGCGCGCTGCGGGACGTCGGGATAAAACGACGGATCAGGCCGTGCGCTTCGCTATTGAGCTGAATGGTCACCGGCGGGATACGCTGATCGGTGATCGCGACCTCGTCGAAGCTGCCGATGTTGAACGACACCTGATTGGTGGGCAGCTCGCTCACCCATTTGGTGACGAGCGTGTTCCCCTGCGTATCCGCCTGCACCAGGCGCCCGATGCTCGAGAAGCGCAGGCTCTTGGGCGTGTGAAACGTGAGGTGCACATCGAAGACCTGATCGCCGCGGTAGCGGGGATACCACGTCTCGGTGTCCTTGATGAACGCCCAGGCGTCGAGCACGGTCCGCAGATCGCCGCGCGCCTCATCCCACATCGGGGGTAGCGCGGATCCGAAGCCGATCAGGCTGCCGTGGTAGACGACCCGGATCGCCTGTGTCTTCCCCGTGGCGAGCGGTTCGGCCAGGCGGATCCAAAGCCCGCCGAAATGATCTTTGCGGGCGAACGTCAGCGGCGCGCCGCCGTCGGCGAGCACGGAGTCGACCTGGAGCTCGTCGTACAGGTAAAACGGCACCCACTGCTGGGGGTCGGAGCGGCCGATCAGCTTGATAGTCGTGCGCGCGGAGAACTTATAATTCCCTTCGATCGTCGCGTCGATGTCGTAGCCCGTCACGGCCAGCGGCTCGGGCTGCTCGTTCGCGATCGAGACCCGACTCACGAGGTCCTCGGCGCGCTCGAACTGACTTACGGTCTCGGTACGCTGACCCAGCATTTTCCCGCGGCGGTAGAGCAGGACCTCCTCGGCTTCCGAGGGATCGAACTGAATCATCACGCTCTCGCCGCGCTTGCGCTGGACGTAGGCGGCGAAAAATCCGGTCGTCGTGTGATTGAGCAGGGCGGTGACGAGGCTCGCGTCGGCACTGCGGCTGCGGCCGTCCACGATGTAATCGAGCGCGGACCCGATCGCGCCGCCGGGATCGGCCGCGCCCTGCGGGGCGGGGCCGAACTTCAGCGACCGTCCCAGCTCGGTTCCCGTCGAGTCCGCAAAGAAGAGGACGACCGAGGTGATCGGCCCGTTGATCGTGGAGTCGCCCAGGACGCGTTTGAGATTGAACTGCTCCACGAGCAGCGGAGGAACGAAGGACAACGACCCCGAGCCCACCCAGGCGATGGCCATGGTGCGCCCCGCGACGGGCGTCAGCTGATACGCGACGCCGTCATCGAGCCGCAGCTCCATCACGTCGCGACGGAGGACGACTCCATGGACGGGCGCCGTCGCGTTCGGGAGCGGCGCCAGGTTCTTGATCTGATCGAAGACGGTGTCGTAGGGCGTTTGCAGCGATCCACTGAAGGCGAGCACGAACGCGACGACGGCATGCATACGTCCTCCGCGGGGGGTGAGTCGACGGAGGGCACAGGATTCGAACCTGTAAGGGCTTGCGCCCGCCGGTTTTCAAGACCGGTGCCTTAGCCATTCGGCCAGCCCTCCCAGCCGTTTCTAACCTACCGCGCCGGCCGCGCGTACCAAAGCACCCTTGCGGGCCAATTTGATTTCGGTATATCTTCGGGCCCCAGTTCGAACAAAAACAGGACCGGCCCATGTCGATTTCCCGCGTTCTCTTTCGACGTACTAGCAGAAGAAACTTGGAACAAGGTCGTGACAGGTCCCGTTACGTTCAAGGCTGTCCAGCCGGTTCACTTTCCTGGGATAATTGTCGCATATGAAACTCTCCGAAACCGCTATTAAACGCCCGGTCCTCGCCAGCATGCTGTCCGCGGCGCTGGTCCTCTTCGGGTTCATCGGGTACACGCGCCTCTCGGTGCGCGAGCTGCCCGATATCGATCCCCCGATCATTTCGGTGACGACGGTCCTCCCCGGCGCGAACGCGCAGGTGGTGGAGACCGCGGTGACCGACGTGCTCGAGGAAGAGCTCTCGACGATCCAGGGCATCCGGACGCTGAGCAGCACGTCGTCGGAGCAGACGAGCAACATCACGCTCGAATTCACGCTCGACCGGCCGGTGGACGTCGCAGCGCAGGACGTGCGTGACAAGGTGTCGCGCGTGCGCGGGCGGCTGCCCGTGGACGTGCTCGAGCCGGTGATCGCGAAGCAGTCGGCCGATGCGCAGCCGTTCTTCTGGCTCGCGCTCTCCAGCAACAACTACGATCTGATGCAGCTGTCCGACGTGGCGGACCGGCTGGTGAAGGCACGGTTGCAGAGCCTGCCGGGGGTCGGCAGCGCCGCCATTTTCGGCGAGCGGCGCTACTCGATGCGGGTGTGGGTCGACCCCCAGGCGCTCTCGGCCCGCGGGCTCACCGTCCAGGACGTGGAATCCGCGATTGCCTCGCGGAACGTCGAGATTCCCGCCGGCCGGATCGAGTCGACCCGGCGCGAGTTCTCGGTGCGCTCGCTCGGCGAGCTGAAGACGCCGCAGGAGTTCGACGAGCTGGTGGTGGCGAGCCAGGGCACGCAGCTCATCAAGCTGAAGGACGTCGCGCGGGTGGAGCTGGGTCCTGAAGACGACCGCTCGATCTTCCGCTGGAAGGGGACGCCGTCGGTCGCCATCGGCGTAGTGCGGCAGTCGAAGGCCAACCTGCTCAATGTGGCCAGGAGCATTCGCGAAGAGCTCCCCAACATCCAGCAGACCCTGCCGCTCGGGGTGAAGCTCGAGAGCGCGTTCGACGGGTCGGTGTTCGTCACGCACTCGATCGACGACGCCAAGCTGACGCTGCTCATCGCGGCGATCCTCGTCGTCTTGATCATCTTCGTCTTCCTGCGCAACGTCCGGGCCACGATCATCCCCGGACTCGCTATCCCAGCGTCCATCGTCGCGACATTCGCGATCATGTACTTCCTGGGCTTTTCGATCAACAACTTTACGCTGCTCGCGCTGACGATCGCGATCGGGATCGTGGTGGACGACGCGATCATCGTGCTCGAGAACGCCTTCCGGCACCAGGAAGAGCTGCACGAGCAGCCTGAGGAAGCGGCGGTGAAGGGCACCAACGAAATCGGCTTCGCGGTGATCGCGACGACGATCGCGCTGGTGGCGGTGTTTTCGCCGCTCGCGTTCCTGACGGGCACCGCGGGCCGGTTGCTCAGCGAGTTCGGCATCGCCGTCGCGGGTGCGGTCGTGATCTCGGGCTTCGTCGCGCTGACGCTCACGCCGATGCTCTGCGCCAAGATCCTCCGGATGCAGCACCAGCACGGCAAGGCCTTCCAGTTGTTCGAGCGAGGGTTCAACGCGCTGGCGGAGCGGTATGCTCGGCTGCTGCGCGGTGCCGTCGATCATCGCGGTGCCGTCCTGCTCGGCACGCTGGCGATCGTCACCGTCTCCGTCTTTGCGTTTCTGATAATCCCGTCGACACGCTTGCAGAATGAGCTGATCCCAGACGACGATCGCGGCTTCTTTCTTGTCGTCGTGCGCGGCCCGGAAGGCGCGTCGCTGCCGTACACCGACGGCTACGTGCGACAGGTCGAACAAATCATCGACCGCACGCCCGGCGTGAACGGGTACTTTACGATCGTCGGCGGATTCGCGGGTGGCGTGAACAGCGCGTTCATCGGTGTGATTATGAAGGATTTGGGCCAACGCCCCAGCGTGGGCCAGACGATCGGCGGACTGTTTCCCCAGCTCATGGGGCTCTCGGGAGTCCTGGCATTTCCATACGCGCCCGGCGCGATCGGCTTCTCGCAGCCCATTCAGTACGTCGTGCAGAATCCCGATTTCGCGAAACTCACCGCCATCATGGGACCGTTTGTCGGTCGCGTCTCACAGGTCAAGGGGCTCGCGAACGTTCAAACCGACCTCTTCGTGAACAAGCCGGAGCTGCGGGTGACGTTCGATCGGGACCGGGCCGAGGATTTGGGAGTGCCCGTGCGGGACGTGGCGAGCGCGTTGCAGACATTCCTCGGCGGCCGCCGAGTGAGCACGTTCACCCGCAACGACAAGCTGTACTACGTGATGGTGCAGCTCGATCCCAAGGATCGCGCGACGCCGAGCGACATGGGCGGGATTTACCTGCGGGGCAAGAACGAGCAGCTGGTCCAGCTCGACGCCCTGGCGAACGTCCAGGAAGGCGTCGGCGCGCGGCAGATCAACCACTTCAACCGGATCCCCTCGTTCACGTTGTCGGCGTCGCTGATGCCGGGGCTCGCCCAGGGCGAGGCGCTCGATTCGATCGACGCGGTCGCGAAGCAACTGTTGCCGCCGGGGACCACGACGGCCCTGGCGGGAGAATCGCGCGAGTACAAGGAGAGCGGGAGCGCCATTTACTTCGCATTTGTGATCGCGCTGATCGTGGTGTTCATGGTGCTCGCCTCGCAGTTCGAATCGCTGCTGCATCCCTGGACGGTGCTCTTGGCCGTCCCGCTCGCCATCACCGGTGCGCTGGCGACGCTGAAGTTCGCGGCGGTCATTCATCGGTCGGGTGCGACGATGAACCTGTACAGTCAGATCGGGATGATTCTGCTGATCGGACTGGTCAGTAAGAACTCGATTCTGCTCGTCGAGTACACGAACCAGCTGAGGGCGAAGGGGCTCGACACCATCTCGGCCGTGCTCGAGGCGGGGCGGATCCGGTTCCGCCCGATTCTGATGACGTCGGTCGCCACGATCA
>JBGQKD010000003.1:0-147729 GCA_041499375.1 Gemmatimonadota bacterium
GATCGCGGGCGCGACCGGGGTGTTGATCAACATCACCGGTGGTCCGGACTACACCTTGGGCGAGGTGACGCAGATCAGCGAGGCGATTCACGACGCCGCCGGTGACGAGGCCGAAATCATCTTCGGCGCGGTGAACGATCCCGCGATGCACGGGGAAGTGCGGATCACGGTCATTGCAACGGGGTTCGATAAGACCGGCGCCATGGCGGACGCGCTGGCGGGCGTGCAGCGGCCCGCCGCCGGCGTGCTGCCGTTCCGCGATCGTGGCACCCGGCCGACGCCGGTGCCGCCTCCGGGATTTGCCAAGCCGGGCGAAACCCAGCCGAAGCGTCCGGGCGGACCCGCGCAGGCGCCGCTGAATCCTGAGTTGAATGAAATGGAAATTCCGACCTTCATTCGGAGACAGATGGACTGATGACGTGGCGGGCGAGTCATTACGTTGCTGCCGGCGCGCTCGCCGCTGGTATGCTGGTCTGGGCTGCGCATGAAGCATGGCCGTCGCGCGAGATTCCGATCGCGCTACCGATTGTCGTGACGAGCGCCTACGACGAGTGGGCCGATACCCTCGGCCGCCGCGAAATGCTCTCCGACGTGCTGGCGCGGGGCGGGATCACCGGCCGCGAATACGTCAGGTTCATGAAGGCCACCCACGCACTCAATCCGCGGCACCTGCAGCCGGGGTTGATCTTCGAGCTGCGGCGCTTGAAGGGCGGCACCGTCGCCAATCGGCTCGGCGTGCGACTCGATCCCGAGAACCATCTGGTCATGTCCCGCCGCGGTGGCGACTCCGGCTGGACGGAGACGGTCGAGGAGATCCCCTGGACGACCGAGCGACTCCGCACCACCGCCGTCATTCAATCGAACCTGTACGACGCGCTCGACGCGGCGATTCCCGATTCGTTCCTCCCCCCCGGCCAGCGGGTCGCGCTGGCCTGGAAGATCGCCGAGGTCTTTGACTGGGAAGTCGACTTCACGAGGGACATTCGCCCGGGTGATCGTGTCGAAGTGTTGATCGAGCGGCTGCAGTCACCGGAAGGCGAGAAGCGCTTCAGTCGCATTCTGGCGGCGCGTGTCGACGTCGCGCGCTCGCCGACGTTCGCGTTCGCCTTCGAGTCGCCGGACGGGCAGACGGGATTCTACGACGAGAAAGGTCGATCGCTCCGCCGCGCGTTCCTCCGCGCACCGCTGCGCTTCAGCCATATCTCGAGCCGGTTCGGCGGGCGCTTTCATCCGATTCTCAAGCGGTGGAGAAGCCACGAGGGGACCGATTACGCGGCGGCGTACGGCACACCCGTGCGCGCGACCGCGGACGGGATCGTCACCGAAGCTGGGCGCAACGGCGGATACGGCAACCTGGTCGAGATCCGCCACGCCAACGGCATTCGCACCCGCTACGGCCACCTCTCCCGCTTCGCCTTGGGCGTTCATGCGGGGCAGCGCGTGGCTCAGGAGCAGATCATCGGCTATGTCGGGGCGACCGGCCTGGCGACCGGGCCGCACCTGCACTATGAGTTCCTGGTGAACGGCCGGCCGACGAATCCGCAGCGGAAAGACGCGGGTGCGGGCGTGGCCGTGCCCGCGAAGCTGAAGTCGGCATTCGATGATGTGCGTGCGCAGCTCCTCGCGGAGCTCGAGCCCTCTGGTCTACCCGCTGCGGCACCGGCGCTCGGCGCCGCCGCGGCTCGCGAAGACTAGCCCCCCCTTCCACCCTCGCCAACCGATTCCGTGGAGCTCTATCCCGCCGTCGACATAGAAGGCGGGCGCGTGGTGCGCGCGCACGGCGCCATGGCCGAGCCGCTGGCGGCGCTCGAGGCGTTCACACGCGCCGGCACGCGCTGGATCCATCTGGTCGACATGGACCGCGCGTACGGCCGCCCCGACAATCACGAGCTCATCGGGGCGGTGCTGCAGGCAGCGGCCGTCCAGGTTCAGGTGGGTGGCGGTCTGTTTCGGGAGGGCGACATCGATCAGATGTTCACGCTCGGCGCAACCCGCGTCGTCATCGGTCCACGGGGCGCGGTGGACGGCGGGCTCGTCCAGCGGCTCGTGGCGCGCCACGGCACCACGCGGCTCGCGGTCGGCATCGACGTCAAGGACGGTCGCGTCGCGCCCCGTGGGACAAAGGACATTCTCGACCTGACGGCACTGGAGCTCGCACGGCGCGTCGTGGAGCTCGGGATCCAAACGATCATCTACAACGAGGTCACGCGTGACGGGAAGCTCACGGGTCCGGACATAGACGGGGCTCAACACTTCGCCGACCTTGGCGTGGACGTCATCGTGTCGGGGGGCGTTGGTTCGCTGGACGACTTGCGCGCAACGCGCGCCGCGGGTCTGGCGGGCGCGTGCGTGGGACGGGCGTTGTACGACGGCAAATTCACGATCGCGGAGGCGCTCGCATGCCTCTCATGATCCTCCGCGGCATCGCGGTGTTGTCGTTGATCCTCCTGCTCTGGAATCCCGCCAGCTCACGACTGCTGCCCGCCGGCGACCAGCCCCTCGTGCTGCTCGACGCGTCGCTCAGCATGAGCGGCGCACCCTGGCGCGCCGCTCTCGACAGTGCCCGCGGCTTCGCTGCGCGTCGCGCCGTCGTATGGCGCTTCGGTACCGCCGTCACGGCCTTCGACACTGCGCCGCAAGCCGCCGGCGCCAGTCATCTCGCCCCGGCGCTCGAAGCGGCCGCCGGGAGGGCGGGCGAGGTCGTGGTCGTGACCGATGGGGAAATCGACGACGTCGCCGCCATCCCCGCCGACCTATTGCGGCGGCCCCGCGTCATCGTGCAGCCCCGCGCGCCGTTTTTCGATGTGTATGTGGCGAGCGTCGAGGGCACGCGCCACGCGACGCGGGGCGACACGATCCGGCTCAGGGTGAGCTACGGCGTAGCTGGGATTCGGGGCTCGGGACTCGGGGCTCGGAATGCATCGATCGTCGTGAGTGTCGCCGAACGCCGGTTGGCGTCGCAGCGGGTGACGCTGCCCGACAGCGGGACACTCTCCACTGAGGTCACGTTTCCCGTATCCCGAATCCCGAATCCCGGATGGGCGGTGCTCGAGGTCCGGCTGGATGGCGTCGGTGACGCCGAGCCCCGGGACGACAGCCGTCAGTTCGTCGTCGACGTCAGCCTCGAGCCCGCCGCCGTGATCTTTGCGTCGCCGCCCGACTGGGAGACCCGCTTCCTCGCCCGCACGCTCGGCGATGTGGCGCGGGTGCCGGTGAAGGTGTTCGTGGAGACGGAAGCGGGACGCTGGCGCGACGGCGCGACGCTCGCTCCCGTCACGACCAACGTCCTCACGAGCGCCGCGGCCAATGCGCGGCTCGTGATAGCGATGGGCGAGCCGGCGCGCGCGCGCGCGTTTACCGGCGGATCGAGAAACGCGGTGCTGTTGTGGCCCACGAACGGCCAGCCGGGCGATTGGTATGTCGAACGGCCGCTGTCCTCACCGTTCACCGCGGCGCTCGCGGGCGTGAATTGGGATTCGTTGCCGCCTGCAACCGCTGTTGTGCAGACGCACGATTCGAGTCCAGCGACGACGGTTGCGCTTGTGGCCCGGCTGGCCCGGCGCGGACAGCCGCGCCCAATCGTCACACTCGAGGAGCGGAACGGAGAACGGATCGCGACGGTGAGGGCCGCGGGGTTGTGGCGCTGGGCGTTTCGCGGGGGTGCGGCGCAAGAAGGCTATCGCAGTGTGATCGCCGCTCTGGTGGACTGGTTACTGCGGGAGCGGGGAGCAGGGAACCGGCAGCGGGCGGCTCCAGTGGCGCTCGAAACGCCGAACCGCCTGCCGATCGTGTGGCGCTGGACATCCTCGGATGCGGCGCGCCCGCTCGCCATCACGTTGCGGAGCGACGCTACGACGCGCACGGACACGCTGCGATTTGACGCTGCCGGCCGCGGGGAGCTGTTGCTGCCGCCCGGCGTCTATCGGTATGCGTTGAGCGGCGGACCGGAGCGGGGCGTCGTCGCTGTCGAGACATACTCCGACGAGTGGCTGCCGCATGTGCCGGCACTCAGCGCGCAGCCGGGAGAGGCGACGTCGCGATTCGCGTCGATCGGTCTGCGCGACCGCTGGTGGCTGTTCGTCATCGCGATCGCGGCGCTGGCGACCGAATGGGCACTGCGGCGGCGCCAGGGACTGCCCTGATGGGACTCTGGCAGAAAGTCGCTCGCTTCTTTACCGGCGGCGCGGTGGACACCGTCAAGCTCGAAGACGTACAGCGCATGCTCGTCGAGGCGGACTTCGGCGTGGCGGCGACCAACGAGACTGTCGAAAAGCTGGGTCGCGCCGACACGGTCGATCAGGCGACCCTGGAACGCATCGTCGTCGAGCAGCTGGGTCCTGCGGCGGCACCGCTCGCGCACGCCCCGGAGCCCCCGACGGTCATTCTGATCTTCGGCGTCAACGGCACGGGAAAAACGACGTCGGTCGCAAAGCTCGCCAAGCGGCTGCAAAATGAAGGGCGGAGTGTGCTGCTCGCCGCCGCCGACACATTCCGCGCCGGCGCCGCCGAGCAGCTCAAAGTCTGGGCCGATCGCCTCGGCACACCGTTCGTGGGAGCATCGCAACGCGGCGATCCCGCCGCCGTCGCGTTCGATGCCATCGAGGCAGCCCTGAACAGGGGCATCGACACCGTCCTCGTCGATACCGCCGGGCGGCTCCACACCGACGAGCGCTTGCGCGAGGAGCTCAAGAAGGTGGTGCGCGTGGTGGGAAAGCGACGGGCCGGCGCGCCGCACGAGTCGCTGCTCGTGCTCGATGCCACGATCGGACAGAACGCCGTCCGCCAGGCCGAGGCGTTTGCCGCGGCGGTAACCCTCACGGGACTCGTGATCACGAAGCTGGATGGCACAGCGAAGGGCGGGAGTGTGGTGGCGCTGCGTCGCGCGGTCCCCGTGCCGATCCGCTTTCTCGGGACCGGTGAGACGCTCGAAGATCTCGAGCTGTTCGACCCCGTGCGGTTCGCGCACCGACTGGTGAGCGGGTGAAGCTCCAGCTCAACTCCCCGGTCAAGTTCCTCAAGGGCGTTGGCCCCAAACGCGCCGAGGCGCTCCAGCGACTCGGCATCCGCACCGTCGGTGATCTTCTGTATCACGTTCCCCATCGCTATCTCGATGCCACGACTGTCACGCCGCTGGCGCGGGCCGCGATTGGGCAGGACGTGACGTGCGTCGGCCGCGTCGTCAGCACGGGGGTGTTGCCCACTCGGCGGGGACTGCGCGTGTTCCGTGCCGTATTGAAGGACGACAGCGGTCTGCTCGAGTGCGCCTGGCCGGGCCGGCCGTTCCTCGAGCGGCAGATCAAAAAGGGACAACTGTTGCTCGTGACCGGACCGGTGCGCTACTACCATGGCAAGCAGCTCGTGCCCCGCGAATTCATCGTGCTCGCCGAGCCGGACGACGAGAACGAGAGCAATCCAGGCCTGGTGCTCCCCGTGTATCCGGCGACCGAAGGCCTCACGCATCGGCAGATTCGCGCGCTCGTGCAGCAGCACCTGAACGAGCTCCTGCCGCTCGTGACCGATCCTCATCCCCCCGCGTTCCGTGCTGCGCACAACCTGATCGAGCTGCGTCCCGCGCTCGAACTGATGCACAGGCCCAAGAAGGTCGAAGACGCCGAGCTGGGGCGACGCCGCCTTGCGTTCGACGAATTGTTCGATCAGCAGCTGGTGCAGGCGCGTGCCCGTCACCTGGCCAAGCGCTCACGGGCCGGCATCCGGTTCACGCTCAAGCGCGAGCTGACGACGAGGCTCAAGGAGCACCTGCCGTTCGAGCTGACGGGCGACCAGCGCCACGCGGTCCGCGAAATCACGGACGACATGACGGCGCCGCTGCGCATGCACCGGCTGCTGATGGGCGACGTGGGGACGGGGAAGACGGTTGTCGCGCTGTTCGCGATGCTGCTCGCCGCCGAGAACGATTATCAGGCGGCGATCATGGCGCCCACGGAGCTCCTGGCGGAGCAACACGGCGCGACGTTGACGCGGCTGCTCGAGCCGCTCGCGATCCGCCCGGAGCTCTTGCTGGGCCGCATGAGTGCGGCGGAGAAGTCGGCCGTCCGGGAACGCATCGCGAGTGGTGCGCCGCGCATCGTCGTCGGGACCCACGCGCTGATTCAGGAGTCGGTCACGTTCCGCAAGCTGGGTCTCGCGGTGATCGATGAGCAGCACCGCTTCGGCGTCGAGCAGCGCGCCGCGCTGGTCGAGAAAGGCGACGCGCCCGACGTCCTGCTGCTCACCGCGACGCCGATTCCGCGCTCACTGGCGCTCACGCTCTATGGCGACCTCGACGTCACGCAGATCCGTGAGCGGCCACCCGGCCGCGGCGCGGTGAAGACCGCGCTCCGCACCGACGCGGCGCGGTCGAAGATTTACGAGTTCATCCGCAGCGAGTGTGCCGCGGGGCGTCAGGCCTACGTGATCTATCCGGTGATCGACGAATCGGAGCGGGCCGATCTCAAGGCCGCTACGACGATGGCCGAGAAGCTCGCGAAGACATTTGCGGAGTTTCGCGTGGGATTGGTGCACGGGAAAATGAAAGCGGAGGAGCGCGATGCCACGATGCGCGCATTTCGCGACAACCAGGCGCAAATCCTCGTCGCGACGACCGTGATCGAGGTGGGCATCGACGTCGCGAATGCCACGGTGATGCTCATCGAGCATGCCGAGCGATTCGGGCTCGCGCAGCTGCACCAGCTCCGTGGCCGCGTGGGGCGGGGGGCGGCGGCCAGCCATTGCATCCTGCTCTCCGATTCTCCGGAGGCGGCGCCGCGGCTGCAGGCGTTCTGCGAAACGACGGACGGCTTCAAGATCGCCGAGCTGGACCTGCACGAGCGCGGCATGGGCGAGCTCGCCGGCGCTCGGCAATCGGGAGGCGTGCCGCTACGCTATGCGAATCTCGAGACCGACCTGCCGCTGCTCGATGCCGCGCGCACCGCTGCCGCCGCGATGATCGCCACCGATCCCGCGCTCGAGCGGCGTGAGCATGCGGCTTATCGCGACCGGATCGTCACACGCTATGAGCGCGGGTTCGAGCTCTTTAGGGTTGGATAGAACGTGCGGCGTGAAGACGTGCGGCGTGTGGCGTATCAGGGCTGGTGTCTGAGCGCACGACCTTTCACCGAAACGCCGCACGCCCCACGCCGCACGCTGTTAGAAAGTGATCCGCATCCCCACCTGCATCGGAGCGAACGGAATATTCTCCGGCCCTTGCCCCGGATGCAGGTCAATAATGAAGAGCGCCGTCGTGGCGAGCACACCCGCCTGGGCGACCAGCAGCCAGCGATTGGCCCGCCGGTCGAAGGCGCGCGAGCGCTGATACAGCTGTTCGGCGTCACTCCGCACGTACCGGCCGTCCGGCCCCAGCGCGCACGCGTCCTGCGCCGACCGGCAGATATCGAGCAGCGCGTTCCACTCGCGACGCGACTGGCTGTGCTCTCGTTGGGCGAAGACGATCAGGGCTGCGACGCTTGCCGCAGTGAGCCATTTCCCGTTGTGCACGACGGCACGTTGGAACGACTCACGTTGGCCCGATAGATCATGCGACTGCGCCGCCAGCCTCGGAGCCGTACAGCACAGCAGCATCGCCACGAATCCAATCGAGCGTGTCATCGATACGTATGAATATTGCCCCTGCCTGCGATCACCACCACTTGCCGGTCGCGGACGAGCGGCGGCTCCTCGATGGGACCGGCGACTTGCGCCCGCCAGCGAATCGCTCCGCTCGTGGGATCGACCAGCAGCACCTCGCCGCTGACGCTGCCGACGAGCACTCCGGACGCTAGCGGGGTGGGCCCAGCGGTGGCGACGATCCCGAGCATATGACTCGTGGCGGCGTCCGGCGCGTCCACCGGAATCATCCAGAGCCGGCCGTCGCGCGCGAGCACGAACAGCGTATCGGCGACGAGCGCCGGCGCGCCGTAGACCGCGTCGCCGGCCGCGCGGTCCCACGTCACGCTCCATGATGCGAGATCGACCGCGACGATCCGGCCGTTCGTCGTGGCCAGGTAGACGCGGCGGCCATCGGTTGCGGGACTCCCGAGCACGGCGCCCGCAAGCGACAGCTGCGAGCGCACCGCCCCCGTTTTGCGGTCGAGCAGAAAGAGCGTGTCGCTCGTCGTGGCCACGACAAGTCCGTCTGGGGTGACGAGTGGTCCGGCCCGCACCGCGCCGCTGAGCGGGCGGCGCCACTGGACTTTGCCGTGCTCCGGCTCGAGGCGCAGCACTAGCCCATCTTCCGTGGCGGCGTAGATCGCCTCGCCGTCAAAGGCGAGTGGCGCCGTGACGCTGCCGGCCTGGGTGCGCCACAGCTGCCGGCCGTCCCGCAACCGGACCGCGTAGACACGGCCTTGGGGCTGTGATTCGGTGGCGACGTACAGCCGGTCTTCGTCGAGGAGCGGGCCGGCGCGGACGCTGCCGTCGAGGTGCGACCGCCACAGCACCTCGCCGCTCGCGCGATCGATGAGCACGAGGTTGCGGTCGGCCGTACCGACGGCGACGACTGTCTCACCCAGCGCGGGACTGCCGCGCACGCCACGCCCCATGTCCAGATGCCACAGTGGTCGGGGATCGGGGTTGAGCGTGTCGCGCGCGCCCGCATCGTGGCGCTGATTGCCCAGGTAGGCGGGCCAGCCCGATTCCTGCCGCGCCGGGCCGGTTTTCATGCTCGGCGCGCAAGCCGCAACTATCGCGTTGACACTGAAAAGGCCCGCCACTAGTATGCCGCGCCTATGCCCGAACGTCATTGGATCGAAGAGCTTCCGCAACACGCCGGGGAGACCGTCACCGTCCGCGGCTGGGTCGCGACGACCCGCTCGAGCGGGAAGATCGCGTTCGTGGTCGTGCGGGACGGCACGGGCTACCTGCAAGCAGTGATCTCCAAGAAGGATGTCGCGCCCGAAGTCTGGGAGGCGTTCGGGAAACTTACTCAGGAGACTTCACTCGAAGTGACGGGCAGCGTGCGTGCCGATGCGCGCGCACCGGGGGGGGGGGGCGTCGAGCTGCAGACCTCCGACCTCAAGATCCTCGGGCCGAGTCCCGAGTTTCCGATCACGCCGAAAGAGCACGGGATCGCGTACCTGTTCGAGCACCGCCATTTGTGGCTGCGCTCCAAGCAGCAGGTCGCGATCGCGCGCGTGCGCCACGAAGTCATCCAGGCGATTCGCGATTTCTTCCATCAACGGCACTTCACGCTGGTCGACACGCCCATACTCACCGGCTCGATCGGCGAGCATGCGGGCACGCTGTTCTCCGTCGACTACTTCGATCTGGGGAAGGCCTATCTCGCGCAGACGGGCCAGCTGTACGTCGAGGCCGCCGCTGCGGCGCTCGGGAAAGTGTATTGCTTCGGCCCGACGTTCCGCGCCGAGAAGTCGAAGACACGGCGGCACCTGACGGAGTTCTGGATGGTCGAGCCCGAAGTCGCCTGGAACGACTCCGACGCCAACATGCGGCTGCAGGAGGATTTCGTTTCATACATCGTGGGCCGGTGTCTGGAGCAACGGAAGCAGGATCTTGCCGAGCTCGGTCGGGATATCGCGCCGCTCGAGCGGGTGCAGCCGCCGTTCCATCGCATCTCCTACACCGACGCCGTTGCGAAGCTGAAGTCGCTCGGCGGCGACATGGAGTGGGGCCGCGACCTCGGCGGGGATGACGAGACGACGCTGGCGAAAGAGTACGACCGGCCGGTCTTCGTGTACAACTATCCCAAGGCCGTGAAGGCCTTCTATATGAAGGAAAACCCGGCCGATCCGCGCACCGTGCTCAACAACGACTGCCTCGCGCCCGAGGGCTACGGCGAGATCATCGGGGGCAGCCAGCGCGAAGACGACTACGACAAGCTCCTCGCGCGCATCCGCGCCGAGAGGCTGCCGGAAGAGGCGTACTCCTGGTATCTCGATCTGCGGAAATACGGCACTTTCGTGCATTCCGGATTTGGACTCGGCGTGGAGCGGACGGTCGCGTGGATCTGCGGGATCCCGCACATCAGGGAAGCGATCGCATTCCCGCGGACGCTGTATCGGTTGTGGCCTTGACAGTTTAGGGACTCGTTTTTAGAGTTCCGCGCGCTCACGCCCCACCCCGTGCCTTCACGTGGTGGGGCGCATTGTTTTTGGCCCGGTCCGGGCGGGAAGTCCGCGAAGGACCGCGACTCCCGTAGCGGATGGAACGCTCGGCCGGGCCAACGATGATCGATTGGTAACGGGGCGCCGGGGTGAGCCCGCGGGCTGGCTGTCCCCCTCATCGCGGCAAGGTATCATCAAGGAGATGGCTATGGATCAGGTTGAGATCTTCGGCTCTCACGAGCCCAACACGCTCGAGCAGCTCCGCGACGTCGCGAGCCGCGCCGAGCGTGCCGCGCTTATGGCCGACGGACACCTGGGGTATGTCATGCCGATCGGCGGCGTCGCGGCGTATCGCGACAAGGTCTCCGTCGTGGGCGTGGGATTCGACATCGCCTGCGGCAACGCCGCGATCCGCACCGATCTGCAACTCCCGCAGATCCAGGGCCGGCTGCGCGAGCTGGCCGACGAGATCCAGGCGTCGCTGTCGTTCGGTGTTGGTCTCAAGAACCGCGCTGACGACGCGCCGACCGACGATCCGCTGTTCGAGGACCCGGCCTGGGACGCGGTGCCGGACAGGCACGAGCGCGACCGCCTGCGCGCCAAGGCGCGCGAGCAGCTCGGCACGGTGGGCTCGGGCAATCACTACGTGGACGTGTTCGCCGATGAGGAGGATAACATCTGGGTCGGCGTGCACTTCGGGTCGCGCGGTTTTGGCTTCGGCGTCGCGCACGGCTTTCTGGCGCTGTCGCAGAACAAGCAGTGGGGGGAGCGAGCGCCCGAGCGTGAGACGCTGCTCGACGTCCACGCTCCGGTCGGTGACGCGTACTGGCAGCTGATGAACCTCGCCGGCCGCTATGCCTACGCGGGCCGCGAGTGGGTCGCGCGCAAGGTCGTCTCGATCCTCGGCGGGCGCGAGGTGGAGTTGGTGCACAACCATCACAACTTCGCCTGGATCGAAGAGCACGGCCGCGAGAAGCTCTATGTCATTCGCAAGGGCGCGACGCCGGCGTTTCCGGGACAGAAGGGCTTCGTCGGCGGCTCGATGGGCGACAACGCCGTGATTCTGCAGGGCGCCACGCCGGCCGACGCGGCGACGCGGGAACTGCAGGCACGCGCGCTGTACTCGACCGTGCACGGGGCGGGGCGCGTCATGAGCCGCACGGCCGCCGCGGGGAAGCGCACGCGCAAGGGCAAGGTGCTCAAGCCGGGCGCGATCTCGCGCGAGATGATGCACGAGTGGGTGCAGAAGAAGGGCGTGCTGCTCCGCGGCGGCGGCACAGATGAAAGCCCGCACGTGTATCGCCGCTTGCCGGACGTGCTCGAGGCTCAGGGAGCGACCGTGGAGGTGCTGCACACGCTGCGGCCGCTGATCGTGGTCATGGCTGGGGCGGATGAGTTCGATCCGTACAAGGACTGAGGCGGCCGCGGGTTCGTCGAGCCACCTAAGACGAGCCTAGAGCTGGCGGCGCGCGTAGATTAAGGCCTATGGAACCAGCTGTCTTTCTTGCCGCCCTCCTGATATTCGTGGGGATTCCCGCGTTCACGGTCCTCAGGATCGCTCGTCTGCGTGCCGCTCGTTCTCAATCGCTACCGGCCGACGTCGCCGAGCGTCTCGAAGCCGTTGAGCATCGCGTCGAGGACCTCCAACAGGAGCTGGCAGAAACACAGGAGCGACTGGATTTCGCCGAGCGTTTGCTCAGCAAGGCTCGGGAAGAGCGGCGGATCGGCAGCTAGAGGATCGGCTCGGCGAAGAGAGAGACTTATGGGAAAAGGCCAGAAACCGCGTAAACCGAAACCTCCTGAAGAAGAGTTGGAGCGTCCAACGCAGGCGAAAGGGGAGCTTGTCCCTCCTGGACGCCGGCCACCGACAGCGGTGGGGACCGATGCCCCTCCGCCGCCACCGCGCGAGCCGGTCCGACTACCGCAGCGTCGTACGCCAGCGTCGAGCCGGCCGGTGCTGTTCGAGTTGATCCAAACCATTCGCGCCGCGGTCGGCGCGATGCTCGATATCGCGGACGCTGCGGCCGAGGCGATCACGAAACGGATCGAAGGCCGGGCGTAGGATTCGGTGTGACGTTGAAGTTTCGTGACGCCACGCTCGACGATGTGGCGGTCATTGCCGGTCTCCAGAACGCCGCGGCCGGTGCGCTCACGGCCCGCTTTGGCCCGGGTCACTGGTCGTCGCCGGTCAGCGAGCGCGGCGCGGCACTGGCGCAGCGTCACGCGCGGGTGCGCGTCGGGAGAGACGGCAAGCGCATTGTGACGGTGCTGCGGCTGGCCTCGAAGAAACCGTGGGCGATCGACGTCTCCTTCTTTACGCCGGCGAAGCGACCGCTGTATCTGACTGGGATGGCCGTGTCGGTCTCGCATCAACGGCAAGGGTTGGGAAAGCGGGCGATCGAAGACGCGTGCACGGTCGCAGCAGCGTGGCTGGCCGACGCGATTCGCCTCGATGCCTACGACGCCGAGGCCGGGGCAGGTGGCTTCTACGCTCGCTGCGGATTCACGGAGCGCGGCCGGGTCGTCTATAAGGGCACGCCGCTCAGATATTACGAGCGACTGCTACCCTAAACTGGTCGAAACACGAATTCTTTTCATTGCGGGAGGCGATATGCGTACATGCATCGCTGTTCTCTTGCTGGTAGCGCTTACCTCTCGCCATCCCCAGGCTCAGGCCACCCCGGCTCAGACCGGCCCGGCGGCGCAGACCGCGGAAACGCCGGAGCAGGTGACCGAACGCTTCGTCGCAGCGATGCGCGCGGCAGACTGGAACGGGATGGCTTCGCTCATGCATCAGAATGCGCTCAAGGAGATGCGCCAGTTGCTCTCCGGCGTGTTCGAGGCTCCCAACGGCGGCCCGATTCGGCAACAGCTCCTCGGCGTCACCACGGTGCAGCAGGCGCAAGCACTCTCGGATACCGCCGTCTTCGCGTCGTTGATGCGGATGACGACGCAGGACGCCGATGTCGCCGAACTACTGCGCAGCGCCAAGGTACAGGTCCTTGGCCACGTGAACGAGGGCGCCGATACGGTGCACGTCGTCTACCGGATGGCGATGACGATCAACGGGATTCCGATCACGAAGATGGACGTGATGTCGCTGGCGCGTTCGTCGGTCGGCTGGCGTGGCCTGCTGAAGGGAGATGTGACCGCACTCGCCGCCGGCATTCGCGCGGCTATGCAAAGCCAATGATACCTCCACAGGGAGCCGTCATGGCGGAGAGAGATCGTCTCAGGCTCATCTTCCATGGTGCCGTCGTTATACTGGTCGGGCTGCTCAGCGGGATCCCCACGGTGATCGAAGCGATGAACGAGTCAGGGCGGTTCTGGCACACCGCTCACGAGGCCTTGATCATGGTGGGCGTCTGGATGCTGGCCGCGTCGTCCGTGCGACCGGTGCTCGTGCTCGACCAGCGTGAGGCGACCGCGCTCGTGTGGTCGATGCTCGCATTGGGCTACGGCTTCACCGTCGCACTCGTCATGGGAGGCGTTCTCGGCACGAGCCCGTTCGCGCCGGGCGGCACGCCGGTCAGCTTCTTCGCATTTGTGAGCGCAATCGTGGGAATCTTCGGCGCGTTCGTGGCCACCGCGGTCACGCTGATGGGCGTTCGTGCCGCGATGGACAGCCGTGTTGCGGTGTCCCGTGACTAGTGTTGACACGAGGACCATGCGTCACACTAGACTGTTTCTCTCAGTGATGGTGGTGCTATGTCTTGCCTTGGGCGGACTCCACTCGCAGGCCACGCCGGTTACACCCGCCCCGTGTGCGGTCCCGAGTGTCGGATCTCCGGACTCGGTGTGGCGTCAGGTTCGCGCGTCAGGCTTCACCTTCTGTGTCCCCGCCTCCTGGAAGCCGGGCGGCCACGCCCACGATAGCGTTGACGCGCCACAGTGGAAGGGCGACGGAACCTCCGTCGCGTGGGGTGTCGGCCGGCCGCGCTCCGGCCTGGGGCGCGGGACCACAGCGGAGGGGCGTAGTCCGATCGTGGGGCGTGGCTCGGGGGTCGTGGGACCGCCCCCGCCCCCGGTCAGAACCCAGAAGTGCGAGCCGCCAACCAACACACCCGTCCCGGTTGACGGTGGTGTCGTGCTCGTCACACAAGTGCAGTGCGACGGCGTCAACTGGACCACGACTGGCTGGAGCACGGCACCCGCGATCTACGTGCAGGGTGAGGCGCATTCCGCAGAGCGGGCGGACCTATTGGTCCGCATCATGCGGACCATTCGGTTCACATCATCGCCGTGACTTCACCTCGTCCCACAACTTGTCGAGCTCCTCCAGCGATGCGCGGCCCATCTCCAAGCCGCGCTCCTCGGCGAGCTTCTCTACCTTCTCGAATCGCTGCTGGAATTTCAGATTCGCGCGCTCGAGCGCCTGACCGGCCTCGATCCCGTGCTTGCGCGCGAGATTCACCGCCGCAAAGAGCAGATCACCGATCTCCTCTTCAATCTGCTCCCTTCTCCCCGCTCCCTGCTCCTTCTCCAATTCGGCGGTCTCTTCCTTCACTTTGGCCAACGGGCCCCTCACATCCGGCCAATCGAACCCGATTCCCGCAGCGCGCTCCTGGAGCCGAAACGCCATGAGGAGAGGAGGTAACGTCGGCGGCAGGCCCGCGAGTGTGCCCCGCTTGCCGCCGGCGCGCGGCTCGCGCCGCTTCACGAGCTCCCACCCGGCGTGATCGCCGCGGCTGGCACGACCCTCGCCGAAGAGATTCGGATGCCGCCGCCACATCTTCTCTTCCAAAGTGTGCGTGACGACTTCCGCATTGAACTGCGACCGCTCTTCGGCGATGACGATCTGAAACGCGAGATGGAGCAACAGGTCGCCGAGCTCGTCGCGCATCGCCTCGGGATCGTCGGTCTGGATCGCGTGATCGAGCTCGAGCGCTTCCTCGACCAGATAGGGACGGAGTGTCTGCGGGGTCTGTGCCCGGTCCCAGGGACACCGTTGGCGCAACTCGCGCACGAGTCCCAGAGCACGTCCAAGCGCTGAATCGCCTTGCATTTAGCCTCCGGGCGGGGTATCATACCCGCGCCAGTGAGCGTGTCAACGAAGGGCGAGGCCTGGGTGGAAGTGGACGTGGAAGCCCTCGTCGACAACGCCCGAACGGTAGCAAAGATAGCAGGCACTCGGCTCCTCCCTGTCGTCAAGGCCAATGCGTACGGGGTCGGAGCCGTCCTAGTATCTAAGGTCCTCGAACAGCTCGATCCCTGGGGCTACGGCGTCGCCACGATCGACGAAGGTGCCGAGCTGCGTGCCGCCGGCATCACCCGGCCGATCCTCGTCTTCATGCCGGCGCGCGCGCAACTGTTCGACGCCTACGACCGCCATCAATTGACTCCGGCGCTCGGCGACGCCGGCAGCATCCTCGAATGGACCACGCGCGGCGAGCGCCCCTTCCATATCGAGATCGACACGGGAATGGGACGCGCCGGGGTGCGCTGGGACGAGATCGAGGAGCTGGGGGCAGCGGTGGACACGCCGTCGCTCGAGGGGTGCTACACGCACTTCCACTCCGCCGAGCGACGGGACGGCACGGCGGAGCTGCAGCTCGAACGGTTCCTCGGCGCAGTGGCGCGGCTGCCGCGGCGGCCGGCGCTGCTGCACGTCGCGAACAGCGCCGCGGCGCTGCGAGGCACGCAGTTCGCGTTCGACTTGGTTCGGCCGGGGATCTTCTTGTACGGCGGCTCTGCGGCCGATGATCTGCCGCAGCCGCGACCAGTCGTGAGCGTGAGAGCCAGAGTGCTGAGCGTGCGGCGGATGCGTAAAGGAGACACCGCGAGCTACGACGCGAGCTGGACCGCGCAGCGGGACACGGTGATCGCAACGCTGCGCTGCGGCTATGCCGACGGGCTGCGGCGGATGCTCGCGACCGGGGGGGGCGGAGCCGGGGTGCTGCTGCGCGGTCAACGTTGCCCGATCGTCGGGCTTGTGCAGATGGACATGGCGCTCGTCGAAACCGGTACGCTCGAAGTGCAGGTCGGCGATGTTGCCACCATCGTGGGCGCAGACGCGAAGCAGCGCATTACTCTGAAAGAGATCGCGGACTGGAGTGGTGACGTGCAGCACGAATTCCTGACGGGACTGGGCGCGCGTCTGCGGCGAGTTCCCGTGTGAACTTGTGAGATCCGGCACCGGCCGCGCCGCCATCATCGTCCTGGATGGGCTTGGCACCGGGCCCGCGCCGGATACGGCCGCGTACGGGGACGCCGGATCCGACACACTCGGCAACGTCGCGCGCGCCGTCGGCGGGTTGAAGCTGCCCAACCTCGAGAAGCTGGGACTGGGAAAGTGTCGCGAAGGATCCGTCCTCCCCGGGTTTGCGCCCGGGGTCAGCCCAACGGCGGCACACGGGGTAGCACGCCCCGCATCGGCCGGGAAAGACAGTACCACGGGGCATTGGGAAATCTGCGGGGTGTTGCTGGAGAAGCCGTTTCGAACGTACCCGCGGGGGTTTCCTGTTCCAATGGTGGACGAGTTCGCGCGGCGCACCGGACGCGGTTGGCTGGGTAACAAAGCCGCGTCGGGCACCGCGATCATCGACGAGCTCGGCGCGGAGCATCAGCGGACCGGACAATGGATCGTCTACACGTCCGCCGATTCGGTCTTTCAGGTGGCGGCGCACGAGCAGACGGTGCCGCTACCAGAGCTGTATCAGGCGTGCACGGTCGCGCGCGAGATGCTCAGTGGTGAGCACGCGGTCAGCCGCGTGATCGCGCGGCCGTTCGAGGGATCGATTGGGGACTACCGCCGGACCCCCAATCGCAAGGATTTTTCGACCGCGCCGACCGGTACGACGCTGCTCGATGTCATGGCCGATGCCGGCGTCACGAGAATCGGCATCGGGAAGGTGGACGATCTGTTCGCGGGCCGGAATATCACCAGCGAGCACACGCCCACGAACGCAGACGCCTACCGGCGCATCGAGCGGGCGCTCGAGACGCTCGACACGGGATTCATCTTCGTGAACGTGATCGAATTCGACCAGACATGGGGGCACCGCAATGACGTGCCGGGGTTTCACGAGGGTCTCAAAGAGCTGGACGCGTGGATCCCGCGGCTGCTGGCGCGGCTGCAGCCGGACGATCTGGTGATGCTCACCGCCGATCACGGCAACGACCCGACGACGCCGTCGACCGATCATTCGCGCGAAGTGGTGCCCTTGCTCGTGCTGGGGCCGAAGGTGCATCCGGTGCCGCTGGGTACGCGCCGGACGTTCGCGGACATGGGGCAGACAGTAGGCGCATACTTCGGCCTGCCGGCGCTCGCGGCGGGCACGTCGTTTCTCGAGGACGTTTCGGCGTGAAGGACCTGGTGCAACAGGCGCGGGAGGCGATGCAGCACGCATGGGCGCCGTACAGCAACTTTCACGTGGGGGCCGCGATCGAAGCGGCCGACGGCACCGTGTATGTCGGCTGCAACGTCGAAAGCGCGTCCTACGGGCTCACCATCTGCGCGGAACGGATGGCGCTCGGCGCGGCGGTGGTAGGCGGCGCGCGCAAACTCAGGCGTATCGTCGTCACGACCGAGGTGGATCCGCCGGCCGCGCCGTGTGGCGCGTGCCGGCAGCTGCTTGCGGAGTTCGGGCTGGATCTGGAGGTGACGGCGGTTGGGCCGGCCACGGAGAAGCGCTGGACGCTGGCCGCGCTGTTGCCCGATGCCTTTACGAAGGAGACGCTGGACCGGTGACGCGGCAACTCGCTTTCCTCTTTCTACTCGCGGCCGCGGCCTGCACGGAGCAGGTGACCGCGCCGGGCTCGTGTCCCAACTTCTGCCCGACCGATTCGATCAACATCCGCGATACGATCTTCACGACGATCATCGAGCGTGATTCCTCATTCCGCGGATACGTGCCGAGCGATGGTGGCGAGGCGATGTCGGTCGCGGATCTGCCCGGTATTGTGGACAGCCGGGCGTTCTTTGTGTTGGCCAAGGCTGCCACGCGCGTGACGGTGAAAACCGGGGACACCACAACGACGCCGATCATCCCGGATTCCGTACGGTTCCGATTGTCGATCGTGCGCCGCGACACCCTGGCGACGAATCTGCGCATCAGGGTTTATCACGTGCCCATCACCGCAGACTCCACGTCCACGTTCGCGTCGCTCGACGCCGCGTTCAACGGGCCGGTGGTCGACAGTGTGAACGTCAGCGGCCTGCTGGCCAGTCCGGCGTTCATCGATACGGTCCAGGCGGACTCCCTCGAGCGGAGATTCTACGGCGATACGACGTACCGGGATGGCGGGGGACATATCCTGGCGGTCCGTGATAGTGGCCGGATCCTGGATCTCTACTTTCACCTGGACACCTTGCAAGCGCCGGTGGTCGAGGCGGACAGCGGACAGCTGGGGTTTGGGGTCCGGGTGGCGGCCGATTCTCTCGCGAGCATCGCCCTCGGTACGAATGAGGCGGGGCGCCCTCCATTCCTGCAGCGATTCTTTCACCACACGATTCCCGATACGGTGAGCACGCAGCCCGACAGTGTCGTCTCCGGGAATCAAACGCAGACTCCCCTATTCGACAGCTTTGTGTTCGATCCCCCGTCGCCGGCGCTCGACAGCAATCTGGCGGTCGGTGGCGCGCCCGCGGCGCGGGCGCTGCTGCGCGTCGCGATGCCCGCGTTCCTGCACGACAGCATCGACGTCGTGCGGGCGACGCTCATTCTTGTTCCCGTGAGCGCGGTGCAGGGGGCGCCCAGCGATTCGTTCAGAGTCCTGGCGCGACCTGTCCTCGCGGACCTGGGCGCGAAGTCTCCGCTCGGCACGAACTCGACGCTGTATGGGAGCACGGCCATCCACATCGGGGCCTCGGATACCCTGAACATCGAGATCACCAATCTCGTACGCGCCTGGTCGCTCGACACGACGATGGCGACGGCGTTCATCATCGGGCAGGTGCCGGAGGCGACGTCATATACCGAGATCCGGTTCTATTCTTCCCGGGCGCCGGCATTTCGCCCTGGTCTTCACGTGACCTACGTGAAGCGATTCAGGTTCGGGAAACCATGACTCTCCGCCTCGCAGTACTCACGCTGGCGACAGTGGCGGCCGTGTGGCCGTCAGGCCGTCTGGCCGCCCAGGACTCCCAGTTCGGTATTCGAGGGCTGGGAACGCCAGGGAAGTTGGAAAGCGTGCGGGCGCGTACCACCGGTGGCGCCTTCGCGCCGTTCGACGCGTTCTCGCCGCTCACGGACGCAGTCCTTGCTGACGTGCGGCGCATGAGCGCCAGCTTCACGAGCGGCGCGTCGTGGCGCTCGGTCGATGCGAGTGGCGTGCAATCGTCGCTGCATGGGACGCGCTTTCCGGCGATGGTGATCGCCGGACCCGTCACCCGGCGCATCGTCGTTGGCGGCGGCTTCTCGACGTATCTCGACCGCTCGTTCGGCGTCGTCATCCAGGACACGATCGATCTGCGAGGCGTGCAGCAGCCGATCACCGATGCGATCACGAGCGATGGTGCCATCGCGGATCTGCGGATCGCGGTCGCGGCCCGCCTGCACAGGCGACTGGCGCTAGGGCTGGGCCTGCATCGTATCACCGGCTCGACGCGCGTCAATGCCACGCGCACCTTCGCCGACACCGCCAACTACCGCACGTCGACGGCGCGCGACGAAGTTGCCTATGGCGCAACGGGCGGATCGGCCAGCTTGTTGTTCGACGTCACGTCCGACCTCCGCCTTGCCGGGTGGTTCAGGACCGACTCCAGGCTGCGCGCGGACGTCGGCGGCCACACCGTGGCCGAGAACGATCTGCCGTTGACGTACGGCACCGGTCTGCAATGGCGCGCGGGGGCACAGGCGAGCGTCGCGGGGAGCCTGACGTGGCGCAACTGGGGCGCCGTCCAGTCCATCGCCAACGCGCACGACACATTCAACTGGTCGGTCGGCGCGGAGATCGGATCACCGGCATCGCCGTTCCGGTTTGGCCTCCGGGGCGGGCAGCTTCCGTTCGGGGTCGGAAAGACACCGACCGAGGTCGGATACTCCGCGGGACTCGGCCGGCAGTTCTCCGGCGGCCGCGGCCGCCTCGATATCGGCCTCGAGCGGCTGCAGCGCAGTGGTACGGGACTCAACGAGCGCGTCTGGACGTTTCTGCTGGGGCTGACCGTGCGGCCGTGAACGTCTACTTCCACACATTCGGATGCAAAGCCAACCAGTACGACACCGACCGTGTGCGTCAGGCGTTCGACGCGAGCGGTGCGACGGTCGTGGACGATCCCGCACTCGCCGATCTCGCCGTCATCAATTCCTGCACCGTCACGAATGAGAGCGAAGTCAAACTGCGTCGCCTGGTCCGTCATGTGGCGAACAGCGGCCACGCGCAAACCATCGTGATGGGCTGCGCGGCGGCCCTCGACGACGGCGTGATCGCGGCATTGCCGTCGGTGCGCGCGGTCGTGGCGAATGCGGATCCGGCGGCAGTATTGCGTGCGGCGGGGTTCGATGATGGAGGGGCGCAGCATGCTGCGCCCCTCCGTAGTACCAAAACCCGGGCCTTGCTCAAGATTCAGGACGGTTGCGACGAGCACTGCACGTTCTGCGCGACAACGCTCGCGCGCGGCGACAATCGCTCTCGGTCCGTGGCCGAGCTAATAGAGGAAGCGCGATGGCTCGCTCAGCAGCACGCCGAGATCGTGCTCACTGGCGTTCACATTGGGACCTATGGACAAGCGCTGCATCCGGGCTCGGCTGAGCCCGGGCGCAAGCCCGGGGATCATCTAAACCTCGGCGGGCTGCTCGAAGCCCTCATTACCGCGGTCCCCAACGTCCGCTTCCGCCTTGGCAGCGTCGAAGCCACCGAAGTCGACGATAGCCTCGCCCGGCTCCTCATCGAAGCGCCCCGCAACCTGGCGGCGCACCTCCACGCGCCTCTGCAGTCGGGGTCCAATCGCGTGCTGAAGCGCATGGGCCGGCATTGGTACACGGCGGAATCGTACCGGGCGCGGATCGAGTGGCTCGCGGAGCGGTTGCCGGTCTTTGGTTTGGGCGCGGACGTGATTGCCGGCTTCCCAGGCGAGACCGACGCAGATCACCACGCATCACTCACGCTCTTACACGCATTGCCTTTCACCTATTTGCACGTCTTTCCGTTCTCCGTTCGTCCTGACGCGGCGGCTGCCCGCCTCCCCAGTCAACTCCCGCCCGAGGTGATTCGCGAACGGGCGCGTGAGCTGCGGGAGTTGGGCGAGGCGAAGGCGGCGACCCATCGTCAGTGCCGCACAGGGCAGACGGCTGATGGCGTCGTCACGGGCCACCGGAAGGGTCACATCGAGGTGATGACGGAGGATTATCTGAGCGTCTATCTTGATACGGACCTGTGGGACGGACGTCCCCGCTTCGAGGTGACGGTCAACTAGCGATGCGCCGCGTGTACATCGAGACGTACGGCTGCCAGATGAACGTCTCGGATTCCGAGCTGATGTTCGGGGTCCTGGGACGTGAGGGCTATGTGCGCACGGACGATCCCGCCGAGGCGGACGTGCTGCTCGTGAATACCTGCGCGGTGCGCGATCACGCGGAGCAGCGCGTCCTGGGACGCATGGGGGAGCTGAAGCGCTATAAGCGCCCCGGTGCCGTGCTGGGCGTCGTAGGATGCATGGCGCAGCGGCTCGGCCCGAAACTGCTCGAGCGTGTCCCGCAGGTCGACCTCGTCATCGGGCCCGACGGCTACCGCGGGCTGCCCGAGCTGATCGCGCGGGCCAGTGCCGGCGAGCGCGCCGCCGACGTCGCCTTCAAGGGGTGGGAGCACTACGAGGACGTTCCGCCCGTCCGCGGCAATCCGATCTCGGCATTCGTCACGGTGCAACGCGGCTGCGATTATCGGTGCACCTTCTGCATCGTTCCGATGACGCGCGGGCCGGAGCGGAGCCGCAAGTTGGTCGACGTCGTGGGTGAGGTCGCCCGGCTTACGGGGGCAGGTACCACCGAGGTCACGCTCCTTGGTCAAACCGTCAACAGCTATCACGACGGCGAGCACGATTTCGCCGATCTGCTCCGCGCCGTCGGGGCCGTGGACGGGATCCGCCGCGTGCGCTTCACGTCGCCGTATCCCACCGACTTCACGCCGCGGGTGCTCGCGGCCATGGCCGAGACGCCCGCCGTGTGCGAGCACGTGCATCTCCCCGTGCAAAGCGGCAGCTCGCGCACGCTCAAGCGCATGCTGCGCCGCTACGATCGCGATCGCTACCTCGACGTGGTGGCGTCGCTGCGCGCCACGGTGTCCGGCCTTTCTCTCTCGACCGACATCATCGTGGGGTTTCCGGGCGAGACCGAGGATGAGTTCCGGGAAACCCTGTCGCTGGTGGACCAGGTCCGGTTCGACGACGCCTACACGTTCAAGTACTCAGTCCGCGAAGGCACGCCCGCGGTGCGGATCAAAGATCACGTGGCGGAGGAGATCAAGACCGAGCGGATCGGCAGGCTCATCGCGCTGGTGCGTAGCATCGCGAAGCAGACGAACGTTGGTCTCATCGGAACGACGCACGAAGTGCTGGTCGAGGGGCCGGCGAAGCGCGGCGGCTTGCTGCAGGCGCGTACGCGCACGAACAAGATCGCGCTGCTCGACGGGCCGGTGGGGTGGATCGGCACCTACCGGCGCGTGCGATTCACCGGAACGACTGGCTCGACGTTCACCGCTGTCCCCGACGTCCTCCCTCTCCACATGGTGGAGAGGGGGACAGGGGGTGAGGCATGGCAGTAACGAACGTCACGTTGGAAGTCGTGCAGCGGGAGTACAAGAGCCTGCGCGACGCATTTCCCAAGTTCTGCGGATGCGACACCTGCCGGAGCGACGTCCTCGTCTTCGCGCTCAATCGTCTGTCCCCACACTACGTCTCGACGCGCCAGGGCGAGATCCTTACCGAGCTGTCGCTCGGGAGCGATGGGGAGAAGGCCAAGCTCGACGTCGCGCTGATCGAGGGCTTCCACAAGGTCGCGCTCGCGCCGCGCTGCAGCGCAAAACCCACCCAGCTTTAGCGTAGGTCGGCGGTGCGCCCGCCGATCCTGTATCTCACGATTGCCTTCGCCGCCGGTCTATGCGCGGCGTTGAATGCGTCCGCCGTGAGCAGTGCGCCGTACGCCGTACTGCCGGTCCTCGTCGGCGTTGCGGTGCTGTGGCGAAGGGCGCCGCTCGCTGCTGCGCTCGGGATCATGCTGGTGGCGGGCGCGTTGTGGGGCAGCGCGGCGGCGCGGGAACTGGGCGCCTCGTGCGCGGGGCAACATGCACGCGCCGCGATAGTCCGACTGACAGATCCGGCACCGAGTGCTGGCGGTGTCGTCGAGGCGCGCGTCCAGGGCGGATCTTGCCGTGGCACGCTCACCATTCGCTGGCCGCAAGGGCATCCGGCGCACGGCGGCACCACGTGGGTCGTCGCGGGGCGATTTCTCGACGGCGACCAGCGCGGCATCCTGGTCGCCCGGCGCGTGCGCGAGCTCGACAACGTTCCGCGCGGGCGTGGCGCGCTGCGCGATCGAATCGCCGAGCGCAGCCGGCGGTTGTTCGGAACCCGCGCGCCACTCGTGGACGCCCTCGTCATCGCGCGACGTGCCGAGCTCGACGCCGAGCTGCGCGAGCGCTACACGCGCTCGGGACTCGCGCACCTGCTCTCGATTTCGGGACTGCACGTCGGGTTCTTCGCCGCGTGGCTGAACGTCGTGCTGTTGCGGCTGCGGCTCGGGCCGCGGGCGCGCTTCGTGGCCGGCACCAGCGTCATGCTGGCGTACGTCTGGCTGCTCGGTTTTCCCGCGCCCGCGGCGCGCTCCGCGGCAATGCTCCTGGTGCTCGACATCGCGAAGCTGCGGCAGCGGATCGTCGCACCGCGCGGACTCGTCGCGCTCGCCGCCCTCTGCGTGATGCTCGGCGATCCGTGGGCGGTGCAGTCCGTCGGCGCGTGGCTCTCGGTGGCTGCGGTCGCGGCGGTGATCTGGGCGGGGCGGGCGACCGAGCGCCTCCCCAAAGCCGTGCGCGCAGTCGCGCCTGCCGCCGCGGCGACGCTGTTCACCGCGCCGATCACCGCCTACACGTTCGGCACGGTCGCCCCGATCGGCGTCATCGCGAACCTCGCTGCCATCCCGCTCGCCGGCCTCGCGGTTCCGGGCCTGATGGTCGCCCTGCTGCTCGCATCGAGCTGGATCGCAGCCGGGGCCGGATTGTGTCTGGCGTTGCTCGACGTGGTGGCGAAGGCAGCCGCAGCGCTCCCCGGCGGCCATTTCATCATGATCGCGGGCCCTCGGGCCGCGGCGCTGTGGCTTGGTGTCCTGGTCACCGCCTGGTGGCTCTGGAACTCCCCACGCCGCCGGTGGGTCGTGACCGCACGGATTGCCTTCGTCGCCGTGATCCTTTCTTGGACCACGCTTTTCCATGCCTTTAGACGCCTTTCAGACTGTCATTGCCTGACCGTAAGTTTCCTTGACGTCGGCCAGGGTGACGCGATCGCGTTGCGCAGTCCGGCGGGACGGTGGCTGCTGATCGACGGCGGGCCTCGGGGACCGCAGGGAGATGCCGGCCGCCGCGTCGTGGTGCCGTTCTTGCGGAGTCATGGTGCCACCCAGCTGGCGGCGATCGTGGCGACGCATGCCCATCTCGATCATTTCGGCGGCTTGCCGGCCGTGCTGGACGCGTTCGATCCGGCTTTTGTGCTCGAGCCCGGGCAGCCAGTGCCCGATGCCGGCTACCTTGGGTTTCTCAGCGCCGTCGAGAGTGATGGGGCAGAGTGGCGCCCGGCGCGCCGGGGCGATCGGTTGGAGTTGGACGGGGTCACGCTCGAGGTGCTGAGCCCGGACTCGGCGTGGGCGGTCAGTCAAACGGACATCAACGAGGAATCGGTCGTGCTCCTCGTGACGTACGGCACCACCCGACTGCTGTTCGCGGGCGATGCGGGAGTGCCGACCGAGACGCATCTCGCTGGGCACGTGGGGCGTGTGACACTGCTGAAGGTCGGGCACCACGGGTCCCGTGGCGCGACCTCGGACCGCTGGCTCGACGAGCTGCAGCCGGTCGAGGCCGTCATCAGCGTGGGCGCGAGGAATCGTTACGGTCATCCCGCGCCCGAAGCGCTCGCGCGGCTGCGACGACATGGCGTCACCGTGCTCCGTACCGATCAGCGGGGCACGATCACCTTCACGGTCTCGAGTCATGGCACGTTCGCAATCACCGACGTCGGTTATCACGATTGAGCGGTTCATCATGGAGCAGGAACGGCTCCATCCCGAAGCGACGGGGGAGCTGTCGAACCTGCTCTATGATCTGTGCCTCGCCGCGAAGATCATCTCGCGCCAGGTGCGGCGCGCCGGGCTCACCGATATCCTCGGCGAATCCGGTGCGATCAACGTTCAGGGCGAGGTGCAACAGAAGCTCGATCTATTCGCCAACGAGACCGTGCGGCACAGCGTCGAGCACACGGGCCGGGTCTGTGTCGTGGCGTCGGAGGAGGACGAACAGCCCATACCGATCCAGGTTCGCGAGGACCGGCGCGGCGGCAAGTACGTGCTCTTGTACGATCCGCTCGACGGCTCGACCAACATCGGCGTCAACGTCTCGATCGGCACGATCTTCTCCATTCATCGGCGCACCGCCACCAAGAAGGGTCCGGGCTCGCTCGCCGACTGTCTCCAGAAAGGTCGGGCGCAGATCGCCGCCGGCTACATCTTGTACGGCTCGAGCACGATGCTCGTGTACACGACAGGGCAGGGCGTGCACGGTTTCACGCTCGATCCCACCATCGGTGAGTTTCTCCTCTCGCACCCCGACATCCGCTCGCCCGACGTCGGCACGTATTACAGCGTCAACGAGAGTCACTGGAACAAATGGGCGCCGGGCATCCAGCGCGTGGTGGGCGCGTTCAAGAATGGAGACGGGGGTCGAGTGGAAGCGAAGAACGCGCGCTACATCGGCTCGCTCGTCGCGGACATTCATCGCAACCTGATGTCGGGCGGCGTCTTTCTCTATCCGGCCGATACGATCTCGCCGCACGGCAAGCTGCGTTTGCTGTACGAGGCCGCGCCGCTCGCGTTCGTCGTCGAGCAGGCAGGCGGTGCGGCGATCGATGGAGCGCGCGACATCCTGGACATCAAACCCTCGGAGCTGCACCAGCGCACACCGTTGATCATCGGCTCCAAGCGCGACGTCGCATTCGCGCGATCGGTGCTCGCCGCGCAGTGACCCCCCCCGACCGGCTGGAGCTGCCCGGCGAGCCGCCGTTTACGCGTGGCATCTACCCCACGATGTATCGCGGGAAGCTGTGGACGATGCGCCAGTACGCCGGCTTCGGCACCGCCGAAGAGACGAACGCGCGCTTTCGCCATCTGCTGGAGGCCGGACAGACGGGTCTGTCGGTCGCGTTCGATCTGCCTACACAGATGGGCTACGACTCCGACCATCGGATCGCCGAGGGGGAAGTGGGGCGAGCCGGTGTGGCGATCGACAGCGTGGACGATCTCGCGCGGTTGTTTCAGGGCATTCCGCTCGATCGCGTGTCCACGTCCATGACGATCAACGCCACCGCCGCGATCTTGCTGGCGATGTACGTCATGGTCGGCGAGGAGCAGGGGGGCGGCGTGCCGCTCACCAAGCTCCAGGGCACGCTCCAGAACGACATCCTCAAGGAATACATCGCGCGCGGCACGTACATCTATCCGCCCGAGCCGTCGCTGCGGCTCGTCGCCGACATCTTTCGTTTCACGTCGCGCGCCAAGATGAGCTTCAACCCGATTTCGATCTCGGGCTACCACATGCGCGAGGCGGGAGCGACGGCGGTGCAAGAGCTGGGCTTTACCTTCGCCAATGGCCTCGAATATGTGCGGCGCGCGCAGTCGGCCGGGCTCGCGGTCGATGACTTCGCCCCGCGGCTCTCCTTCTTCTTTGCCGCGTACACCGACCTGTTCGAGGAGATCGCCAAGTTCCGTGCGGCGCGTCGGCTCTGGTATCGGCTCATGAAGGAGAAGTTCAACGCCTCGGACGCCGCTGCCCGGCTGCGCTTTCACACCCAGACGGGTGGTGCGACGCTCACGGCGCAGCAGCCGCTCAACAACGTCGTGCGCGTGGCGATTCAGGCGATGGCCGCCGTGCTGGGCGGCACGCAGTCGCTCCACACGAATTCGTATGATGAAGCGCTGGCGCTTCCCACCGAGCGCAGCGCGACGCTCGCGCTCAGAACCCAGCAGTTGCTCGCCCACGAGACCGGCGTCCCGGACGTCGTCGATCCGCTCGGCGGCAGCTGGTATGTGGAGGCCCTGACGGATAAGCTCGAGGCTGCCGCCAGGCAGTTGGTGGAGGAGGTGGAGGTTGGTGGAGGTGCTGTAAAGGCGATCGAGCGCGGGTTTTTCCAGGAAGCGATCGCGCGTAGTGCGTACGAACAGCAGCGCGACATCGAGGCGGGCAAGCAGGTGGTGGTCGGAGTGAACGAGTACGTCACCGCCGAGCCGATCCCGCCGATTCCCGCGCCCGACTACTCCAAGCTGGCGGACGCACAGAAACAGCGTCTCAAGGCCCTCCGGGAGCAGCGAGCGCCGAAAAAAGTCAAACAGACGCTGGCCGCTCTGGATGACGCCGCCCGCCAGCCGAGCGCGCCGCTCATGGAGCCGATTCTCGACGCGGTCCGCGCCAGAGCGACACTCGGCGAAATCAGCGACGTGCTCCGGTCGGTGTGGGGCGTGCACGACGCCGCGCGGTGACCGCGAACGTACTGCTGTCCTTGCTCCTCGCCGTGCAGACGGACACGGCGGCCATCAATCGGTACATCCAGTCGGAGGTCGAGCGTCAGCACATCCCGGGGCTCTCGGTGGCCGTGCTCAGCGGCGATCGCGTGGTGTTGTCGCGCGGCTTTGGCTTCGCGAACGTCGAGCTGCACGTCCCCGCGTCCGACAGCACGGTGTATCAGTCGGGATCGATGGGCAAACAGTTCACGGCGGCGCTCATCGAAATGTTGGTGGATAATCGCCGGCTTCGTCTCGATGACTCGATCGTGCGCTGGTTTCCCGAGGGGGCAGGGGTGTGGGGCGCGATCACCGTGCGCAACCTCCTGACCCACACATCCGGCGTCGCCGAGTACACCGATTCCACGTTCAACTATCGCAAGGACTACACGGAAGACGAGCTCGTGAAGTTCGCCGCGGCGCGGCCCCTCGACTTCCGGCCCGGCGAGCGCTGGAGCTACAGCAACACGGGGTATCTGTTGCTCGGCGCCCTCATCCATCGTGTCACCGGTCGCTTCTACGGCGATCTGCTGCGCGACTCGGTGTTCGGCCCGCTGGGGATGAACGATTCCCGCGTCATCTCGGAAGCCGACATCGTTCCCAATCGGGCGGCCGGCTACCGCCTGGAGAACGGCGCGCTGAAGAATCAGGAATGGGTCGCGCCGACGCTGAACACGACCGCCGACGGGGCGCTCTACTTCACGGTGCGCGATTTGACGCGCTGGGCGATCGCGCTGAATCACGCCCGAGTGCCGAGTGCCGCAGCGCTCGACACGGCGTGGACGCCGGTCCGACTGGGAGACGGCGCGACCTATCCCTATGGCTTCGGATGGTACCTGCTTCCGCAGCGAGGCCAGCGACGCATCTCGCATACCGGAAGCTGGCAGGGATTCAAAACCGTCATCGCGCGCTATCCGCAGTCCGGTCTCACGGTCATCGTGCTGGCCAATCTTGCGGAGGCCCAGGTCGGCGCGATCGCATACGGTATCGCCGGACTGCTCGGGCCGGCGTTACAGGCACCTCACCTCGTGACGTCAGCGAGTGGGAAGCAGCCGCCCCTGGCTATCCCAGCGTTGCTGCGTGCAATCGTGGTCAGGCCGGACAGCGCTGCTATCACCCCGCGATTCCGCCGATTCCTCAGCACCGATTTGACCGATTGGTATCGCGCACTGACAGCGGAGGGCCGGCAATGGACATTCGCCGGCTGTGATGCGATCGCGGCGTTGGGGTTCACATATCTGGGTTCACCGATTGCGTACGCCTGTCACGCACGCTCCGCGCGTGCATCCGGAGGAGGGACGGCCGTGTCCGTTTTCTATACTGCCGACTGGCGAGCAGCAGGAGTGGAGGGCTACGGTTATTGAACCCGGCGCCACCGATGTCTGACGGGCACCGTACCCGGAAGCTCGTTGCCCGGATCATCGTCGCGGTTCTGCTGGGCCTCGCGACGGGCTACGGGATCGGCGAGAGTATGGCCAGCGATGCCGCGCGCGGCCGCGCACTCACCATGAAGGAGTACGTCGCCAATTTCGACGAGTACAAGAACAAGTTGATGGGAAGCGGCAGCCCGCTGTGGGCCGCGATCATTGCCGGCGTGTTCATGGTCGTCGCGGCTTTCGCCGTCTATGAGCTGCTGGTGTGGGTCGTCGACAAGCTGTTGGCGGCCATGGATCGCCGTCGTGGGAGCACTGCGGACCGGCCTGGCACGCCGCCGCCCTGGTAAGCGATGGGCGGATGGGGGGATGGGCAGATGGGCCGTCACCGAGTTTCCTGATCACGGGGGGGCTTACCAATGCTTGTCCTGCTGCTCGGGATTACCGCTTCGCTGCAACAGGTGCAGACAGGGTT
The DNA here is from genome assembly GCA_041499375.1 of Gemmatimonadota bacterium. Classification (GTDB taxonomy): domain Bacteria; phylum Gemmatimonadota; class Gemmatimonadetes; order Gemmatimonadales; family GWC2-71-9; genus 20CM-2-65-7. Next base: position 29,597 of record JBGQKD010000003.1, read on the forward strand.
TCTCGACCGCAACATCACCGTCAGTGGAAAATCGTATCACTATCAGGTCTACGTGCCGGCCGATTACGCCGCGAAACCGAGCTGGCCGGCGATTCTCTTTCTGCATGGCGCCGGTGAGCGGGGCGATGACGGTCTCCTCCAGACCAACGTCGGCTTGGCTCCCGCGATCCGTCAGAATCCGTCGCGCTATCCGGCGATCGTCGTGTTCCCGCAGGTCCCGCGGGATTCCCAGTGGGTGGGAACGCCGGCCGACATGGCCGTCGCCGCGCTGCAGCAGACCATGCGGGAATTCCATGTCGATGCGAATCGCGTCTATCTCACCGGCCTGTCGATGGGCGGTCACGGCACGTGGTACGTCGCCTACCGGCATCCGGAGCTCTTTGCGGCGGTGGTCCCGATCTGTGGCTGGGTCCGGGAGTTCCCACAGTTCCGGGGTTCGGTGCCCGTGGTCCCGGGTGACAGCGCCCAAGTCATGCCGATGCTCGTGCAGCGCCTCGGCAAAGTGCCGATCTGGATCTTCCACGGCGAGGTGGACCAGGTCGTCAATGTGAATGGCTCGCGCGAGCCCGCGGCGGCGCTGAAGGCGGCGGGCGCCGCCGTCCACTACACGGAATTGCTGGGGCTGAATCACAACTCCTGGGATGCCGCGTACGCATCTGACGAGTTCAGGAACTGGCTGTTCGCGCAGCAGCGGCGGTAGACACACGTTCCAGCCGGAAATGGGTGCCCTAACGGCCCGGCCACATGGCCAGCGGGCCGAATGCGTGCCAAGTTAGACCCTTCTCTTCACGAGGAATCGCTTCAATGAACCGGCGTGAAGTGCTGCTCCTGCTCGCCGGGGCGGCTGCGCTCCCCGATCGGCTGCTCGCGATCGGCCGCACCGTTCATCAGCGAGTGCGTGTTGGAACGCTGCGAACGCTGAACCCCCACCAGAATGAAACTGTCGCCACCATCGCCGAATTGATCATCCCCAAGACCGATACGCCGGGTGCGCGCGAGGCGGGGGTGCCGGCGTTCATCGACGTCATGCTCGCTGATTGGGGCGACGACGATCAGCGCCAGATGTTCACCGCGGGGCTTGCGAACGTGGATGAGCGGAGCCGCACGGCGTTCGGGAAGGATTTCATCTCGGGGACGCCCGCGCAGCAGGGAGAGATCCTCGAGGATCTGGACTACGAGCTGGCGCGCCTGCGCGACACCAAGAGCGATACCTCCAAAAACTTCTTCCAGGCCATGAAATGGCTGACGCTGACCGGCTACTACACGTCTGAAGTCGGCGCGACCTCCGAGCTGCACTACCGCGTCGTGCCGGGCCGCTACGAACCCTGCTATCCTCTCGACCAATGAAAACCTACGACGCGATCGTGATCGGGTCCGGGATATCGGGCGGGTGGGCGGCGAAGGAGCTGACCGAGCGCGGCCAGCAGACGCTCGTGCTCGAGGCGGGCCGGCCGATCGTTCCCGAGCAGGACTACGTCGAGCACGTGCCGATGTGGGAGATGAAGTTCCGCGGCATGGGCGACCGCAAGCGCCTGTCCCGGGAACAGCCGATCCAGCAGCAGTGCTACGCGTGCGACGAGATGGCCTACAAGTTTTTCGTGAACGACCTCGACAATCCGTACACGACGCCTGCCGACAAGCCCTTCTCCTGGATCCGCGGCCGTCAAGTCGGCGGACGCTCGATCATGTGGGGCCGGCAGGTCTATCGCTGGAGCGATCTCGATTTCGAGGCGAATGCGCGTGAAGGGATCGGTGTCGACTGGCCGATCCGCTATGCCGACATCGCGCCGTGGTACGACCACGTCGAGACGTTCGTCGGCATCAGCGGCCAGGCGGAAGGGCTGCCACAGCTTCCCGACGGCAAATTCCTCAAGCCGATGGCGCTCAACTGCGTCGAGCAATCGGTCCGCGACGCGGTCGGCCGCGCGTGGCCCGGCGAACGGATGGTCACGATCGGCCGCTGCGCCGTGCTGACCGAGGCGCACAACGGCCGCGCCGCGTGCCATTACTGCGGGCCCTGCCACCGGGGCTGCATCACGCGCTCGTACTTCTCGAGTGTCAACGCGACGCTGCCCGCCGCGCAGGCGACAGGCCGGCTTACGCTCCGTCCGTACAGCGTTGTGCACAGCATTACGTACGACCGCAAGACGGGCCGGGCGACCGGTGTGCGGGTGATCGACGGCCAGACGAAGCACGCGATCGAGTTCAAGGCGCGGATCGTTTTCCTGTGCGCCTCGACGATCGAGTCGGCGCGGATTCTGCTGCTCTCCGGGATCGCCAACTCGAGCGGCCAGGTCGGCAAGAACCTGATGGATCACATCATGGGTGGCGGCGCGAGCGGCCGGATGGACGGTCCCGCGGACCGCGACACGATCGGCAACCGGCCCAACGGCATCTACGTGCCGCGCTTCCGCAACATCGGGAAGGGGAAGTCTTCGTTCCTGCGCGGGTACGGCTTTCAGGGCGGCGGCGGCCGCGCCGACTGGGGCCGAGGCAACGAGCAGGCCGGCTTTGGCGCCGAGTTCAAGAAATCGCTCCGCAAGCCGGGCCCCTGGGGTTTCTCGTTGTACGGCTTCGGCGAAATGCTACCGAAGGAAGAAAACTTCGTCGAGCTGGACAAGACCAAGGTCGATGCCTGGGGTATTCCGGTTGCCCGGATCAGCTGCGCTTACGGTGAGAATGAGAAGGCGCTGGTCCACGACATGTCCATCAGCGCCGCGGAGATGCTGGCCGAAGCGGGGGCGCACGAGATCCAGCCGTACACGAGTGACAACCCGCCAGGCCTGGTCATTCACGAGATGGGCACGGCGCGGATGGGCAAGGATCCCAAGACCTCAGTCCTGAATGCGCACAATCAGTGTCACGATGTGCCGAATCTGTTCGTCACCGACGGCGCCTGCATGGCGTCGACGGCGTGTCAGAATCCATCGATTACCTACATGGCGCTCACGGCGCGGGCTGCCGCGTACGCGGTTGACGCCATGAAAAGGAGAGAGCTATGACCGGCGAGGCACGCGGGGTGAATCGACGTGAGTTCGTACAGGCGATGGCGGCAATTGGGGCGACGACGGTGTTTTGCCGCGCCCCGCGCTCCGCGGACCCGGCACGCATAGACAAGATCGGCATTCAGCTGTACACAGTGCGCGATCAAATGAAAGCGGATTTCGAAGGGACGCTCGCGCACGTGGCCGAGATCGGCTACAAAGAGGTCGAGTTCGCGGGCTACTTCAACCACTCACCTGCGGACGTCAAAGCCATCCTCGATCGACACGGACTCTCGGCTCCCTCCACGCACATCGCGTTCGAGAACGACGACCAATGGAAGGCGGCGCTCGACGGGGCCAAGACGATCGGGCACGAGTACATCGTCATGCCGTGGATTCCCGCCGAGCGCCGAAAGACGCTTGATGACTGGAAGAACTTCGCGCAGGTCTTCAACCACGCGGGGCAGGCGGCGCACGATGCCGGGCTCCAGTTCGCCTATCACAACCACGATTTCGAGTTCCCGAAGCTGGACGGCCAGGTCCCCTACGATCTGCTGCTGCAGAGCACCGACCCCCAGCTGGTGAAGCTCGAGATCGATTTGTACTGGATCACCAAGGCGGGCCAGGATCCGCTGACGTACTTCTCCCGCTGGCCGGGGCGCGTTCCGCTGGTGCACGTGAAAGACTCCGCCGGCCCACCCGAGCACAAAATGGTCGACGTGGGGCAGGGGAAGATCGACTGGAAGCGCATCTTCGCGAAGCGGGAGCAGGCGGGGATCAAGCACTTCTTCGTCGAGCACGATCAGCCGCCGCAGCCGTTCCAGGACATCGCGGCGAGCTATAGCTATCTGAAGGGCCTGGAATTCTGACGGAGGGGCGGATGGTCTCACGGCGGGAGGCGATTGTCTCGACGGTCGCGGCGGCGGGATTCATGGGCTTGTCTGCACAGCCCATCCGCCCATCCGCCCATCGGCCCATCGGGCGTCTCAAACAGTCTGCCTCCCGCTGGTGCTACCGCTCCATTCCGCTGCCGGATCTATGCAAGGCCGGCAAAGCCATGGGCCTCGCCGGCATCGACCTGCTCGCGTCCGACGACTGGCCGATCGTCCGTCAGAATGGCTTGGTCTGCTCCATGGGGTATGCGGCGATCCGCGATGACTTCATTCCCCGCGGCTTCAACGATCCGGCAAACCACGACCTGCTGGTGGGGGAGCTGGAGCGGGCGCTGCCGCTGGCGGCGCAGTACGGCGTGCCGAACCTCATCGCGATGTTCGGCAACCGGCAGGGGCGGAGCGATGCGCAGGCCACCGAGGCGTGTGTGACGGGACTGAAGCGGATAGCGCCGTCAGCCGAGCGCTACGGAGTAACGATCTGCGTCGAGCTGCTCAACAGCAAGGTCGATCACAAGGACTACCAGGGCGACCGCACGGCGTTCGGCGCCAACATCATCGAGGCCGTGGGTTCGCCGCGCGTGAAGCTGCTGTACGACATCTACCACATGCAGATCATGGAAGGCGACGTCATTCGCACGATCCGCCAGCACGCGGCTCACATTGGCCACTTTCATACGGGCGGCGTGCCGGGCCGCCACGAGCTGGACGACACCCAGGAGCTGAATTACCACGCCATAGCTGGGGCCATCTCGGACACGGGCTTTTCGGGGTACCTCGCCCACGAGTTCGTTCCGACCCGGGAGCCGCTGACGTCGTTGAAGCAGGCGGTGGAGCTCTGCTCCGTCTAGTGTCCCCGGACGCCATCGCAGAGTCTTGAAGGGAGCCCATGCTCCCCACCCATACCCGCCCCCTCGCCCGGCTCGTCCTCCTGAGCCTGATCGTCACGTTCGTCCTGGCGCGCCTGGTGACCATTCTGATCACGTTGCACCGCATGCCGAACATCTATCTCCATGTGCGCGATACCCACGTGCACCATCTGAACTACGGCATTTTCCTGCTCGCCGGCGTCGGGGCGTACCTGCTATTCAGCTCCGGTCCAGCGGCCCCCGCGGCCGCCGTGATCTACGGGATCGGTCTCGGCCTCACGTTCGACGAGTTCGGCATGTGGTTGCATCTCAACGGCGACTACTGGCAGCGCGCCAGCTTCGATGCCATCGTCGTGCTCGCGGCGACGCTGTGCCTCGCGGCGTTTGCCCCGCCGATCAGGCGCTGGCGACCGCAGCTGCTCGCGGCGGTGCTCCTTCTCGTTGTTCTCCTGCTGGCCGGAACATTCAAGTTGGCGGCGCGAGTCGAACCGCGGCTGGAGCGCTGGGAGCAAGGCGTCCACTCGTAAGCTTGCGCAACGCGCTCGTTCCTACATCTGTTTAGCATGGTTCACGACTTCGGTGGTCTCGTTCTGGGCATCGCGATCGGCATCGTGATCGCGTGGCTGTACTTCCTGATTTGGCGACTCCGCTACAGCGCCTCGATTCGTGAAGACGCGGTGCAACGCAGCCTGGCGGTGACCGCCGGCAAGGTACACGAGCAGCTCGTTCCCTACCTCCCCGAATTCGGGTTCAATCCCAAGGACGCGCGCTTTCTCGGCAGTCCGGTCGACCTCGTCGTGTTCGATGGGCTCTCGGCCGGGGATGTGCGGCGTGTGGTGTTTCTCGAGGTGAAGACCGGCGGCGCGCCGCTGACGACGCGCGAGCGTCAGGTCCGGGCGGTGATCGAAGCCCGCGAGGTCGCGTGGGCCGAGCTGCGGCTCACGCGGACCCCACCGCAGGGCTAGCGAGGATTTGCTACATTGGTAGCTCCTCGAACCAGGACACCCGTTCATGAAGAGCATCTTCTGGGGCGCGGTCATCATCGCTATCGGACTCGTGCGGGGCGACTCCGTGTTCCGCGGCGACTTCACCGCGCTCCCGATTCTGTTCGATGCCCTCGGTGTTTTCTTCATTATTCGTGGGTTGGTCTCGATCTACCGCGCCAAGCAGCAGGCATGATTCGGAAGCTTCCTTCAGGGAAGTACCGCCTGTACTCCAGAACGATTGACCCGCGCACCGGGAAGCGCCGGAACCTCGGCACATTCTCGAGTATGGCTGCGGCCAAGCAGCACGAGCGCGCCGTCCAGTACTTCAAGCGGCACTGAGCCAGGGATGGCGCGCAGCGCGGCGAAAACGCCGGCCGAGTATCTCGCGTCCCTGCCGGCCGACCGGCGCGCGGCGATCGCTGCCGTGCGCGACGTGGTCAACCAGTACATGCCCCAGGGCTATCAGGAGGCGATGAACTGGGGCGCGATCACGTGGGAAGTGCCGCTCAGCCGTTTTCCGAAGACCCCCAACGGCCGACCGCTCTGCTACGTGAGCCTGGCGGCGCACAAGAACTTCTGTACGCTGTACCTGATGGGCGCGTATGCGAATTCCAAACAGTTCGGCGCGCTGAAGCGGGCGTTCGCAAAGGCCGGGAAGAGATTTGATATGGGCAAGTCCTGTCTGCACTTCACCCGGGCCGAGGACCTCGAGCTCGAGGCCATCGGCGACGTCATCGCGAGCTACTCGCCCGATCAGTGGATCGCGCTGATGGTAAAGAGCCGGAGGAAGCGGCTAGACTGAGTGCCCCTGGTGCGCGGACCGTCAAGGGAAGCAAGATTCCAGCATGAAGAAGCGACAGATGTACGAAGCCGACGAGATCATCGTCACATTCGATCCCGACGTCTGCATTCACTCGGGGGTGTGCTTGATGGGATTGCCGGACGTCTTCGATATCAAGCGCAAGCGGTGGATCCGGCCGGAGCTGCAGCCGCCGGATGTCGTGGCCGCACAAGTCATGCGGTGCCCCTCGGGCGCCCTCCAATTCGTGCGCAAGCAGAAGACTGATTAAGTTGTTCGCCGATGCCGACCTACGAGTACAAGTGCCCAAACGGGCACCTGTTTGAAAAGACGTTTCCCCGCATCACGAGTAAGCGCTACGCGAAATGCCCGGTATGCGGCAAGAGCGCGGAGCGGCTGATCTCGGGCGGCGCCGGCGTGCATTTCAAGGGCTCCGGGTTCTACGCGACCGACTACAAACGACCGGCTGGAACGTCGGAAAAGGCCGACAATACGGCGGAGAAGGCCGAGCAGACCCCGAAGCCCGACGCGAAGCCGCCCAAGAAAGACTCTAGCTCCGACAAGTGACGGCACTCGAGACGATCCGTACGGCGCTGGCCCAAGCGGCGTCACGATTGGGTGCGCCCGATGTCGAGGTCGCGCTCGAGCGTCCGCGCGATCAGAGCCACGGCGATCTCGCGACCAACCTCGCGCTGACCCTGGCCAAGACGTTGGGGCAGAAACCGCGCGGCATCGCCGAGCGTCTCGTTGCGGCGGTCGAGCTACCACCGGGGCTCGTTCGGAAAACCGAGATCGCGGGGCCCGGATTCATCAATTTCTTCCTGGCCGGAGAGCAGGTCGTCGGCGTGCTGCCCTCGATCATCGCCGCGGGCAAAGACTATGGAAAGAGTGATGTCGGCCGGAAGGCGAAGGTCAATGTCGAGTTCGTCTCCGCCAACCCGACCGGTCCATTGCACGTCGGTCATGGACGAGGTGCCGCGCTCGGCGACGGCATCGCGGCGCTGCTCGAGTGGACCGGCTGGTCGGTGACGCGCGAGTTCTACGTCAACGATGCGGGGACGCAGATCGACAAGATGGCCCGCTCACTCTGGGCGCGGGTGCAGCAGCAAGTCGGACGGCCGGGCGCGATCCCCGAAGGCGGCTATCACGGCGAATACCTGAACGAGCTGGCCGCCGCGACGCTGAAGCAGGAAGGGAAGCGCTTCGCCGACCTTCCCGAGGACGAAGGGGTGCGCCGCAGCCGGGAGATCGGTGTGAGCGCGCAACGCGCTGAGCAGGATGAGGATTTGCGCCAGCTGGGTGTTCGGTTCGACGTCGTCTCCCGCGAGTCGTCGATCTACGAGCGACGTCTGATCGATGCCACGCTCGCCGAGTTGGCGGCCAAGGGGCACACGTTCGAGGCGGACGGGGCGCTCTGGCTGCGCACGACCGCCCTTGGTGACGACAAGGATCGCGTACTCAAGAAGAGCGACGGCACCTTTACCTATCTCGTGCCCGACATCGCGTACCATCGCGACAAGCATGAGCGTGGTTTTGTGAAAGCAATCGACGTCTGGGGCGCAGATCACCACGGCTACATTCCGCGCATGCGTGCGGCGCTACAGGCGCTCGGCTACCCCGACGACTTCTTTCACGTCGAGATCGTGCAGCTCGTGCGCGTGATGCGGGACGGGGAAGAGGTGCGCTTCTCTAAACGCAGCGGTGAATTCGTGTCGCTGCGCGATCTGTTCGAGGAAACCGGCGTGGACGCCGCGCGATATTTCTTCCTGATGAAGCGCGGCGATTCCCAGTTCGTGTTCGACGTCAATCTCGCGAAGAGCCAGACGGAAGAGAACCCGGTCTTCTACGTGCAGATGGCCCATGCGCGTATGTCCGGGATCTTTCGTGTGGCCGGGCGGGAGCCGAGCGGCGTGCGGGTGGATGGGATCGACCTGTCCGTTCTCACCCAACCGGAAGAAATCGAGCTGGTGAAAGAGCTGGCGGAGTTTCCCGACGTTGTGCGGCGCGCGGCCGCGGCCTACGAACCCCACCGCATCACGGGATATCTCGAGGGACTGGCCCGGTTGGCGCACGCGTGGTATCACAAGTACCGCGTGTTGGGCGAGCCGGAAGAAGCGGCGCGGCTCGTCCTCGCGCGCGCCGCCAAACAGGTGCTGGCCAACGGTCTTTCACTCTTGGGGATCAGCGCCCCGGAACGGATGTAAGCGTGGGATTGCTCGTCGTCGGCTCGATCGCTTTGGATTCCGTCGTCACGCCCTTCGGCGAGACCGCCGACGCGCTCGGCGGGGCGGCGGTCTTCTTTGCGATGGCGGGTGCGGTGCTGCATCCGGTGCAGGTCGTCGGCGTCGTCGGCAGCGACTTTCCCGAAGCGCATCTCCAAAAACTGGCGGCGCGCGGCGTGGACCTGGCGGGCGTGGAGCGGCAACAGGGCGAGTCGTTCCGCTGGAAGGCCCGGTACTCCTACGATCTGAACAGCCGCGAAACGCTCGAGACCCGCCTCGGCGTCTTCGCCAACTTTCAGCCCCGTATCCCCGAGAAATTCCGCGACGCCAAGTACGTCTTCCTCGGCAACATCGACCCGGAGCTCCAGCTCAACGTCCTCGATCAGGTGAAGCAGCCGAAACTGGTCGCCTGCGACACGATGAACTACTGGATTCAGGGAAAGAAGGATCTGCTGCTCCAGCTTTTGCGGCACATCGACATCCTGATGGTGAACGACTCCGAGGCGCGTGAGCTCTCCGGCGACTGGAACGTCTATCGCGCGGCGCACTGGATCCTGGGCCGCGGGCCGAAGATGGTGGTGATCAAGCAGGGCGAGCACGGCGCGCTGCTCGTGGATCCAGAGACGACGTTCAAGGCGCCGGCGTATCCGTTGCAGGAAGTCTTCGACCCGACCGGTGCCGGCGACGCGTTCGCCGGTGGGTTCATGGCGCACGTCGCCAGGACCGGCGATCTCGGGTTTCCCAACCTGCGCCGCGCGATGGTCTATGGGTCGGCGATGGGATCGCTGGCCGTGGAAGCGTTCGGTGTCCAGCGACTCGAGCGCGTCACGCTGCCGGAAGTGCGCGCCCGCGTGAAGGCGTTCCGCGATCTCGTGCACTTCGCGTTGGACGGCGAAGAGTGACGAAGGCCGACCGGTACGCCTCCGTTGGCGTGAAGCTCGACACCGCCGAGGAGGCGCAGCGCCGCATCGCCGAGCTGGTGCGCGCGACACGCACGCCCCTGGCGCGCGGCGCCGTCGGCGGGTTCGGCGGCATGGTGCGCGTCCCGGACGGCTACAAGAAGCCCGTCCTCGTGATGTCCACCGACGGCGTGGGATCCAAGGTGCTCGTGGCCGTCGCGGCGGGGATTCACGACACCGTCGGCGAAGATCTCGTCAATCACTCGGTCAACGACATCCTGGTCCACGGCGCTGCGCCGCTCGCCTTTCTCGACTACATCGCGACCGGGAATCTCGTCCCGGAGATCGCCGCGCAGATCGTCAGCGGCGTGGCGCGCGGCTGCCGCGCGCACGACATGACGCTGGCGGGCGGTGAGACGGCGCAGATGCCCGATCTGTATCAGCCGGGTCACTACGACCTGGCGGGCTCGATCGTCGGCGTCGTCGAGGAGGACAAGGCGCTGCACGGCGATCGCGTGACGGCCGGCGACCAGCTCATCGGCTACGCGTCGACCGGGTTGCACACCAACGGCTACACGCTGGCCCGCAGGATCGTGTTCGACGGGATGAAGCTCGGCATCGACGATCGGTTCCCCGAGACGGAACGATCGGTGGGGCAGGTCCTCCTTGCCGTGCATCGCAGCTACGCGGCGGCCCTGCGGCCGCTGCTGGGCGACGTGCACGCGCTCGCGCACGTCACCGGCGGTGGGATTGCCGGCAACCTCGTGCGCGTGCTGCCGCCCGGCGTCGAGGCGGTCGTGGACGCGGGGAGCTGGCCCTGGCCGCCCCTGTTCCGCGTGTTGATGCGCGCCGGCCAGGTCGGACGCGAGGAGATGCGGCGTGTGTTCAATCTGGGAGTCGGGATGATCGCGGTGGTGGCGCGCGACGACGTCGAGACCGCCGTACGCGCGGCCGACCGCGCGCAGGTGCAGGCGTGGCTCATCGGAGAGGTCCGCGCGGGCAGCAAGCCTGTGGTGCGGTTTGAAGAGAGATAGCGAGCGGGAGCTGGCGGCGATGCGCCGCGCGCTCGAGCTCGCGTGGCGCGGATGGGGTCGCGTGTCCCCCAATCCCATGGTCGGCGCCGTGGTGCTGCGCGGCGATGAAACGGTCGCCGAAGGATGGCATGCGGAGTTTGGCGGTCCGCACGCGGAGCTCGCGGCGCTGCACGCCGCGGGTGACAAGGCCCGCGGGGCGACACTCGTGGTGACCCTCGAGCCGTGCGCGCATCACGGCAAGACGCCGCCGTGCACCGATGCGATCCGTGCGGCCGGCATCCGGCGCGTCGTTGCAGCGGTGCGCGATCCCGATCCCGAGGCGCGGGGCGGCGTCGAAGTGCTGAAGCGCGCCGGTATCGAGACGCAGATCGGCCTGCTCGCGGAAGAGGCCGCCGCGCTCAACGCGCCGTTCCTCTTTACCAGGCAACAGACCGATCGTCCGTTCGTCGCGCTCAAGCTCGCGACCTCCATCGACGGCCGGATCGCGGACGCGGGCGGCCGCTCGCAGTGGATCTCCGGCCCCGAGGCGCGCGACCACGTCCATTGGCTGCGGGCGGGGTTCGACGCGATCGCGGTCGGCGGCACGACGGCGTTGACCGACAACCCGCAGCTGACGGCGCGCGGTGGGCTCACGCCGCGCAAACCGCCCATCCGGATCGTCTTTGACCGGCGCGCCATGCTCAACCTCGGCGTGTCGCTGGTGAAAACGGCGCGTGAAGTGCCGACCTGGGTCGTCGCGTCGCCCGAAGCGCCGGCGGCGAACGTATCGGTGCTCGAGAGCAACGGCGTGCGCGTCTTCCGTCCCGAAGCGTTGGCGCAAGCCTTCGCCCAGCTTCGCCTCGCCGGGATCCAGTCGTTGTTATGTGAGGGCGGGGGAGCGCTGGGCACGAAGCTGCTCGCCGAAGGTCTGGTGGACCGTTTGTACTGGGTGCAGTCGCCGGTCTGGCTCGGCGAGGGTGCGGTGCCCGCTTTTCCAGGCGTTCCGGCATTTCCGCTGGCCGAGGCTCCGCGGTGGGTGGTCGTGGAGCGGCGTCCGTTGGGCTCTGATACATTATTGGTCTTGGATCGACGGCTATGTTTACCGGAATCGTAGATTCGGTTGGACGATTGGACGCGGTGACGCTGAACAACGGCGTGGAACTGCGTATCAAGGCGTCGTACAAGGGCGTGAAGAAGGGCGAGAGTATAGCGGTCAACGGTGCCTGCTTGACCGTGGAGAAGGTTCTGAAGGGCGGCTTCTCGGTGCATGCAGTCCAGACGACGGTCGGCCGAACATTGATCGGCGAATGGAAAAAAGGGCGGAGCGTCAACCTGGAACGCGCGCTACGCGCGAGCGACCGGTTCGGTGGGCATTTCGTGCAGGGCCATGTCGATGGGGTGGGCACGGTGGAAGGGGTCGCCGAAGTCGATGACGCGATGCTCGTGGATATTCGCGTCCCGCCCGAAGTCGCAGAGACGACGGTGCTCCATGGTGCAGTCACGGTCGATGGCGTGAGCCTTACCGTGAACGCGCTGGCAGAGGACAGTATCGTGCAGGTGTCGCTCGTGCCGTTCACGCGCGAGCACACAACGCTCGGGAAGCTCGCCAGCGGTGATCGGGTGCATGTCGAGGCAGACGTTCTTGGAAAGTACGTGAGGCAGCTATGTCGTTCAGCGCAGTAGAACAGGCGATCGCGGATATTCGGGCCGGCAAGCTCGTCATCGTGGCCGATGACGAGCGGCGCGAGAACGAGGGGGATCTGATCGGCGCGGCCGAAAAGGTGACGCCCGAGATGATCAACTTCATGGCGGCGCACGCGCGCGGACTCATCTGCATGCCGCTGACGCCCGAGCGTTGCCAGGCCCTCGGCCTGCCGCAGATGACCGAGCACAACAACGAATCGCACGAAACGGCGTTTACGATCAGCATCGATGCCGCCGCGCGGTTCGGCGTCACGACCGGGATTTCGGCTGCCGACCGGGCCGCGACGATTCGCGTCGCGATCGATCCCTCGACGGTACCGGGCGATTTGCGGCGGCCCGGTCACGTCTTCCCGTTGCGCGCGCGTCGCGGCGGCGTGCTGCAGCGCGTCGGCCAGACCGAAGCCAGCATCGACCTCGCGCGGCTCGCCGGGCTGTATCCCGCGGGTGTCATCTGCGAGATCCTCAATCCAGACGGCTCGATGGCGCGCCGCCTCGATCTCGAGCGGTTCGCCCAACAGCATGGTCTCACCTTCATCACGGTTGCGCAGCTCGTCGCCTACCGGCTCAAGCACGAGCGGCTGGTCCATCGCGTGGCCGAGGCGCGGCTCCCGACGCCGTTCGGCGAATTCCGGATCATCGGTTATCGGAACGACGTGGACGAGGCGGAGCACATCGCCCTGGTGTACGGCGATGTCGCGGGCAAGCAGCAGGTGCTCGTGCGGATGCACTCCAAGTGTCTCACCGGCGACGTCTTCGGCTCGGCGCGCTGCGACTGCGGCTGGCAGCTGCACAGCGCGATGCGGATGATCGCGGAGGCGGGGGCGGGAGTGGTCGTGTATCTGGACCAGGAAGGCCGCGGCATCGGCCTCCTCAACAAGCTCAAGGCGTACGAGCTGCAGGATCAGGGCCATGACACCGTGACCGCCAACGAGAAGCTCGGCTTCAAGCCGGATCTGCGGAACTACGGCATCGGCGCGCAAATCCTGCTCGATCTCGGGTTGTCGGCGATCCGCGTGCTGACGAACAATCCGATGAAGCTGGTTGGCCTCGAAGGCTACGGGCTCGAGATCGTCGAGCGGCTGCCTATCGTGCCGGCACCGTCGGATGAGAATCGGGCCTATCTCGACGTCAAGCGAGACAAGCTCGGCCACTTCCTCACTCACTGATCGTGCCACACCGAGCACCCTCCGCGGCGCGCACCTCGAACCGCCAGCGGCGTGTGGCGATCATTGTGAGTCGCTTTCACGAGCACATCACTTCGAAGCTCCTCGACGGCGCGCGCGAAGCGCTGCGCCGCGGCGGCATCGCGGACGCGAACGTGGAAGTCACGTGGGTGCCCGGTGCGTTCGAGCTCCCCGTGCTTGCCGAGGCGGCGGCCGCGAGCGAGCGGTTCGACGCGATTGTGGCGTTGGGATGCGTGATTCGCGGCGAGACACCGCACTTCGAATACGTCGCTGGTGAGGCCGCGCGCGGCCTCGGCAACGTTGCGCTGGCCCATCGCATCGCGGTCGGGTTCGGCGTGCTTACCACGGAGACCGAGACTCAGGCGTTGGCGCGGGTCAGCAAAGGTGCCGAGGCGGTGCAGGCGGCCCTTGAGACCGCCGACGCGCTCGAGAGGCTCGGTGCAGCGCCCCGAGACTAAAGCGCGCGCCCGCGCCCTCCAGCTTCTGTACGCGTGGGAGCTCTCCGGCGCGCCGACGATTGAAGCTGTGGTCGCCCGCGTCGCGGTAATCTACGGTCGGGCGCCCCGAGGGTACGACCGCGGCGCCGATCTCGCCGCCAAGGCGATTGCCGGCCTCCCGGAATTCGACCGACGGATCGCGGATGCCGCCGAGCACTGGCGGCTCGAGCGCGTGGGCGTGGTGGAGCGAAACATCCTGCGACTGGCGCTCGCCGAGCTGGACGAGGCATCCACGCCGTCGCGCGTGGTCATCGATGAGGCGGTGAAGCTCGCCCATTGGTTCGCCGGCTCGCGGGCGCCGGGCTTCATCAATGGCGTCCTCGACGCCGTCGCGCGGGAGACCGGCGCGCTGTGAGAATACTGGTCGTCAACTGGAACGATCGGGAGAATCCGCAGGCCGGTGGCGCCGAGATCCACCTTCACGAGCTGTTCGGCCGGATCGCAAAGTGGGGACACGAGGTCCGCCTGATCGCGAGCGGTTGGCCCGGCGGCCCGGCCACGGCAGTGGTGGACGGCATACAGGTCACGCGCATCGGGGGGCGCCACAGCTTCGCGCTGCGCGCGCGCGGCGCGGTGCGCCACGCCCTGCGCGCGACGCCGTTCGACGTGGTGGTCGAAGACATCAACAAGGTGCCGCTCTTTCTTCCGACGCTCACGGGGCTGCCGTTCGTCGCGATCGTGCCACACCTGTTCGGGACCACCGCGTTCGCCGAGGCCAGCGCTCCTATGGCGGCGGTGGTATGGGGGTCGGAGCTGCCGATTCCCTGGGTGTACAAGAACGCCGGATTTCACGCCATTTCCGAGAGTACGCGCGACGATCTGGTGCGGCGAGGCGTCCCCTCGGAGCGGGTAGTCGTTATTCATCCCGGTGTGGATTCCCAGGCGTACCGACCTGACCCGGCAACGCCGCGCGCCGAACGCCCCACGTTCTTGTACCTGGGCCGATTGAAGCGTTATAAAGGAGTGGAATTTGCGATCCGTGCGGTTGCCGCCGCGCGTACGACACGCCCCGACATTACGCTGGACATCTGCGGACAAGGTGACGACCGCCCCAGGCTGGAACGGCTGGCCGCCGAACACCGGGTGAGTGACGCGGTTCGATTCCTGGGCTACGTGTCGGAGGAGGAGAAACGGCGCCTGCTGCGCCGAGCCTGGGCGGTCGTATTCCCGAGCCCCAAGGAAGGGTGGGGTATCACGAACGTCGAGGCCGCGGCCTGCGGCACGGCGGCGTTGGCGTCGGACAGCCCCGGGCTGCGCGAATCGGTGCAGAACGGCGTGACCGGCTACCTGGTCCCGCATGGCGACGTCGTGGCGCTCGCGGATCGGATGCTGGCACTGACCGCGGATTCATCGCTGGTGGAGCGACTCGGCCGCGCGGCCCGCCGCTTTGCTGAGGGGCTGTCGTGGGACTCGGCCGCGCGCGCCACGCTGGCGCATATCGAAAGAATGGTTGCCGAACGCGAAAGGACACGCTGAATGCGGATCACCATTACCGCGCGTCACACCGAGATCGATGACGATCTGCGCGCGCACACCAGGGAGCTCGTCGAGAAGGTCGTGAAGTTGGCGCGACGCCCCCATCACGCGCAGGTCGTCTTCACGGAAGATCATGGCGAAGCGGCTGTCGAGATCGCGGTCCATGTGCCCCGTGGCCGCATCCACGTCGCGAAGTCCCAGGCTGCCGATCACCGCTCGGCGCTGGACGCCGCCATCGCGCGGATAAAGCGCCAGCTGCTCGATGAGAAAGAGACCTCACGCCCGCGCCGCGCGGCGCAGCGCACCAAGGTGTCCGGGACTCGGTGAACGCCACGCCCGCGTCGCCTCCCCCCGCTCCCCCGCGGCTCAAGGTCGGCGACCTCCTCGCCCGCAAGGGTGATCCGCTGCAGCTCGAGCTGCTGACGGCCGAGGTCGGACTCGACCGCGAGATCCGCTCTCCGGAGGCGTCGAGTCCCGGCCTCGTGCTGGCGGGATACACGGCGCGTTTCGTCGGCACCGACCGCATTCACATCCTGGGCGAGACCGAGATCACCTATCTCGCGTCCCTCGACGCGAAGGCGCGCATCACCGCGATTCAGACGTTTCTCTCTTACGCCCTGCCGTGCGTGATCATCACGAAGGGCCAGGACGCGCCGGAAGAGCTGCTCGTTGTGGCCCGAGACAAAGGCATCCCGGTCATCCGCACGCGGCTCAAGACGGCCGAGTTCTACCGGCGGCTCAAGCCGTTTCTCGACGACGCCTTCGCGCCCCGCACCACCGTGCACGGGTCGCTCGCCGATGTATTCGGGGTAGGCCTGCTGTTTCGCGGCCGCTCCGGAATCGGCAAGAGCGAGTGCGTTCTCGACCTCGTCGAGCGCGGTCACCGGCTGGTGGCGGACGACGTCGTGCACGTCACACGGCGGGGCAACGACGTCCTGATCGGCCGCGGGCACGAGATCTCCCGGCACTATATGGAGATTCGCGGTGTTGGGTTGATCGACATCAACGCGCTGTTCGGCATCCGCTCCGTGCGCCAGCAGAAGCGCATCGAGGTCGTGGTGCAGCTCGAGGACTGGGACAACACTCGCGAATACGACCGGACGGGTCTCGATCAGCAGCGGACCGAGCTGCTCGACGTCGAGCTGCCGCTGGTGACGGTGCCGCTCAATCCGGGAAAGAATCTCACCGTGATCTGTGAGGTCGTCGCGATGACTCACCTGCTGCGCTACAGCGGCGTGGATTCCGCGAACGCGTTCAACGAGCGGCTGATCCGACGCATGCGGGAGAAGGGTGGGGTGCAGCAGTATCTTGAGGAAGACTATGAGTGAGCTCCGTGGCGTCATCGTGTCGCACGCTGCGGTCGCGCAGGCCCTCGTCTCGGCGGTCACGGCCATCACCGGCATCGAGGGCGCGCTGACGCCAATCTCTAATGAAGGCTGCGGCACCGAGGCGCTCGCCGAGCGGCTGCGTGAGGCGGTGGGCGCTGGGCCCGCGGTGCTGTTCGTCGATCTCCCGGGTGGCTCATGCTTCACCAGCTCCGTCCGCTATGCGAAGCAGGGTGGCGCCGACATCGCTGTGGTGACGGGTGTCAATCTCGCCATGCTGCTCGATTTCGTGTTCAATCGCGACATCCCGCCGGCGGAAGCGGCGCGCCGAGCCGTCGATGCCGGCGCCAAAGCAATCCGCGTTACGCGTACATGAGCCTGGCGCTGTACCGCATCGATGACCGCCTGATCCATGGGCAGGTCGTAGTCGGGTGGGGCCAACCACTGGACGTCTCGTTCATCGTGCTCGTCGATGACGAGGTCAGCGGCAGCGACTGGGAGCAGGACCTCTATCGGATGGGCGTGCCTCCCCAAATCGAGGTGATCTTCGCGTCCGTGGACCAGGCGGCGGAGCTCATGCCCAACTGGGAAGCGGACTCGCGTGTCGGAATCCTGCTCGTGGGCGACATCGACACGGCCCTGGC
This sequence comes from Gemmatimonadota bacterium, assembly GCA_041499375.1. Taxonomy (GTDB): domain Bacteria; phylum Gemmatimonadota; class Gemmatimonadetes; order Gemmatimonadales; family GWC2-71-9; genus 20CM-2-65-7. The sequence goes on from JBGQKD010000003.1 coordinate 47,089, forward strand.
GCTCGCCGGCCGCGCGCCGCAGGTGAAGCGATTCAATGTGGGCGGCGTCCACCATCGCACCGGGCGCAAAGAGCGCCTCCGCTTCGTGTATTTGACGGACGACGAGGCGGCGAAGCTGCGCCAGCTCGCCGCCCGCGGCGTGGACGTCACGGCTCAGGACGTTCCCACGGCTCGCGCGGTACCGGTCGCGGAGTTCACATGATCCTGCCCATCGAGCTCTTACTCGCGCTGGTCGTCTGGGGCACGCTGGTCGGAGTGGATCTCGTCAGCCTGCCGCAGATGATGATCGCCCGTCCGCTCGTGGCAGGGACGGTCGCCGGCGCGATCCTCGGCGACATTCCGACGGGTCTCAAGCTCGGCGTCGTCTTCGAGCTGCTGCAGTACGACATCCTGCCGGTCGGCGCCGTGCGCTACCCCGAATATGGCCCAGCTACGGTCGCCGCCGTCGCGACCGCGCATGCGTCGGCCGGTGTCCTCGGCCTTGGCCTCGGCGCGCTGGTGGGACTCGTCACCGGACTATTTGGCGGCCTCACGATCAATGTGCTGCGACGGGTAAACTCGCGGGTCGTCCACGCGGCAGCCGCTCAGCTCGAGTCGGGCGACCCGAGCGCGCTGGTGCGCTTGCATGTCGGCGGACTGCTGCGCGACGCGCTGCGCGCCGCGCTGGTGACGGTATTTGGCCTGGTGTTGGCCTGGCTGGCGCGACCGCTGCTCGGCGGCGTCCTCTCGGTGCGGGGCGCCGTGCTGCTCGCCGTCGCGATCGTGGGGACGGCGTTGGCCGCCGGCGCAGCCGGGACCCTGCGGCTCGTGGGGCGCGGCCCGAACCTCGCGTGGTTCGCCGCCGGCCTCGCCGGCGGGATTGCGGCGACGATATGGCTGCGGTGAAGGGCGCGCTGGCGCGCGCGTTGCTGCGGCTGTTCGCCGTGCAGGGCTCGTACAACTACGAGCGGTTGCTCGGCGTGGGCGTCGGCGTCGCGGAGGAACCGCTGCTGCGCGATCTCGCCGACGGCAGGTATCGCCCCGCAGTGGCGCGCGGCGCGCACTTCTTCAACGCACACCCCTATCTCATCGGTCTCGCCGTCGGCGCGGCCGCCCGGGCCGAACACGACGGCGCCGCGCCCGATCAGATCGAGCGGCTACGCGAGGCGCTTTGCGGTCCGCTCGGGTCGCTCGGCGATCGACTCGTCTGGGCGGGGTGGCTGCCGTTCCTCTCCGGTCTGACACTGGCGGCGATTGCGCTCGGCGCCGGGTGGATCGCCGTCGCGGTGTTTCTGATCGTCTACAACATCGGTCACGTCGCGCTGCGGTGGTGGGCATTGAAGGCGGGCTGGACCTACGGGACGCGCGTGAGCGTCGCGTTGCACCATCCTGTGCTGCAGAAGGCCGGCGCGCTGCTCGGCCCAGCGATGGCGTTCTCAGTCGGTGCCGCCCTGCCGTTGACGGCCGCCTACCTCTCGGCGCCGTTCGAGTCGTGGGCTCGCGTGGGGCTGGGGATCGTCGCCGCCCTGAGCTTCCTGGCATTCCGTCTGCGCGGTGACCGGCTCAATGGGTTGCGGCTCTCGCTCGCGCTCGCCGCCGTGGCGCTCGTCGTGGGGCTGATATGGCCATGATCGAGCGAGACGCGCTCATCGTGAATCCGCTCGGCATGCACGTCCGGCCGGGGGCGGAGTTCGTCAAAACGGCGAACAAGTTCAAGTCGGCGGTCGAGGTGCACAAAGACGGCGCCGTCGTGAACGGCAAGAGCATCCTCGGCATGATGACGCTCGCCGCGGAGTGCGGCTCCTCGATCCGCATCCGCACCGACGGGGAAGACGCCGAGCAGGCGATGGAGGCGTTGTGCGCGCTGGTGGCCGCGGGCTTTCATGAGATGCATTTGAAGTCCAAGGAAAAGGAAGACGCGTGACTCCGGGCGACCGCTTGCTCAAGGGCATCGGGGTGTCGCCGGGCATCGCGATGGGGCCGACGGTGACGGTGCGCTGGGCGCTGCCGGAGGTTCCGCACCGCGTCGTGCCGCGCACCCAGGTGGAAAAAGAGGTGCGGCGCCTGCGCGCCGCGCTCAAAGACGTGCGCGGTCAGCTCACTGAGCTGCGTGCCAAGGCCGAGGACCGAGCCGGCGTGGACGAGGCGCGAATCTTCGACGCGCAGATCTTGATGCTCGAGGACAAGGACTTTATCGGCGGTGTTGCCGAGCTGATTCGGGAGAACCATCTCACCGCCGAAAAGGCGTTCGAGTTCAAGACGCTGGAGGTCCGTGATCTGTGGACAGCGGCGGGCAACCCCGTGCTCAAGGAACGCCTCGCCGATTTGACGGGGGTCGCGATCCGCGTCATCCAGCATCTCATGCACAAGCAGGGTTCGTCCGACGTCTGGGAAAGTCTCTCGGAGCCATCGATTCTCGTTGCTCGTGAGCTGTCCCCCGGCCTCACGGTGCAGCTCGATCGCGACCACGTGGTCGGGTTGATCAGCGAAGAGGGAACGCGCACCTCGCACGCGGCGATCCTGGCCCACTCGCTCGGGATCCCGGCGATCTTCGGGTTGCGTGGCGCGGTGGCGCGGATTCCCCAGGGCACCAAGGCCATCCTGGACGGCACGCAGGGAACGGTGCTCCTCAACCCAACGCCCGCGGAGATCGAAGAGGCTGAGCGGAAGGACGCGGGGCGGCGCGAGCTCGACGTGCGGCTGGAAGAAGCCGTCGCGCAGCCGTCCGTCACGGTGGACGGCGTTCACATCGTCCTGCGCGGCAACGTGGATCTGCCCGAGGAGGTCGCGCCGGCCAAGGCGCACGGCGCCGAAGGCGTCGGCCTGCTTCGGACGGAGTTCTTGATCACGGGGCACAGCGAGCTGCCGGATGAGGAATCCCAAACCAATTATTTCCGCCATGTCGGCGAAGCTTTCCCCAGCCAGCCCGTCGTCATACGAACCTACGACCTCGGCGGCGACAAATTCCCGGCGCCGTTCCGCGGTCCCCCGGAGGCGAATCCGTTCCTCGGGTGGCGGGCGATTCGCGTGTGTCTCGACGAGCCGGCGATGTTTCGCACGCAGATCCGCGCGGTGTTACGGGCGGCGGTCACCGCTAATCTTCACCTGATGATTCCGCTCGTGACGCGGCTCGACGAAGTCGAGCGCACGCGCGAGATGATGCATGAAGAGGCCGCCCGGCTGGAGAAGGAGGGTGTCCCCGCCGCCAAGACCGTCCCGCTGGGCGTCATGGTCGAGACGCCGGCGGCGGCCGTCATGGCGGATCGGCTCGTGGAGGTCAGCGATTTCCTCAGCGTCGGCACCAACGATCTCACGCAGTACACGCTCGTAGTGGATCGCGGCAACGCCCGGCTGGCGGACCGTTTCACTCCGCACGATCCGAGCGTGTTACGGCTGCTGAAGCTGGTCGCCGAAGCAGCTCGCGCCGCCGGCAAGCCCGCGAGCGTGTGCGGCGAAATGGCATCAGAACCGCTCCCGGCATTCCTTTTGCTGGGCCTCGGATACGAAACGCTGTCCGTCGCGCCGCCCAAGCTGCCGCTCATCAAGTGGCTGATCCGTCAGGTGACGACGGCGCAAGCACGCGCCGCCGCGGAAGCGGCGCTCGCGGCGCGCTCAGCAGAGCTGGCGCTCGACATCTTGCGATTTGCACTTGCGGAAGCAGTGGATGTATCACTGCTCGATCCCTGACGCGCGGTTGCCCGCGGGACGGCGCTCCGGTAATTTGAAACTATAGGGACTCAAAACATGCCAACTCATCGTCACGTCTTCACTTCCGAGTCGGTTACGGAAGGACATCCCGACAAGATCGCGGATCAGATCTCCGACGCGGTGCTTGACGCGATCCTCCTCGAGGACCCGAACGCCCGCGTCGCCTGCGAAACGCTGGTCACGACCGGCATGGCTGTGGTGGCGGGGGAGATCACCACCTCCACCTACGTCCACATCCCCGACATCGTGCGCGGCACGATTACCTCGATCGGCTACACCGACGCGAACTTCGGCTTCGATGCCCAGACCTGCGCGGTGCTGACCACCATCGATCGCCAGTCCGCCGATATCGCAATGGGCGTGGACAAAGGCGGTGCGGGGGATCAGGGGATGATGTTCGGCTACGCGACGGACGAGACGCCGTCGCTCATGCCGTTGCCGATCGTGATCGCGCATCGGCTCGCCGAGCGGCTCGCCACGGTGCGCAAAAGCGGCGAGTTCCCCTGGCTGCGGCCAGACGGCAAGACACAGGTCAGCGTGACCTACGAAGGGTCCAAACCGATCGGCATCGACACAATTGTGGTGTCGGCGCAACACTCCGACATGATCGACAACGCCCAGCTTCGGGCGGGCATCCTCGCCCATGTGGTTCGGCCGGTCGTGCGCGAAGCCGGGTTCGAGGTGAACGACAAGCACGTGCTCGTGAACCCGACGGGGCGGTTCGTCGTGGGCGGCCCGCAGGGGGACGCTGGGCTCACGGGCCGGAAGATCATCGTCGACAGCTACGGCGGCATGGCACGGCACGGCGGCGGCGCGTTCAGCGGCAAGGACCCCTCCAAGGTCGATCGCTCCGCGACCTACGCGATGCGCTGGGTGGCGAAGAATATCGTCGCGGCCGGGCTGGCGAAGCGCTGCGAGACGCAGGTCGCCTATGCGATCGGCGTGGCGGAGCCCGTTTCGATCATGGTCGACACGTTCGGGACGGGCACCGTGCCCCAGGAAGCTCTGGAAGCGGCGGTCCGTGAAGTTTTCGATCTCACCCCTGGCGGTATCATCCAGGCACTCAATCTGCGCAATCCCATCTATCGGCCCACCGCGGCCTATGGCCATTTCGGCCGGGCGCCCGAGCGGCGGAAGGTCGGCGAGCGTGACGTCGAGCTATTCACCTGGGAGCACGTCGATCGCGCCGAAGAGCTGAAAGTCGCGGCGGAGCGGGCGTCCCGTACAACGCGGAAGGCCAATGTCTGATACGATGACTAAAGGCGGCGCTGGCGCTGGGGCGAAAGCCACCAACGATATCAAGGACATCCGGCTCGCCGATGAGGGACGGCGGCGGACCGCATGGGCCGAACGTTCGATGCCGGTGTTGCGGCAGCTGCGCGAGCGGTTTACGCGCGAACGGCCGCTGGCGGGGAAGCGACTCGCCGCCTGTCTGCACGTGACGACGGAGACGGCGAACCTCGCGGTCACGCTCCAGGCCGGTGGGGCTGACGTGGCGCTGTGCGCGTCGAACCCGCTGTCCACGCAGGACGACGTCGCGGCGCATCTCGTGAAGAATCACGGCATCAAGGTCTTCGCGATCAAAGGCGAAGATCACGAGACCTATTACGAGCACATTCGCGCCGCGCTCGCGCATCGCGCCGACATCACTATGGACGATGGCGCCGATCTCGTCGGCGCGCTGCACATGATCGCGTTGAACCGCCTGGACGACCTCGCGCCGCCCGTACGCAAGTGGGTCGAGACGCTCTCGGCTGCCGAACGGAAGGCGCTGCTGACCGGCGTCATCGGCTCGACTGAAGAGACGACGACCGGCGTCATCCGCCTGAAGGCGATGGCGAAGGACGGCGTGCTCCAGTTCCCCGTGATCGCCGTAAACGATTCGCTGACCAAGCATCTGTTCGACAATCGCTACGGGACCGGCCAGTCTACGCTGGACGGGATCATCCGTGCCACCAACCTTCTGATCGCCGGGAGCACGGTGGTCGTGGCGGGGTACGGCTGGTGCGGCCGCGGATTCGCGATGCGGGCGCGCGGCGCCGGGGCGAACGTGCTCGTCACCGAGATCGACCCCATGAAAGCGCTCGAAGCGCAGATGGACGGTTACCGGGTCATGCCGATGGAAGCGGCGGCGCCGATCGGTGACTTGTTTGTGACGCTGACCGGCAACGTGGAGGTCCTCAGGGTGGAACACATGCGCGCGATGAAAGACGGCGCCGTGGTCGCAAACTCGGGGCACTTCAACGTGGAAATCGATCTCGAGGGGCTGAAGAAGGTCGCGAAAGGACCCGTCGCCGTGCGCGAGTTCGTCGAGGAGTTCCAGCTCGACGGCAAGAAGCTCTTCGTGCTCGGCGAGGGCCGCCTGATCAACCTGGCGGCTGCCGAGGGCCATCCCGCGAGCGTCATGGACATGTCGTTCGCGAACCAGGCGCTCGCCGCCGAGTACGTCGTCAATAACGCGAAGAAGCTGACGAAGGACGTTCACCGCATCCCGGCCGACCTCGATCAGGAGATCGCGCGTCTCAAGCTGCAGTCGATGGGCGTCGTGATCGACACGCTCACCGCCGCACAGCGCAAGTATCTCGCGTCCTGGGATATGGGCACCTGATGAGCACCCCGGGGGGAGCCATGCTGCAGGTTCGGGTAGCTCACCTCGGGCTGGATCGCACGACAAACACGCCGGTCGTGATTCTTCAAGAAAACGATGGACAGCGCGTGCTGCCCATCTGGATCGGACCGGCCGAAGCGAGCGCGATCGCGATGGAGCTGGCCGGCGTCAAATTCTCACGTCCCCTGACGCACGACCTGCTCAAGCAGGTGATCGTCGGGCTGGGCGCCGAGCTGCGCAAAGTGATCATCACCCAGGTGAAGGACAACACGTACTTCGCGGAGCTGCACATCTATCGGGGCGATACGGTCATTCAGATCGATGCCCGTCCCTCCGATTCGATCGCACTGGCGCTGCGGCTCAAGGCGCCGATCTTGACCAGCGAGACGCTGCTCGAGCTCACGTCCGTCGACACGAGCGAAGGCGCCATCCAGCCGGGTGGGGCCAGCCCCCTGGACGCCGACACGCTGAAGTCGTACCTCCAGAACCTCGATCCCGAAGATTTCGGCAAGTTTACGCCGTAGCCTGTTGCTGCTTGCAGGCATCCCCACGGCGCTCTGCTCCCAAGCGGTGAGCGTCAGCGGGCGCGTGCTGCAGGGCGGGCGCGATACCGTGCCGCTCGTCAATACCTGGGTGGTATTGCACCGCCTGGCGCGCGAGGCGGCCGGTCCCCTCGATTCGGTGCGCAGCGACGCCCGCGGGCGCTATCGCATGACGTTGCGCAGTCCGGACAGCAGCAGCGCGTACGCCGTCAGTGTGTTAATTGACAGCATCGCCTACTTTTCATTGCCGCTCACCGTCACCGGTCGCCCCGCCGTCCACGTCGAAGATCTCATTGCGTTTTCCACCACGACCACGGGGCCGCCGATCCGGCTGGCGCGGCGGCTTGCCACGGTGGCGCGTGTCGGCGACGATGGGACGCGCGAGGTGCTCGAGATCCTGGAGCTGCAGAACAGCGGCGTCACGACGCGTGTGACCAGCGACACGCTCGTTCCCACATGGGCGGGCCGCGTCGCGATCGGGGCGGGACAGTTTCGCGGCGGGCAGGGCGACATCTCGAGCGACGCGATGCAGTTCCGCCACGACAGCGTGATCGTGTTCGCTCCGATTTCACCCGGGCCGGTGAAGCAGATCAGCTACGGCTACTCGCTTCCCGCCGGCACAGGCGCGCTCGTGATTCCGATCGATCAACCGACCGACGAAATGAACCTGCTGGTCGAGGACACCACCGCGGTGGTCAGCGCGCCGAAACTCGAATCGCTCGGCGTGAAAGAGCTCGAGGGGCGACATTTCGCCGCGTATCGCGCTGGTCCGCTTGCGCCTGGAGACACAGTCGGGATTCGACTGCCCGGCGGAAAATTCCGGGCGCAAATGCTGCTGCCGTACGTCATCGCGCTGTTCGCGATCGGCATGGTGGTCGCGCTGGTGTGGGCATTGCGCCGGAGACCGACGGCGCCTAGACTGAGCTAGCAGTTCAATTTCGCGAATGGGGATACGGAAGCCGGTGCAACTCCGGCGCGGCCCCGCCACTGTAACGGGCAAATGATGTGATGAAGGGGCGCAGCATGCTGCGCCCCTACTCCCGCGGCCAAGCCACTGGGATCATTCCGGGAAGGCCCCGCGGATCGCCCGAAGCCAGGAGACGTCTTCGTTCGCGCCACCATGCAATTCCCTCGAGGGAGGGATGGTGTTGCGACGTCTTCTGTTTGCTCTCCTGGTCCTTGCTGTTGGCTGTCGGCCGTCCGGCCGTCCGGCCGTCGGACCGTCCCAAAGAATCGTTTCGCTTCTTCCCTCATTCACCGAGCTGCTGTTCGCTATTGGCGCCGGCGACCGCATCGTGGGCCGGACGCAGTGGTGCGACTACCCGCCCGCGGCGCTCGACATTCCGAGCGTCGGTGAGGGTCTGCCTCCGAATATCGAGTCTGTCCTGGCGCGGCGGCCGGACCTCGTCGTCCTGTACAACGCGGGACCAAACGTCACGGCCGCCAAGCAGCTCGAACGCGCCGGAGTCCAGACAGTCCTGATCGACTTGAACCGCCTGGAGGATCTTGGTCCGGCGGCCCGGACGCTGGGCCGGCTGACCGGGCGCCAGGAGCGGGCGGAGTCACTCGCGATCGCGCTGGATAGTCTGGCCGGCCGTCCTCCACCACCATCGACCACGTCCCTCGCGTTTGTCGTCTGGGACAACCCGCCGATCATCATCGGCCATGGCAGTTACCTCGATCAGCTGGCGACGCAAGCCGGTGCCCGCAACGTCTTCGGCGACGTCGCGGCCCCCTCCGCTCAGGTCTCGCTCGAGACGATCGTCGCGCGCGATCCGCAATGGATCGCCGTCCTTGCGGATTCCGCGGTCCGGCCCGGCTTCGCGAAACGACGTGAGTGGCGCGCCGTGCGCGCCGTCCGCGAGGGACACTTTCTGCTGCTCCCCGGCTCCCTGTTCGGCCGCCCCGGGCCACGCTCCGGCGAAGCGATTCGGGAATTGCGGGAAAGACTCGATCGTGGACCGCACCGATGAAATGGACCATCCTGGGTGCGGTCGCGGTCATCGCGCTGATCCTCAGTATCGTGCTGGGCCCCGCCGCTGTGCCGCTCGGCGAGCTGCTCCACTCGGACATCGTCTGGAACCTCCGCGCGCCCCGCGCGCTGCTCGCCTTTCTGGTCGGCGGCTCGCTCGGCGTGGCCGGCGCGGGCTTGCAGGCGCTCGTCCGCAATCCCCTCGCCGATCCGTTTCTCCTGGGCTTGTCCGGTGGAGCAGGGCTTGGCGCGGTCCTCGCGATCGCGCTCCACTTACCCGGCCCGTGGGCCCTCCCGATCGCGGCCTTCATCGGCGCGCTCGCGGCGCTCGGCCTGGTGTATCGGCTCGGGCTCATCGGCGGAGCCAGTCTGGACCCGCGCATTCTGTTGCTCGGCGGCGTGGCGATCGGCGCGTTCGCCGCTGCGATCACAACGGCGATCGTGTCGCTCGCCGACGCCGCCGAGCTGCGGAACGCGTTCCTGTGGCTGTGGGGCGGGCTGTCGGGAGCATCGTGGGATTCCGCGTTGCTCGTGGCACTCTACGCCCCAATTCCACTGGCCGTGCTGTTCGCGGCCTCCCGTCCCCTCGATCTCCTGGCGTTGGGCGAAGAGTCCGCGAGCTATCTCGGCGCCGACGTGGAGAAGGTGAAACGGCGGGTGTACCTGGCGGCGTCGCTACTCACCGCTGCCGCCGTGGCGGTCTCCGGGGTCATCGGTTTCGTTGGGTTGGTCGTGCCGCACATCGCGCGGCTCACGTGGGGCCACCGGCACCGGTCCTTGCTCCCGGCCGCCTTTCTCGGCGGCGGCGCTCTGCTCGCGTTTGCCGACACGCTGGCTCGCACCGTCGTGGCGCCGCGCGAGCTGCCGGTGGGCGTCGTGACCGCGTTGATCGGCGTTCCCGTGTTCGCGCTGCTGCTCCGGCGTTGGACGATCGCGTGACCGAACCGCTACTCCGTCTCCAGGACGTCCGCTATCGCTACCCAGGCGCAACAAACGACGCGTTGCAGGGAGTTTCGCTGGCGGTTGCACCGAAGCAGTTCCATGCGGTGCTTGGTCCGAACGGCAGCGGGAAAACCACACTGGTGCGGATCGCTCTGGGTGGCTTAAAGCCTCTCGTGGGTCGTGCCGACGTGATCGGCGTCCCTGCATCTCATTGGCCGCGCCAAGATCTCGCCCGGCTTGTAGGCGTCGTGCCGCAGCGTGAGGACAATCTCTTTCCGCAGCGCGTGCGCGAAACCGTGCTGCTCGGCCGCTATCCCCATCTCTCGCTCTGGGGTCGCGAACGCGCCGCAGATCATGACGCTGTGGATCGCGCGCTCGCGGCCTGCGACGCGCTCCACCTCGCCAACCGCTGGCTCTGGACCCTCTCGGGCGGCGAGTACCAGCGCGTCCGAGTCGCCCGCGCGCTCGCGCAGGAACCCAAGCTGCTCGTCCTCGACGAGCCTGGCATGTCGCTCGACCTGAAACACGAGATGGGCCTGTTCGAGCTGGTGCTCGGGCTCGTCCACGAGCAGGGCCTTGGGGTGCTGATGATCACGCACGACCTGAACCTCGCGGCCCGGTTCGCCGACTCACTGCTGCTGCTCGAGGGCGGACGGCCCGTCGCTGCTGGTGCACCCAACGACGTCCTTACTCAGGAAACCGTAGCGCAGGTGTTTTCGTGGCCAGTCGCGATGCACACCGTCGATGGCCGTCCCCAGATGGTCCCCCTCCGCCAACCGAAGGAGTCCCGCGCATGAACCTGCCGCTACTCGTGCTTGCCCTCACCATGCAGCAGCCGCAAGACACAGTCGTGCTGAAGCCCGTTGTGGTGACGGCAACTCGCGTACCCGTCGCGGCGGATCTTGTCGCCTCGGCGGTGACCGTGCTCCGTGGGACGGACCTCGTCGCGCAGGGCATTCGCACGGTGGCGCAGGCGTTGGAAACCATTCCAGGGGCGCACGTGGTGGAGACGGGAAGCTTCGGCGGGCAGACATCGCTATTCATGCGCGGTGGCGAGAGCGATTACACCAAGGTGCTGCTCGACGGCGTGCCGCTGAACCAGGCGGGCGGCGCCATCGATCTGGCCCATCTCACCACCGATAACATCGATCGGATCGAAATCGTCCGGGGACCCGGGAGTGTCCTGTACGGTACCGATGCCGTGACTGGCGTCGTTCAGGTATTCACGCGAACGGGGCAGGGGGAGAGCCCTGCCCGCGTGGGTGCGGATCTGCGCGGCGGGACCTACGGTTCCACCGAAGGTGCCATCGATATTGCCGGCGGGACCCGAACGGCCGGCTACTCCGCGCGCGTATCCCGATTCTCCTCCGACGGGCTGTACTCGAACAACAACCAGTACCGCAACAGCGTCGTCACTGCGGGACTGCGGGTGGCGCCGGATGCGCGCACCGACGCGAGCTTGACCTATCGCTTCGGCGACGACCTCTACCACTTTCCGACAGACGGCACCGGAGCGCCGGTGGACTCCAACCAGCACTCCGCCGAGCGCGGACCGCTGCTCAGTCTGAGTGCGGGGCGGCTGCTGGGGCGGCACCTCGAGGCGCGCGTCACAGCGGGAGTCAAGGAAGCGCGCCAGCTGTACACCGACGATCCCGACTCACCGGGCCAGGACGGGTACTGGAGCCGGGATTACGTGCGCCGGGCGACGACGAGCGCGATGCTCAATTGGCGTGCCTCTGGCGGAGCGTCCGTGACGGGCGGAATTGAGTACGAGGACGAACGGCAGCACGGCAGGAGCCAGTTCACCTCCGCCGCGTTCGGGCCGTTCCCTGACTCGATCGATGTCCAACGCAACAACACCGGCTACTTCACGCAGGCGCTCGTCCCCGTGGGACGAGCGGCCGTGACACTTGGCTCCCGTCTCGACGACAACTCGCAGTTCGGCACGCATTCGACCTATCGGGGGGGCGTCGTATACCGGCTGGACCAGGCGCGGTTGCGCCTCTCGGTGGGGACAGGGTTCAAAGAGCCCACGTTCTTCGAGAACTTCGCGCGCGGCTTTGTCGTGGGAAATCCCCATCTCAAGCCCGAACGCTCGCTGAGCTGGGAGGTGGGTGTCGAGCGGGGCGCCGTGGCGGTGACGTACTTCAACCAGCGATTCCGCGACTTGATCGAATACTCCTCGACGCCGGTGGGACCGGATTCGGCGAACTATTTCAACGTCGGCGACGCGATTGCCAGCGGCATCGAGACGAGTGTCATTCAAAACGTCGGCGATCGGGTCGTCGTCTCGCTGAACTACACTTACCTGCATACGCGCGTCGAGAAGTCCGGCTCGCCGTCCAACCCCAACGGACTCTTCGTCCCGGGCAAGCCGCTCGTGCGGCGGCCGGCGCACACGCTGGCGCCGCAGGTCGCTGCTACCGTCGGGCGGCATGGGCGTCTGATCGTAGGCGCCCGCTGGGTCGGCAAACGGGACGACGTCGGGGCGCAGCGCGTTACGCTGCGTCCCTACACGCGCGTCAATCTCTCCGGCGAGTACACCGTCGGTGGTGTCGTCCTCTCGGGAAGCATCGAGAACGCGTTCAATGACCACGCGCCGGAGATCAACGGCTTCCGGCCGCGTGGGCGGGCAGTCATGGTTGGAGGGCGCGTCACGGTTGGGCGCTGAACGAATCGTCTCGCTGCTGCCCAGCGCGACGGAGATCGTGTGCGCGCTCGGGCTCGAGGACCGGCTCGTCGGGATCTCACACAGCTGCGACTACCCCGAACGCATCGCCGACCGGCCGAGGCTGACACGCCCGCGCGCGAGCCTCGAGGGTCTGTCGAGCGGGGAGATCGATGCGGCGGTGCGCGCGGCGCTGCGCCACTATGGCAGCGTGTATGAGGTCGATATCGATCGACTCAAAGCACTCGCGCCCGATCTCATCCTCACGCAAGGGATTTGTGATGTCTGCGCGGTGCCGGAGAAGCAAGTCATCGCGTCAATTGCTGGAACTCAGATCCTTACCCTCGACGCCCACGACCTCGCCGCTATTCTCTCGAGTATTCGCGACGTCGGGTGTGCGACCGGAGCGGTGGAGCAGGCCGAGACTCTCGTCGCCGAAATGCAGCGGCGCATCAGCGCGGTGCGCGCCAGGGTCGCGCATCGACCGCGGCCGCGCGTCCTCGCACTCGAGTGGCTGGATCCGCCGTACATCCCCGGTCACTGGGTGCCCGAGCTGATCGCTGCGGCCGGCGGCGATCTATTGGCGGGAACCGCTGGGCGGCCGTCGTACCGGATGGAATGGTCGGAGCTGCGCGCGCTCGATCCCGATGTCCTGTTGATCATGCCGTGCGGTTTCAATCTCGCGGAGACGCGGCGCGAAGCCGAGCGCTACGCCGACGTGCTGCGCGGCATCGCGCCCCCCCCCCAGGTGCACCTGCTCGACGCGTCGGCCTACTTCAGCCGCTCGGGTCCGCGTGTCGTGGACGGTCTGGAAATGCTCGCGTCGGCTATATTCCCTGCGTGAGTCTTGTTTCGACACCCGCGATCGTCCTGCGGACCTACCGCTATAGCGAGACCTCCAAGATCGTGCGCCTCGCGACGCGCGATTACGGAGTGCAGAGTGCCATCGCGAAGGGTGTGCTCCGGCCGCGCAGCCCCTTCGGCGCGGCACTCGAGACGCTGAGCGAGGGAGTCGCGCAGCTCTATCACAAAGAGACCCGCGAGCTGCAGACGCTCGCGGCGTTCGACGTCGTCCAGCTGCGACGCGATCTCGCGGGTGACCTGGGCCGGTTTGCCGGCGCCGCCGCGCTCTCCGAAGTGATGCTGAAGATGGCGCCGCCGGCCCCGCTGCCGGCGGCCTATGAGGCGCTCATCCTGGGTCTGGATGCACTCGTGAACGCGGAGCCTGGGCAAGCTGACGCGGTGGCCGTCCGCTGGCTGTGGCTGCTGGTCGGAGTTCTCGGCTTTGCGCCCCAGCTCGATGCGTGCGTCCGCGACGGCAATCCTGTCTCCGGAACCGTGGCCTTCAGCACGGCCGAAGGCGGAGTGCTGTGCGCGAGCTGCGCGGGGCTCCAGCCACCCACCAAGCTGCCACCGCAGGCCTACCGCGATCTCCTGGCCTTGAACGACGAGCAAGCGTCACTCCCCACGCTGGATGCGGCGCACGCCGCGGCCCACCGCCGGCTGGTCGCTCGCTTTATCCGTCATCACCTCGATGAGACTGGACGAAACGGCAAGGAGCCGAAGTCGAGCGCCATCGACATCTGGGAGCGCCGCGCGTGGGTCCCACTCGGTTCGTAGTCGGTACCGCGGGCCATATCGACCACGGCAAGACGGCGCTCGTGAAGGCGCTCACCGGCGTCGATACCGATCGCTGGGAAGAAGAGAAGCGCCGCGGCATCACGATCGATCTCGGCTTCGCTCCCCTCCCGCTGCCCGGCGGCATCCAGGCGAGCGTTGTGGACGTTCCCGGCCACGAAGCGTTCGTCAAGAACATGCTCGCCGGCGCGACCGGGATCGACGTCGCGCTGCTCATCATCGCCGCCGACGAAGGCATCATGCCGCAAACGGAGGAGCATCTCGCCATCGTCGAGCTGCTCGGCGTGCGGCGCGGCATCCCCGTCCTCACCAAACGCGATCTCGTGGATGACGAATGGTTGGCGCTCGTCCGCACCGAAGTCGCCGAACGCCTGTCGCGCAGCAGGCTGCGCTGGCGAAGCCCGATCGCCGTGAGTGCAATCACGGGGGAGGGGTTGGGAGATCTGAAAAAGGCGTTGGTGGAGGTCGTCGAGGACCTGCGCGAGCGACCCTCCGATGACTTGTTTCGCCTCCCCATCGATCGTGTGTTCGCGCTGGCCGGGGCGGGGACCGTCGTGACCGGATCCACGTGGAGCGGGACGGTCGCGCCAGGCGCGAGCGTGCGATTGCTGCCGCTCGACCGCGACGTGCGCGTCCGGTCCATTCAGGTCCATAGCGAGGACGCGCAGCAGGCCGGCCCCGGCCGACGCACCGCGCTCGCGCTCGTGGGCGTCGCCAGAGAAGAAATCGATCGCGGTCATGTCGCCGTTACCGGCACTGGGTGGGCCCCGACGAGCACGCTCGACGTCGCGCTCGAGCTGCTCCCTACAGCCAAGAAGCCGCTCGCGGTGCGCACCCGCATTCGGGTTCACCTGGGAACGGCCGAAGTCCTGGGACGGGTCGCGCAGGTCCGCGCCATCGCTCCGGGCGAAACGAGCGTGGCCCGGCTGCTGCTCGAGCGGCCGCTCGTGGCTCGCGGCGGCGATCGCTTTGTCATCCGCAGCTTTTCCCCCGTCACGACGATCGGTGGTGGGGTGGTGCTCGATCCCTACCCACCCAAGCGGCCCCGCGTATCGGAGCGGGGTCTGGCATCAGGGCAGGCACCGGCCGAACGGCTGGCGCGCTTCGTGGAGGAAGCGGGGCTTGCCGGTCTGCGCACCGGTGACATCGCGGTTCGCGTCGGCGTCCTTCCTTCTGACGTGCCCACCACAATCGCTGACGCGGGGAAAGGCATCCTCTCGGTAGGCGATGTGTTGGTAGCGCGGCGGGCGATCACCGGAGAAGTGGACAGGCTGGCCGCGGTGGTCGCCGCCCATCACGACCAGCACCCGCTCGACGCCGGCCTGTCGCTGCAGGCGCTGCGAGCCGTGGTCAATGCTCCCGCACCGGTGCTCGACTTGCTGGTAGAGCACGGGGTGAAGAAGCAGGCGTGGGAGTTGGCCGAGGGGGGGGCAGTCGCTCGCGCTCCTGGATGGAGGACTCAGGCCGGTGACGCGGGGGCACGGCTGGCGCAGCGCCTGGCGGAGGCTCGCTGGCAGCTTCCCACGGTCTCCGAATTGCAACGGGAGTTCTCCGATCCGTCCGTGCCGGCGCTGTTGGCGCACCTGGCCCGGGAAGGGTCGGTGGAGCGCGTCGATCAGGAGCGCTATGCGGTGAAACAGGCGCTGGAGGAGTTCCGTCGAGCTGTCGAGGAGACGCTACACCAGCTCGGCGCTGCCACGCCGGCGCAGTTCCGTGATCGGTTGGGGTTGACCCGCAAGTACTTGATACCGCTGCTGGAGTGGGCGGACCGGCGAGGGATTACGAGCCGGAAGGGAGATACCAGGGTTTTACGTGCTTGACAGAGTAGAAGGTTGGTTCCTAGGTTTTGCGTTGCAGCCTAAACTCTTGCGCCCTGTACCAACAAGGAGAGCGGTCTAACGCATCTTTTCCGTTCGCAGAGGAGTCGGGGATGAAGCTGTATGGCTGGGCAGTGCTGGTCGGGGGGCTCGGAGGGGGCCTGCTGGCGGGAGTACACGGTGTGTTCGGGCAAGCGACCCCTCCTCCGCTGGTGGAGCTGAAGCAGAACTATCCGAACCCGTTCAATCCGGCGACCACGATCCCGTTCAGTTTGAACGGCGATCTGTTTGCCAACGGTCATCGCCCCAGGGTATCGCTCAAGATCTACAACGTACTGGCGCAGCTCGTCGCCGTGCCAATTCTCCAGGGCACGGGCGAGGATCTCGACAATCTCGAGCTGACGTGCAGCGTCGCGGGATCATCCTGCGCGTTCACCGCGTACTGGGACGGCAAGGTTCTGAAGACCGACCGTGAGGCAGCGTCCGGCGTCTACATCTATCAACTAGTTGTGGACGGCCGAAGGTTTACGAAAAAGATGATCATTATGAAGTAAGACGTCGAACAAAGGCGTCGAGCAAAAGCGTCAAGCAGGGTCGTCGAAACGCCCTTGCTTGACGCTCTTGCTTGACGCCGTCTGTCATTTCGGCACCTTCCCCCGGCACGTCCATTGCTTTAGGGTCCGTCATGATCCAACCAGATCGACTCACCATTAAAGCCGCCGAGGCTCTCCAGCAGGCGGCGTCGCTCGCCCGCTCCAAAGGCAATCCCGTCATCAACGATGCGCATCTCTTCCTCGCGCTGCTGCAGCAGGACGAAGGAATCGTCATGCCGTTGCTGCAGAAGGCGGGGCTCAACGTCACCCAGCTCCAGGCCGAGACGGAGCGCGAGATCGAGCGCTTTCCCAAGCAGTCGGGCGGCGCTGATCCGACGATCTCGCGGGAGCTATCGCGCGTCCTGGATCGCGCCGACGAGGAATCGAAATCGCTGGGCGATGCATACGTCTCGACCGAGCATCTGCTGCTGGCTCTCGCTGAGGAGAAGAACACGACGGCGCGGCAGCTGTTGTCGGCGGCCGGCGTCAGCCGCAAAGACCTGCTCGCGGCCCTCGAAGGCGTGCGCGGCGCCCATCGGGTCACGGATCAGGAGCCGGAGAACAAGTATCAGGCGCTGCAGCGCTTCACGCGCGATCTCACGGAGCTCGCGCGCAAGGGCAAGCTCGATCCGGTCATCGGCCGCGACGAGGAGATTCGCCGCGTCATGCAGGTGCTGTCGCGCCGCACCAAGAACAATCCCGTACTGATCGGCGAGCCGGGCGTCGGCAAGACGGCGATCGTCGAAGGGTTGGCGCAGCGCATCGTGAACGGCGACGTGCCCGATTCCCTCAAGAACAAGCATCTCGTCGCGCTCGACATCGGCGCCCTCGTCGCGGGCACCAAGTTCCGCGGCGAATTCGAGGAGCGGCTCAAGGCGGTCCTCAAGGAGCTGACCGCGGCCGAAGGGCAGTACATCGTGTTCATCGACGAGCTGCACACGCTCGTCGGCGCTGGTGCGGCCGAAGGATCGATGGACGCGTCCAACATGCTGAAGCCCGCGCTGGCGCGCGGCGAGCTGCACGTCGTCGGCGCAACCACGCTGGATGAGTACCGCAAGCACATCGAGAAGGACGCGGCGCTCGAGCGGCGCTTCCAGCCCGTGTTCGTGGGCGAGCCCTCGGTCGAGGACACGATCGCGATCCTGCGCGGCTTGAAGGAGCGCTACGAAGTCCACCACGGCATCCGCATTACCGACAACGCGATCGTCGCGGCGGCGACGCTGTCGCACCGCTACATCACCGACCGGTTCCTGCCCGACAAGGCGATCGACCTGATCGACGAGGCGGCGGCGCGGCTGCGCATCGCGATCGATTCCTTGCCGCAGGAGATCGACGAAGTCGAGCGCAAGATCGTGCAGCTCGAGATCGAGCGCCAGGCGCTGGCGAAGGAGAACGACAAGACGGCGAAGGAGCGGCGCACCAAGATCGAGCAGGAGCTGGCGGAGCTGCGCGAGAAGTCAAACGCCATGAAGGCGCAATGGCAGGCGGAGAAAGACGCGATCCAGAAGATCCAGGCGAAGAAGGCCGAGATGGAGCAGCTGCGCACCGAAGCCGAGCAGGCGACACGGCGCGGCGATCTCCAGAAGTCCGCGGAGATCAGCTATGGGCGGATTCCGGCGATCGAGAAGGAGATCGGCACGCTCGAGAAGCGGCTCGCCGAGATCCAGAAGAAGGGGAAGTACCTGAAGGAAGAGGTGGACGCGGAAGACATCGCCGAGATCGTCTCCAAGTGGACCGGCATTCCCGTGACCAAGATGCTCGAGTCGGAGAAGGAGCGGCTGCTCAAGCTCGAGGAGGAGCTGGGCAGGCGCGTCATCGGGCAGAAGGAAGCGTTGGCGGCCGTGGCCAACGCGGTGCGGCGCGCGCGCGCGGGGCTGCAGGACCCGCATCGTCCGACCGGTTCATTCATTTTCCTAGGACCGACCGGCGTTGGAAAAACGGAGACGGCGAAAGCGTTGGCCGAGTTCCTGTTCGATGACGAACGGGCGCTGGTGCGGATCGACATGTCGGAGTACATGGAGAAGCACGCCGTCGCCCGGTTGATCGTGGCGCCGCCCGGGTACGTCGGGTATGAAGAGGGCGGACAGCTCACCGAAGCCATCCGGCGCCGGCCGTACTCGGTGATCCTGTTTGACGAAATCGAGAAAGCGCATCCGGATGTGTTCAACATCCTGCTGCAGATTCTCGACGACGGGCGCCTCACCGACTCGCAAGGCCGCACGGTGGACTTCCGCAACACCGTGCTGATCATGACGTCGAACATCGGGTCGCAATACCTGGTCGAGGCAGGCACGGGGCAGGTTGCGTGGGAGCAGACCGAGACGAAGGTGATGGACCTGCTGCGTCAGTCGTTTAAGCCGGAGTTCCTGAATCGCGTGGATGACATCATCATCTTTCGGCCGCTGACGCACGAAGACATCGCGCAGATCGTGGATATTCAAATCCAGCGTGTGGAGAAGCTGCTTGCCGATCGCAAGCTGGCGCTCGAAGTTACGCCGGCGGCCAAGGAGCTCATCGTGGCCGAGGGCTACGATCCAGTGTATGGGGCGCGTCCCCTGAAGCGAGCGATCCAGCGGTTGTTGCAGAATCCGCTCGCGGTCTCGGTGCTCGAAGGTGAGTTCGCCGAGAGCGATCGGGTCAAGGTGGATCGGGCGAAGGACGGCAACTCGCTCACGTTCCAACGGATTCCGGCGGAAGGCGTCGCGCGCGAGCGCGTGCGTGCATAAAGGCATGGCCGTGGCGCTGGAGCAGGCGCGCCGCGCGGCCGCTCACGACGAAGTGCCGATCGGCGCGGTCGTGATGTGCGGCGACGAGATCGTCGCCGAGGCGCACAACGAAACCGTCGCCCGCAAAAACCCTACATATCATGCCGAGTTTCTCGTCATCGAGCGGGCCCTCGCGGCGTTAGCGACGGACCGTCTCACCGACTGTACGCTGTACGTCACGGTCGAGCCGTGCGCGCAGTGCGCTGGGGCGATCGTGCTGGCCAAGGTCAAGACGCTGGTGTTTGGGGCGTACGACGAGAAGGCGGGGATGTGCGGGTCGGTGGGGGACATCGTGCGGCATCCGCGATTGAATCATCGGGTTGACGTGCAAAGCGGCGTCGAGGCGGAGGCGTGCGGCGAGTTGATCAGGGATTTCTTTGCGGCGAAGCGCTAGTGCTCGTCAGCGTGCGTGATCCAGCAATCCTCGAAGGATGTTGGCTGCCTGGTCGATCTGTTCTTCGGTGACGTACGGCGCCGGTCCGAGCCGCAGCAGGTCCCCTCGATAATCCGTCGACACGCCCTGGTCCTTAAGGGCTTTGTAGACACGCGCGGTGTCACGCGTGCGAAGTGCGAGGAATCCGCCGGTCTGATGCAGTGCCACTTCCGTTTCAGTCCCTAGCGCTGACGCCAGCGCCTCGATTTGCCGCTGACTCAGCCCTCGTAGCTCTGTGGGCGTGAGCTTTTGCTCCTGGAAGAACTTGAACACCTCCGCCCCACGATAATGGCTCGTGAAGTCGTACGTCGCGCCCGCAAACCGCGCCGGCCCCGGCCCATACTCCACGCGCCCACTCGGCGCCCTGGAGAGATCGGTGAACTCGCTGAACCAGCCCGTCACGACCGGCCGCAGCGTCGTGTCAGCCGGGAATCGCAGGAACGCATTGCCCGGCCCCAGCTGGCAGTACTTGTACCCACCGCCCACGATATAGGCGCTCTCTAAGCCCTCGACCTTCAGCGAAAACGGAATCGCATTCAGGGCGTGGTAGGCATCGACGAGCAGCTCGGCGCCGCTCCAGTCGCACGCCTCGAGCGTGGCTCTGAGATCCGGAACGACGTGCGCGTTCGCGTAAAGCACGGCCGATACCAGGACAGCCGCGGTGCGATCATCGACTCGCTGCGCCAGCCGCTCCGCCAACGTCGCCGCCGGCTCCGCCGCCACCTTCACAACCTCGATGCCCTCCTCGGCCAGCCGATCGAGCTGGCGGCGAATCGTGTGAAACTCGCCGTCCGTGGTGATCAGCTTGGGACGCTTCTTTAAAGGCAGGGCCGACAGAAACCGGACGACCAGCTCATGCGTGTTCGGGGCGAGCGCGATCCGATCGGGTGACTCATCGAGCAAGCGTGCAAACCCGCGCCGCACTTCGTCGGCTTTCTCGAATGCTTTGTCCCACACGTCGTCGACCAACTCCGCGGTATCCAGCCAGGCTTGTTGCTGCGCTTCGAATGCGACGTCCGGCCAGGCCTGATGTGAATGACCGGTGAGCAGGATTCGCTCGGTGACGCGGAACCGCGTGTAGTGTTTCGCCAGCTCTTCCGGATTGATCACAGCTCGGAGCGAATCGCCCAAAGATCGGGGAAGGCAGGCTGGTTCAGCGTCGTCAGTAGATATTCGGCGCCGGCGGAGCCTCCAGTTCCTTGCTTCGTTCCAATCGTGCGCTGCACCATCTTCACGTGCCGGTACCGCCACTCCATGAACCCCTCATCGAGATCGACGAGCCGCTCGGCGATCTGCGACACCGTCGGATCCTTCCTGTAGACCTCGACGATGATGCGCTGCACCTCGGGCGACGGCTCATACGCCTGGCTGTGATCGCGCTGCACCAACGCCTTCGGTACGGGGTACTTGTTCGCAGCGAGGTAGTGGAGGAACGCGTCCCAGAGCGTCGGCTGCGTGAAACGGCGCTCGACCCGTTTGCGATTCTCGCTGCCCTCCGGATAGCGCTCGAACGACGGCCGCCCTTTCTTGCCGAGTATGAATTCGATCTCGCGAAACTGATGCGACTGAAAGCCGCTGCCCGACTCCAGCCGGTCGCGAAACGCAAGAAAGTTGAGCGGCGTGATTGTCTCCAGCACGTCGATCTGCGCGACCAGCGTCTTGAGAATCGTGAGAATGCGCTTGAGCGTGGCGCCGGCCAGCGGCGTGTCGTTCGAGCGCAGCAGCTTTTGGAGGTAGTCGAGCTCGTGCAGGACTTCCTTGAACCACAGCTCGTAGATCTGATGGATGATGACGAAGAGGGTCTCGTCGTGTTCCAACTCACCAGGTCGGGGCTGCTGGAGGGCCAGGAGTTCGTCGAGTTTCAGGTAGCTCGAGTAGGTGACGGTCATGGTCTCGGCTTGTAGCGGTTGAGCGTTGCGTAGGGACCGGGCCAGGGAAGCGGATAGCCTTGTTCGTAGGCTGCGTGACGTGTCCAGTACGGGTCCAACAGGTGCGCCCGCGCCAGGACGCAGAGGTCCGCGCGGCCCGCTGCGAGGATCGTGTTCACGTCCTGATACGACGAGATGTTGCCCACCGCCATCGTCGCGATCCCCACCTCGTGGCGAATCCGGTCGGCAAACGGCGTCTGAAACTGGCGGCCATACTGCGGCTTCGCCTCGGCCACGGTCTGGCCGGCGGAAACATCCGTGATGTCGCAGGAATGCGCCTTGAGCAGCCCCGCCACCTCGACCGAATCGGCCGGCTCCATCCCCCCAGGTGCCCAGTCGACCGCCGAAATGCGCACCGACATCGGCTTGTAATCGGGCCACGCGCCGCGCACGGCGTCGAACACCTCGAGCGGAAACCGCATCCGGTTCTCGAGCGAGCCGCCGTAGGCGTCGGTGCGCTTGTTCGTCAGCGGCGAGATGAAGCTCGCGAGCAAATACCCGTGGGCGAAATGGAGCTCCAGGAGATCGAACCCCGCGTCATTCGACATCTGGGCCGCACGAACGAAGTCGTACTTCACCTCGTCCATGTCGGCCCGCGTCATCTCCTTCGGCACCTGACTGTAGGGAAAGTAGGGCAGGGGCGACGCCGAGATGATCGGCCAATTGCCGTCGGGCAGCGGTTCGTCCATCCCCTCCCACATCCGCTGTGTCGAGGCCTTGCGTCCGGCGTGGCCCAGCTGCATCGCGATTTTGGCGCTGCTGTTCACGTGCACGAAGTCGACGATTCGCTTCCACGCCGCGACATGCTCCGGTTTGTACATCCCGGTGCATCCCGGTGAAATCCGTCCCTCGCGTGAGACGTCGGTCATTTCCGTGAAAACCAGCCCCGCGCCCCCAACCGCTCGGCTACCGAGATGGACGAGATGCCACTCGTTCGGCATGCCATCCTCGGCGAAATACTGACACATCGGGCTCACCACTACCCGATTGCTCAACACCAGGTCGCGCAATTTGAATGGTGTAAACATGGGTGGAGGAGCGTGCGGCGTGTGGGGTGCGGCGTTGGCTTGCTTGTACGCCTGGTCGGCATACCACTCATCAATCTTCTCCACAAACTTCGGATCGCGCACCTTCAAATTGTCGTGCGTGATGCGGAGGCTGCGGGTGAGCAGGTTGAACGCGAACTGCTGCGGCTCGAGGTTCATGTAGCGCTCGGTGTCCTCGAACCACTGCAGGCTCACCTGGGCGGCGCGCTGCAGGCTCTCGACCGCGGGCCGCCGCTCGGCCTCGTACTCCGTGAGCGCGGTGCGTACGTCGGGCTGGCGCCGCAACGCGCCGGCCAATGCGATCGCGTCTTCGATCGCGAGCTTGGTCCCGGAGCCGACCGAGAAATGCGCGGTGTGCGCGGCGTCGCCGACCAGCACGACGTTGCCGTCCGACCACGCGGCGTTCCGCACGGTGACGAAGTGTCGCCACAGGGAGCGATTCTTGAGGAGGCGATGGCCCTGCAGCTCTTCCTTGAAGAGCGCCTCACAGAACGCGACGGTCTGGTCTTCGGTCGCGCGGTCCAGCCCCGCCTTGCGCCAGGTCGCCTCGGTGGCCTCCACGATGAACGTAGAACGCCCTGGCTCGTACTGGTAGGCGTGCACGCGCCAGAGGCCGTGCGTGTCGCGCTTGAAATAGAACGTGAACGCGGGGAAGGGGCGCGTGGTCCCCAGCCAGACAAAGCGATTGGGCCGCTCGTCCATGTTGGGCTGAAAATGCTCGCCGTAGCGCTCCCGCACCGTGCTGTTGAAACCGTCGGCGCCGACGACGAGATCGGCATCGCTGTACACCGCGGGATCGGTTACTTCGGTCCCGACCTCGATGCACACCCCCAATTCCCTGCAGCGCCGTCCTAACACGCTCAGCAACGCTTGCCGCGACAGGCCGCTGAAGCCGTGACCGCTCGACGTGATCACGAGGCCGCGATAGTGGATCTCGATGTTGTCCCAGTGCGCGAAGTGGCGCGCCATCGCGTCGTAGGTCTCGGGATCGGCAGCGGCCAGATTGTTCTGCGTTGCGTCGGAGAACACGACGCCAAATCCGAACGTGTCCTCGAGACGGTTGCGCTCGAGAATCGTGACGTCGTGTCCGGGATCGGCTTCCTTCATCAGGATCCCGAGGTAGAGCGCAGCGGGCCCGCCGCCGATGGTGACAATTCTCACTTGACGAGCTGTCCCGCGATGATGAGATGCTGAATCTCCGTCGTGCCCTCGTAGATCCGGAGGGCGCGCACCGAGCGATACAGCCGATCCACGGGATGGTCGGCGAGCACGCCCCGGCCACCCAGGATCTGGACCGCGTCGTCCACGATTCGCTGCGCCGCTTCGGTGGCGAACGCTTTCGCCATCGCCGCTTCGAGCGTGACCCGCGGCGCGCCACGATCCTTCTCCCACGCCGCCCGATAGACGAGCAGCCGCGCGGCGGTCAGATCGGTCGCCATGCGAGCCAGCTTCTCTTGAATGAGCTGGAAGTCCGCCAGCGGCTTCCCGAACTGCCGGCGCGACTTCGCATGCGCCAGCGCCTCGGCGAGCGCGCGCGAAGCCATGCCGCACGCGGCGGCGCCGACGGTGGCGCGGACGCGATCGAGCGTGGCGAGGCCGAGCTTGAATCCTTCACCAGGGCTATCGAGCCGGCATCCGGCCGGGACGCGCGCCTTCTGGAAGGCGATTTCCCCGAGTGGATGAGGGGAGGAGAGCACGAGCGCCCGAACCAGCCGAACGCCGGGCGTGTCGGCCGGGACGACGAAGCAGGCGATGCCTTTGTCCTTCTTGGCGCGATCGGTGGTCGCAAACACCGTGTAGAAATCGGCGATCCCGGCGTTGGAGATGAATGTCTTGGTGCCCGACAGCAGGTACCCGTCGCCGTCGGGCTCGGCCGTCGCTCCAAGCGAGGCTACGTCGGAGCCCGCTTCCGGCTCTGTCATCGCGAACGACGCCATGGCGCGCCCCTGGATCGCCGCCTCGAGCCACCGTTGGCGCATCGTGTCGTTGGACGACAGCAACATCGGGACGACACCAAGCGCTTGGAGCGCAAATACCGCATCGGCGAGCGGCGAAGCCGCGGCGAACGCCTCCCGCACGATACAGCAGGCGCGCCAATCCTGGTCGCGAATCGGCTGGAACCAGCCGGCGGCGCCGAGCTGGGCCAGCAGCTCGCGGGCCTGCTGGCGCGCGGCCGCGTCGTCTTTCGGCTCAGGAAGCGGCGCGAGCCGGCGCGAGGCGAAATCGCTCACACGCTCCGCAAACGTCACATGCTTGTCGTCGAGAAATGCGCGGACCGGTGCGGTATCAAGCATCAGATGAACTTGGGGTCGCGCTTGGCGCGGAATGCCTCGTGAGCTTCGCGGAAGTTCGGTCCCTGCATGAGCCGCGCCTGGACTTCGGCCTCGTACGCGAGCGCCGCCTCGAAGTCGAGTGCCGCCTCGGCGTCGAGCGCCTGCTTCGTCACGCCGAGCGCGGCCGTGGGTCCCCGCGCCAGCTTCTCGGCGATGGCGCGGGCTTCAGGCAGCACCTGCGCTTGCGGGACGACCCGATTGTACAGACCGATCTCATACGCACGCTTGGGGTCCACAAAGTCGCCGGTGAGCAGCATCTCGGTCGCATGGCCGTACCCGACGATGCGCGGCAACAGCCAGGCTGCCCCCATGTCGGCGCCTGACAGCCCGACCTTTGTAAAGAGGAAAGCAATCTTGGCTGATTCCGCGGCGACGCGGATGTCGCACGCCGCCGCGATCACCGCCCCGGCGCCCGCCACGGTCCCGTTCAGCGCGCCCACGATGGGCCGGCGGCAGCGGCGCATCGCGAGGATCAGGTCGCAGGTGAGGCGCGTGAAATCCTGTAAAGCCTTGAGATCGCGGCCCAGCAGGGCCCCGATGATCTCCTCGACATCGCCGCCCGAGCAGAACGCCCGCCCTGCGCCGGTGATGACGATCGCGCGGACGCCCGCCTCCGTGTCGAGGCGCTGAAGTGTGTCGCGCAGCTCCTGGTAAACCTCGAATGTCAGCGCGTTGAGTCGCTCGGGCCGGTTGAGCGTAATCGTGGCGACCGACGTCTTCGCGTCAACATCGTAGAGAAACGACTTCATAGGATCGCCACCGCTTCAATTTCAACCAGAGCCTTCGAATCAATCAGCGACTTTACTTCGACGACGGCCATGGCGGGGTAGTGGCGGCCCATGTGTTTGCGGTGGACTTCGCCGAGGGGCGTGAGGTTGGCGAGATACGCGGGGCGATCGGTGATGTAGACGACCATCCGGCCGACGTGCTCCGGCTTGCCGCCCGCCGAACGCACGACCTCCATCACACGGCCGAGCGCGCCTCCCCACTGCGCGACGAAATCGCCGACAGGCGCGATCTGGCCCGCCACAAACAGGATACGCCCGCCTTGTTTGGCGAGCATACCATGACTCCATCCGCTCGGCCGAGCGCCAAAGGCTTCGGGATTGATGATCTCGAATGCCATAGTCTCCTTACTCTGCGATCGTGACGGCGGTGCCGTTCACGCGCTCACCATGCAGGTCAGCGAGCCCCAACACAGCGTCGGCCACTTCGTTCGGTGTAATGAGCCGCCGCTGCGATGCCGACGCCAACATTGCCGAGAGCGCTGCGCCCGAGTCCTTGCCGGTTTTCGCGACCACGCGATCGACGGATTCTTTCGTCATTTCCGTATCCACGAATGCAGGGCAGACGGCGTTGCACGTGACGCCCGTGCCCTCCACCTCAGCAGCCACACTCTGCGTCAAACCGATCACCGCGTGCTTGGCGGCGGCGTAGGCGGCGATGTAACGGGCGCCGTGAAGCCCCGCGACCGACGCGACGTTGACAATAGAGCCGCGTTTGCGCTCGAGCATGCCGGTGATGAACGCCCGGGTACACAGAAACGTACCAGTCGCGTTGACCGCGAGCACGCGATTCCAATCCTCGAGCCTGGTCTTCGCGACCGGAGCGCTGTGCGCGACGCCGGCATTGTTGATGAGAATGTCGACGGGGCCGGCATGGCCTGCGGCGCCTTTCGCCAGGTCGGCCACGCTTGCCGCGTCAGTCACATCGCAATGCACGGCCCACGCTTTGCCGCCGGCGACACGGATCTCGACCGCCACACGCTCGATCCGGTCGGTGCTGCGTGCCGCCACGACGACCGCGGCGCCCTCGGCGGCGAGGGCATGCGCCACTGCTGCGCCGATTCCCTGGCCGCCGCCGGTCACGACGGCGACCGCGCCGTCAAATCTCCCCACGCACCGCCTCCTCGAGGATCGAGCCCAGCGCTTCGATGAGGCGAGCGCCTTCGTCGGCGGTGGCCGCCGCGGGATCGCCAAAGTAGGCACGCGGTCCGCCGGCCGCCTCGAACGTGCGCTTGCCCGCCTTGATCGCCTTTGAGAGGGACTGGGGGTTGGGGGCTAGGGACTGGCGAACTTCATCGCGGACGGCATCTGCGCTTTCGTGCAGGACAATCGACGTTTCGAACTGGCCCGCGTGACAGGCGCCGCTCCGGAACTCATCGCCCAGGCGCGTGCCCCACGGTGTGCGCGTGAGATCGGGGAAGACGATCGGCAGCAGCCGGTCGGCTCGCGCGAGCTTGACGGCCTCGTTCAGCGCGGTGAGATGCTCCGGGTCGAGGTGTACGTTCGCGAGCGCCAGCAGGCGGAATCCCTGGTCGGACAGACTGCGCGCGAGATCCACAATGAGCGCGGTTACCGTGATGGCGGAGATCGACAGGGTACCGTGGAACGCGGACCCGAAGCTGGCCGCGGTGTAGGCAAGCGCGGGGAGGATCAGCACGACATGGCCGCGATCCGTGAGCTTACGGGCGCCCGCGCGCGCCATCGCGGTGGCGATCACGACGTCGGTATCGAGCGGCAGATGCGGCCCGTGGGCCTCGATGGCGCCGACCGGGAGCACGACGAGCGTGTGTTCCCGATCCAAATCGCGTACTTCTTCCCACGTCAGTTGCGCCAGCTCATGTACCGGCATCATCATCCTTTCCCATGAGACCTGAGCTTCCGGAACGCTTAAACATCGCTGATTGGCTGTTGGACGCGCGCGTCCGCGAGGGAAGGGGAGATCGGCCGGCGCTGCTCACGGACCAGGGCACGCTCACGTATCAGGAGGTGCAGGCGCTCGCGAACCGGTTCGGCCATTTGCTCGAGAGCGCCGGGGTGGAGCCCGAGCAACGGGTCATCATCGCGCTGCCCGACGGGCCGGAGTTCGTAGCGGCGCTGTTCGGCACACTCAAAGTTGGCGCGGTGGCCGTGATGGTCAACCCGCAGCTTGCCGTGGATGCGATCGAGTACTTCTACTCCTACACGCGCGCGACCGTGGCGCTCGTCCACCGCCACACGGCGCTGCAATTCCAGGCCGCGCGGACGGCCGCCGCCGTCCACCTCAAACAGATCATCGTCCTGGGCGAGGCCACCACCGCGCGGGCGATCGCCGGGGCCTCGTCGGAGCTCGAGACCTTCCCTAGCCACCGCGACGATGCGGCGATCTGGCTCTTCTCCGGCGGCACGACGGGGAAGCCGAAGGCGGTCGTGCAGAGTCACGGCTCGTTCGCCAACACCACCGTGTGCTACGGACAGGGCGTGCTCGGGCTCACGGAGCGCGACATCACGCTGGCGGTGCCGAAGCTGTTCTTCGGGTACGCGACGGGATCGAATCTGTTCTTTCCATTTTCGGTGGGCGCCGCCGCGGTGCTGTTCCCCGAGAAGAGCACCGCCGAGACGTTGTTCGCCAAAATTCGGCAGTTTCGGCCGACCGTGTTGGTGAACGTGCCGACGATGGTGAACCAGATGGTAGCCCATCCTGATGCGGCCCAGCAGGACTTCTCGTCTCTGCGTCTTTCGACTTCGGCCGGGGAAGCATTGCCGGTCGAGCTGTACGAGCGCTGGAACAAGACGTTCGGCGTGGAGCTGCTCGATGGCCTCGGCACCGCGGAAATGTGGCACATCTTCATCTCGAACAAGCCCGGTGCAGTGCGGCCCGGCACCATCGGCAATGTCGTACCAGGATTCGATGTCAGGGTGCGCGACGATCTGGGGCACGATCTGACCGACGGCGAAGTCGGCATGCTGTGGGTGCGCGGCGACTCGCGCGCGATTGGCTATTGGCAGCAAATGGACAAGACGAAGGCTGCATTCCGCGGCGAGTGGTACGTGTCCGGCGATCTGGTTCGCCGCGACGCGGACGGCTATTTCACGTACTGCGGCCGCGCCGACGAGCTGCTCAAGGTTGGCGGCAAGTGGCTCGCGCCGCAGGAAGTGGAAGGCTGCCTCCTGCAGCATCCGCTCGTGAAAGAGGTCGCCGTCGTGGGGATCGAGGACGCCAGCGGACTCACCAAGCCGCACGCATTCGTGGTCGCCGCAGAAGCGCGGCCGAGTCTTGCGGAGGAGTTGCTGACCTTCGCACGCGAGCGCCTCGAACCCTACAAGGCACCTCGCACCGTGCGGTTTCTCGATTCCCTCCCACGGACTCACCTGGGCAAGGTGGACCGTAGAAAGCTTCGCGAGGCCTGATTAGCTTTGCCACGGCGTTGCGTAGTTCGGACGGGTGGCCGAGTGGCTGAAGGCGCACGCTTGGAAAGCGTGTTAACGGGCAACCGTTACGTGGGTTCGAATCCCACCCTGTCCGCTTTCCCCAGGCGTCTCGGCGTCTAGGCGTCCAGTCAGGACAGGTGGGTGAGCGGTTGAAACCGCCGGTCTCGAAAACCGGTATGCCCGCAAGGGTATCGAGGGTTCGAATCCCTCCCTGTCCGTCCCCGCCGATAGCACCGTAGATTGCTGGCCCAATGTCCACCTTGCTCAGCGTTCTCGCGCCACTCTGCCTGCTGCAGTCCGTCGAGTACCGCTCACCCGCTGGCGTCGAGTATCGGTCCCAACGCGACACCGGGGCCATCGCGCGGGCCGAGAGTGCCCTCGCCGCCGATCCCCGCAACGTCGACAAGATCATCGCGCTGGGCGTCGCGCAGTCGGGCGTCCGGCAGTATCGCGAAGCGATCGCCACGTTCACCCGCGGCGTCGGCATCGCGCCCAATAACGCGCTGCTGTATCGCTGGCGCGGGCATCGCTATCTGTCCACGCGGCAATTCGACAAGGCGATGGATGACCTGCAGCGGGGCGCCCGGCTCGACAGCACGATCTACGGCATCTGGTATCACCTCGGCATCGTGCGGTTTGTGCGCCGTGACTTCGCCGGTGCGGTGCAGGCGTTCACGCGCGCGCTCCCGATGTCGCCGGACTCGGCCGAGCGGGCAGGCTCGACGGACTGGTTGTGGATGTCGCTGTCGCGCGCGGGCCGCAAAGCAGAGGCCCAGGCGCTGCTCGATCGCCACCCCGATGTGCCGAACGCGGGCAACGCGTACGCGCAGCGGCTGCGCCTCTATCGCGGCGAGATTTCTCCCGATTCCGTGTTCACGCCCGCCGACACCAGCGACATCCAGGCGGCGACGCTGAGCTACGGCATCGGCAATTGGTACCTGGTGCACGGTGACACGGCCAAAGCCCGGAGCTGGTTCGAGCGCTCCGTAGCGTCCGGGGGTTGGCCGGCGTTCGGCCTCATTATGTCCGAGGTGGAGCTGCGGAGCAGCCGCGCGCATTGAGGGTAATGAGGACAACTCCAGGAGGCCTCATGCGTGCAGCGCTCGTTCTGCTTGTTGCGCTTCTCGTCGCGTGCTCGTCGGAAGGGAGCGGGCCGCCACCGCCGGCCCCTCCGCCACCCTTCTACGTCTCCAACAACGGCAGTAACACCATCTCGGTCTTCACGACCGCGGATACCGGCAACGCGGCTCCCGCGTTCACGATCAGCGGAATCAATACGACGCTGGATCAGCCGGAGGGCATCGCCGTCGATCCGGCGGGCGTGGTGATCACGACGAGCGTGAATCCGGCGCGCATCGTGGTGTTTGGAGCTCACACCGTCGGGGACGTCGCGCCGGTCGCGAGCATTGTGGGTGGCAATACGGGACTGTCCCAGCCGCGGGGACTCGCGCTCAACGCGTCGGGCCGGCTCTACGTCGCCAATGCGGCCAGCATCCTGATCTTTGCGAACGGCGCGACCGGGAACGTGCCACCCCTCGGCACGATCTCCGGTGCCAACACGGGATTGAGTGGACCAGCGGATCTGTGCTTCGATTTCCGCGGGCGACTCTACGTGGCGAACTCGGGCAATCACAGCATCACCGTCTACGCCGCGAGCGCATCCGGCAACGCCAGTCCCGTCGACACGATAGCGGGTCCCAACACCGGGCTCAATGTCCCGCTCGGTGTCGCGATGGATCCGGGAGGCCAGCTCTATGTCGCAAACTCAGGGACGGGGCCGAGCAGCTCGAGCATTACGGTATACCCGTCCGACGCGCATGGGAACGCCACCCCAATCGCCACCATCATGGGTACCAGCACGGGGCTCGATCAGCCGAAAGGTGTGGCCCTGGATCCGGCCGGCCGCATCTATGTTGTGAACCGCGCGACCATAAGCCAGCAATATCGGATAACGGTGTACGCCGCGGGCGCTAACGGCAATGTGGCGCCGGTCGCGACCATCGCTGGCACCCGGACGGGTCTGACCGCACCTTCGTATCTCTCGTTCTGAGGGTAGGCAGGAGTGCTGGTTCTCAGGAGCATCTTCTTCGCGCTGCTGCTGCCTGGTACCGTCACGCTGTTGCTTCCGTATTTCATCCTGTCGCGGCGTGCGGTGCCTCAGTGGGATGCGATTGGCTTGGCCGGTCTCGTCGCGACCCTGGTCGGCGCGACGATCCTGATCTGGTGCATCGCGGACTTCGCACGGGTGGGACGGGGAACGCTCGCCCCGGTCGACCCCCCGAAAGCGCTGGTGATTCGCGGGCTGTACCGCTACGTCCGAAACCCGATGTATGTCGGCGTGGTGTTGGTGCTGTTAGGCGAGTCGGCGCTGTTCCGGTCGGGGAGCCTGCTCTTGTATACCGGCATATGGTTTCTGATCGTCAATCTGTTTGTGATGTTGTACGAGGAGCCCACATTGCGCGCTCGCTTCGGCGAGTCGTACGAGCACTACCGCCGCTCGGTCGGGCGGTGGATCCCACGGAGAATGAAATGAAACGTGCCTGTCTGCTTGCGGTGTTGATCGGCCTCAACGCGCCGTTAGGCGCCCAGATGCCACGCACCCTGTCGCCGAACGACCAGCGTGCCCGCGACATCTTCGAGCAACTGATCGACATCAACACGACCGGCTCGAGCGGCAGCACGACCGTGGCGTCCAACGCGATGGGGAAGCGACTCCTCGACGCGGGCTTCCCGCCGGGCGACGTGCAGGTGATCGGACCCGCTGATTCGAAGAATCACAATCTCGTGGCGCGGTTTCGGGGCACGGGAACGCAAAAGCCGATTCTGCTCCTCGCGCATATCGACGTGGTGGAGGCCCGGCGCGAAGACTGGTCCGTCGATCCGTTCACGTTGCTCGAGCGCGACGGATTCTTCTATGGCCGGGGCACATTGGATGTCAAAGACGGTGCGGCGATTCTCGTCGCCACCCTCGCGCGACTGAAGCAGGAAGGCTATCGCCCCAACCGCGACGTGATTCTCGCCCTCACGACCGGTGAGGAGGGCGGCAGCGACTACAACGGCGTACAGTGGCTACTCGCTAATCATCGCGACCTGATCGACGCGGCGTTCGTGATCAACATGGACGCCGGCGATCCCGTCAAGCTGAATGGCAAGCGACTGATGCGCACCGTACAGGCGAGCGAAAAGGTGTACGTCACTTTCAAGCTCGAGGTCCACAATCCCGGTGGCCACAGCTCGCTGCCACCCAAGGACAACGCGATTTATCGACTGGCGGCGGCACTGGGCCGCCTGAGTGCCTATCAGTTCCCCGCTCAGCTGAACGAGATCACGCGCGCGTCGTTCACCCGGTGGTCGCAGCTGCAGCAGGGGCAGCTCGCCACCGACATGGCCGCCGTCGCTCGCCTCACGCCGGACAGCGCCGCGATCCGGCGGCTCTCCGACGCGAGCCCCTTATACAATGCGCAGCTGCGCACGACGTGCGTCGCGACGGAGCTCGCCGGCGGGCACGCCGAGAACGCGCTGCCGCAGAGCGCGAGCGCGACCGTGAACTGCCGCATGCTGCCCGGCACGCCGTCGGAAGAGGTGCAAAGCACGCTGGCCAGGGTCGTCAACGACACGGCGGTCACGATCAGCGTCGTGACGGCGGCGACTCCCAGTCCATCTTCGCCGCTCAAGCCGGAGATCATGGATCCGCTCGAGCGCGTCACCAAGCGCCTGTGGAACATCCCCGTCGTCCCGGTCATGGAGACCGGCGCCACGGACGGTCTCTACCTCCGCAACGCGGGGATTCCGGTATATGGCGTGTCGGGTGTCTTCGTGGACATCAACGACATTCGCGCGCACGGCCGGGACGAGCGCATCGGGGTGCAGGATTATTACGACGGCGCGGAGTACATCTACCAACTCGTGAAGGCGGTCACATCGACGCAAAGGTGAAGAAAGGCGGGCTGGACGGCGTCGTCGCCGCCCAGACGCGCCTCAGTCACGTGGACGGCCAGGCCGGCGAGCTGATCATCGGCGGCTACCAGCTCAAGGAGCTGGCGGGGCGCGTCAGCTTCGAAGAGGCGGCGCATCTGTTGT
Organism: Gemmatimonadota bacterium; assembly: GCA_041499375.1. Lineage (GTDB taxonomy): Bacteria > Gemmatimonadota > Gemmatimonadetes > Gemmatimonadales > GWC2-71-9 > 20CM-2-65-7. The sequence goes on from JBGQKD010000003.1 coordinate 80,334, forward strand.
GGCGCGGCGCGTTGCCCTCGCCGGACGAGCTGGCCGCCCTGCGGAAGGAAATCGCGGGGCTGCGTGCCTTGCCAGAGGAAACGATGCACGTGGTGCGGGCCGCGGCGAAGGCGCCGCCGATCGACGCGCTCCGCATGGCGTGCGCCACGCTGTCGCTCGATCTCGATCATCCGGACGACATCTCGCCCGCTGCCGATATGCAGGCCGCGAAGATGCTCACGGCCCGTTTCCCGACGGTCGTGGCCGCGCAGGCGCGACTGGGCGCGGGCAAGGCGCCGATCGCGCCGCGGACCGACCTGCCGCTGGCGGCGAACTTCCTCTACATGCTCCACGGCAAGGAGCCCGACCTCATCGCGGCGCGGGCGATCGATACATACTGGGTGACGGTAATCGACCACGGCATGAACGCCTCGACATTCACCGCCCGCGTCATCGCGAGCACGCGCGCCGACATGGTCAGCGCCGTGACGGGAGCGATCGGTGCCCTCAAGGGTCCGCTGCATGGCGGCGCGTCGGGCCCCGTGCTCGACATGCTCAAGGACATCAGGTCCGCGGATCGGGCCGAAGCGTGGGTGCGGAACGAGCTGGCGGCGGGCCGGCGGATCATGGGATTCGGGCACCGCGTCTACAAGGTGCGCGACCCCCGAGCCGACGTCCTGAGTAAAGCTGCCAACGAGATGAGCTCGGCCGCGCTGCAGAATCGGCAGCTGTTCGATCTGGCCCGCGCCGCGGAACAAACAATCCTGAAGGTGCTGGACGAAGTGAAACCCGGGCGGAATCTGCGCACCAACGTGGAGTTCTTCACCGCGCTCGTGTTGCAGGCCCTGGGTCTCGAGCCGCGCTCGTTCGTGGCGACGTTTGCCTGCGGGCGAGTTGCGGGGTGGTGCGCGCACGTGATCGAACAACATGCGGAAGACCATTTGATTCGACCACAATCCGAGTATGTGGGACCACGCAACTTGAAAGTTGAGGGGCGGTCATGAGGACCCTTCATGTCGCCACCGCACTGCTGCTGGTGTGCACGGCCAGAGTACAGGCACAAGTCGAAGACTCCGTCCGCGCCGTGGAGATGAGTCGCCGTCAGGCACTTCTCGCGGCCGATACGGCCGCCCTGTCGCGACTGCTGGCCCCCGACTTCGTCGAGATCTCGCGTCTCGGCACGGTGCGCACCCGGGCGGACAACATTCGCGACATCGCGAGCGGCGCGTTGCATCTGACCTCCGTCACATACGACAGTCTGACCGTCCGGGTCTACGGGGATGTTGCGATCCTCACCGGGATCGCCGACAATACCGGGACGATGCGCGGCTTTCCCTTCAGCGGGAAAGTCCGCTACAGTCGCGTCTTCGTGCGCCGCGACGGCCGCTGGCAAGCCGTACTGATGCAGCAAACCATGATGCAGTGATCAGCAATGTTTAAGGTCTTGATCGCCGCCGAGATCAAGAACCTGCTCGAGCGGTCGCAGCTCACAGACTTGGACATCACGTGGCTGGGCAGCGACGAGCCGACCCCCAAAGGCGATTGGGTCGCGATCGTGCCGCTCCTGACGCGCTGGGTGGGCGGTACGGAGTTAAAGAACCTGCCCCAGCTGCGGATCGTGGCCAATGTCGCGGTCGGTTACAACAACGTCGACCTCGTCGCGGCCGAAATGCGTAAGGTGCTCGTCACCAACACGCCCGGCGTGCTCACCGAGGCGACGGCCGACCTCACGTGGGCGCTGATCCTCGCGACCACGCGCCGGCTGATCGAGGGCGTGGAGCTCGTGCGCAGCGGGCAATGGACCGGCTGGCATCCCGAACAGCTGCTGGGCCTCGAGCTCCGAGGCCGGATCCTCGGCCTGTTCGGCGCCGGCAGGATCGGCCAGGCGGTCGGACGTCGCGCGCTGCCGTTCGGGCTGCGCCTGCTGTACGCGGCGCGCACCCCCAAGCCCGACTTCGAGCGCGAGACCGGCGCCACGCGCGTCGACCCGAGCCGGTTGCTCGCCGAGAGCGACATCGTGAGCCTGCATGTGCCCGCGAGTCCAGAAACGAGAGGGATCATCAACGCTGAGACGCTCGCGCGGATGAAGCGAGGCGCGATTCTCATCAACACCGCGCGCGGCGACTTGATCCGCGAAGAAGCGCTCGCGATGGCCCTCGAGCGCGGACACCTCGGCGCCGCCGGCCTCGACGTCTACACCGACGAGCCGGCCATTCACCCCCGGCTGCTCGCGGCCCCGCGCACGGTGCTGTTGCCGCACATCGGCAGCGCGACGGACGAGACCCGGCGCAAGATGGCCGCGATCGCCATCGCGAATGTGCAGGCGGTGTTGAACGGCAAACCGCCTCTAACCCTCGTATATTCCTAGCTACCTTGAGCCCCGAGACCCGGACCCCGCTCCTCGACGCCCGCGCGATGTCGCGGGCGTTGCAGCGTATGGCGGTGGAGATCCTCGAGTTGGCGCACGGTACGGGCGACCTGGTGCTGATCGGAATCCAGCGCCGCGGAGTGGAGCTCGCCGAGCGCATCGCCAAACTCCTGGAGAAAGAAGAAGGCGCCGAGATCCCGCGCGGCGCGCTCGACATCACCCTCTACCGCGACGACCTCGGCACGGTCGGGCCCAACCCGGTGATCGGCGAGACGCACATCCCCGGCGATCTCACGGACAAACACGCGGTGATCGTGGACGACGTGCTGTACACCGGCCGCACCGTGCGCGCCGCCCTCGACGAGCTGGCCGATTTCGGCCGTCCCAAACGCATCTCGCTCTGTGTACTTGTCGACCGCGGCGGCCGGGAGCTGCCGATTCAGGCCGATATCGTGGGCAAATCGGTCAAGATTGGACCCGGCGAGCGCGTGGACGTACAGGTGGAGGAGCTGGACGGGCGGGATCAGGTGGACGTGATTCGATGAGTCTTCAAACTGGCAACATGTCTCTTGGCAAAGACCTCACCGGGCTCGAGCACATGACGCCCGAGCAGATCCGGCTGATCCTCGACACTGCCGAGCCGTTCAAGGAAGTGTCGGAGCGGCCCATCAAGAAAGTGCCAGCGCTGCGCGGCAAGACGATCGTCAATCTGTTCTTTGAGGCCTCCACCCGCACCCGCATTTCGTTCGAGTTCGCCGAGAAGCGGCTCTCGGCCGACACGGTCAACGTCGCGGCCACCGGCTCTTCAGTCTCCAAGGGCGAAACGCTCGTGGACACCGCGCGCAACCTCGAGGCGATGCGGATCGACATGGTCGTGATCCGCCATCCCTCGTCCGGGGCGGCCGAGTTCCTCGGCAATCGCATCGCGTCGAACGTGATCAACGCGGGCGACGGCAAGCACGAGCACCCCACGCAGGCGCTGCTCGATCTGCTGACGATCCGCGACAAGCACGGGAAGATCGAGGGGCTGAAGGTGTGCCTGGTCGGCGATGTGCTGCACTCGCGCGTCGCCCGGTCGAACCTCTGGGGGCTGACGAAGCTCGGCGCCGAGGTCGCGGTGTGTGGGCCGTGGACGCTGCTGCCGCGCGGGATCGAAGAGCTGGGTGTGAAGGTCTTCGGCCGGATCGAAGAGGCGATCGAGTGGGCCGACGTCCTCAACGTGCTGCGGCTGCAGCTCGAGCGGATGGAGAAGGGCTTCATCCCGAGCGTGCGCGAGTACTACCGCGTCTTCGGCGTGACGCCGGAGCGCCTCGAGCGCTCGCCGAAAGCGATTACAATCATGCATCCCGGCCCCATGAACCGCGGGGTGGAGATCGATTCGCGGGTCGCCGATGGGCCGCACAGCGTCATCCTGGATCAGGTGACGAACGGCGTGGCGGTTCGCATGGCGGTGCTGTATCTGCTCGCCGGCGGCCGCGCCGAGCTCGCCGACGCCGCGAAACGAGGAGCGGAGTGAGTCCCCCTTCGGCGATTCTGCTGCAGGGCGGGCACGTCATCGATCCCAGCCGCGATCTGGACGGCGCGGCCGACGTGTTGATCCAGGACGGGAAGATCGCGAGCGTCGGGCGCGGACTGCAGGCGCCCGATGGCGCCCTCGTGCGCAACGTGAAGGGCAAGGTCGTCACTCCCGGGCTCGTCGATCTGCACGTGCATCTGCGCGAGCCCGGCAACGAAGACGAAGAGACGGTCGCGAGCGGCGCGCGCGCGGCCGCGGCCGGCGGGTTTACGGCGATCTGCGCGATGCCGAATACCGATCCCGTCACCGACAACCAGGCGGCCGTGGGATTCATCGTGCGCCAGTCGGACCGCGCCGGCTTCGCACGCGTGCATCCGATCGGCGCAGTCACGATCGGACAAAAAGGCGAGCGGCTCGCGGAGTTCGGTGAGATGGTGGGCGCCGGCGCCGTCGCCGTCTCCGACGACGGCAGGCCCGTGGCCTCGAGTCACATGATGCGCACCGCGCTCGAATACGCGCGCACGTTCAACATTCCGGTCGCCGACCACTGCGAAGACCCGACGCTCTTCGCGGGCGGCGTGATGCACGAGGGCCTCGTCTCCACACGGCTCGGCCTGAAAGGCATTCCCGCGGCAGCCGAGGAGATCATGGTTGCCCGGGACGTCCTGCTCGCCGAGCTGACGGGCGGCCACGTCCACCTCTGCCACATGTCGGCGCGCGGCTCGGTCGCGATCATTCGTGAAGCCAAGGAGCGCGGCATCCGCGTCACGGCGGAGGTGACGCCGCATCACCTCACCTTGACCGACTATGCGTGCGAAGAGTACGACACCCACGCGAAGATGAATCCGCCGCTGCGCGAAGCGGCTGACGTCGCCGCACTCCGCGGCGCGCTCAAAGACGGCGTCATCGATTGTATCGCGTCCGACCACGCCCCCCACGCCTACGACGAAAAAGAAGCGGCGTTCGACGACGCGCCGTTCGGCGTCGTCGGGCTCGAGACCGCGTTCGCCGTGGCGTACACCGAGCTGGTCGAGAGCGGCGTGTTCACGCTCCTCGAGCTCATCCGCCGCATGAGCACCGAGCCGGCGCGCGTGTTCCGTCTCGCGGGTGGCTCGCTCGCGCCGGGCGCCGTGGCCGATGTCGCCGTGTTCGACACCGCGGCGAAGTGGTCGGTGGATCCGACCGCGTTTCATTCCAAGAGCCGCAACACACCGTTCGCGGGCCGTGCCCTGACGGGACGCGCGGTGCTGACGATCGTCGCGGGCGCGATCGTTCACGATCTGGATCACACCCGCACGCGATGAACCGGAGCGCGGTAGCCCGGCGCATGGCGCTGTGCTGCCGGCAGCTCGCGGCGCAGGGGCTGATCGCGGGGCGCGACGGCAATCTGTCGGTGCGTCTCGGGCCGGAGCGGGTGCTCGTGACCCCCAGCGGATTCCTCAAATCGCTCGTGACCCCGGCCGACATGGTGGAGGTCGACTTGTCGGGGAAGCCGCGGCGCCGTGGCTCTCGCAAGCCTACCAGCGAGTTGGAGTTACACTTGCGCATCTTGCGGCACCGGCCGGACGTTCAGGCCGTAGTGCACGCGCATCCGCCTGCCGCTACAGGCTTTGCCGTTGCGGGCGAGGCGATTCCGGGCAATTTGTTGCCGGAGCTTATTTTCGTGGTGGGACCGGTGGCGCTCGTTCCCTTTGGGATGTCGGGCACGCCGGAGCTGGGCGACCAGGTCGTTCCCTATCTCGCCAAGCACGATGCATTGCTGCTCGCCAACCACGGTGCGGTGACGATGGGCGGCACGCTCGATGAGGCCTGGATTCGCATGGAGAGCTTGGAGCACGGCGCGCGCATCATCATGGCTGCTCGACAAATCGGTCAACCGCAGCCCCTGAGCCTCGAAGCAGTCCGTGCATTGGTGGCGCAACGGGAGAAGGATGTCTAAGGGACCGTCGAAGAGTGCCGCGACGATTCAGCGGCTACTGGAAGAACGTCGCCAGTACGAGGCGTGGCTCGCGCGCATCACCGCGACCGCGGACTCGGCGCCCGAGCACGTCCGCACCCGCGTGAAGGCCGACTATGAGGCGCGCCTCAAGGCGGTCACCGAAGAGTTGAGAGCTCACGCGGACGCCGCACGCCAGCTCATCGCGCAGCGCAAGGAAAATCTCCTCGAGCTCCAGAAGAAGGAAAAGGCCGCCGCGGAGCGTCTGGCCGAAACCGAGCTGCGGCACGAAGTCGGCGAATACGACGAGGGGCAGTGGACGCAGGTGCACAAGGATGCGCTGGCCGACCTCGGCGCCGTGCGCGACGAAATGATGGATATCGAGCGCGACATCACCCGGCTCGAGGAGCTCGACACGCTGGTCAAAGCGAAGCCGGGCCCGACGCAGCGCGGCGGTGCGCCGCCGCCACCGCCCGAGAAGCGCGAGGAGCGTCGCAAGACGCCGGTCGACGAGCTGGCGTTTCTGAAATCCGTGACCGAAGACGATCGGACGCCGTCGCCGCGACGGGCCAGCGGTGAGCAATTTCAGCTCGACGATCCCCAGGACGCGACGCCGGTCGCGCCGATCGACGAAAACGCGCCGGTGGAGAAGACGCTCAAGTGTAAAGAGTGCGGAACGATGAACGTGGCGACGGAGTGGTACTGCGAGAAGTGCGGGGGCGAATTGGCCGCGATGTGATGTGATTGACGTAGGGGCGCACCATGCTGCGCCCCTACACGTTTACGGTTAGGCTGATGCCTTTTCGCGCAGCCGTTTCACCAATGCCGCGAGGCGCGACTTCTGCCGGGCGGCGTTGTTTTTGTGGATCAGTCCCTTGCGAGCGGCGCGATCGAGCACCTGTGCGGCGAGTGCATAGGCGGCCGCGGCGGCGTCGGCGGTCGCGGCGGCGCGAACGTGCTTGAGGGCGGTACGCAGCGACGAGCGTTGCGCTTTGTTGCGGATGGTACGCGAGCGCGCCTGGCGCATCGCTTTCTTCGCGGATTTGATCTTCGGCATGGCGCGGAAAGTAGACGGTAAGTTGCGTCGGGTCAAGCGTATACATATCTTTGGCCGTCACCTACCCGAGCACACGCTATCTCCTTTGAGTTTCTGCTTTGGGCGCCAGTTCTGCTGTTTTCGATGGTCGCCCACGAATACGCTCACGCGGAGGCGGCGTACCGGCAGGGTGACTCCACTGCATACATGCTCGGGCGCCTGACATTGAATCCCCTCAAGCATATCGATCCGTTCATGACGATAATCCTGCCCCTCTTCACGTGGTTCACCTGGGGCTTTGCGTTTGGGGGTGCGAAGCCGGTGCCCGTGAACCCGCGCAATTATCGCAACTACGTTCGAGGCGATGTCATCGTCTCGCTAGCCGGCATCGCCGTGAACCTTGTACTGTTCGTGATTTTCACGGCCCTGTTTGCCACTGTCGGGACTATCGCCGCAGCGCTTCCATCGCTTTCCCCTACGCTTGAGATTCTGCAGCGGATGATGGCGTGGGGCCTATGGCTGAATCTCGTCCTGGCGTTCTTCAATTTGATACCGATCCCGCCGCTCGACGGCAGCCACGTCTTCTATCATCTGCTGCCGCCTGGCGCGGGCGCGCAGTACCGGCAATTGCAGCGCTTCGGCTTTTTGCCAATCGTGCTAGTCAGTTATCTCTTGCCCGGCGTCGTGCGCTTTTTCTTCTGGCCGGCCTTCCGGCTACTCGATGTCGCGAAGCACGTGATCCTTCCAGTCGCGTTGCCGAACGGACTGCCGCCCAGCGTGTTCGGGTTGCAATGACGGGCCCCAGCATGCGGGAACAGGCCGGCTTCGTCGTCGAGCTGGAGAAGTTTTCCGGCCCGCTCGACCTGCTGCTGCACCTGATCAAGGAAGACGAAGTCGACATCACCGATCTCCCGATCGCGAAGATCGCGGATCAGTTCCTGTCGGTGATCGCCGAGCTGGGGCTCAACCAGGCGGCGGACTACCTCGAAATGGCCGCGCGGCTGCTGCGCATCAAGGCGCAGATGCTCTTGCCGCGCCGGCTCGGCGACGACGAGTGGGAAGACCCGCGCGCCGAGCTGGTGCGCCGCCTGCTCGAGTACCAGCAGATTCGCGAGCTCGTGGACTGGCTCGGCCATGCCGCCGATGCGCGCGCGGAGCGGTTCGGCCGCGGCTACGAAGCGCCGCCGCCCGACGCGCCTCCCGCGCCGCTGCAGATCGACCTGAACGATCTGCTCGCGGCCGCCGAGCGCGTCATTGCGCTCATCCCGGAGCCGATGCTGCACCGGGTGGTGCCGCGCCCGCTCGACGTCGAGGGCGCGACCGCGCGGATCCAGGCGCTGCTCGCCGAGCGCGAGTCGTTCGGCTGGCGCGACGCGGTCGGGGGGGGGCCGCAAGCCACGCTCGTGGACGTTCTGTCGACGTTTATCGCCCTCCTCGAGCTCGCCAAACGCAGCTCGCTCACGCTGTCGCAACCCGAACCGTTCGGTCCGATGGTGATCACGCGTGCAATCCCTCGCGAAGCTGCTTGAAGCCGCGCTGTTTGCGGCGTCGCGCCCGCTGACGCTGGAGGAGCTCGGCTCGCTCGATCCCATGGCAGGGGAGAGCGCCGTGCGGGCGACGCTTGCCGAGCTGCGAGCCGCCTACAGCGATGAGCATGGCGTCGAGCTGGTCGAGATCGCCGAGGGATGGCAGTTCCTGACGCGGCGCGAGTATGCGGAGACGATCGAGCGCGCGCAGTTCGCGCTGCGGCCGCGCCGGCTGTCGCCCGCCGCGCTCGAAACGCTCGCCATCATCGCGTACCGGCAGCCGGTCGGGCGCCTCGAAGTCGACGAGATCCGCGGGGTCGATTCAGGCGCGGTTATGGACAAGCTGGTAGAGCGCGGTCTCATCGAAGTCGTCACACGCGGCGAAGGCCTTGGCCGCCCGCTGCTCTACGGCACCACGCCGTCGTTTCAGGAGATTCTCGGACTGAAGAATCTGGAGGACCTGCCGCGGCTCGAAGAGCTGTCGGTCGCCCTCCGGCGCCCCACGCCCGTCGACGAACCCGAATGACCCTCATGCGCCTGCAGCGCGCCATGGCGCGCGCGGGCGTCGCGTCACGCCGCAAGGCGGAAGATCTGATCCGTGCCGGCCGCGTGCGGGTGGACGGCGAGACCGCGACGATCGGGATGAGCGTCGATCCCGACGCGCAGAAGATCACCGTCGATGGCCGCCTCGTGCGGGCCGCGACCCGCACGACCTGGCTCGCGCTCAATAAACCGCTCGGCTATGTCGTGAGCCGCTCCGATCCGGAAGGACGGCGCACGATCTTCGGACTCCTCCCGAAGGTGCCCGGTCTCACGTACGTTGGGCGGTTGGACGTGATGACCTCCGGGCTGCTGCTCCTGACGACTGACGGCGCCGCGGCCCACCGGCTCATGCATCCGCGCTACGAGGTGCCCCGCACCTACTGGCTCGGCGTGCACGGCGCAGACGCCGGCGCGATCCGGACCGCCCTCGCGCAACGGATCGTGATCGACGGCCGGGCCGTGCGCGTCGTCGAGTCGCGCGTGCGGCCGCAGGGGAAGTCGGTTGAGATCGAGCTGACGCTGGCTGAAGGGCGGCAGCGGATTGTGCGCCGCGTCGCGGAAGCGCTCGGTCTCAAGGTCGAATGGCTGCACCGCGTGTCCTACGGCCCGGTCCGGCTCGGCAAGCTGGCCGAGGGCCATTGGCGGGAGCTCACCCGGCAGGAGATCGGAGCAATCGAGCGACTACATGGAGCTCGCTGAGCGGACGGTAATGCTGCTGGGCGGGAGCGGTCTCGTCGGCCACGCGGTGGCGCGGCGAGTCCTGGCGGCGACACCGCCGCCGCGCCGCCTCGTGCTCGTCGCATTGTTCGAGGAGGAAGTGCGGGCCGTGGCCCGCGCGCTCGAGCCCTACCGCGGTGGTGTGACGATCGATGTCGAATGGGGCAACGTCTTCATGCCCGCGCCGGTCGCCCGACTCGATATCGCCACCATCATGTCCAAGGCCGAGCACCGTGCGCTGGTGCTCGGCGACTTGCTGGGTGATCTCAGCGACACGGTCCTGGAGCGCAACCTGCTGTTTCGGCTGCTGGTACGCTACAAGCCCGACGCGGTCGTGGACAGCATCAATACCGCGACCGCGTTTGCGTATCAGGACGTTTTTCAGAGCGCGCGCGACCTACTCGAACGCGCCCGGAACGGCGGAGCGGAAGGGCCGCCGATCGATCGCGCCGCCATCGAGCAGCATCTGTTGCGTCTCCCGATGCCCCAGCTGATCCGTCATGTGCAGATCATCACCGAAGCGCTGCGGCGCGCGGGCACGCAGGCCTATGTGAAGATCGGGACCAGTGGCACCGGCGGGATGGGCTTCAACATTCCCTACACCCACTCCGAGGAGCGGCCCAGCGCTACGCTGCTGACGAAGTCCGCGATCGCCGGGGCGCATTCGATGTTGCTGTTCCTGTTGGGACGTACGCCCGACGCGCCGGTCACGGTAGAAATCAAGCCGACAGCGACGATCGCGTGGCGCGAGGTGGCACATGGTCCGGTGCGCCGCAAAGGCAAGCCGATCGCGCTCGTGGATTGCGAGACGCCGGTCCCGTTGAAGGAAGCGTTCGCGCCGGGCGCGTCACCGTGGCGCGACCTCGGCCGGCCGCTCGACGGCGTCTACATCGACGTCGGGGAAAATGGATTGTTCGCGCGTGACGAGTTCGAGACCGTTACCGCGCTCGGGCAGATGGAGTTCATCACGCCCGAAGAGGTCGCGGACTACGTGATGCTCGAGCTGCAAGGCCGGCCGACTGGCAAGGACATTGTTGCGGCGCTGGACGCCTCGACCGCCGGACCGACGTACCGCGCCGGGGTGCTGCGTCGCAACGCCATCGGTCGCCTGAGGGCGCTCGAGGAGAGCCGTAACTCCCGGGGCGTGGCCTATGAGATGCTGGGTCCGCCCCGGCTCACCAAATTGCTCTACGAGGCGTATCTCTGCCGTCAGCTCTGTCCGAACGTGCGGGCGCTTGCCGGCAGTAAGGCCAGTGCGCTCGCGGAGGCCGCGTGGCGGCTCCTCGAAACCAACGCCGCGCTGCGGCAGCAGATTATCTCGGTGGGCTTGCCCATCGTCTCGCCGGATGGAAAGGCCGTGTACCGCGGGAGCATAGTCGTTGTGCCACCCCCCCCCGGGCGCGGGCGCGACCCGCTGAGCGCGGCACCGCGTGGCTGGGTGGATCTCCGCGCGGAGCAGTTCGGTGTGTGGATCACGAGGGCAGGTGTGATGGTGCGAGACGCGGAGACGCGCGCGAGCGGGCCGCAGAGCTCCGGCAGCGACGTCGATTGGAATGCGATCGGTCCCGACGATTCCATCGAGCCGTCTCGCTTCGCCACGTGGGTCTTCACCGTCGAGGACAAGGGGACGCGGATCAAGCGCTGATGGCGATCGACACTGGAGCAGTGGACCGCGCGCTTGGCGCGATCGGCACGACATTCCGGCTGACGCGCCTGTATCCGCCGTCCCATCCGGCGGTGCTCGAAGCCATGCGCCAGATCACGGCATCGTTGCCGGGACTCGCGGGTTTCGGGACAGTAGAGTGGAAGATCGGCGCGACCGGTCTGCACTGGCACGGCCAGCATCTGCTGCCGCGCAACACGCAAATCGCCGAGCTCGCCGGCCTGCTCTTTGCGCGCGGCATCCGCGCGATTCAGGTCAATCCCGGGGTAACGCCCGAGCATTGGCTCGGCCTCTTCGGCGTCGCGGTCGGCAACGTCGCGCCCGATGATGCGGTCCTCGGACGCATCACGGTGCACTTGGGCCGCCGCGCGAGCCAGCGCTTGTCCGCCTCGCGCGCGCTCGAGGATGTGTCGCCGGCGCCTGTTGTCACCGCTCCCTCGCCGCCGCCGATTGTCGCCGAACCGCCCCCGCCCCCGCCCCCGCCCCCGGCTCCGCCGCCCGGACCGGGCCCAGTAGCGTGGAGCCCGACCGCAACGGTTGGTCCTAGTCGTGCGAGTAGTGTATTCCGCCCCGATGTGCTGCCCGCCGATGTCGAAGCACGGCGGGCTGTCACCGCGTTGCTGGCGGCAGCGCAACCGGAAGACCAGCGGGCGAACGTCGAAAAGTTGCGCCAGCTCACGCCGGACGTGATCGCGTTGCGCGATATTGGCGCGGTCGCCGAAGTCGTGGCCGGTCTCGATCGCTCCCTCGGGAAGGTGCAAGATCCCGGGATTCAGGAGGCGATCGGCGAGGTGGCGGGGGCGCTTGCGGATGAGGCTATTGTGGAGCGTATGGTGGCGCGCCTCGGCGAGCCGCGCGTGCCCCCTGCCGAGCGTGCGCATCTCGTGAATGCGGTCGGCGCGCTGGGCGCGGTGTCGGCGGGGTCGGTCGTGGATGCGTATCTGCACGCGGCACCGGAGCTGCGCGAAGCGTATCGTGCAGCCATGCGGGCCGCCGGCGAGCGCGCGGTGGAGCTGCTGCAAGCCCGAGTCGAGAGCAAAGTGCCGGAAGTGGTCGCCGCCGCGGCGGAATTCCTCGGGCTGACGGGTGACCCGCACGTCACCGAGCTGCTCATTAGACTGACGCATCACGCCGACGAGCGCGTGCGCGAAGCAGCGCTGCTCGGTCTCGCCGAGCTGGGCGGGCGCGAGATTTCACGGCCGGCGATGCCCGCGCTCAAGGATGAATCGGTGCTGGTGCGCACCGCGGCCGCGCGGGCCGTCGCGGCGGCGGGCGACGTGGGAGCGACCACCGTTTTGGTACGCCGCCTGGAGCAGGAGAAAGACGAAGGGGTATTGGCTGCGTTGCTGAAAGCGATCGGCCAGCTCGGCGCCACGGAAGCGCTGGAAGTATTGGCGAAGTTCGCCGAGCCGGGTGGAAAGCCGCGCCGCACGCCGTTCGTGCGCGCCGCGGCGATCGAAGGGTTGGCGCGATTGGATCGCATGGAGGCGAAGGCCTTGCTGGAACTCTACGCTCGAGACAAGGAGCCGACAGTGAAGCGGGCAGCGGAAGCGTCTCTGAGATGACGACACGCACGGCAAAGACGAACGACGCGGTGCTGGCGCAGACCATCACGCGCGAGGTGGCGAAGCGCGTCGTCGGACAGGAGGTCATGGTGGAGCGGCTGCTGATCGGCCTGCTCACCGGCGGCCACATTCTGCTCGAAGGCGTCCCGGGACTCGCCAAGACGCTCGCGGTAAAGACCGTCGCCGAGTGCCTGAAGCTCAGCTTCTCACGCATCCAGTTTACGCCCGACCTGCTGCCGGCCGACGTGATCGGCACGATGGTATACGACCAGCGTTCGCAGGAGTTCTATCCGAAGAAGGGACCGCTGTTCGCGAACCTCGTGCTCGCCGACGAAATCAACCGGGCGCCGGCCAAGGTGCAGTCGGCGCTGCTCGAGGCGATGCAGGAAAAGCAGGTGACGATCGGCGGCGAGACGTTCTTCCTGGGCGAGCCGTTCCTCGTGCTCGCGACGCAGAACCCGATCGAGCACGAAGGCACCTATCCGCTCCCTGAGGCGCAGCTCGACCGCTTCATGCTCAAGGTGCGCGTCGGCTACCCGACGCGTGACGCGGAGAAGGAGATCGTCGGGCGCATGGCGGGGGGCCGGCCCATCGAGGTCCAGCGCATCGCCGAAGCGGACGACATCCTCGCCGCCCGCAGCGCCATTGCCGAGCTGTTCATGGACCAGAAGGTCGTCGATTACATCGTCGATGCCGTCCGCGCGACGCGCGAGCCGCAGGCGATCGGCCTGCCGGAGCTGAAGCCGCTGATCGCCTTCGGCGCGTCACCGCGCGCCTCGATCTACCTCGCGCAGGCCGCCCGCGCGCACGCGTATCTGCGCGGGCGGGCGTTCGTCGTGCCCGAAGACGTCAAGGCGATGGCGTTCGATGTACTCCGGCATCGCGTGCTGCTCACCTTCGAAGCCGAAGCGGAAGACATGAACGCCGACCAGGTCATCGCGAAGATCCTGGAGGCCGTGGGAGTGCCGTGACATTCGACGGTAAGGAGCGGCGGCGGGGCGGGACTCCCGCCCACCGGGTGCGCCGGCGGGCCGTCACGGCGGAAGTGCTTCGGCATGTCAAGGGAATCGAGCTCCGCGCCCGCAGCCTGGTCAATACGCTGTTCACGGGCGAGTACCGCTCCGTCTTTCGGGGCCAGGGCATCGAGTTCGCGGAGGTGCGCGCCTACCAGCAGGGCGACGACTTTCGGGCAATCGACTGGAACGTCTCCGCGCGGATGGGCCATCCCTTCGTTAAGACGTTCATGGAGGAGCGCGAGCTCACACTCCTCCTCATCGTGGACCAGTCCGGCTCGCTGCACTTCGGCCGCCCCTACACTAAGGCGGGCCTTGCCGTCGAGGTCGCCGCGGTGTTGGCCCTCGCGGCCGCGCGGCACAACGACCGCGTCGGCGCGTTGCTCTTCGCCGACATGCCCGAGTACGTCGTGCGGCCCGCCAAGGGGCGGGCTCACGCGCTGCGCGTCATTCGGGACCTCGTGGCGTTCGCTCCGCGGGGCCGCGGCACCAACCTCGCGGGCGCCCTGGCCTATGCAGGCAAGCTGCTGCGACACCGCGCGATCATCGTCGTCCTCTCCGATTTCCGCGCCGAAGGGTGGGAAGAACCGCTCGGCCAGCTCGCCGCACGGCACGAAGTCGTGGCGATCACGGTGGACGATCCGCGCGAGTACGATCTGCCCGACGCGGGGTGGGTGGAGCTCGAGGACGCGGAGACGGGCCAGCGCCTGCTTGTGGATACGAGCCACTCACCCACTCGCACGCGCATCCGCGTGGCGGCGGAGAAGGTGCAGCAGGAGCGCAGCCGCAAGCTGGTGCAGGCCGGCGTGGACCGCGTCTCGTTGCTTACGACGGTGCCCTATGGTGTCCCGCTGCGCCGTGCCTTCGCCGCGCGGGCCAAACGGCTGAGCCGATGATCGCAATCGCACCAGCGTTACTGATGCTCGTCGTCCAGACGAACGGCTGGGTGGCCGCACCGAGTCAGCCGACGGTCGGCGACACGATTCGGCTCGAGCGCACCGTTTCGGCGCCACCGGGCTGGCGAATACGAGCGGGAAAACTTGGCTCGGCGACCGTCGCAGAACCCCTCGGCGATGCGGCGGTGCTCGCTGCGCCTGGTGCGTGGGTCGTGCGCTATGTGGTGGTCGCATGGACGCCGGGCGACATCTCGCTGGACATGCCGCCGATGTGGCGCCTCGGTCCGGACGGTACGGCGGACTCGCTGTCCGGCGGCACCGCGACATTCCACGTGGCCAGTGTCATTCCGGACAGCGTGAAGTCCCCGGCACCGCAGCCGTCCCTCGGCCCCCTGCGTCTCGATCGGTCCAGCCCGTTCCCACTGATTGCCGCGGTCCTCTTGTCGAGTGGCGCGTTGCTGCTTCTCCTCCTGTGGAGACGGCGCGCACCACGGAGTATCGTCGCAGGTACCGGCCTGGCCGTCGATGCCGAGGTTGCTGACGCACGCTGGCTGGCGGCCGGAGAGCCGAAGGCGGTGGCCGCACGTGCCGCCCAGCGGCTGCGCCGCGCGGTGGCACACGCCATCCCCGATGCCCACGAGGCCCTCAGTACCGAGGAGTGCCTGGCCGCGGTCGAACGCGCGCGGCCGGATGCGCCGCTGCGCGATCTGCGCGAGTTGCTGTTGGGCCTCGACCAGGTGGCGTTCGCGTCCGCGCACGGCGCGGAGGTCGCGCCGCTCGCGGCGCGGGCACGGGCGTTGGCGCGCGAGCTGAGCAAGAATGGAGGGCCGCGATGACGTTCGCGCGTCCGCTCCTGCTCGGGTTGCTGCTCGCCTTGCCGTTGTGGTGGTGGTGGCGCCGGCAGCGGCTCTCCCGGCTGGCTGGCGCGCCGATGAGCGATGTGCGGCCGGCGATGGGCCCCGTGGAACGGCTGTGGATCGCGCGGTTGCCGGTGTCCCTCCGATCGGTGTGTCTGGCCGCCTGGATCGTCGCCGCCGCCGGGCCGCGTCTCGGATCGGCGCGCGCCGAGCTGCGCAGCGAAGGGATCTCGATCGTCCTGGCCATGGACATCTCCAGCAGCATGCTGGCCGAGGACTTCTCACCCGCCAACCGGCTCGACGTGGCGCGCCGCACCGCGACGGAATTCGTCCGGGCGCGAACCTCCGACCGCATCGGGCTCGTGGCATTCGCGGGACAGGCGCTGACCCAGGTGCCGATCACCACGGACTACGAAGTCCTCGAGGAGGCGATCCGCCAACTGCGTGTGGGAATCCTGGAGGACGGGACTGCGATCGGTACGGCGATCGCGACCAGCGCGAACCGTCTGCGACGTACTCCCGGCAAAAGCAAGGTCGTCGTCTTGCTCACCGATGGGGAGAACAACAAGGGCACGGTGGATCCGCGCACGGCGGCGCAGGCCGCGGCGACATTCGGCATCAAGATCTACACGATCGGGGTTGGGACTCAGGGCGAGGCACCGGTCCCGACAGGGCAGGGGCCGCTGGGCCTGCGTTACGAGACGATGCCGGTGAAGATCGACGAGGAGTTGCTCGGCGAGGTCGCGCACACGACGGGCGGCCGCTACTTCCGGGCGACCGATGCCGCCTCGCTGTCGAACATCTTTGCGGAGATCAATCGGCTGGAGAAGACGCCGGTGCAGCATCTGGTCTACCATCGCTTCGAAGAGGCGTATCGTGTGCCGCTGGGGATCGGGTTGCTGGCGCTGGCGCTCGAGCTGGTCCTCGCGGGCACATTCGCGGTGCGCGTGCCATGATCACATTCGACGCGCCGGTCGTGATTATTCTCGCCCCAGTCGTCGCCGGGGCGGTCTGGGCGGCGTCCGCGTGGGCGCGACGCGCCCGCGTCCGGCGTGCGGCCGCGTGGTCCGAGAGTACCGCCGTCATCGCACGCGCGGCGGGGAAGCTCGGCGCACCGGCTCTGGGCCTCGCTGCCGGGCTTGCGGCCGTGGCGCTCTCGGGGCCGCGCTGGGGTGAGGAGCGAATCGTCACCGAAACGCGCGGGCTCAACCTCGTCATCGCTATCGACATCTCGCGCTCGATGCTGGCAGAAGACGCCAAGCCGAGCCGGCTGGGACGAGCGCTGCGTGAAGCGCGGCGTCTCGTCCAAGACCTCGATGGCGATCGTCTCGGGCTCTCGGCATTCGCGGGCACGAGCTACATCCTGTCCCCGCTGTCGGTGGATGGCTCGGCGCTTACGCTGTATCTGGATGCCCTCGATCCGGACGTCGCGTCGGAAGGGGGCACTTCGCTGGCGCCCGCGCTGGCGCAGGGAATCGACCTGCTGCACGCCAGCCCGGAGATCGCCGATCGCGTGCTCGTGGTGTTCACCGACGGCGAGGCGCACGATTCACTCGAGCAGTCGCTGCAGGAGGCGCGGCGCCTGGCAGCGCTCGGCATTCATCTCATTCTCGTCGCAGAAGGCGGGCGCCAGCCCACCAAGATTCCCGTGCGTGACGATCGCGGCACGCTGGTCTCCTGGCAGCAGGATGAATCGGGGAGTCCCATCCTCACCAGCAGGCGCGAAGATGTACTCGGTGGTGTGGCTGACGCCGCGCAGGGGACGATTGTGGCGGCGGAGCTACCCGACCAGGCCGGTGCCGTGCGCGATCTCGTGGCGTCCTACAAGCGCGCGACCGCGACGGAGAGCCGCACGCAACGGGGGCGGCCGCGCGCGTGGATTCCGTTGTTGCTCGCCGCGCTGGTGCTGGGCGCGCAGACATTCACGCGCCGTACCGCCGCGTTGATCGGCCTCCTGCTCTGCATCGCGGCCCCTGATGCGGCGCATGCGCAGCGGCCGCGCTCCAACGCCGAGAAAGCGTGGGATAAGGGCGACGCGCGCGCGGCCGCGACCGCGTATCTCGCGGAGCTGAAGGCGCACGAGGACGACGACACGGCCTGGTACAACACGGGGACCGCGGCGCTCGCCGCCGGCGATCCCGCCCTGGCGCGTTCGACGCTCGCGCGCGCCGCGGCCTCGGTCGATCCCGAGCTGCGGTTTCGCGCGCTTTACAATCTCGGCTTGCTCGCGCTGCTGCAGGCGAAGGCGGACACGGCCAGTCGCGACGCACACCTCGCCGACGCCGAACGCGCCTATCGTGAAGCGCTGCTGCTGAAGCCGCATCACATCCGCGCAAAATGGAACCTGGAGCTGGTCAACCGCCTGCGTCGTGGCGGCGGTGGAGCGAACCAGCCGAATCCGCCGCCCCCCCCTCCGCCATCGGCCGGAGGTGGGGGCGGTGGCGGGGGCCAGCCGCAGCAACCGCCGCCGCCGCCCAGCGGGGGCGGCATGAACGAGGCGCAGGCCGATCAGGTGCTGCGCTCCATCGGCCAGGAGGAACTGCGCACGCGCCGCGATCGCACGGGCCGCACGCGCCGCGCCGCGCCGGCGGGAGTGAAGGACTGGTGACCGGGCTTCTTCCTGTCATCTCCGCGCTGCTCGTCATGCAGGGGGCGGAGGTGACGGCCAGCGTCGATCGCACGCACCTGCGCGTCGGCGAAGAGTTGGTGTTGACGATCCGTGCGCAAACCCGTGCGGCGGATCCCGTCGACATCATGCTGCCGCCGTTGAACGGGTTCGCCATCGTGGGCTCGCGCGACATGACGGAAGTCGCGATCAGCGGCGGCTCTGGGTCGATCCGCACGACCGTCCGCGAGTTACAGCTGCGCGCGCAGCAGCCCGGCGCTCTCCTGATCGGACCGGTCCGCGCCCGCCAGGGCGGGAGCGTCGTCGCGACCGACCCGATTCTCGTCACCGTCGATAGCGCCGCCGACCGCACGGCATCGACGTTGAGCCCGCTGGCGCGCTCGCTGCTCGAAAGCACGCCAGCGCCAGTTTCGCGGCGGGCCGATCGCGTCGCCCTCACCATGCTCGTGCCGAGCGATACGGTCTTCGTCGGCCAGCAGGTGGACCTCATTGCCGCCGCCTGGATTCCCCGCGACCTCGGCCAGCGGATGCGCCGGCTGCCCCTGCTGACGCTCGTCACGCCCGAAGGGGTGTGGGCCTATCCCACGGCGGCGTCGTCCGGCGCGGCGCTCTCGCGTCAGGTGAGTGGGCGCTGGATGGATCTGTTCATCGCGCACGAGGTCGTCTTCCCGCTCGCACCCGGCCGCGTGATCGTGCCGCCGGCGTCGGTGGAATACGCGCTGCCTGTCACGTTCTCGTTTTTCAGCCGCGAGGAACGCTACGCGCTGCGCAGCGACTCGATCGCCATCACGGTGTTGCCTCTGCCGCCCGCCAATCCCGTCACGAACGTGGTCGGAGAGAAGCTGAGTCTCGATCTCCAGATCGACCCGACAAGCACCCGGGTGGGTGAGCCGGTCGAGGCGTCGATCACGATCAATGGGATCGGCAACGTCGCGTTGTGGCCTCCACCCGAGCCTGGGCTCAGATGGCCGGCAGGATTCCGCTCGTATCCCGCCCAGACTGAAATGCGGCTGGCGGCGGACGCCGGGCGCATCGCCGGCAGCAAGACATTTCATTTCCTCGCGGTGCCCGATTCGTCGGGCAACTTCGTGCTGCCAGAGGTCCGCTACCCCTACTTCAATGCGGCCGCTGGTCGTTACGAAGTGGCGACGGCCGCGCCGCGCGCACTCGCGGTCGCCCCGGGCGCCGAGCCGCGCGCGGCCCGCGTGTTGCCGCCGCTGCTGCCGGCGCGGGGAGCGCTCCCGGCCGACAGCCTGAGCCGCCGCTTCGGATGGCAGGGGTGGCTCGCGCTGCTGCTCGTGCCCCCCTTCATCGCGTTGTTCGCGAGCCGCCGCCGGCGTCGGGCGCCGGCCGCGACCGTCGTGACTCCTGGACCCGGGCTCACGCCGTTGGGCCGGCTCGAGCGGGAGTTTCTCGCGGTGCTCTCGAGCCATGTCTCCGATCCGTTCGCGCGCGACGGCGACGGGTTGGCCCCGGCGCTCCGTGCCGCCGGTGTCGACAGCGCCGTCGCCGATCACGTAAAGCGCCTGCGCGACCGGTTGCGGGCCGCGCGCTACGGGCCGCGTGGTCTGGGCGACGCCGCGGAGCTCGCGGCAGAAATCGAACAGGTGCTGCGGGTGTTGGGCGCCGGTGCCGACGCGCCTGCACATCCCGCAGGACGACGTCCCCGGCCGACGTTTGCCGCGTTGTTGGTGATCGCGATCGGCTTCGTGACGGTTCAATCGCCCTCCCCCCCTCCCCCCGCTCAAACACCCAGTGCCGAGGCGTTATTCGAGGCGGGGGCCTTGCGAGCGGCGGCCGATTCGTTTGCCGCGCGGGCCGCGCGTGAGCCACGCGATCCTGCCCACTGGTACAACCTCGGGGCGACGCTGTATCGCGCCGGAGCGGACGGCAAAGCCACGACTGCCTGGATACGGGCCGCGCGCCTGGCGCCGCGCGATCCCGCCATCCGGCGCGCGCTGCGGCTGTTGCCCGCGCCGGATCCGGTGACCGAACGGATGCTCAGCGTTGGTTGGGCGACGCCGGCAGAGTGGGGCTTGGCCGCCGCTGCCGGCTGGGTGCTCTTGTGGTTGATCGTTGCCGGCGGCGGCCGCCGGCGCGTCGTCCTGGTTCTGTTCGGCGCCGTTGCCGTCACGGCGGCACTGCTGGGCGCGCTCGAGTGGCGACGCCGCGATCAGCCGATCGCGGTCGTGATTGCCGACGTTGCGCCGGTGCGTGCCGCGCCCTACGGCGGCGCGAGCGCCGCGGCCACGGTGCAGGCCGGTGGTGCGCTCCTCGTCGGCCGCGGTTATGGTCCGTGGGTCGAAGTGCATCGGAGCGACGGAATCCACGGCTGGGTGCTCAGCGGGGAGATCTCGGGATTGTGAGCGTGCTCGCGCGTGCGCGCGTCCAGGTGCTCGCGGGGAATGTCGCCGACCAGATCGCGGCCGGCGAAGTCGTCGAGCGCCCGGCGTCGGTCGTCAAAGAGCTCGTCGAGAACGCGCTCGATGCGGGCGCGCGCGCGATCCGCGTGGAGCTGGAGGACGGCGGCAAGACCCTGATCCGCGTGAGCGACGACGGCTCCGGCATGGATCGCGACGACGCGCGACTCGCGCTGCAGCGCCACGCCACGAGCAAGATTCGTACGGCGACCGACCTGATCGGCGTCGGCACGTTCGGATTTCGCGGCGAGGCGCTTCCCGCGATCGCCTCCGTGTCGCGCTTCGAGCTGGAAACGTCCGGCGAGGGCGACGCGGCGACCCGTCTGCGCGTCACGGGTGGGAAGCTCGACGGGAACGGAGCGGAGGACGCGGTCCGCCAGCGCGGCACCACGGTTACGGTGCGTGGCCTGTTTTACAACACGCCGGCGCGCCGGAAATTCCTGCGCGCGACCGCGACGGAGACGCGGGCCGCGGTCGAGGCGGTCACGGTGCTCGCGCTGACCCGTCCCGACGTCGCGTTTTCGCTGACGAGCGACGGACGGGAGTTGCTCGATTGTCCGCCCACAACCCGGCTCATCGATCGCGTCCACGCCCTGTGGGGGGGCGAGCTCGCCGACACGCTGCTCGCGGTCTCGCATCGCGCGGGCCCGCTGGAGGTCACCGGGCTCGTGCAGCGTCCGGCGCAAGCCCGGCCGGCAGGACGGAAGGGGTACGTGTTCGTGCGCGGCCGTCCGATTCGCGATCCGTTCATTCTCCGCGCCGCGGAGGCTGGCTATCGCTCGACGATTGCGCCGGGCGACCGGCCATCGCTGCTGCTATTTCTCGATCTGCCCGGCGACGCCGTGGACGTGAACGTCCATCCCACCAAGCTCGAGGCGAGGTTCCGCGACAAGTTCTTCGTTGAGAAGGTGGTGGAGGAAGCTGTGAGAGAAGCGCTCGCGCCGTTGGATGCGGCGGCGCCCCTTGGTGGGATTGGGGGCTCGGGGTTGGGGACTCGGGAATTCGGCGGCGGGATCAGTGTGCCGCTCGAGCTCTTCTCGGCGCGGGACCTAGGCCCTAGCCCCGAGCACCGAGCACCGCCTCTACTTCAGGTCTTCGATACCTACATGATGTTCCAGACGGACGGGGGCGTTGCGATAGTGGATCAGCATTCAGCCCACGAGCGCGTGCTGTACGAGGACGTGATGCGCCAGCTCTCGGGTGACGGCGCGCCGGCGCAGCGCCTGCTGCTGCCGCTCACGCTCGACTTCGCCCCCGCCGAGCTCGATGCGATCGAGGCCTATCGGGAGCTGCTCGCGCGCATCGGCTACGAGATCGAGCCGTTCTCCGGCCGCAGCATCGTCGTGCACACCGCGCCGAACCCGCATCCGCGTTTCGAGGCCGCCCGCTGCCTGCAGGAGCTCGTCGCCGATCTGGCGGGCGGGCGGTTTGGCGGCTGGCAGAATCGGTTGGAGCGCTTTGCCGCCACGTTCGCGTGCCGCGCGGCGATCAAGGCGGGACAGGCGCTCGACGCCGACGAAATGCGCCAGCTCATCGTCCGCCTGCTCACCGCGACACTCCCCGCGCACGACGTGCACGGGCGACCCTCCATGGTTCAGTTGCCCAAAGAGGAGCTGGAACGCCGTTTTGGACGCACCTAGTCCCCAGCCTTCAACCCCTACCCCCGTTCTTGTAGGCCCCACCGGTGTCGGCAAAACCGCCGTCGCGGTTGGACTTGCCGTCCACACCCCGCTCACCGTGATCTCGGCCGACGCCCGCCAAGTGTATCGCGGCCTCGACATCGGGACCGCCAAGCCCGATCGCGAGACACAGGGCCGCGTCCCGCATCGCGGGCTGGATCTGGTCGCTCCCGGAGAGCGGTACAGCGCGGGACGGTTCGCCCGCGATGCGGCGGGCTGGATTGCGGAAACGCGAGCGGCAAGCCGCGAGCCGATCGTGGTGGGCGGGACGGGGTTGTACATCCGCGCACTCGCTGAGGGGCTGTTTCGTGAGCCGCCGTTCGATCCGGAACGGCGCGAGCAGCTCCGTCGCTGGTCCGAATCGCTCGAGGGCACCGACCTGGCGCGATGGGCGGGACGGCTCGATCCGGCGTTTCTCAGCGGCGGCCGGCAGCGTGCCGCTCGCGCGGTCGAGGTCGCCCTGTTGACGGGACACGCGCTGTCGTGGTGGCAGCGCGAGGCCCGTGAAAGCGGAACGCTCCGGCCTTGGTACATTCACCTCACGGTGCCGCGCGAGGTCTTGCATCGGCGGCTCGCGGCCCGCGTCGATCACATGCTCGCGGCAGGACTCGTGGCTGAAGTGCGGCGCCACCTGGATGCCGGCGTCGCCGCGGACGCGGCGGGACTCGATGGAATCGGGTATCGGGAGGTCGTCGCGATGTTCAACGGGCAGCTGGCCGAGAGCGCACTGCGAGACGCGATTCTTGTGTCGACCCGTCGGTACGCGAAGCGGCAGGATACGTGGTTCCGAAACCAACTGCGTACGCCGGACGCGGTGCGCGGTGCGCCGGAAGTCTGGACACTCGACGCGACCGAGACGCCAGGCGTGATCGCCCAACGAATCCTGGAACGGTGGCGCTCGTGAGAATAGGGATTACCTGCTACCCGACCTACGGCGGCTCCGGGGCCGTCGCGACCGAGCTGGGCCTCGAGCTCGCGCGCCGCGGCCACGAAATCCACTTCATCTCCTACGCGAGCCCGTTCCGTCTGCGCGGCTTCGCCGAGCGGGTGACGTTCCACGAAGTCACGCATCTCGAATATCCTTTGTTCGAGCAGTCGTCCCCGTATGCGCTGGCGCTCGCCGTGAAACAGCACGAAGTCGCCAAGCGCGAGCAGCTCGATCTCATGCACGTGCATTACGCGATTCCCCACGCCGCCACGGCGTGGCTGGCCAAGCAGATGCTGCTGCACGAGAAGCTCGACATGAAGATCGTGACGACGCTGCACGGCACGGACATCACACTCGTCGGCCAGGACCCGTCCTACTACACGCTCACGAAGTTCTCGATCGAACAGTCGGACCGCGTGACAGCGGTTTCGGCGTACCTGCGCGAGGAGACATACCGCGCCTTCGGTTGCGGGCAATGCGACGTGCGCGTCATTCCGAATTTCATCTCGACCACCGATTACCATCCGCCCACGGACGACTCCGACCGCAAGCGGCTCGCGCCGAAGGGCCATCGTGTGCTCGTGCACGTCTCGAACTTCCGTCCGGTAAAGCGCATTGGGGACGTCGTGAAGATCTTCGCCGAGGTTCGCAAGAAGCTCCCGGCGACGCTGGTGCTGGTGGGCGATGGACCCGATCGCGATGCAACCGAGCATCAGGTGGATGACCTCGGGCTGCGCAAGGACGTCCGGTTCCTGGGCAAGGTGGAGAACGTGGGGGACGTGCTGCGCGGCGCCGATCTGTTTCTGCTCCCATCCGCCACCGAGTCGTTCGGGCTCGCCGCCCTCGAGGCGATGGCGTGCGCGGTGCCGGTCATTGCCAGCGCCGCAGGCGGCATTCCCGAAGTCGTCGAGGATGGCAAGACCGGTTTCCTCGCCGCTCCCGGCGATGTCGCTACGATGGCCGAGCGTGCGTTGCGCGTGCTAGAGAATCCGGCCGAGCATGAAGGCTTGAGGCGCGCGGCGGCGGCGCGCGCGCTCGAGTTCTCCGCCGATCGCGTCGTGCCGCGGTACGAAGCGCTGTACGAAGAGGTGCTGGCGTAGTGGCGGCATTGCTGCGACTGATTCGCGCCCCCAACCTCCTCATTGCCGCGGCGGGCGTGCTCGCGGGCGGCTGGATCGCACTGAGCCGGATCGCGCTTCCCAGGGAGTTGCTGTTCGCCGCCTTCTCGGGACTGGCGCTCGGCGCCGTCGGCAACACGTGGAACGACATCCGTGACGTCGCGGCTGACCGCGTAAACCGCCCCGGTGCGCGGCCACTCGCGACGGGACGGCTCTCGCGCGGCGTTGCGGACTTGATCGTCTTCGACGGCTCGCTGCTCGGCATCGCGCTCGCCGGGCTCGTCAGCGGCCGCCAGGTCCTCGCCGCCGTTGCCGCCCTGGCCGTGATGCTGATCTACTCGCCGCTCCTCAAGCCCATGCCGCTGCTCGGCAATTTGGCGGTGGCGATCGTCGCGGGCTCGCCGCCGTTCTACGGCGCACTCGCGCTGGGCGCTCCGGCCGCGGGAGTCGTGCCCTGGGTACTGGCGGCGCTGCTGCATTTCGTGCGGGAAGTCGTCAAAGACGTCGCAGACGAGCCCGGCGACCGGACGATCGGGCGGCGCACGTTACCGATCGCCTTGGGGCGGCGGCCGGCAATGGTATTAGCTGCCGGTGTGGCGCTGCTGTTCGTGCCCGCCAGTCTGCTGTTGCCGCGGAACGCAGGCTACGGACGGGCGTACTTTGTGATCGCTCTGGTAGCCCAAATGGCGGTGCTCATCGCCGCGACGTGGCTTATGCTCGGCAGAGTCGAACGGGTGAGTGCGCTGCTCAAAGGCGCCATGGTGGTCGGACTGATCGCGCTTGTCGCGGGAAAGGTCGCATGACGCTCTGGCAGGGCATTTTGCTCGGACTGGTGCAGGGACTCACCGAGTTTCTGCCGGTCTCGAGCGACGGACATCTCGCGGTCATCGGACATGTGGCCGGCGTGCACACACCGGGGGTGTTCGTGGAAGTCGCGCTGCACGTCGCGACACTCGGGTCCCTCCTCGTCGTGTACGGCGGACGGTTCTGGCGCCTCGCGTTGGATGTGTTGCGGCGCCAACCTGAGGCGCTCCGGTACGCGGGTCTGCTCATCATCGGCATGATCCCCGCTGGTCTCGTCGGGATTTTCCTTGAGCATCTCATCGAGCGCGCGTTCGAATCGCTGTGGGCGGCAGGCATCGGTTTCCTCGTCACCGGAGCCTGTCTCTGGTCCACCCGGCACAAGGGACCGGAGGGCGCGTCTCAGCCCACCCCCGGCGGCGCGCTCATCATCGGACTCGCGCAGGCGTTCGCCCCGCTTCCCGGCGTGTCGCGCTCGGGCACTACGATCTCGTCCGGGCTGTGGGTCGGCCTCGGCGCCGTGGCTGCGGCGGACTTCAGCTTTTTGATGGCTATTCCCCTCATCGCGGGCGCGGGTCTGTTCGAAGCGCGCCACGCCTCGGTGGACATCGCGCAGGTCGGCGCCGTCCCGTTGCTCGTGGGCTGCATCGTCGCGTTTGTCTCCGGCGTCTTCGCGATTCGATTCCTGGTGGCGATGCTCAGGCGCGGCCGCTTCTTCGCGTTCGCGCCGTATTGCTTTGCAATCGGGCTGTTCACGCTCGCCTACGCGCTGTGGCACGGCTAGCGATCGACGACATTCCCGCCGCAGCCCTGGCGCGTCGCTGGGGCGTGCCGCAATGCGGCGTGTTCCGTACGCTCACATCCAGTCTCGATGCGATTCACGACCTCGGCGCACAGGGTGCACCATCCGGAACCGTAGTGATCGCCGAAGAGCAGACGGCGGGGCGGGGGCGCGACGGCCGGACGTGGCGGTCGCCGGCGGGTGGCGTGTGGCTCGGGATGTTGCTGCGGCCTCCCCCGCCGCTCCCCGCGGCCGGAGTCCTGTCCCTGCGCGTAGGACTCGTGCTCGCCGACGTGGTGGAAGCCGTGCTCGGCGTGCGCCCGACGTCGCTCTCGGGGCCGCGCGCGGGCCTCAAGTGGCCGAACGATGTGCTCGTCGATGACCGCAAGGTCGCGGGCATCCTGTGCGAGACACGCTGGCAGGGAGATGCGCTGCAGTGGCTCGGCGTCGGGATCGGCGTCAACGTGGTGAACGAGATTCCAGCGGAGCTCGGCGATCGGGCTATCGCCCTCCGCGATGTCCGGCCCAGCGTCAGGTGTATCGATGTCCTCGATCAAATCGTCCCCGCGCTGTTACGGCTCACGGCGCACGGCGCACAGCTCACGCAGTTCGAGTGCGCCGCGTTCGCGCGCCGCGACTGGCTGCGGGGCCGGCAGATTCGCGCGCCGCTCGCGGGTCGCGCCTCGGGGATCCGTCCTGACGGCGCGCTGCTCGTAGACACCGGTGCGGGCACCACGATGGTGCGCGACGGGCACGTCGAGCTATCTTAGCCGCCCCATGCTCCTCGCGTTCGACATCGGCAACACCGAGACGACCGTCGGGCTCTTTGCCGGCAACCGCCTGGAGGGACACTGGCGATTGCATTCGTCGCCGCGTCGCACACCCGACGAGTGGGCCTACGCCCTCACCGCGCAGCTCACGCACGCGGGCCACTCGACCCAGGAGATTCGCGCAGCCATCGTCGCGTCCGTTGCCCCGCAGATCACTGAAAACCTGTCCGACGGCGTCGAGGCGGCGACGACCCGCAAACCCATGCGCGTGGATGGGCGGTCGACGCTCCCCCTCGTCCTCGACGTCGATGAGCCGCTGACGGTGGGCGCCGATCGCATCGTCAACACCCTGGCCGCTGCCGAGCTCTTCAACAAGGATACGATCGTCGTGGACTTTGGGACGGCGACGACGTTCGACTGCATTACCGTCGACGGAGGAGTGCGCTTCATCGGCGGTGTGATCATGCCGGGCCTGCGTACCGCCTCCGACGAGCTGGTGCGGAAGACCGCAAAGCTTCCGGCCACCGAGCTGACGCCACCCACGCGCGCGATCGGGCGGCGCACCGAGGACTGCATTCGTGCCGGCGTGCTCTGGGGCACCGCGGACGCGGTGGACGGCCTGGTGCGCCGCATCAAGGCGGAATGGCCGTCGAAGCGTCAACCGATGGTCGTCGCGACCGGCGGCCTCGCCGCTCTGGTCGCGCCGCTCTGCAAGGAAATCGAATCCGTCCATCCCGATCTGACGCTGGTCGGCTTGCGGATCGCGGCGGCGGCGCTCGGGCTCAAGTGGTGACGGACGCCCGCACGCTGAACGCGTGGCGCCGCTGGGGGTACCGCCTCCTCCCCGGCGACCTCTACTCCTATATCCTGCACATGCGTCCCGCCGAATGGCCCATCATGGCGGGGCACACGCTGCTGGGCTACGTCCTCGCGGTGGGATTGCGGGGAGCGTGGAGCGGGGAGCAGTTGGGCCCGGCGATCCTGGCGCTCGTCATCTGGGTCGTGTTTCTGAACGGCGGCACGCTGGCGATCAATAGCGTTTTCGACAAGGACGAAGGCGACATCGGGTACCTGAACGCGCCGCCCGCCTTGCCGCGCTATCTGCTCCATTTCAGTCTAGTGCTGCTCTTCGGCGGGCAGGCGCTCGCCTTTTTGCTACCGGTGGGATTTCGCGTCGCGTATGCGATCTGTTTCGTCCTGTCGATCCTGTACTCGGTTCCGCCGTTTCGCTTCAAGGCTGTCGCCGGTGTGGACTGGGTCATCAACATGTGGGGGTTCGGTACGCTCACGCCGTACGCCGCGTGGGCTGCAACGGGTCGTCCCCTCGATACCGGGCATGGACTTGTCCTGCTCGCGTTCTGTCCGCTGTTCGCCGGGTTGTATCCACTCACGCAGCTGTATCAGTTCGACGAGGACCGCCGGCGCGGCGACCGCACGCTCGCGCTGATCCTCGGGATGCGGGCGAGCCTCGTCGTTGCCACGGTCTCCACCCTGCTCGCCTTCGGGCTCCTCGCCTGGGCGATGATGCTTCTGCCCGTCGGGGCGAAAGGCTTCACCCTGCTTCTGCCGCTGGTCCTTTGGCTGGCGGTGCTCGTGCCGTGGCTGATGGACTTCGCGAAGTGGAGCCCGAAGCAACACCAGCGGGGGATGTATCGCGCGCTGGCCGCCTGGGCCGTAACCGATCTCACGGTGCTGTTTGTGTTTGCCACGTAATGTGCGGCGTTTAGATTAAGCAGCATCACCCCTCGAGGAGATCGCCTCAGATGACTTCTGCGACTGTCGATCGCTCCGAATTCCGGCACATACTGCTGAGTGGAACCATCGTCGGCGCGGTGACCGGGGCGGCCGTCGTCCTGTTTCTCCTCGTATCCAGATCCGGGCTCCTTCCAGCGGGAGTCGTCACCTCGTTCCTCTTGATGCTCATCGTGCTCGCAGGCGGGGTCGCGGCGGCTTTCCTGCCTGGCTTCTTCGCCTCCTCCCGGACGGTTCAGGGAGTCGCGAGTGCGGCGGCGATCGGGTTGTGGGGTACGATCGTGTTTATGGCGATCGACATCATCCTGCTGCGGCCCTTCCGCGCGTTCCCATGGACCTGGGACGCCGTCGGCGGGGGAAGCACGTGGTGGTATCTGCCGATCTGGTGGATGTTGGGGACGTTCGTCGCGTGGATGGGCGCGATCGTGACCGCCGGCCGCGGGGCGCGCGGCGGTGATACCTCGATCCGGTCGCTGGCCATCCCCGCCGTCCTGGGTGGCCTGAGTGCGGGACTTGGCCTCGGGCTCGGGGGTGTGCTGTTGATGCCGGTCGCCGCCGGTGCCGGGTTCGTGCTCACGCTCGTGATATTCGCGCTGGTTGTTCTCGCTCGCAAAGGGTAACGCACCGTGCCGAGATGGATGGCGCATTTGCTCGTGGTGGTGGGGTGGCTGCTGACCCCCGCCTGGGCGTGGGCGGCATCGCACGTCGGGCTGTGGCTCGGGGCGCTCGTCGCGCTGCGATTCGAGAGTCCTCTCGTCATGCTCGCCATCGCCGCTGCGGGGGCGCTGCTGTGCGGGTTTGCGGTGCTTTGGACCTGGGTTCGCTTCATGCGCCACCTGCCGCACCTGCTCTCGCATCACATGGCACCGCGTGCCTCCGAGGAGCATGCCGCGATCGCGGCCGCGGATTGAGGTCTTCCTTTTAATCGCCGGAGTCTCACCGCTCGCTGCCCAAGGACGGGCGGGGGGGCGTGACGTCGATCTCCGCTACGGCCGCTGGTATCAGGGCAATCAATCCACGAGCTACGAGCTGCGCACCGATGTACCCCTCGCCGGAATCTTTTCGTACGGACTCGCCGCACAGGTTTTGATCCACGACAGCCTCGGACGCCACCACGCCTTCTATGGAGCCGGATGGCAGCTGCACGCCTTTCGCCGCCGTTCGAGATTCGGGCCCTACCTCCTCGCTGGGGTTTCGCTCGGCGTCTCGACCGACACGGCTTCGCAGGAGCTTGCCGCGCTGTGGACCATGGGTGCGGGAGTCGAATGGCGTCCGATCCCCTGGGCGGCACTCGGAGTCGAGACCATGTACCGGCTCCAGGACGTCGGCCCACGCGGGTTCTGGCGACCCTCGCCAAACTCACGCGACGGCGTCGCCGCGTCGATCGGTTTCTCGGTGACGATCGGCAAGAACGTGGATCGCCGCTGGCCGACTGGAGGGCGTACCGAGGCGCCGCCGCCGCTCGTCATCGTAGCGCCTCGCACGATCACCGGTAACGCCGCCGACATCGTGACGACGGCACTCGACGCGCTCGGGACGCCGTACGTCTGGGGCGGGACCGCGGCGAACGGCTTTGATTGCTCGGGCCTCGTGCAGTGGGCCTATCGCCAGCATGGGATCCGCCTCCCGCGTATGAGTCGCGATCAGGCGCGCTCCGGGAGCGAAGTGACGCCCGCGCTCGATGCGCTGCGGCCCGGAGACATTCTGCTGTTCGCGGCCCAGCCCGGCGGCGGCGTCACGCATGTGGGGATGTATGTCGGCGAACAGACGTTCATTCACAGCTCGAACACCGGTGTGAAGCTGTCTCGCCTCGAAGTGCAGGATTCCGAAGGTGCGTGGTGGGTGGCGCGGTGGGTGGGGGCCAGGAGAGTCGTCGAGTGAAACTCGTCGTGGCGTGCCTGGTGCTCCTCGCGTGCGCCACTGCTCGTATCCCGCCCACGCTCCGCGGCTACGACGTTGTCGTCGAACGAGAGGACTCACAAAGCGTGGAGCTGGCTCGCGCTCTCCGGGAATACGGTTTTCGCGTACGGAACCATGTGCGGGGCGGCAGCCGACCGACGCTCGCGCTCGTCTACTTCACATTCGCCGATCCTTCCCCCGGCAAGCCGCCATGGCTCCATATCCGTCTGGCCGATACACGTTCCGGCGTCATCATGGGTGCCGGTTCGGTGCGGCTCGACTCGCTGGCGGCAACGCCTCGAGCCCGCGCGACCGCTGCCGTGCAGTCCTTGGCGGCCCCTTGACACCCCTCGTGACGCAGAGCGAGATTCCTGTGTTGTTTTAGCACTCACATACCACGAGTGCTAACAGCGATCGATAACAGCCAATCATTTCAAAGAGTTACGGAGGTTCAGGGTATCATGGCAACAGCAACCAAGACGACCCAGAAGTACAAGGTCTATCCGTTGGCCGATCGCGTGGCGATCCGCCCGATGGAAGAGACCGAGACGATGAAAGGCGGGCTGTACATCCCCGACACTGCCAAAGAGAAGCCAATCCAGGGCGAAATCATCGCCGTGGGTCCGGGCCGGCGGGAGAAGGGTGAGACGATCCCGATGGAGCTGAAAGTTGGGGACCGCGTCATCTACGGGAAGTACAGCGGCACGCAGGTCGAGTTGGACAACGAAGAGATCATCCTGATCAAAGAATCCGACGTCATCGCGAAGCTCGCGTAAGCAGCCCCTACGGAGGAAGCACAGACATGGCAGCCAAGTTTTTGGAGTTCAGCACCGAGGCCCGGGCCCGCCTGAAGCGCGGCGTGGATCAGTTGGCCGATGCGGTGAAGGTGACCCTCGGCCCCAAGGGCCGGAATGTGGTCATCGACAAGAAGTTCGGCAGCCCGACCGTCACCAAGGACGGGGTGACTGTCGCGAAGGAGATCGAGCTGGACGACGAGATCGAGAACATGGGCGCGCAGATGGTGAAGGAAGTCGCGACCAAGACCTCCGATCTCGCGGGGGACGGCACCACCACGGCAACCGTGCTGGCGCAGGCGATCTACCGTGAGGGGCTCAAGTCCGTCACCGCCGGCGCGAATCCGATGGCGCTGAAGCGCGGCATCGAGAACGCCGTCGAGACCGTCGTCGCCGAGCTGAAGAAGATCTCGGTGCCGACCTCTGGCCGGAAGGATATCAAGCAGGTCGCCACGATTTCTGCCAACGGCGACGCTGAAATCGGCGATAAGATCGCCGACGCCATGGACAAGGTCGGTAAGGACGGCGTCATCACGGTCGAAGAGGCGAAGAGCCTCGAGACCACGCTGGAAACCGTGGACGGCATGCAGTTCGACCGCGGCTATCTCTCGCCCTACTTCATTACCGATCCCGAGAAGATGGAGTGCACGATCGAGGATGCCTACATCCTCATCTACGACAAGAAAATCTCGACGATGAAGGATCTGCTGCCTGTGCTCGAGAAGGTGGCACAGTCAGGCCGGCCCATGCTGATTGTCGCCGAGGACGTCGAGGGTGAGGCGCTTGCGACGCTCGTCGTTAACAAGCTCCGCGGTACGCTGAAAGTCTGCGCCGTCAAGGCGCCGGGCTTCGGTGACCGCCGCAAGGAGATGCTGCGCGACATCGCCATTCTCACCGGCGGCCAGGTGATTTCGGAGGAGCTCGGACTCAAGCTCGAGAACACGACGCTCAACGATCTCGGCCGCGCCAAGCGCGTCATCGTGGACAAGGACAACACCACGCTCGTCGACGGCAAAGGCAAAGATGATCAGATCGAGGGCCGCAAGTCGGAGATCAAGGCCCAGATCGAGAAGTCCACGTCCGATTACGACAAAGAGAAGCTGCAGGAGCGGCTGGCGAAGCTCGCCGGCGGCGTGGCCGTGCTGAACGTGGGTGCGGCGACCGAGACCGAGATGAAGGAGAAGAAGGCCCGTGTCGAGGACGCGCTGCATGCGACCCGCGCGGCGGTCGAGGAGGGCATCGTGCCGGGCGGCGGCGTGGCGCTGCTGTGGTGTCAGAAGTCGCTCGACAAGACCAAGGGTCACGATGACGATGAGAAGACCGGCATCGAGATCGTGCGCCGGGCGCTCGAGGAGCCGATCCGCATAATCGCCCAGAACGCTGGCGCCGAGGGCGCCATCGTGGTCGGCAAGGTGAAGGAGTCGAAGGATAAGAACTACGGCTACAACGCCCAGACCGATAAGTTCGAGGACCTGGTGGCGTCGGGCGTCATCGATCCGACCAAGGTCACGCGGACCGCGCTGCAGAACGCCGCGTCCATCGCGAGCCTGCTCCTCACGACCGAATGCGTCGTGGTGGAGAAGAAGGAGAAGGATAAGGCTCCGCCGATGCCGGGTGGTGGCATGGGAGGTATGTACTAGAGAACTAGGTAGTTACCTAGGACGCTCCCCTCCGTGTGATGGTCCGCACGGGGGGGAGCACTATTTTGTGGGGCCATGACTGCCCCCGAAAAGGCCGCCCTTTCGAGAGAGTTGGCTGATTTTCTGATCGAGCTCTCGATCGCGCTCCACAAGCACGCCATGTATCCGGAGGGGCATCCCTCGCTCGCACCGGCGGCGGCGGGAGTGACGCGGCGCGCCGAGCATCTATTCGAGGAACGCGCCACGCTCGCGCTGGGCGTCGCGCGCCAGCAGCTCGTCATCGAAGGTGTTGCCACCGACCCCAAGAACCCCCTCCTGTCCGAGCTCGCCGGCCGTCTGCATCGACACCATCTCGGTGCGGTGACGTTCCACCGTGGCCTCCGAGTGACCGAGGTCGTGGATGTGTTGAAGACGCTCGCGGCGGAGGCGGAGCGCACCGGGCAACCGCTCGGCCTCGGGGCACCGGAGCAGCTCCGCGCCTGGGACCACGTCCGTTTGCACCCCGTCACCTACGAGCGGCTCGAGCTGCTGCAGGAGGACGATCAGGCCGGCGCCCTCGACGACAAAGGCGCCAAGGAGCGCGGACTGCGGGGTGCACAGCTCTGGGTCGGTCTCGCCCGAGCAGCCCTGAGCGCGGAGGCGCTGGCCTCCGACGACGGACCGCCGCCCGCCACCGAGCCGTCGGTGATCGCCAAGGCGATCGATGAGCATCCCAAGAGCGCCGCGTACGATCAAGTGATCGTGGGATACCTCCTGCAGATCGCCGATGAGTTGAAGCACACCGGCGGCGCGGAAGCCGCGGCGCTGCGGCGCCGTACTTCCAAGCTGGTGGGCGCCCTGCAG
This sequence comes from Gemmatimonadota bacterium, assembly GCA_041499375.1. Classification (GTDB taxonomy): domain Bacteria; phylum Gemmatimonadota; class Gemmatimonadetes; order Gemmatimonadales; family GWC2-71-9; genus 20CM-2-65-7. The sequence continues at coordinate 114,000 of JBGQKD010000003.1, forward strand.
CCGGGCACGCTGCGGCGCTTGATCGAGATGGGCGGTGACAACGCCCAGCGCACGAAGTTCGCGATCGATGCCACGCATGGGCTCGCGGTGGACGCCGTTCTCGAGATCGTGCGCGCGATGGCGGACGCGTCCCACAAGACCGTCTCCGATCCGCTCGTGCGGATGCTGTCCAAGCTCGCGCAACATGCGGAGCAGGGGACCGCGGAAGCGCGGCCCCAGGCCGACGAGGCGCTCCGGGAACAGGTACGCGGTCTGCTGCAAGGGTGGACGCTCGAGGACCCGAATCCCGAGGCTTACGGGACCGCGCTGCACAGGATGGCGGCGGCGGCGCCGGTCACCGGCCCGCGGAGTGTGTGGCAACAGACCGCCGAGCCGCTCCGCATCGTGCAGACGGCGCTCGAGACCGGAGTACTCGGCTTCGGCGCGTGGCGCGCGATCGAGCGGCTCGTCGCCGAACACCACGTGGGAGACCTCGTCGATCTGCTGGCCGTCTCGCCGTCGTCTCCTGACGTCGGCCCACTGTGGACGCGCATCACGTCGCCCGATGTGGTGCGGGAGCTCGCCGCTACCGAGCCACCGGACTTTGCGACACTGGATCGGGTGTTGCCGCGGCTGGCCGTCGACGGCTTCGAGCCGTTGCTCGATGTGCTCGGCGCATCGGAGTCCCGCACGACGCGTCGCGGGCTGCTGGATCGGTTGACGCACGCACCGCGTGAGCTCGGTCCGCTCATCGCCGCCCGTCTCGCGCGCGAGATCCCCTGGTACGTCACGCGTAATCTGCTGCTCATCCTGGACGGTCTGCCCGCGCTGCCCGACGGATTCCGGGGGTCGGCATTCATCGCGCATGAAGACGCCCGCGTTCGGCGCGAGGCGTTGAAAGTGTCGCTCAAGGTCCCGGGGGAACGTGAGGCCGCGCTGCTCGGCGCGCTCCGCGATGCCGATCCGCGCATGGTTCGCGTCGCCCTGACCGCGGCGCTCGAGGACTGTCCGCCGTCCGCATTGCCGCCGATCACGCAGATCGTCCATGACCAGACGGTGGCCTCGGAACTGCGAGTGCTGGCGATCAAGGTCCTCGGTCGCGTTCGGAACGTCGCCGCCCTGACTGCGCTGCTCGAGATCGTGGACGGCGGTAAGAACTGGCTGGGACGTCCCCGGCTCGCGGCCCGGTCGCTCGAGGTCCTCGCCGCGCTGATGGCACTGGCAGCGGGATGGCGGAACGAGGGGCGGGCGTCGGCGCTCCTGGCGTTGGCTGCCGCGTCCAGTGATCCGGATGTCCGCAACGCCGCGGTCCCCAAGCGATGAGCGGCGATCCGGCCCGTTTCCTCAATGCCTTTGCCCAGGCGCTCGCCGCGATGGCGCTGTACCGCGACGGCCATCCCGCGCGCGAGCGCGCCCTCGATGTCGCGTATCAGCAGATCCAGGACCTCCAGGCCGACACGGCGCGCCCGCTGTTCACGTTCCTCGGCGACGAGGTGGTCTTCGGACGCCTGCCGCTGCGCGAGCTGAAGTCGTGGGATTGGGGCAAACGCCTGGCGCAGGCCGGCGTTCAGCGCCTGGAGTTCGAGGACAAGGTGGGCCGCGAGGATTTCGAAGGATTTCTCGAAGAAGTGCTGGCGCGTCTGACGCTCTCGGCGATCAGTACCGAAGCGCGCCAGATGCGGCGCAGCAGCATCCGCTTCGGCGCGGTCGGGCTGAAGGGCGAGACCGAACTCGCGCCGGAGCCGCTGCCGACCGCGACGATCAGCTTCTCGCTCGGCGAAGAAGTGGATACGGTGCGCTGGCTGCAACGCGAAGTGCAGACGAAGGGGGCCGTGCCGCTGGTGGAGGCGGAGGCGGTCGTACGGTCACTCGCCATCGCGATGCACGGCGGCCGGCAAGTCATCATGCCGTTGCTGCAGCTCAAGGAATTCGACCAGTACACCACCACGCACTCGCTGAACGTCGCCGTCCTGTCGATGGCTCTGGCCGAGTTTCTGGGCCTCTCCACGACCGACGTGCGAACATTCGGGATTGCCGGCCTGCTGCACGACATTGGGAAGATCAAGATCCCGCTCGATGTGCTGACGAAGCCCGGCAAACTGACTGATGAAGAGCGGGCCCTGATGAACGAGCACCCCGTAGCGGGCGCCCGCCTGCTGCTCGATGTCGACGAGGACCTCGACCTCGCCGTGATCGTGGCGTATGAGCACCACATCATGATCAACGGCGGTGGCTATCCCGTGTTGCGGTACGCGCGCGATTGTCACCAGGCGAGCAAGCTCGTGCACGTCTGTGATGTCTATGATGCGCTGCGGACGCGGCGACCGTACCGCGAGGCATGGTCTTTCGAGAAGACACTGGGGTACCTGGGGGAACGCAGCGGGATGGAGTTCGATCCGGAGCTCTGTACCACCTTCGTGCGCATGATGAAGCAGTGGGAAGGGCAGGTGGCTGTGCTCCCCGATGTCGCGGCTCCGGTGTCCGCCCCGCCGGCTGCAAAACCGGAACAGACCGGGGTATGATTGGGGCCATCGGTTCAGGTAGGGGCGCAGCATGCTGCGCCCCTACACCAATCTCGTTTCAGGAGTTCTGATGCGTTGGACGGTTCTGTTGGGCGTGTTGGTTGTTGCGCAGGCGCCCGTGCGCCTGACGGGGGATTGGCAGGCGCGGACAGGCGACGAGATCCGCCACATCATGGTCCGCAGCGACAGCTCGGCACAGTTCGGCCACGACCTCGCCCGCTGGCGCGTGGTGGCCGACAGCTTGTGGATTACGCTGGGCGACGGGGTGTGGCAGGTCTACGGCATGAAGCTCAGCGGCGACAAACTCACGATCAGCGGTGGGGATCTGGAGAAGCCGGTGACGCTGCGTCGCGTGGGTCCGCCGACGGCGCGTCCGGATACGCTGACGATTCCCGATCCGCCGGCTCCGAACCAACGCGCCTGGTAGGGGCGCAGCATGCTGCGCCCTTACGTCATTTGAGTTCCGTCACCGCCGCCAACCGCCAGCCGACGTCCTTCCTTTCGAATCGCATCGCGAACCGCCGCCGGTCCATGCGCGGCGCGCCGCCGCGGGCCGGGATGTACTCGAACACCGCTCTCACGTTGCCGTTCGCGGTGCTGCCGCGGACGCTGAAATCCTCGATCGTGAACTTTGCGGTGATCTGGTTCCAGTCGCGGAAGAATGACTCCCAGCCGCGGCGTTCCGAATCAGTCAGGCCGGGATACAACACGCGAATATTGGAAATGCGCTGACTGGCGAGTGCCCGCCCGAGATCGCTCAGCAGCACGTCTATAGCGTCCCGCGCCCCCGGCGGTTGCGCGCTCGGCGGCGCGATGCCCGCATCGATCCCGATTTGTTCCGCACTCTGCGCAGCGACTTTGGCGAGCGTGAAATCCTGCTCGTGGAGCAGCGACTCGGCGCGCGCCAGGAAGACGCCGGCATTGGCGGCGGTCCGGCCGGTGGGAATGGCCTGCACGACCGGAGTGACGCGGTCGATCATGTGCTGCGCCTCGCGATCCATCGCACGCGCTTCGTCGCGCGCGCGGTCGTACGCCTGCGCCGCCTCGACGTAGCCGCGCAGCGCGAGCGACTGATCGCCGCGCTGCAACGCCCGATCCGATGCCTCGAACATCGACTGCGCCATGATGAGTGCCGGCACGCCGTTCTTCTGCGCCCCGGCCGCGATCGCGCGGTCGCGCGCGGCCACGGCGGAGTCGCGCCGCGTGCTGACGGCGATGGAGACGGGCGCGCTGGTGGGAGCGGCCGGAGGCGCGACGAGACCGGTGGGTGCCGGGGGCGGCGGAGTCGCGACCGCGGCGCGCGACGGATCCTCGGCTGTCTGGCCCGGCGCGTACACCAGCAGCAACACGACGGCGGCGAGCGCGCCGAGCACCCCGATCCGGGCCCTCATCGACGCATGCGTGATCAGCTTCAACATCGGGCGGGGCAGCGGCGTCCAGCGTCCCAGCGGTTGGGTCGCTTCTTCGTCCGCGCCCGACAGCGCCGCGCGAATCTGCTGGAGCGTCGCCATCATCTGGCCGGCCGACTCATAGCGCTCGTGCGGCACCTTGTTCATCGCTTTCGCAACGACGCGCTCGAGCGCTGCCGGAATCGACGGCGCCACGGTCCGGAGCGGGCGCGGCTCGGTCGTCAGCACCTGGTAGAGCACGCCGTGCACCGACTCCGCCTCGAACGGCCGCTGGTAGCAGAGCAGCTCGTAGAGCATGCAGCCCACGGAAAAGACGTCGGTGGCCGGCGTGATCGCGCCGTTGGTGATCTGCTCCGGCGCCATGTACGTCGGCGTGCCAACGATCGCGCCTGAGCCAGTGGCGTCGGCCTTCTGCAGCCGCGCGATCCCGAAGTCCATGATCTTGACGCGTCCGTCGGGCATCACGCGCACGTTGGATGGCTTCACGTCGCGGTGAACCACGCCGCGCTGATGCGCGAAGTGGAGGCCGGTCAGGACTTCGATGGCGATATCGAGCTTGCGCTCCAGCGCGAGCGGATCGCGCAGCGCGATCATGTCGGAGAGATCGCGCCCTTCCACCAGTTCCATCGCGATGAACAGCTGACCCTCGGACTCGCCGAGATCGTACACGGTGACGATGTTGGCGTGCTGGATGGCGCCGGCCGCGCGCGCCTCGCGCAGGAACCGCTCCTGCATGTCTTTCGTCTTGCGGAAGCTCGCGCTCAGCAGCTTCAGCGCGACGTAGCGCCTCAGCACCGTGTCGTAGGCCTTCCACACGATGCCCATCGCGCCTTCGCCGAGGAGCTGGTGCAGCTCGTACTTGCCAAGCCGGCGGTAGCGCTGCTGCGCGTCGCTCACCGGGTCAACCATTCAAAGGACCGCGTCAGGTAGGAGCGCATCGGATCCGTCACCTCGACGTGCCGGCGCGGCAATACCCGTTCGACCGTGGCGAGAAACTTCTCCAGCGTCATCCGCTCGGATGCTGAGCCTCCCCAGGAGAACGGCGCGACGTACTTGGGTGCGCGCACATCGTCGAAGAGGCTGGCGCCCGCGCCGATGACCGAGCCGGCGTCGAGCAACGTGCCGATCGCCGTCTTGGCGTGATCGCCGATGAGACTACCGAGGAACTGGTGCCCGGTTTCCAACTTCAAGCCTCCGACGTCCACGCGCACCGGACCGTAGGTGCTCTTGAGGTCCGAGGTCGTCGTGCCGGCGCCGAAATTCACCCACCGACCAAGGACCGAGTGCCCCAGGAAGCCGTAGTGCCCTTTATTGGCATAGCCGAGCATCGCGGTCGTGGACACCTCGCCGTGTACGACGCACCAGGGCCCGATCGCGGAGTTCCGGATCGCCCCTCCTACGATCCGCGTATTCGCTCCCACCCACAACGGTCCCTCGAGCCGCGTCCCGGACCGCACTTCCACTCCGCTCTCCAGGACCACGGGACCGTTGCGCGTGTCGAAGACCACGCCGGGCTCGATCGCCCCCTCCCGCAGCGACACCCATGCGGCGTCGCCCAGCACGATCGAGCCTTTGGGCACCGCGTCCGAATCGCCGAGCAGTTTGATGGCGTCTTCGCGCAGCAGCTGCTCCAGCGCGCTGACGAGATCATGGACGCCGCGGAGCAGCACGCCTTCGACACTCATTGTTTGGGCGTTCGAGACCGGACCCGTCCAGGTGCTTCCCGCCGGGACCGCCCACCCCACGGTGATCCCCTCATGAGTGAGTCGCGCCGGAACATCTGGTAACGGGCCCGCGAGTCCCCGCGGGGCGAACGTCGAGGAGCCGATCACCGCGGGCCCGGCAACCGGGCGTCGTGTTTCGACGATCGGCACGCCGGGCTCAGGAAAACCGGCGAGGTGCGGCAGCGCGAAGACGGCCGTCGCCTCGGCGCCCACAAACGCCTCCCACCGCTCGCGCACGAGGTGGGCGCCCGCGCGCAGCTCGGAGAGCGGCCGGATGCCGGCGAACGGCGCCCACGCGGGCCCGGGTTCGGGATCGAGGAGATACAGCGCGTGTGTCACAGACGCTGCACCAGCGCTTTGAGCTTTTCCGGATGTCCGGTCGGCATCACCAGCGTGTGCCCGTTGGCACGCACGACCACCATGTCCTCGATGCCGACGACCGCGACGTCCTCATTCTCGGCCCAGATCACGGAGTTCTTCACGTCGTCACCCAGCGTGACGTTGCCCACGGTGACATTGCCGCGCGCGTCGAGCCGCCGGATGCGCAGCAGCGCGTCCCACGAGCCGATGTCATCCCACGAGAACGCGCCGGTCACGACCGCCAGGCGCGTCGTCCGCTCCAGCACCGCCACGTCGACGGCTACCGGAGTCACCGCGGCAAAGAAGCGCGGCGCGTCGCCCTTCGTGAGCGCCGGCCAGCCGGGCGCGAGCTCTTCCGCATACGCGCCGGCTTCTCCGAGGAACCGCGCCGCGCTCCAGGCAAACAGGCCGGTATTCCACAGCGCGGCGCGCCGCCGCAACAGCGCGGCCCGCGCGGGACTCGGCTTTTCGATGAAGCGCTTCACCTTGCGCGCGCTGCCGAGCGGCTTTCCCGGCACGATGTAGCCGTACCCCGTCTCGTTCCGTGTCGGCTTCACTCCGACGGTCACGAGCACGTCGTGCTCGGCGGCGATGCCGAGCGCGTGGGTCGCGGCGGCGCGAAAGGCGCGGTCGTCACCAATCGCCCAGTCGGCATGCAGCGACAGCATCTGGGCGCCCGGGTCGTGCTTGGCGATCCAGTGCGCCGCCCAGGCCAGCGCCGGCGCGGTGGAAGCGGCGCGCGGCTCGGCGAAAATGTTCGCTTGCGGGACCTCCGGCACCGTCGCGGCGACGCTGTCTACCAGGGACGGCCCGGTGAGGATCAAGGTGCGCTCGGGTGGCACGAGTCCCCGCAGGCGCGCGACCGACTGTGCGAGAAGCGGCCGGTCGCCAGTCAATGGCAGCAGCTGCTTGGGCCGTTCCGGTGTCGAGAGCGGCCAGAACCGCGTTCCCGATCCGCCGGCGAGGATCGCCGCCCACGTACTCACGACGCCCCCCCCTCCCCCCCCGGTTCCGCGTCGCCGAACATCATCGCGATACGCTGGCTGAGCTTCGTCGGGCTGAACGGCTTCGTCACCAGAGCGGCGCCGAGCCGGCGCGCTTCGCGCAGAATCCGGTCCTCGCCTTCGGCGGTGAGGACCACGACGGGAAGACGGGCAGTGTCGCCCTGTTTGCGCAGGTCGCGCAGGAAATCGAGGCCGGAGCCGTCGGGCAGATGGAGATCGAGCAGCAGCCCGTCGGTCGCCGGATTCGCCCGCAACGCGCTGCGGGCTTCATCGAGCGTGCGCGCCAAGCTCACGCGGTAGCCGAGCTGCTCGAGAAAGGGACGCAAGACGAGCCCGATATGGGGCTCGTCGTCCACCACCAGGAGGTGCCGTGCGGAGTTGGCCACCGGCGGACCGTCAGGTTACAGCAGACCAGCGATAGCTGGGCGGTGTCGGCGCAGATCGAACAGAAGGGCGCCCACGTTCGTCGCGGGCTGCACCAGCACGATGAGGAGTGCGTCGGCGTTGAGGACCGCAACGATCGCGAGCCCACGCCCGAATTCGAGCACGGCCGTGGTGAAGTCGCCTCGGCCGCCGGCATCGCCCAGCTGCGCCATCTGCTTGATCGCCGATGGCAGCATTGCGGCCACGCTTTCGGCATCGACGCCGTTGGCCACGCGCGAGTCGATGGGGAGCCCATCGCGGCCCACCACCACTACGGCGTCCACACCGTTGGAACGGCTGAGCGCCTCGACCACGTCGCGGATGGTCGCCATATGCGCCGGGCAACCTAGGTTTCCGCGAAGTCGAAGTCAAGCAGCGACTATGGGTTGACCCACTCGAACGTGCCCCTGTAAGTTGTCCACACTCCATGCGCTACTTCATGTTGGCTCTCCTGGCTTGTGCCGCGGCCGCTGCGTGCGGAAATCCGCTCGGATTGCCCGCGGCCTTCATCACGAACGTCGTGGATACGGCGGTGTCGCTCTATGCGCTGAGTGGCACCCCCGTCTCGCTGCCGTCAGGGTACTCGATCATCAGCAGACACACGGTCCGCACCGATCAGGGCTCGCCCTTCGACTTTGCGTTTGACATCGACACCGCGGGGACATCGCGACTCTATCCCACTGGTGCGCTGAAGCTCGGCAAGCAGTCCGGGCTGCTGCTCAGTGCGCAGCAGTTCGACTCGATCAAGATCGCGCCCACGAGCAATTACAATCTGGACAGCGCGCAGGTGGTGAACGTCAACACCGTGCTGATCCTGCATTCAAGTTCCTTCACCTGTTCGTACGGGATCCCTGGGGTCTTGTACGCGAAGCTGCACGTGCTGGAGATCGACACGACGTCCGCGCCTAACGGGCGGCGGATCGACTTCGAGATTCTTGTCGACTCAAACTGCGGATATCGCGGCCTCGAACCAGGCGTGCCGCGCCAGTAAACTCGTGATCGACCTGAAGTTGTTGCGCGCCTCGCCCGGCCAGGTGCGAGCCGCACTCGCACGCCGCGGCGATTCGTCGTTAACGCGACTGCTCGACGAGATCGAAGCGTTGGATATGAAGCGCCGTACGCTGACCGCGCAGCTCGACACGCTGAAGGCGGAGCGCAACGACGCCGCGAAGGCCGATGCGCAAACGGCCAAGGCGACAGGCAAGCTCCCCGACGACATCGTGGCGGCGCGGCGCAAGCTCGGCGAGCGGATCACCGGGTTGGAGTCCGAGCTCCGGCAGATCGAGACGACACTCGACGCGAAGGCGCTGTTCGTCCCGAATCCGCCGCTCCCCGACGTGCCGGAAGAGCAGACGATGCTGCGGAGCTGGGGAACGCCGGCGCCCAAAGGCGGCAAGCCGCATTGGGAGATCGCCGAAAAACTTGGCATTCTCGATTTGCCGCGCGGCGCCAAGCTCGCGGGCTCGGGATTCCCGGTGCTTATGGGCGCCGGCGCGCGACTGGCGCGAGGCCTGATCAACTTCATGCTGGACCTGCACACGCGCGAGCACGGCTACGTCGAAGTCGAGCCGCCGTTCCTGGTGCGGCGCGAAGTCATGGCCGGCACGGGTCAGCTGCCGAAGTTCGAAGACGATCTCTATCGCACCGTGCCGGACGACCTGTTTCTGGTGCCCACGGGGGAGGTTCCGGTCACGAACCTTCACCGCGACGAGATTCTCGACGGGACGACGCTGCCCAAGGGCTACGTCGCGTATACGCCATGTTTCCGGCGTGAGGCGGGCGCCGCGGGGAAAGACACACGCGGGCTGTTGCGCGTGCATCAGTTCGACAAGGTCGAGCTCGTGCGATTCTGCCTCGCCGCCGACTCACCGACCGAGCACGAAAAACTCACCGCGCATGCCGAAGCGGTGTTGCAAAAGCTGGAGCTGCCCTATCGTGTCGCCCTGTTGCCGGCGAATGACTTCGGCTTCTCGGCCGCCAAGACCTACGACCTCGAGGCATGGGCACCGGGTGTCGGCCAGTGGCTCGAGGTATCGAGCTCCAGCACGTTCACCGACTTTCAGGCCCGGCGGGCCAACATTCGCGCCCGCCCGCGGCCAGGCGAGAAGCCCGAATTCGTGCACACGTTGAACGCGTCGGGTGTTGCGCTGCCGCGCACGATTGCGGCGCTGCTCGAAACCCACCAGCAGTCCGACGGCTCCGTGACCGTCCCGCCGGCGTTGGAGCCGTATGTCGGCACTGACCGCATTGCCTAGACGGGCGGGACCCGTCGTGCTCGTCGGCGCCGCGCTCCTATTCGGCGCCCTCTCGGTCGGGTACGCCTGGATCGTGGCGCGCCACCTCCGCAACGATGCGCGCGAGACCAGCCGCCTGCTCGGCCAAGTCTTCGCGGGCTTGAACGATCCGCGCGAAGGCGCTGCCGCCGACGCGCTACTCACCCTCGCCGATGAAGTGCGACGGCTCGGCATCCCGCTCGCCGTCACGGACACGTCCGGCCGCATCACCGCGCTCGACAATGAACCGTTCGATGACACGGCAAGCGAATCGACGCGTCGTGCCTGGATCGCCGAGCTGGACCGCATTCACCCGCCCTTGATTCAGCCTGGCGTCGGCATGATCCACTACGGCTCGCTGCCCGCGGCCCGCGCGTTCACCGGCCTGGCCCTGCTCCAGGGCGCGATGTTCCTCTGTCTCGTGTTACTGGCGGTCTGGGCAATACGCGAGCGCGTCACCGCGGCGCGCGACCGGCTGTGGGTGGCGATGGCGCGCGAATCGGCCCATCAGCTCGGCACTCCACTCATGAGCCTCACGGGTTGGATTGATTACCTGCGGGAGAATCCCGGTACACCAGGCAGCGAGCTGGTCGTTCATCTTGAAGCGGACGCGGAGCGCCTGCAGCGCGTCGCCAAGCGCTTCGAGCGCATCGGTCGTCCCTCGCGCCGTGAGCCCGTCGGATTGGGAACGGTCGCCGAGCGCGTCGTGGCCTACTTCCGGCCGCGGCTGCCGACGCTCGCGCATTCGGTGACGATCACGCTCACGTCGCCGGGCGCCGGACCGACCGCGACGGGCGATCCGGTGCTGATCGAATGGGCGCTCGAGGTGATCGTGAAGAATGCCGTCGACGCGTTGAGCGGCCGCGGCGGCCGGATCGAGGTCGAAGTCGAGGGTGGCGACTCTGCGGCGCGCGTCAGTGTTCGTGACGATGGCCCGGGCGTCGCGCCCGAGATGCAGCACCAGCTGTTCGAGCCGGGCGTCTCCAGCAAGACCGGCGGCTGGGGAATCGGGCTGGCGCTGGCCCGCCGGATCGTCGAGCAGCAGCATGGCGGCCGGGTGGCTTTTCGCCCGGGCCCGGAGGGCAGGGGTTCGGTATTTGTGCTTGAATTCCCGCTGAGATGACCGCGTCGCAGCCATTGCCGTTGAACCCCGCCCAGCGGGAGGCCGTCGAGCATCCCGGCGGACCGCTGCTCGTGCTCGCGGGGGCGGGCTCGGGGAAAACCCGGGTCCTGACGGCGCGGATCGCGCATCTCATCACGACGCTGCATGTCGCGCCGCAGCGGATCTTCGCCGTGACGTTCACGAACAAGGCGGCGGGGGAAATGCGCACGCGCATCGGCCAATTGCTCGGGGCCGACCCGCGCGGGCTGTGGATCGGGACGTTCCACTCGCTCTCGGCCCGGCTGTTGCGCCGCGAGGCGCCGCTCCTGGGATTCGGGCCGAACTTCTCGATCTACGATTCGGACGACTCCGAGGCGCTGGTGAAGCGCCTCCTCGAGGCGCGGCAGCTCTCCACCAAGGTCTACCCACCGCGCACGGTCCACGGCGTGATCTCGAGCGCCAAGAACCGCATGTTGACGCCCGAGGAACTCGGGGCACAGATGGACACGCCGATGATCAAGGTCGCCGCGGACGTCTACGCCGCGTTGGGACCGGCGCTGAAGCAGGCCAACGCGATGGATTTCGACGATCTCCTGCTGCACCCGCTCACCCTGTTTCGCGAGCATCCGGAGCGGCTCGCGTACTGGCAGGATCGTTTTCAGCACGTGCTCGTGGACGAGTTCCAGGACACGAATGCCGCGCAGTACCTGCTGGTGAAGCACCTCGCCAGCCGGCACGGCAATCTCTGCGTCGTGGGTGACGACGATCAGGCGATCTACGGTTGGCGCGGCGCCGACGTCCGGCACATGCTCACGTTCCAGACCGATTTTCCCGGCACGAAGCTCGTGCGACTGGAGCAGAACTACCGGTCCACGCAGATCATCCTCGACGCGGCCAACGGCATCATCGCCGAAAACACGGCGCGACTGGGCAAGACGCTCTTCACCGAGAAAAAGGGCGGCGACCCCGTGACGTTGCTGAGCTCGGCCGATGAGCGCGATGAAGCGGAATGGCTGGCCAACGAGTTCGCCCGCCGCGCGGCGGACGGCGACGTGGCGTACGAGGGAATGGCGATCCTGTACCGCACCAACGCGCAGTCCCGTCCGCTCGAAGAGGCGTTTCGGTTCCGCGGCATTCCCTACCGGTTGATCGGCGCGATCAGCTTCTACGAGCGGCGCGAGGTCAAAGACCTCCTCGCCTATCTGCGGCTGATCGCCAACCCGGCCGACGACGAAGCCTTCCTGCGCGTGGTGAATGTCCCCAGGCGGGGTATCGGCGACGCTTCCTTGGCGCTGCTCGGCAAGGCGGCAGCGGGGTGGCAGAAGCCGCTGCTCGAGGCGGCGCGCCGTGCCGGCAGCGTGAATGACCTGCGCCCGAACGTGCGCGAGGCGCTCAGTGGCGTGGCGGCACTGCTCGACCGGCTCCGCGAGGCGGTGGGGCAGGCGGACCCCGCTACCGCCATCGAAACGATCCTCGCGACCACCGGCTACGAGCAGTACCTGGCCGAGGAGGGTGCCGAGGGGATGGAGCGGATCGAGAACGTCCGCGAGCTGGTCGCCGGCGCCGCCGCGTGGGCGGAGGTCCAGGATCCCGACGCGGCCGAGGGCACCGGCACTCCCGCCGAGCGCTACCTCACCCAGGCTGCGCTCATCACGCCTGTGGACGAGGACAAGAGCGAGCCGGGCGTCACGCTGCTCACCGCGCATATGGCCAAGGGACTCGAGTGGCCGATCGTCGCGCTCGCGGGTCTGGAGGATGGACTCTTCCCACTCGGTCGTTCGACCGAGCAGCCGGGCGGCGTCGAAGAGGAGCGACGATTGTGTTACGTGGGTCTCACGCGCGCGCGCGAAAGGTTGTATCTCTCATGGGCACGCACCCGCTATCGCAACGGCCGGCTGGAGCTCGCGGAGCCCTCTCGTTTTCTCGACGCGCTGCCGCCGCATGTCGTCGAGGAGCGGAGTACGACGCCCTCCTGGCGGCCGCTGCGGTCTTCGGGTGCGATGCCGCCACGGCCGTCACGGCCGCGTGGCGCGGCGGCGCGGCGGCTGCCGCCGGACATCGGATTCCCCGACGAAGCGTCGCAGGACGCGCCGCGCTACGTACAAGGTGAGCGGGTACGCCACCGCAAATTCGGTGGCGGCATCGTGCGCGCGGTGTCGGGCGAAGGCCGCGACCTGCGCGTGAGCGTGGACTTCGACGATCCGGACATCGGGACCAAGCAACTGCTCGTCGCCTATGCGGGCCTCGAGCGCGATTGGGAAGGAGAAGGGGCATGAGTGTGTCGCGAGAGGAAGTCCTCCGCATCGCCCAGCTGGCGGAGCTCGACGTGGAGGAAGAGGCGCTGCCGACGCTCGCCGAGCAGATGTCGCGCATCCTCGATTACGCGGCGCAGCTGAGCGCGGTGCCGGCGAACGGAACGGTCAGAGTTTTCGTGCCCGGTCCCGACGCGATCCGATTCCGCACTGACGAGGTCACTCCGTCCGGGCTCGCGTTTGGTCCCGAGGAGTTCGCACCAGACTTCAAGGAGGGCTTCTTCGTCGTGCCGAAGCTTGGCCAGTTCGAGTGAGTGACGCAAAAGCGGTCGCCGACCGCCTGGTGAAAGCGAAGCGCCTCAACGCGCTGCTCACCCCTCCCAAAGAGCTCCGCAAGTCGCTCAATGCGCAGATCGCCGCGGCGCGTCCGACCGGCGTGCTCTACGGCATGCCGGTCGCCGTGAAAGACAACATCTCCACGCTGGAATTCACGACGACCTGCGGCTCACGCATTCTCGAAGGGTACCGCTCGCCGTATGAAGCCACCGCCGTCGCAAAGCTCAAAGCCGCCGGCGCGCTGATCGCGGGGAAGACCAACTGCGACGAGTTCGCGATGGGCTCGTCGACCGAGCATTCGGCCTACGGCCGTGTATTGCACCCACTCGACAAGACGCGGGTGCCCGGCGGCTCGTCCGGCGGATCGGCGGCGCTCGTCGGCGCGGGCGCCATACCCGCGGCGCTCGGCTCGGAGACGGGCGGCTCGGTGCGGCAGCCGGCCGCTTTCTGCGGCGTCGTCGGCATCAAGCCGACCTACGGTCGCGTCAGCCGCTACGGCCTCGTGGCCTTCGGATCGTCGCTCGATCAGATCGGCGTGTTCGGCCGCAGCGTGCACGATGCCGCGCGCGTGCTGTCGGTGATTAGCGGGCGCGATCCCAGGGACTCGACGTGCGAGGACCGCGACCCGCTGCGGCTGCCCACGGTGCCCGAGTCGTTGCAGGGCTTCGTGGTCGGCCTCCCGAAGGAGTACTTCCCGCCCGAGCTCGATCCGGCCGTGCGGCGCGCGTGCGAGCGGGCCATCAGAATGCTGAAGGAGCTGGGAGCCGCCGTCCGCGAAGTCTCCCTGCCGCATACGCCGTACGCCGTGCCGACCTACTACGTCATCGCGCCGGCCGAGGCCTCGTCCAACCTGGCCCGCTACGACGGGGTCCGGTATGGGCCACGGTTCAACGGGGCCGCGGATCTCCGCAGCCTGTATCGCTCGACGCGCGGGCAAGGCTTCGGACCGGAGGTGCGCCGCCGCATTCTGGTGGGTACGTATGTCCTGTCGTCGGGTTACTACGACGCCTACTACCGGCGCGCCCAGCAGATGCGGGCGCTGATCGCCCAGGACTTCCGGAACGTGTTTGATCGCGGCGTAGACTTGCTGTTTACGCCGACCGTTCCCACTCCGGCATTCAAGGCGGGGGAAAAGCTCGCCGATCCGATTGCGATGTACATGTCCGACATCTTCACCGTGACCGCGAACCTCGCCGGCCTGCCGGCGATGTCGTTGCCCATCGGTCGGGTGAAGGGGCTGCCGATCGGCGGCCAATTGATCGGCCAGGCGTTCCTCGAGGATGAGATGATCGAGGCCGCGTACGCGCTCGAGCGCGTGGTCCCCGCGACGGACGAAGCGTGATGAGCACCGCCTGGGAAACGATCATCGGGCTCGAGACGCACGTGCAGCTGCGCACGCGCTCCAAGATGTTCTGCGGCTGCTCGACGGCGTTCGGCGCGCCCCCAAACACGCAGGTCTGTCCCGTCTGTCTGGGCCTGCCGGGAGCGCTGCCGGCCGCGAACGGCGCCGCCATCGGTCTCGCCGTCCGCGGCGCGCTCGCGCTCGGGTGCACGGTGCATCCCAGGAGCGTTTTCGCGCGCAAGAATTACTTCTATCCCGATCTGCCCAAGGGATATCAGATCTCGCAATTCGATCAGCCGCTGGCGACGAACGGCACGCTCTCGTTCCTCTCGCCCGAGCGCGGCGTCGTGAACGCGGGCGTCGTGCGGCTGCACATCGAAGAAG
The DNA here is from genome assembly GCA_041499375.1 of Gemmatimonadota bacterium. Classification (GTDB taxonomy): domain Bacteria; phylum Gemmatimonadota; class Gemmatimonadetes; order Gemmatimonadales; family GWC2-71-9; genus 20CM-2-65-7. The sequence goes on from JBGQKD010000003.1 coordinate 129,110, forward strand.
ACGCGGGCAAGTCGATTCACGATCGTTTTCCCAAGGCGACGGCGGTCGACCTCAATCGCGCGGGTGTGCCGCTCGTCGAGATCGTCGGCGGTCCGGATCTCCGCTCGCCCGCGGAAGCGCGTGCCTACCTGCAGACCCTGAAGCAGCTGCTCGAGTACATCGGGATCTCCGATTGCGATATGGAGAAGGGCAGCCTGCGGGTCGACGCGAACGTCTCCGTGCGCCGGTCGGGTGAGACGGCGCTCAACACGCGCACCGAGGTGAAGAACATCAACTCGTTCGCGTTCGTCGAGAAGGCGCTGACGGTGGAGCGCGACCGGCAGATCGCGCTCATCGAATCGGGCGGCACGGTGACACAGCAGACGATGCTGTACGACTCAAAAGAGAATTCAGTGCGGCCGCAGCGCTCGAAGGAAGAGAGCCACGACTACCGCTACTTCCCCGATCCCGACCTGCCGCCGCTCGTGCTGACGCCGGAGTTCGTGGCCGAGCAGCAGAGCGAGTTGCCGGAGCTACCCGCGGCCAAACGCGACCGCTTCGTGGCCAGCTACGGCCTGAGCCGGGAGCACGCCACCGTCGTCACGGCGACGCGGGCGGTGGCGGATTATTTCGAGACTGTCGCGAAGACGAGCGCCGAGCATCAGGCCGCTGCTAACTGGGTGATGACAGAAGCGCTCGCCGACGCGAAGGACCACAACGATCAGCTGCGCGTATCGCCTGCCGCGCTCTCGCAGATCATTGGGCTGGTCAAGGGCGGTACCCTCAGTCACCAGGCGGCCAAGCGCGTCTTTGCCGAGGTTGCTGCGAAAGGCGGGGATCCACGCTCGGTCGCCGAGTCCTTAGGCGTGATCCAGGTGGCGGACACGAACGTCGTGTCTGGTTGGGTGACGGACGTCCTCGGCGCGCACGCGCCGGAAGTGGGGCGCTACAAGAACGGCGAAACGAAGCTGATGGCGTTCTTCGTGGGGCAGGTGATGCGGGCGTCGAAGGGCAAAGCCGATCCCAAGCTCGCGCAGCGCGTGCTCGAGGAGAGACTCGCCTCCTAGCTCTCCCGCCAGGGACGCTGCGCGCGTGACTGCTTCCAGTAGTCGAGCGCCGGCGTCGGCAATCCGAAATGCTGTTGCGCCGTCTCTTCCACGCGCTCGGGCTCGTGCCGGCCGCCCTCGCGCAGCGCCTGGCGCCGCATCCGCTTCGCCAATCCCAGCGCCTTCTCGCCCGCGGGATCCAGCCGGCGCGCGGCCGCGTCACTCGCGTCGGCCCCAAGGGTTTCCATCACGTATTCGAACGCGACCGCCATGTGTTTTTCGATGTCCGAGTCGGCCAGGTCCCACCGGCTCGTGCCCGCGATCACCTGGAACACCCACTGCCAACTCTGGCTCTCGGTGAGATGCACCATGCCGCGAAACAGCCGGCGGTTGGTTCGCACGCTGAAGAGCGTGGGCGACAGGATCTCGTCCAGGTGCGTGTCGCTCGCGGTGTGATCCTTCAGGATCACGTCGCGCGCTTCGCGCGCGTACGCGTCACCGAGGTGTGTTTCGAACCGGCTCTCCCAGTAGGAATGACCCAGCGCCACGGTGCTCGATGTGAGGACGAGCTGGCGCGGCACGAAGAAATTGTGCGCGATCGTGTCGGCGGCGAGGTGCGACAGGTAGCCGAGGCCAAAGGCTCGCAGCGGATCGCTCGGCGCCAGATCGAAGATCTCCTGACCCACGTGCCACGCATGGCAATGCCGGCCGACCGGGGCGTACTTCTTCGCCATCGAGGTGTCGGCCGCGATGTTGCCGTAGAGGAAATCGTAGGGGAAGGCGCGCAGGAGATCGGCGACGATGGTGGGCAGCTGGTGCAGATTCGCCAGCACCGACTCACCCAGGAAGATGTGGGTGCCGGGCGTCCAGGCGTGCGCGACGCCCGGAAAGAGCACCAACGCGACGGCGGCGAGGAGGGCGGCCGCTCCCAGTCGCCTCACCGTCGCTTCTTGCCCTTCAGCAGCTTCTTACTCCAGCGCCAGACAGACAGGCCGCGGCGCACGTTCCGCATCGTCGCCGCGGCATCGAGGGCCGTTTCCTCGATCTCTTGCTGCATGACCTCGGCCAGCGCATCGAGATCGGTGAGTCGTTCCTCGGCCTTATCCACCGCGCTGACAATACGGTGCCGGACGTCGCGCGACGTTCCCACCAGGGCATCGGCCTCGATCTTGATCGAGGCAATCAGTTGGCGCACATCCGCGATCGCGGGCCCCGCAAAGCCTTTGAGCGCCTTGACCGTCGCCCGGACGCCGAGCGCGGCGGCACCGATCGCGACGGCGGCCACGAGGGCAGCGACGGCGATGATCGCGAGACTGATCGCCGACACGACGCCGACCCAGGTTGGCAGCATCACGAAACCTCTGCCGGTCTCGGGCGTGCTGTCAACGGGGTCACCAAAGCGAGGGCCTCCGCTGCCATGACACTCAGCAGCACCGTGACCAGCATCGCGCCGGGGGAGCCACGCACGAGGTCAAACCCGGCGGCAAGTGCGACCGCCGTGGCACCCTGACGAATGACGGAATGGGCGAACTCCGGCGGCGGCGCGAACGGCAGTGACCGCCACACGGGATCCACCTGGTCGAGACCGAATCGGACCGTCACCCAGCGCACGAGCACGCGGATCAGGGCGAGAACCAGGGCTGCCAGCAACAGCCAGGCCGTGAGCGGGCGGAGCAGGGTGCCGGCGACTATAAGGAAAGCAGCGTACAGCGGCACCTCCCAGCGGCTCAACAATCCGGTGACCGCGTGGCGTACGGCAGCGGGCGAGAGGCTCATCAGGACAGCTGCCTCCAGTCCGCACACGACGAACGGTGAGAGACCGGCGACATAGCTGAAACCGGCGCCGCACAGGATCACGGCGAACGCCGCAATGCCCGCGTCGCGGGGCTCCGACAACACGCCGCCGCGTGCCAGCGCAGCGAACAGGCCGCCGAGGGCCATTCCCGCGACCAGCGTCAGCGCGAGGCTCCGCAAGGCCGCGTGGGGGTGATAGAGCGCCACGCCGAGCGTTACGGCGGCCGCGCCGAAGGCCGTATCGAGCAGAGCATTGCGGCGGCCGAGTCGCGGGCCGCGCTGGCTGGCGGCAGTCGTCAGCGCGCCGCCGAGCACCAGCGCCGCGGGGAGTAACGGGCGCCCCCCCCCTCCCCCCTCCCCCCACGCCTCGGCGAGCGGCGGCAGCGTATGCGCCAACGTCCACGCCATCACGGTCGTCACGAGCAGGATCGGAAGGGCGAGCGTCGTTCCGATCAGCCAGGTACGCGTCGAGATGCGGCGCACCATCCGCCATTCGAGGCGCGCGCCGAACAAGGCGCCGATCCATCCGATCGCGAGCGCGACGAGTGGCTGCAGCATGCGCAGTCCCGCGGCATCGACGACGCCGAGTCCCGGTCCCAGCAGCAGGCCGAGCAACAGGAAGGGCACGCCCGTCGCGACGAGATCGTCCAGCAGCTTGGGGTGGCGGAAGGAGGGCCGCGACAGGCGGGTGACACCGATGCCGGCGAGAATGACGAGCGCCAGCGCGAGCACGGGATGCACGAGGGCCAACGTTCGCGAACGCTTGACTCGGGCGCAAGCGCCCCCGTAGCTTGGGCGGACCTATGCCACCGTCGTTCCGTGTCACGGGGGGGCGCGCCCTCTCGGGCACGATCCGGCCCGCCGGCAACAAGAACGCGGCCCTCCCCATTCTCGCGGCCACACTCCTCGCCGACGGCCCGTGCCGCATCGACAACGTGCCGCGCATTCGCGACGTCGAAACGCTGCTCGCCTTGCTCCAACACGTCGGCGCGTCGGTGCAGTGGCACGGGACAAACACCGTCGAAGTGGATACCAGCAAGACCGAGCCGAAAGCGCTCGATCCCGTGCTGTGCAAGGAAATTCGCGCGTCGATTCTCCTGGCGGGTCCGATGCTGGCGCGGTTCGGCCGCGTCACGCTTCCCCCGCCCGGGGGCGACGTCATCGGTCGCCGGCGCGTCGACACGCACTTCCTGGCGCTCGAACGGCTCGGCGCGGACGTCAGCGTCGGCGATGCCTACAAGCTCGAAGGGAAACTCAAGGGCGCCGACATTTTCCTCGATGAGCCCAGCGTCACCGGCACCGAAAACGCCCTGATGGCTGCGGTGCGGGCCACCGGCACCACCGTCTTGCGCAACGCCGCGTCGGAGCCGCACGTCCAGGACCTCGCGCGCTTTCTCGTGTCCCTCGGCGCGGCGATCGATGGCATCGGCACCAACACGCTCACGATCGAGGGTCGCCCGTCGCTCACGACGGCGCCACCTCCGCACACCGTCGGCCCTGACCACATCGAGATCGGATCGTTCATCGGACTGGCGGCCGTCACGGGCGGCGCGATCACGATCGACGGCGTCCGCGGCGATGACCTGCGCTCGACCTTGCTCGGGTTCGAGCGCCTCGGCGTCCGGCCGCGGCTCGAGGGCGCCAAACTCATCGTCGATGCCGACCAAGAGCGCCGCATCCGTCCCGATCTGGGCGGCCACGTCCCGAAACTCGAGGACGGACCGTGGCCCGCATTTCCGGCGGACCTCATGTCCATCGCCATCGTCGTGGCGACCCAGTGCGAAGGGTTGCTGCTCGTATTCGAAAAGCTGTTCGAGTCGCGGCTGTTTTTCGTCGACAAGCTGATCGGTATGGGTGCGCGCATCGTTTTGTGCGATCCGCATCGCGCCGTGATCGCGGGGCCCTCGGCGTTGCGCGGGCAGCAGGTCGAGAGTCCCGACATCCGCGCCGGCATGGCGATGTTGCTGGCCGCGCTCGCGGCGCAGGGTGATTCGGTGATCCAGAACATCGGGCAGATCGAGCGGGGCTACGAGCACATCGACGACCGGTTGCGAGCGCTGGGGGCGCAAATTGAGCGTCGATCCTAGGGCAGGGGCGCATGGCGTAGCGGCGCAGCATGCTGCGCCCGCACAATCGGTCCTCGAGGTCGCCGAGACCCCCGCCGGCGATGCCGCCGTCCCGCGTCTCGAGCTGGCGGAGTGGGCCCAGCGGTTCGGCGTCGTCGCGGGCATCACGACGCGGCCGCTCAGTCTCGGGCTGTGGAGTGACGAGCCGGTCGGGCAGGTCATCGGCCGCTGGCGCGCGTTCCGCGCCGCGTTCGGCGGCCGCTTTCCCGCGCTGGTGCTGGCGCATCAGGTCCACGGCACCGACGTGCGCTGGCACGATTCCCTGCCGGACGGCTGGCTCATCCTCGACGGTACCGACGGACATGCCACCGCCGAACGCGGCGTCCTGCTCACGGTCACCGTCGCCGACTGTATTCCGGTGTACCTCACCGTCCCGAAAAAAGGCGCGATCGCGCTCGTGCACGCGGGCTGGCGCGGCACGGCCGACGGGATCCTCGGGCAATGCGTCGAGCTCTTGAAGGGGCGCGGCTTTGCGAAAGCCAGCGACATTGTAATGCATTGCGGCGTAGGTATTTGTGGCAACTGCTATGAAGTGGGTTCTGAGGTGGCGGTCCGGTTCGGGTTGACCGGTACGGTATTGCTCGATCTCCGCGCGATCCTGACCCAGCAGGCGCGCCGGCTCGGGATAGACGACATCTCGGTCTCCCCCTGGTGCAGCGCCGAGGGACGCGACCGCTTTTTCTCGCACCGAGCGTCGCGCGGGCGGGATGGACGGATGGTGGCCTACATCGGTCGAGCGCTCGGTTGACATAGGGGAGACCCCGGCTACATTCTCATCATGCAGCGGGCGAAGTTCGGCCCGCGCTTTTTTTTCATGCTCACTGAGAGTCTTGTCGAGGCCTTCCGAACCCGGCTGGAAGCACTGGGGTTCGATTTGGCCGACCTGCGCATCGGCGGTACGCCGAACCGACCGCTCGTCCAAGTCCGCATTGACTGTCCGCCTCGGAACGTCACGGTCGAAGACTGCAGCCGGGTCAGTCGGGCGCTCGAACAATGGCTCGATGCGAGCGGTCCCCTGGGCAATCGGTATGTGTTGGAGGTGTCGAGCCCGGGGATCGAGCGGCCCGTGCGCTGGCATCGCCATTGGGTCCAGTTTGTCGGCCGTGACGTGAAGGTGAAATTGGCGGGGCTAGGCCGGGTGCGGGCCCGGATTGTAGCAGTGCCGGATCAGGACACGGTGGTCCTGGCCCCTGAAAACGGTGTCGAGCGCGCGTATCGACTCGAGGAAGCGCGCGACGCTCGGCTGGTAGCTGACCAAGACTAGAGGACTATTGATGGCCAACGCCACTGACGTCGTCTCGGCGATCCGAGAACTGACCAACTCGAAGCAGCTTGAACGCGGCGAGCTGATCGACCTGCTCAAGGACGGCCTGCACGCCGCCCTCGTGAAGCGGTACGGGCCCAATGTCCGCGCCGAGATCGGGATCGACGAGATGAAGGGGTCGATCCGCATCGTCGTGCTGAAGACGGTCGTCGAGGCCGTCGAGGACCCCGGCACCCAGGTCACGCTCGAGGAAGCCCGGTTCGAGGACCCCGACTTCCAGCCCGGCGACGTGCTGGAGGAAGAGGTGCCGTTCGAGCAGTTCGGGCGCACGGCGGTCCAGGCCGCGAAGCAGCGCATCATCCAGCGCGTCCGCGAAGGCGAGCGCAGCCGCATCCGCGAGGAATTCTCCGGCAAGGTGGGCGAGCTGCTGTCGGGCGAAGTCCAGCAGATCGAACGCGGCAAGATCGTCGTCATGCTCAACAAGTTCCGTGAAGCCGAGGCGATCATCCCCTATCGCGACCAGAATCATCGCGAGCACTTCCATCAGGGAGATACCATTCGCGCGGTCCTGAAGCGGATCGAGGAAACACCCAAGGGGCCGCGGCTCATTCTGTCGCGCGCGGACCCGCTGTTCGTCAAGGCGCTGTTCAAGCTGGAAGTCCCCGAGATTCAGCAGCAGATCGTCGAGATCCGCGCCACGGCGCGCGAAGCGGGCAGCCGCACCAAGATCGCGGTCTGGTCGCGCGACGACGGCATCGATCCGGTCGGCGCCTGCGTCGGGCTCAAGGGCTCGCGCGTCCAGGCCGTCGTGAACGAGCTCAACGGTGAGCGCATCGACATCGTGCCGTGGTCGTCCGATCCGGAGCGGTTCGCCAAGCTGTCGCTCGCGCCGGCCCGCGTCGCCCGCGTCTTCTCCGATCCCGAGTCGAAAACGATTCAGGCGATCGTCGATGAGGACCAGCTGTCGCTGGCGATCGGCCGCAATGGCCAGAACGTGCGTCTCGCCTCCGAGCTGACGGGGTGGAAGGTCGATCTCTACTCGAGCCGTGAGTGGTTGGAGCGCGGTGGGGAAGGTCCTCTCTTCGCCCCGCTGCCACCGGCCGATCAGTCGGTGACGCAGGTGGCGCTCACGGAAATGAAGGGGCTGTCGCCCGAGCTGGTTGCGGTCCTCGAGCAGGCCGGCAAGAAGACACTCCAGGACATTATCGATCTGGAGCGCGAGGATGTCGACCGAGTCCCGGGCATGACGCCCGATCTCGCCGAGAAGATGATGGCCTTCCTCAATGAGATGACCGAGGAGGGCGGGGAAGAAGAAGAGCCGGGACCGGCGACTCCCGGCGCCGGAGCCCCGACCGCGGCGTGAGCACGCGCATGACCCGCTTGCTCGGCCTGGGCCTGCGCGCGGGGAATGTCGTCCTTGGAGTGGCGGGGGTCAGGGCAGCATTGCAGCGCGGAACGTTGGCGTGCGTGGTGCTGGCGCAGGATGCCAGCCAGCGCACGATGGAAAAAGTGGTGCGGCTCGCAGAGGCGCGAAAGGTTCCGACGCTTCGCGGTCCGACAGCAGAGGAGTTGGGTACCGGACTCGGCAAGCCTCCCGTCCAGGCGGTGGGAGTTGCCGACCCGGCGTTGGCACGCGGGCTGATAGCCAATAGCCGATCGTAGATAGCCAATAGCCGATAGCGAGGAGTTAGTGGCAACGACGCGGATTCATGATCTAGCAGCGGAATTCGGGATCTCCAGCGAGCAGCTGATGGGCATGCTCAAGGAGATGGACATCTTCGTGCGCAGTCATCTGACGCCGCTCAAGGACGAGCAGGTGTCGCTGATGCGCGCGCGCTGGGAGCGCGACAAGCGCAAACAGAAACAGCCGAGCGCGCCGCCCAAACGGCGCCGCACGGCCAAAGCGGTCGAGGCGCCGCCGGCTCCGCTCGTTGCCGAGGGGCGTCCGATGCGCCGCCGCCGCACCGCCGCGGAAGTCGCCGCCGCCGATGCCGCGGCTGCCGAAGCCGCGGCTGCCGAAGCCGCCGAGGCCGAGATCGCGCGCCTCGCGCTCGAGACGGCCGCCCGCGAACAGGAAGAAGAACGTCCCGCCGCGTCGCTCGAGGAGCGGGCGGCCGCCCTGTTCAAGGACCTCGCGCCAGCCGAAACGGCCGAGCCGGCCGCGCCCGCCGCGAGCCTCACGTTTGCTCCTCCACCCGCCGCCCCTTCGGCGCCGTCTTATTCGCCGGCGGTTTCGTCACCACCGCCTCGTCCGTTCATCCCGACGCCGGTCCGCCCGCGCCCAGTGGCGCGCGGCACGTCGTCCGGCCCGGGGGGGGGGGGAGGCCCGACGGTGCCGCCGCGTCCTGTCGCGTCCGCGGCACCAGGCGCGCAACCGCTCGACGAGCGCCGGCGGGAGAAGGGCAAGAAGCGCAAGAAAGGCAAGAAGTCCCTGGTCGATCAGGAAGCGGTCGCGCAGAACATTTCGCGCACCCTCGCCACGCTGAAGGCGCCGGTCGGCAAGAAGGGCGTGCATCGCCGCGAGGAGGGTCCGACGTTCCGTGAGGTGCAGGAAGAGCGGCGGCGCGAGGAGCGCGAGCGCGAAAAGACGCTGGTCCGGGTGACGGAGTTCATTACCGTTTCCGAGCTCGCCAACACCCTCAAGGTCCCGCCGACCCAGATCGTGACGTTCGCGTTCAAAGAGCTGGGCCAGATGGTGACGATCAACCAGCGGCTCGACTTCGACATGATCGAGCTGATCGCGTCGGCCTTCGGCTTCCAGGCGGTCAAGGAAGAGGAATACGCCACCACCCAGACCGAAGAGGCGAAGGACGCCGATGAGACGCTGAAGCCGCGGCCTCCGGTCGTCACGATCATGGGCCACGTCGACCATGGCAAAACCTCGCTGCTCGACTACGTCCGCAAAGCCAACGTCGTCGCGGGCGAAGCGGGCGGCATCACGCAGCACATCGGCGCCTACCAGGTCACGCTGAAGGACGGCCGCAGGATCACGTTCCTCGACACGCCTGGTCACGAAGCGTTCACCGCCATGCGTGCCCGCGGCGCGCAGGTCACGGACATCGTCGTGCTGGTCGTCGCCGCGGACGACGCGATCATGCCTCAGACGATCGAGGCCATTTCGCACGCCAAGAACGCCGGCGTGCCCCTCGTCGTGGCGATCAACAAGATCGACCTGCCGACGGCGAACGTGCAGAAGGTGAAGCAGGACCTGTTGTCGCACGGCGTCGTCCTCGAAGAATTCGGCGGCACCACGTTGATGACACCGATCTCCGCCAAGAAGGGCACCAACGTCGACGCCCTGCTGGATCAGATCCTGCTCCAGGCGGAGCTGCTCGATCTCAAAGCCAATCCCGAGCGCAAGGCGCACGGGACGGTGCTCGAAGCGCAGCTCGACCCGGGCAAGGGCGCCCTCGCCACGATCCTCGTGCAGAACGGCACGTTGCGGGTGGGTGACGACTTCATCTGCGGCCAATACTCGGGCCGCGTCCGCGCGATGTACGACGAGCGCGGCGGTACAGAAGCCGACGCCGGGCCGTCGACGCCGGTACAGATCCTCGGGTTCGAGGGTGTGCCCGAAGCTGGCGACAGCTTCCTGGCGATGGACGATGCCGCCGCGGCGCGCGACATCGCGCAGAAGCGGCAGCGGCTGGAGCGCGAGGCGCAGCATCGGCGCTCGGGCCGGGTGAAGACGCTGGAAGACTTCATGGCCGAAGCGGCGGCGGGCGGCGTGGCGACCCTGCGGATCATCATCAAGGCCGACCAGGGCGGTCCCGCCGAGGCGCTCGCCGACGCATTGGCGCAGCTCTCGACCGCCGAGGTGAAGGTCGAAGTCGTGCACCGCGGCGTCGGCGCGATCACCGAATCCGACGTGCTGCTCGCGCGCGCCTCCGGCGCGATTATCGTCGGGTTCCACGTGCGCCCCGATTCCAATGCGCGCGCCGCGGCGGATCGCGAGCGCGTGGAGATCCGCACCTACCGGATCATTTACGAGGCGGTGGAAGAGGTGAAGCTGGCCATGGAAGGCTTGCTCGCCCCTGAAAAGAAGGAAGTGGTGCTCGGCGAGGCGGAAGTGCGGCAGATTTTCAAGATTGCGAAGATCGGCACGATCGCCGGCTGCCTCGTGCGGAGCGGCGTGATTCCGCGGACGGGACGGGTGCGGGTCATCCGCAACGGCGTCGAGGTCTACGACGGGACGTTGGCGTCATTGAAACGCTTCAAGGATGACGTCCGCGAGGTCCGCGAGGGCTTCGAGTGCGGCATCGGCATCGAGAATTTCAACGACATCAAGGTGAGCGACTTGATCGAGTCATACCGCATCGAGGAGGTCGCGCGCTCCCTCAGCGCCGCTGAGTCGTGATCGTGGGTGTGATGGTGTGGGAGCTGCATCTTCCGGCGTGCCAGTCGCTGAAGGACAAGCGCACGATCGTGAAGAGCCTGAAGGACCGGATGCACAACCGTTTCAACGTGTCCGTCGCCGAGACGGGGCATCACGATCTGTGGCAGCGTGTCGAGCTGACCGCTGCCGTGGTGAGCACCGACCGGCGTCACGCCGAGAGCGTGCTGCGCGAAGCGGACCAGCTGGTGGCCGGCGCGGACGGCGCGCGCATCGTGGACACGAGCACGAGTTATCTCTGAGATGAAGCGTCGCAGTCATCGTCCCGAACGCGTGAGCGAAGTGATCCGCCACGCCGTGGGCGTGTTCCTCACGGCCGACGTGCGCGATCCCAGGATCGGCTTCGTCACGGTTACCGGCGTCGAGGTCTCGCCCGATCTGTCGCACGCCAACGTGCGCGTGAGCGTCATGGGCTCCGACGAGGAGAAGGCGACGTCGCTCGAGGGATTGGCGAGCGCCGCGCGCTTTCTGCGGGCGCAGCTCTCGAAGGAGCTGCGCCTGCGGACGAGTCCCGAGCTGCACTTCCATCTGGACCGCGGACTCGAGCACGCGCAGCACATCGATCGCGTGTTGAAGAAGCTGAAGGAGACCGACGACTGACCAATGGTGGGCTGGTCCTGGTCGCCAAGCCGGCCGGCCCCACGTCGCATGATGTCGTGGACATCGTCCGCCGTGCGCTCGGCGAACAGCGCGTGGGACATCTGGGCACGCTGGACCCGTTCGCCAAAGGGCTGCTGGTGCTGGTCGTCGGGCGCGCGACGCGGCTGGCGCCGTTCGCGGCGGAGTGGCCGAAGACCTACGAAGGAGTGATTCGGCTCGGCGTCTCGACCGACACCGACGACCTGACCGGCGCCGTCGTGGCCACCGCGCCCTGGACGGGCATCACGCCTGCGCAGCTCGCGGACGTGATCGGCAGCTTCCGCGGCGCGTACGAGCAGCGGCCGCCGGCGTACTCGGCGGTGAAGATCGAGGGTGAGCGGGCGTACCGGCGCGCCCGGCGCGGGGAAGCGGTCGAGCTCACACCGCGGCCGGTCGAAATTCGAGAGCTAGAGATTCTCGAGGCCGCGGTGCCCGATCTGCAGTTTCGGGCGACCGTGAGTGCCGGCACCTACGTACGCTCGCTGGCGCGTGACATCGGCGCGAAGCTGGGCTGCGGCGCCCATCTCACGGCGCTGCGGCGCACCGCCGTCGGGCCGCTGCTCCTCGCCGATGCGGTGGCGCCCGAGGCGGTCACGAAGGCGGCGTTGCAGGATGCGGCGATCCTGGTTGGGCAGATGCCGCGCCGGCAGGTGGATAAAAAGGAACGGGACGCGGTCCTGCACGGGCGGCCAATAGGGCTTGACCCGATAGTCGAGAGCCGATACCCGATAGCCGTTTTTGATGGCGCCGAGCTTCTAGCCGTAGCGGAGGGGGTGGGCGACCTTCTGAAGCCCCGTGTGGTGGTCGCGGACGACTGATGGCGCAACCCGCGGTCGTCACAATGGGTACCTTCGATGGCGTGCATCGCGGCCATCAGGCGGTGCTCGCGGAGGTGACGCGGCGGGCGCGAGCCGGAAAACTCGCGAGCGTGCTGGTCACGTTCGAGCCGCATCCGTTAGCGGTGGTGAATCCGGCGGCGGCGCCGCAGCTCCTGACGCTACCCGCGGAAAAGGAAGTGCTGGTGCAGGCGCAGGGCATCGACCGGTTCGTGCTGATGCCGTTCACGCCGGCGGTGGCGCAGCTCGATGCGGAAGCGTTTGTCGGACGGCTGTGCGACGAGTACGGCATGCACGAGCTCGTGATGGGGTACGATCACGGGTTCGGCCGCGGGCGAGCCGGTGACGTCGAGCTGGTCGAGCGGTTGGCGCGGCAGCGCGATTTTCGGATGGCGGTCGTGGACGCGGTCCGCGACAACGGGCAGCCGATTTCGTCGACGTTGATTCGTTCGGCCGTCGCGCATGGCGATCTGGAATCCGCGACACGCTGGCTCGGACGGCGATACGGCATTCGGGGGACGGTGGTGCGGGGCGCGGGACGCGGCAGGACGATCGGGATTCCGACGATCAACCTCGAGCCGCCCGACGCACGCAAGCTGTTACCGCCGGACGGGGTGTACGCCGTGAGCGTGGGCATCGAGAAGCGGAAACCGGGAAGCGAACACCGGTACGGCGGCATGATGAATCAGGGCCCCCGGCCGACATTTGGTGATCAGGCTCGCACGCTCGAAGTCCATCTGTTCGATTTCGAGGGCGAGCTGTACGGAGAGACGGTAGACGTGGAATGGGTCCGTCGCCTGCGCGACGTGCAGGCGTTCCCGTCCCGCGATGCGCTAGTGGCGCAGCTCGAGCGCGACCGCCAGGCGGCGCGGGCGACCCTCAACCGGTAGAGCGAGGCGATGGGAACGATTCGTCAGCGGCTGTATGTGATCGGGATCTTGATCGTGGTGAGCATCATTTCCCTGGTGCCGCGCAACGTCAAAATGCGCGTCCGCGATCCCGAGACCGGTGCGATGAAAGACACGACCGTGCGGCGGGTGCCGATCAACCTGGGGCTCGACCTCCAGGGCGGTATTCACCTCGCACTCGAAGTGGACCAGTCCAAGGGACCGGTGCCCGACTGCGCCGACGCCATCCAGCGCGCCGAGCGCGTCGTGCGCACGCGCATCGACGAGTTCGGCACGACGGAGCCGGTTGTACAGATCCAGGGCCGCTGCCGCCTGATCGTGGAGCTCGCGGGCGAGAAGGACCCCGCCCGGGCCAAGAGCGTGATTCAGCGGACAGCGTTCCTCGAATTCCGCATCACCGATATGAAGGGCCTGTTCAAGGACGCGCTGCCACAGATCGACGGGGCGTTGCGCAAAGCGGGCGTCAAGTCGACCGGCGCCGCCGCTCCGTCGGCCGTCGCGCAGCTGTTCGGCGGAGACACCACCAAGGCGGCGCGCGACTCGGCGGCCGAGGCGAACGCCCCCGGTGTGCTGTCGGCGCTGCTGTTTCAGGGCCAGCTGCCCGGCGAATTCCTCGTGGAAGAGCAGAAATGGCCGCTGGTGGACAGCCTGATCAACCGGCCCGACGTGCGCACGGTGATCCCTCGGGGCCTCGAGCTGAGATGGGGTGCCCAGTCCGAGTCGCGCGGCGCGCGCGCCTATCGGGCGCTGTACGCAGTGGAATCCCGCCCGATTATTACTGGGGAAGAGCTCGTCAAAGCCGCCGCGCGCCGCGATCCCGTCACCAATCAGTCGGTTGTCACGTTCCAGCTCAGCCATCGCGGCGCCCGAAAGTTCTCGGATGAGACGGCGCGGCATATCGGCGACTACATGGCCATCATCCTCGACGGCCGGGTCCAGGGACAACCCCCCGTGATTCGCAGCCAGATCGGCGCGAACGGCCAGATCGAGCTCGGCACCAAGCCGCTGCAGGAAGCGAGCGACCTGGCGCTGGTGCTGCGCGCCGGCGCGCTCCCCGCGCCGCTCACCATCGTGGACGAACGCGCCATCAGCGCCACGCTGGGTGCCGACTCGATTCACGACGCCGTCCTGGCGGGAGTAGTCGGGGTCCTGCTCGTGATCGTCATCATGATCGGCTACTACCGGATGGCCGGCGCGCTCGCGGTGGCGGCGTTGACGCTGTACTGCCTGTTCACCCTCGCGGGACTCGCGGCATTCGGGTTCACGCTCACGCTGCCCGGGATGGCGGGATTCGTCCTGTCGATCGGCATCGCGGTAGACGCCAACGTGCTGATCTTCGAGCGAATACGTGAGGAGCTGGTCCACGGTAAGTCGCTGCGGCTCGCCGTCGATGACGGCTTTCTGCACGCGATGAACGCCATCGTCGACTCGAACGTCAGCACCGTGCTCACCGCGTTGATTCTGTACGCGGTCGGTACGGGTCCCGTGCAGGGCTTTGCCATTACGCTGATCATCGGTATCGCCGCCTCGATGATCTCCGCGATCTTCGTCGTGAAGACGCTGTTCCTCGTGTGGCTGTACCGGCGGCCCGACATGGTCACCCTGAGTATCTGATGATCAGACTCTTCGCGAACGCGAATTACGATTTCATCAAATGGCGGCGCTGGGCGTTCTCGCTCACCGGCGCCATCATGCTCGTCGGGGTCATCTTCCTGGCGACCCGCGGCCTTAACTACAGCATCGAATTCACGGGCGGGACGCTCGTGCAAATCGAGGTGGCGCACAAAGTGCCCATCGCCAACATTCGTGCGGCACTGGATAACGCTGGGCTCCAGGGCGCCGAGATGTCCAACTTTGGTTCCGACACGTCGTACATCGTGCGCGCGCGCCTCGGTCACGAGGCGAGCCAAGGCGAGGCGGGCACCCAAGCCGTCGCCGACGCGGTAGGCCGCGCCTTCGATCAGAGCGTGGGGGCCGGTCAGTATCGGATCGAGCGGCGCGAGGCGGTAGGCCCCAAGGTCGGGCAGGAGCTGCAAGGCAAGGCGCTGATGGCCATCCTGTTGAGCTTCATCGTCACGCTTATCTACCTGGCCGTTCGCTTCGAATGGCGGTTCGGCCTCGCCGCGGTCGTCGCGACCGCGCACGACGTCGTCGCGACCATCGCGTTCATCAGCGTGATGCATCTGGAGGTCAGCCTCATCGTGGTGGGGGCAGTGCTCACCGTAGTCGGGTACTCGCTGAACGACACGATCATCATCTTCGACCGCGTGCGCGAAAACCTCCGGAAGTTCCGGCGCCAGAATCTCTACGAGATCCTCAACCTCTCGATCAACGAAACGCTGCCGCGCTCGGTGCTGACGCACGGCACCACGATCGCGACGACGCTCTCGCTGCTGATCCTTGCGGGCGAAGTGATCCGGCCGTTCGCCTGGGTCATGTCGTTCGGAATCTTCACGGGCACGTTCTCGTCGATCTATATCGCCGCGCCCGTGCTGCTGTGGATCGAGAAGCGCTGGCCCGGTGAGGATGCGCGCGGCGCGCGGACGTTCGGCTCGCGCCCGGCGGCGACCCCGCCGGTGTCTGCACCGCCGGCGGCGCCATCGTCTCCGTCTGCCCGCACCCCGCAGCCCGCACGCTAGTCGACACCCACTGCCACCTCGGCGATGCCGCGTTCGACGCCGATCGCGACGCCGTCCTCGCCAACGCCAAGGCGGCGGGAGTCACTCACGTGGTGGTGATCGGTGAGTCATTGGCCGGCAGCGAGCGCGCGGTGTCACTCGCGCGCGGCGCCGCGGGACGGTCGGCGACGGTGGGTGTGCACCCACACGAGGCCAGCAATTGGTCGGACGACGCAAGACGCCGCGTTCTGGATCTGCTCGCCGCGCCGGATGTCGTCGCCGTGGGCGAGACCGGACTCGATTACCACTACATGCATTCACCGCGTCAGACGCAGCGGCACGCGTTCGAAGCGCACTTGCAAATCGGGCGGGAGCTCGACAAGCCGGTGATCGTCCATGCGCGCGATGCCGACGACGACATGGTCGCGATACTGCGGTCGCTCGCGCCCGCTCAGCCGGTCGTCGTACTCCACAGCTTTTCTTCCGGCGATGCGGTCTGGGATGCCGCGATGGACGTCGGCGCATATTTCTCGTTCAGCGGCATGATCACGTTCAAGAATTGGACTCGGACGGACCGGCTGACGGCCTGCCCGCCCGACCGTCTGCTCCTCGAGACGGACGCACCCTATCTCGCTCCGGTGCCCCATCGCGGCAAACGCAACGAACCGGGCTTCGTACGCGACGTGGCCGTGCGCGCGGCGGCGCTGCGGGGCGAGAGCTTCGACGAGCTGACGCGGCGCACCACGGCAAACGCCCGCCGCTGCTTCGGTTCCCGGATCGATTCCTCGCTATGACTGCTACCGCCGCCGCCAAAGTCCCCTCCGACATCGCCATCGCCCAGGCCGCGAAGCTCCGGCCGATTCGCGACGTCGCGGCCGAGCTCGGCTTGTCCGACGATGAGCTCGAGCTGTACGGCAAGTACAAGGCGAAGATCTCGCTGCGCGCGCTGCGGCAGCGCACACCCAGGGGGCGGCTCGTCCTCGTCACCGGGATCAATCCCACGCCGGCCGGGGAAGGCAAGTCCACCGTCACCGTGGGCGTCACCCAGGCGCTGCGGCGCCTCGGCAAGAATGCCATTCTGGCCTTGCGCGAGCCGTCGCTTGGTCCCGTGTTCGGTGTGAAGGGCGGCGCGGCCGGCGGCGGGTATTCGCAGGTCGTGCCGATGGAAGACATCAACCTGCATTTCACCGGCGATTTCCACGCGATCGCGAGCGCGCACAACCTGCTCTCGGCCATGCTCGACGCGCATCTGCATCACGGCAACGCCCTCGGCATGGACACGCGCCGCGTGATCTGGCCGCGCACGATCGACATGAACGACCGCGCCCTGCGCAGCATCATCGTGGGGCTGGGCGGCGTGACCGGCGGTCCGATGCGCGAAGAGCGCTTCGTCATCATCCCCGGGTCGGAAATCATGGCGATTCTGGCCCTGGCGACGGGGATCGAGGACCTCGAGGCGCGGCTGTCACGCGTTATCGTCGGATTGCGGGGCGACAAGACGGCCGTGCGTGCCAACGACCTCAAAGCGCAGGGCGCGATGACGCTGCTGCTCAAGGACGCGATCAATCCGAATCTCGTCCAGACGCTCGAGGGTGGGCCCGCGCTCGTGCACTGCGGCCCGTTCGGCAACATCGCGCACGGCTGCAATTCGGTCGTGGCGACGCAGCTCGGGCTCGCGCTTTCGGATATCGTGCTCACGGAAGCCGGCTTCGGCGCCGACCTCGGCGCCGAAAAGTTTTTCGACATCAAGTGCCGGTTCGCGGCGCTCAAGCCGGAAGCGGCGATCATCGTCGCGACGGTTCGGGCGCTGAAGATGCACGGGGGAGTAAAGAAGGATCGGTTGGCCACCGCTGACCCCGCCGCAGTGCAGCGCGGCTCGGAGAACCTGCGCCGTCACATCCGCAACGTGAAGAAGTTCGGCGTCCCCGTCATGGTCGCGCTCAACCGCTTCATCACCGATGCCGATGAAGAAGTCGAAGCCGTCCGCGCAGTTGGCACGGCCGAGGGCGTCGACGTGGTGCGCTGCGACGTCTGGGAGAAGGGCGGGGAGGGCGGGATCGCGGTGGCGGAGTCGTTGCTCGGTTTGCTCAAGACGAGCAAGGCGACGCTCAAACCGCTCTACGATGAGCGCCGCCCGATCCGCGAAAAGATCGAAACGATTGCGCGCGAGATCTACGGCGCGTCGGGCGTCGGGTTCGCGCCGGTTGCCGAGCGCGCGCTCGAGCTGTTGCCGAAGCTCGGGCTGGGCGAGACGCCCGTCTGCATGGCCAAGACGCAGTACTCATTCTCCGACGATGCCACGCAGCTGGGTGCCCCCACGGGATTCACGCTGCACGTGCGCGATATCCTCCCCGCCGCCGGTGCCGGGTTCGTCGTGGCGCTGGCGGGGGACATCATGACGATGCCGGGCCTTGGCAAGAGCCCGGCGGCCGAGCGGATTCGGCTTCTTCCTGACGGCACGATCGAGGGACTGTTCTGATGCGTATCATCGCCACCGACGCCGCCCCCAAAGCCATTGGCCCTTACAGTCAGGCGATCGCGTCCGACCGCCTCGTGTTCACCGCGGGACAGGTCGCGCTCGATCCCAAAAGCGGTGAGCTCGTCGGCCGGACAACGGCGGAACAGACGGAACAGGTGTTCGCGAATCTCAAAGCCGTGCTGTCCGCCGCTGGAACGTCGCTCGCGCATGTCGTGAAGACGACGGTGTACCTGGCGGACATGGCGGATTTCGCGCAGATGAATGAGGTGTACGCGAAGCATTTCGGCGCGCACAAGCCTGCACGCTCGACGGTGCAGGCGGCGGGACTGCCCAAGGGCGCGCGCGTCGAGATCGACGTGATCGCGCTCACACAGTAGCGCGCGGCACTCGCGGGAGTGGATTGGGTCTGGTGGCCTGACCAGTCTTCAAAACTGTTTGGGCCCCGCAAGGGGCTCGGTAGGTTCGATTCCTACCCGCTCCCGCCACCGCCGCCGTTGACTTTCCGCCTGCCAAAGCGCAATCGTAGGCTCGCTCACCC
>JBGQKD010000004.1:0-140843 GCA_041499375.1 Gemmatimonadota bacterium
GCCGGAGCGATGGGCGAGTATGCAAGAAGCACGGCGCTTGTTATCCGCCTCATCGATCCATCCACGCGCGCGGACGCCATCAGCTATCTCGCTGATAGCGCTGACAACCACCTCTTCCAGACTGTGTGGCTCGCGCTCGGGCGCTGGACCGACTCGGCCGAGACGATTGTCGCGGTGATGCGCGCGCGGGTGGACGCGGAGCAGAAAGCGGGCAAGAAATCGAATGTCAGCGTGTTTTCGTTCCCGAACGCGTTGGCCGCACGGGGGCACGTGAAAGAGGCCGCGTCGCGCACGGCATTCCCGGGACTGCTCGCCCAGTACGCCATGGTCGGGGTGATCCCGCTCGACAGCGCGGGGCGCATGGCGCGCAGCTGGCTGGCGCAACCGGGCGACGGGCTGCTCTTTGCCGGCCCACTGCTTGCGGCGGTTCATGACACCGTATCAATCGCGGCCGCGCTGCGCAAGATCGAGGCCGCGCGGCAGCATCCGCCCCCCAACCTCCCGCCAATCGCAAAAGACTTTTTTGGGTATGCCGTCGCGTCGGAGCGTGCCTACCTGGCACTCGCCAGAGGCGATAGCGCCGAAGCGTTAAGCCTCTTCGACGCGAGCCCGGACACTGCCGCCTTCGGCGGATCCGGCATCGACGACCTGGTACACGCGCAGCTGCTCGCCGCACGGAGTCGCGTGACGGATGCCGCCGCTCTCCTCGAACGGCCGCCGGTCGGGTTCAACCCGGCCGTATCACCGGTCGAGGTCCTCCGGGCGCTGGAACGGGGCCGCGTCAACGAGCGGCTCGGTAATCGGGAGCGTGCGATCGAGGGCTACTCGCTGGTCGTCCGGGCGTGGCGCAACCCGGATCCCGAGCTGCAGCCGTTCGTCGCGGAAGCGCGCGCCGCGCTGGCCCGGCTCAGTGCGGAAAAGGCATCGTCTGGGGAGTCTCAGTAATCGAAGACTTTGCGTCGGTCCCTCGCGCCGTCAGCTCCATCGTCGAACCGTCTTTCAGCTTCGCCCGCAACAAGCCGAAGTAGAGATCGGGCACGACCCAGGCGTCAGTCTGGTCGTCGGCGTGCTTCAGATGCAGCGCGCGAAACGACCCGCCCGGCACCGCGGTCTGTTCCCACCCCACGACGTCCATTTCCATGCACTTGCGTCCAAACTCGGTCGCGAAATTCTTGCCCATCTGACCGCGCGTCATCCGTACCATTTCTTCAGGCATCCGCAGCGCGGGCTCAGCGCCGCTCTTCAAGATCATGCCGCGGACATCGGTTGCCTGATTGCCGAGACCCGGCACCAGGATCTGGAGCACGGTGTTGCCGCTGCTCCCTTTGCTCGCATCGT
Organism: Gemmatimonadota bacterium; assembly: GCA_041499375.1. GTDB lineage: Bacteria > Gemmatimonadota > Gemmatimonadetes > Gemmatimonadales > GWC2-71-9 > 20CM-2-65-7. Next base: position 1,339 of record JBGQKD010000004.1, read on the forward strand.
CGAACACGACTTCGAACCAGTAGTACGGGGAGCCGCCCACCGCTTCGGTCCCGACCACGGCCATCCGCATGGTCGCGCCGTCGGTTCGACCACCGGTCCAGCGGTAGCTGGCCCACTGCCCGACCCGCATCGGTCTTTGCTGAAGGTCGTTGCAGACCTTGTCCTTGTCCTGGGCGGCCAGGGACGGTGCGGCGGCGAGCAAGAGGAAGAGCGCGAGCGATTTGACGTTGAACACGCACAGACTCCGGACCAGGGAAGGGATTATTATACATACTCGTCGATCCACGCGACCGTGGCGGAATTGGCAGACGCGCCAGCCTTAGGAGCTGGTGGGGCAACCCGTGGGGGTTCGAGTCCCTCCGGTCGCACTGAAAAGCAAAGCGCGGACCTGCAAAGACTAGGCAACAGACGCACCGTGGGCACAGGCTTGTGGTCAACGGGACAACCCGCGCCCCTATCCCTACTGGTTAGATTATTCCGTCACATGCCCGACATTCTGGTGAAGAAAACCCGGGCCGAGCCCGGTGAGGCGTCGCTGGAAGTAACGATCCCGCCCGACAACGTGAAGGCGGCCGAGGAGCGCGCGACGAAGGTCTATCAGCAGCGCGCCCGTCTGCCCGGGTTCCGTCAGGGCAAGGTGCCTGCTGCCGTCGTGCGAAAGAAATTCGCCGACGACATCCGGCAGGAAACGCTGCGCGACCTGGTGCAGGAGAGCTGGCGGGTCGCGCAGAAGCAGGAAGAGCTGAAGCCGATCGCCGACCCCCACATCCACAACCTGAAGTGGGAAGAAGGCGCCCCCGTCACGTTCGAGTTTCATGTCGAGCTGAAGCCCGACTTGAAGCTGCAGCGCCTGGGCGGCTTCCGGCTCACCCGGACCGTGCCCGCGGTCAGCGCCGCGCAGGTCGACGCCCAGCTCAACGCGATGCGCGAGCAGCGCGCGCCGTGGACGCCGGTCGCGGGCGAGAAGCCGAAGCTCAAGGATCTCGTGGATGTCATCATCGCGACCCGCGAGAACGGTGAGGTCAAGGATCCTCAGCCCTACCAGTTCGTGCTGGGCGAGGGCCGGGCGATTCCAGACGTCGAAGAGCGCATCATGAACCTGACGCCGGGCGAATCGCTCGATGCCACGGTTCGCTTTCCCGATGACTTCGCCGAAGAAGCCAAGCGCGGCCAGACGCGCGACATCCAGCTCACACTCCGGGAAGTGAAGCGTCAGGAGCTCGCGACGCTGGACGACGCCTTCGCGCGGGAGATGGGCGATTTCGAGTCGCTCGAGGCGCTCCGCACGGCGGTCGCCACGGATCTCGGCAAGGAAGCCGAGCGGGACGCCGACGCCAAGGTGCGCTCGGAGCTGGTCGAGCAGATCGTGCAGGCGAACAACGTCGTCGCGCCGCGCCCGCTGATCGAGCGCGTCCTGGGGATGTACGCGCAGGCGTACGAGATTCCCGAGGAGCGCTGGCCGCAGTTCGCCGAGGAGTTCCGCTCGATCGCCGAAGCGCAGGTCCGGCGCGACCTCGTGCTCGACTACGTCGTCGAGTCGCAGACGCTGCGCGCCACCGAAGGCGAGCTGGATGAGCGCATCCAGCAGCTCGCCGAGCGGCGCGGGATGCCGGCGGCGCAGCTGTATGCGTCGCTGGAGAAGGCCAAACGGCTCCGCGATGTCGCGCGGAGCATCACCGAGGAGAAGGTGTTCGCCTATCTCCTGTCGCAGTCCACCGTGGAGCAAGCGTGACGAAGAGCGAAAGCCACATCTATCCCCCGTACATCATCGAGCGCTCGAGCCGTGGCGAGCGCACCTACGACATCTTCAGCCGCCTGCTGATGGACCGCATCGTGTTCCTCGGCACGTCCATCACCGACGATGTCGCCAACATCATCATCGCCCAGCTGCTGTTTCTCGATGCCGACAACCCGGAACGAGACATCTACCTGTACGTGAATTCCCCAGGTGGACTGGTGTCATCCGGTATGGCGATTTACGACACCATGCAGTTCCTGCGCGCTCCGGTGAACACGATCTGCATGGGCATGGCCGCCTCGATGGGCTCGTTCCTGCTCACCGCCGGCCGTAAGGGGAAGCGCTCCGCGCTGCCGCACGCCCGGATCATGATGCACCAGCCGTCAGGCGGCACCCAGGGTACGGCGTCCGACATCGAGATTCAAGCGAGGGAAATCCTGTTCCTGCGGCGGAAGCTCAACGAGCTGTATGCCAAGCACACCGGCAAAACGGTCGAATCGATCGAAAAGGACATGGACCGCGACCGCTTCATGTCGGCGGAAGAGGCCAAAGAGTACGGCCTGATCGATCACGTCATCTCGAACTTCGAGGAAATCAAGGAAGACGGGAAGGCAAAGAAGTGATCCCTTGCGCCGCTCCAGGAGCCTTCCCATACTAGGATACGATGTCACACGACAAGCATCTCCGCTGCTCGTTCTGCGGTAAATCCAAGGACTCCGTCCGGAAGTTCATCTCCGGGCCGTCGGTCTATATCTGCAATGAGTGCATCGCGCTCTGCAATGAAATTCTGGCGGAGGACGAAGAGCGCGAAGTCGCCGAAGCCATCACGCAGGTCCCCACGCCCGCGGAAATCAAGGATGTGCTGGACCAGTACGTGATCGGGCAGGACCGCGCCAAGAAGACTCTCGCCGTCGCCGTCTACAATCACTACAAGCGCATCAATTCCCACTCGGGCCGCGATAACGAGGTCGAGCTCGATAAGAGCAACATCCTGTTGATCGGCCCGACGGGGGTCGGCAAGACGCTCCTGGCGCAAACACTGGCCCGGATTCTGGACGTGCCGTTCACGATTGCCGACGCCACCACCCTCACCGAGGCTGGCTACGTCGGTGAGGACGTCGAAAACATCCTCGTGCGCCTGCTGCAGGCAGCCGACTTCAACGTCTCCGAGGCCGAGCGCGGGATCGTCTACATCGACGAAATCGACAAGATCGCGCGCAAGTCCGAGAACCCGAGCATCACCCGGGACGTGTCGGGCGAGGGCGTGCAGCAGGCGCTGCTCAAGATCCTCGAAGGCACGGTGGCGAGCGTGCCGCCGCAGGGCGGCCGCAAGCATCCGCAGCAGGAATACATCCAGGTCAACACCAAAGACATCCTCTTCGTCTGCGGTGGCGCGTTCGACGGGCTCGAAAAGATCATCGAATCCCGCACCGGCCGCCGACAGATCGGCTTTACCAAGGAAGAAGTCGCTGAGGGTTTGGCCGCGAAGGTGAAGAAAAACCCGTTCGGCGACGTCGAGCCGGACGACCTGCTCCGCTACGGACTGATCCCGGAGCTCGTCGGCCGCCTGCCGGTGACAGTACCGCTCGACGCCCTCGACGAGGAGTCGTTGATCAAGATCCTCACCGAGCCCAAGAACGCGCTCGCCAAGCAGTACCAGAAACTGTTCGACCTCGAGGACGTGCGGCTGACGCTGGAGAAAGACGCGCTCAAGGCGATCGCGGCGAAGGCGATGAAGCGCGGCACCGGCGCGAGAGGGCTGCGCGCCATCCTCGAAGAGATCATGACCGAGATCATGTTCGAGCTGCCGAGCCGCGATGACGTGCGCGAGGTAGCCATTACCGCCGAATGCGTCACGTCCGGCCGCGCGCCGCTCCTCGTCACCGAGCGCCCCCGCCAAAAGAAAGAAGCCTGACCGACCCCCACTACGTCGGCTCGTTTCCCCGAGCTGATGTGCTGCTCGATCCCCCGCTTCCCGAAGTCGCGTTCGTCGGCCGCTCCAATGTCGGCAAGTCTTCGCTGCTCAATGCCCTCGTGGGACGGCGCATCGCGAAGATCTCCGGCACGCCGGGCAAGACCCGTGCGCTGAACGTCTTCCTGATCGACGCGTCCCACTACTTTCTCGACTTGCCCGGGTATGGATATGCACGGGCGGGCAAAGCACAGCGAGCCGCGTTCCGGGGCCTGGTGAAGCACGCCTTGCGACGCGAGCGGTTGCGCGGCGTGGTCTGGCTGCTCGACATCCGGCATGCGCTGTCCGCGGACGACCAGGCGATGCAGGACGCCCTCGCGGATGAAGAAACGCAGGTGCTCGCGGCCCTCACGAAAGGGGACAAGCTTTCTTCAGCCAAACGCAACACGAGAGAGCGCGAGCTGCGCGAAGAGCTGGGGCTGCCGGAGGATCAGGTGACGGTGACGAGTGCGAAGACCGGCGAGGGCATCGCCGACTTGAAGGAAGCGATTGCGGGACTGATTTCAGGAGTGGTGCAGTGATCATCGCATTGCTGGTGTGTCTCATTGCACAGGATACGGTGCCTGCCGGCTACGGCACGCTGCGCCGCGACGATATCGCCGTCCGCCTCGCGACGGGCACCATAGAGGTTCAGGTGCTGCCGCTCGACGAGCAGGTGATCCGCCTGTTGGCTCCCGACACCTACCGCTCGCTCACGGAGCTCGTCCGCAGTCGCGCCGCGGATCTCACCGATGCTGCCGCCCGCGGATCGACGCAGAATCCGACTCTGGTGATGGTGACATTTCTTGGACTGGTACCACAGGCGCGATTCAATCCGGAGGAGCTGACGATCACCAGCCGCGGCCGCCTGTTTCGCCCCATCGGGATCGTGCCGCTCTCGCCCACCTGGAGCTCATTTCAGCTCGATGCGCGGCAGCAGGCGGCGGCGATCTACCTCTTCGATCCCGGCATCAGCTTCGCCGAACAGCTGACCGTCAGCTACCAGGCCCTCTCCGGCGACGCCTGGAGCCACTCGCTGCGCCTGCTCGATCAGGAACGCGCGCGGGTCAGGGCCCGCGCGCAGGTGGGAGCGAAACACGATTCTGGAGACCTGTAGCCCACCGCACGCCCGCCGAGTCCGCACAGATCACATGCATCCCCTGCGCCACCACGAGAGCGCGGGCGCACCCCAGCGCGAGCAGTGCCGCCGCCCAGGCGTTTGCCGTCAGGCCGTCCCCCGCCAGCACCGTGACCGAGCGTGCACCGCCGCGCGGCGCATTGCGCCGCGACTCGGTCCGGACTGACCCGTCTTGCAGATCGACGACCGCCAGCGTGCGCAGGGTGTTGTCGGGATCGGGAATGCCGACCGCCCGGTGTGTCGGACGCGCGGGCGACCCTACCCAGAGGTACTGGCCGCCCAGGTCCAGCAGCGCGCTGTCCACAACATTGGCGAGCGCCAACGCCGCGCGATCGAGCGCGTATCCAGGAGCCATGCTGTCGACCACGAGTGCGATACCGGTGCGCCGGCGAATCTCGCGCCGCACGGAATCGAGTGCGGCGATCGATACATGCCGTTGGCGTAGTGAATCGATGTGATCGACGGAATCGCGCGCCGCGTCCAGGGCGCGCGCAACGCGCGTGCTATCCGTTCCCCACGCGGCGGCCGACATCATCGTCCCCAGCTCGGGCCATACGCGCGAGACACCGGGGCGCGCCTCGGCGTCGCACGCCGCGAGGCTCAAGCACAGCAGAAGATTGATTCTCAAGATGTATAGTTGAATATAGATGGCCATGGACCTGCTGCGACGACACGCACTCGAGTTCGCGACGATTGCGATCGCCCTGATTTTCGCGGGCGCGGGGCTCGTGTTGTGGCGTTTCCGGCAGCGGTTGCTGCGCTCCGAGCAGGAGCGGCGCCGCGCCGCCGAAGAGCTCAATCGTCGCCTGTCCGAGCTCTTTTCCCTGCAGGAGCTGTCGTACGTCCTGTCCGACTCGCTCGAGCTGGATCGCATCGTCGAGCAGGTGGTACGCTACGCCGTCCGCTTTCTCGACGCGCAGGGCGCCCTGCTGGCGCTGCTGGGGGATGCGGCCAGCGATCCCCTGCAGATCGCCGCTGCCGAGGGCACGCTGGCGCCGCTGCGGGGCCAGAAGATCCAGGGCGATGATCCCGGCCTCGTCGCGCGCTCCACGGGCCGGGAGCACCTGGAGCTGATCCGGAATTCGGGGGGAGGGGCCGCGCCCACGGTGATCGTGAAGGGCTTCGATGCCGCCGCTGCCGCCGCTGTGCCGCTCCGGTCGCATGGCACTGTCATCGGCACGCTCATCATCACCGACCCCAGGGAAGGCGTGTTCGTCCCGGAGGACATCCGGCTACTCTCTACCCTGGCGACCCACGCCGCCGTCGTCATCGCGAACGCCCGCTTTTTCGAGATGGTCCGGCGCGCCAAGGAGCAGTGGGAGACCGCCTTCGACGCCTTGAGCGAGGGCATCGCGGTCGTGGACGACGAGGGACGGGTGCGACGCTCGAATCGCGCGCTCGCCAGCCTGCTCAACATGCCGCTGCAGAACGTCGTCGGCACACCGCTCGGCGAGGCACTGCTCGGCAAGACGAGCGCGCTGCAGGAGCTGCTCGCGGCGACGCGGCGCGGCGACCGTCCCGCCCCGCTGGTGGCGCGCTCCGAGCGACTGCGGCGCGCGGTCCGCGTCAATGCCGCCCGCATTCCGGGCGCAGCGACCGAACAGAGCATCGTCGTGATGGTCGAGGACGTCACGGAGCAGCAGGCTCTCGAAACGCAGTTGGTTCAGAGCGAGAAGCTGGCGGCCGTCGGCCAGCTCGTCTCCGGCGTCGCCCATGAGCTCAACAATCCGCTGACATCGATCGCGGGGCTGTCGGAGTTCCTGCTCGAGCAGAAGGAGCTCGGCAAGAAGGACCGCGGCCATTTGCAGGTGATTCAAGAACAGGCGGAGCGCGCGAGCCGCATCGTGCGCAATCTCCTCACGTTCGCGCGCAAAGGCGCCGCCGAGCGCGTGCCGGTCGACTTGAACGACGTGATTCGCCGGACGCTCTCCCTGACGGCCTACGACCTGAAGCTCCAGGACATCGCGGTCGAGCGGGAGCTGAGTGGCGCGCTCCCCGACGTCTTCGGTGACCGGCACGGATTGCAGCAGGTTGTCCTCAATCTTCTGACGAACGCCGCCCACGCGGTCGCTGAAAACCCGCGCGAGCGCCAACGCCAGATCACCGTCTCGACCTGGTTCGACGGGCAGGTGCACCTGCGCGTGGCGGACACGGGACCGGGCATTTCCGACGAGGTCGCGCAAAGCGTGTTCACGCCGTTCTTCACGACGAAAGAGCCCGGTAAGGGCACCGGCCTCGGCTTGTCGATCACGTATTCGATCGTCGAGAGTCATGGTGGGCAGATCACGCTCGAACCACGCGGCCCGCGTGGCGGCGCGGCGTTTCGCGTGGACCTGCCTCCCGCGCCGGCCGACGCCGTGCGGCCGGCACTGACACCCGTGCACGGCACCCCGGCCGTCAACGCCGCGTCGACGGTGAAGCGCACGATTCTGCTCGTCGACGCGGATCCCGCGGTGCAACGGACGATCAAGGCGCTGTTCGCGCGCGACGGCCATGACGTCGAAGTGGCGGGCGATCCGCAGCACGCGCTCGACCTGGCACAGCGCGGCGGCTTCGACCTCGTGATCACCGACGCGCGCGCGATGGCGCCGGGGAAACGCGGGACACTGTTGGCGGAGGAATTGGTGACGCGGATGCCGGCGCTGCGGGATCGGATCATCGTCGCCACGGGCGACGTGCGCCCGACGACGGAAGAGACGCTCGCGCGTCTCGGCGTGCGTTACGTGCGCAAGCCTTTCAACCTGCGCGATCTCCGCGTCGAGGCGGCCCGCTTGTGGGAGGCGACGGCGCTGTCGTAGGCCTCCGACGGCCAGCCATATGTCGCAAGGTTTACCGCTCCACCCGGTGCGAACCGCACGCCCTCGCGCAGTAGCAGTGCACGTTGCAAGACCGCGCTGTGATCGTGCCCGGAAAACGAAATGCGGCCCGCGGCGTTGATGACGCGCCACCACGGCACATCGTTGTCCTCGGGGAGTGCGGAGAGCGCCCAGCCGACCGTGCGCGCGGCGCCGGGGCGACCCGCGAGCCGCGCGATGATCCCGTACGTCGCCACCCGTCCCTTGGGGATGTGACGGACCACGCGGTAGATCCGATGATAGAATGGATTCACAAGGGAGCCCGGTACTAGCTTACTCGCAGGACGTCTTCCAGCAAGCCCGCGTCCCCACCCCCCACTATTGACAAAATGTCCTCCATTGCTCTCCGCTCTCGCGGCCAGGCGAACCGCCCCGCCGCGTCCCGGGCCTTGAGCCACTCCGCGCGATCGTGCTCCGCCGAGAGTTTTACGCTCGCGCCGGACGCAACGAACGCGGCGAACACCGGAATCAGCGCCACCTCGTCGCGCGTGTGCTGATAAAATGCTTCCGTGCGGCTGAGATTGTAGAATTTTTCCGGCACGAGGCCGGTTTCTTCGCGCAGCTCACGCAGTGACGCCTGCACCGGGGTCTCGCCGGGCTCGATCGTGCCGTGCACCGTCTCCCACGATCTGACGTTGCGGCCGTGCGGGCCGCGCCGCAGCGCCAGCACCTCGAGCGTCGGCCCAGCTCCGCGCAGCGCGTACGTGTCCACGAAGGACACTCGAACGGAAGTCAGCGGCGGCGGCCGAGCACGGCTTCGAGACGCGCGGAGAGCGCGCGCGCTCGGAATGGCTTGGTGAGAAAGTCGTCGGCGCCCAGCTCGAAGACGCGCACTTCGTTGTCCTCGTCGCCTTTCGCGGTCAGTACGATCACGGGAATGTTCGCGGTGGCCGGGCGCGAGCGCAGGTGCGACAGCACGCCGTAGCCGTCCAGGCCCGGCAGGTTCAGATCGAGCACGATGATGTCGGGCCCCACCCGATCGACCTGATCGAGCGCCTGCACGCCGTCGCGTGCCTCCGTTACGACGTAGCCATCCCGCTCGAGCAGGTCGCGCATCACCTTGCGCAGGCTGTCCTCGTCGTCCACGAGCAGGACTTTCGAAGCCGGCTGGCCGTGCGCGCCCGAGCGACGCGCCGGCGGGGCGGACTCCTCGAGCAGGTCGAAGACCGTTGAGACGGGCGCGGCCGGCTCGTGTGGAACGACCGTTCCCGGCGTTGGCGAGCGCCGCAGGCCGGCGCTGCCGCGCGACGCTCGGGTCTCCGCCGGAGGCGGAGCCTCAGGTTCGTCGGGAATATCCACCACGCGGGTGAGCTCGTCGAGCGTGGACTCGCCGCGGGCCACGTGGGCGAGCCCAGAATCCCACAGCGATTTCATTCCGCCGCGTTGCGCCGCCTCCGCGATCCGACCTGCGGTCTCGCCGGCAGCGATCAGCCGCTCGAGCTCGGGCGTCATCGTGAGGATTTCGAGAATGGAGAACCGGCCGCGGTAGCCCGTCATCGCGCAATCGGGGCACCCGGCGGCGCGGTACAGCGGCGTGCCCTTGGGAATCCAGCGCCGGAGCCGTTCAGCTGGCGCTTCCATCCAGACTTCCTTGCAGGTGGGACAGAGCCTACGCATCAGGCGCTGCGCCACGACCCCACGCAACGACGCCGCGATCTTGTACGACTCGACGCCGATGTCGACGAGTCGCGTGACGGCGTTGGCCGCGTCGTTCGTGTGCAACGTGGACAGCACCAGGTGTCCCGTGAGCGACGCCTGCACCGCGATCTGTGCCGTTTCCTTGTCGCGGATCTCGCCGACCAGAACGACGTTCGGGTCCTGCCGCAGGATCGAGCGCAGCGCCGCGGCAAACGTAAGGCCGGCTTTTTCCTGGACCTGGACCTGGACGATGCCCTGCATCCGGTATTCGACCGGGTCTTCGACCGTGACGATGTTGACGCCTTCGCTCTTGATCTGATTTATCGCCGAGTAGAGCGTCGTCGTCTTGCCCGAGCCGGTCGGCCCGGTAACGAGCAGGATGCCCTCGTGGTTCTCGAGCAGCCGCTTGATCGCTTCGGCTTCGCCCGGGTTGAGGCCGAGGCTGTCGAGCGACTTGACCGTGGCGCGGGAGTCGAGGATGCGGATGACGACTTTTTCGCCGAGCTGTGCGGGCAGCGTCGAGACGCGCAGGTCGATCGGCTGGCCGTTGACCGCAACGCGCGCGCGCCCGTCCTGCGGGCGGAGGCGATCGGCGATGTCGAGCGAAGACATGATCTTGATGCGCGAGATGAGCGGCAGCCCTGCCTGTCGCGGGATCTTCATGACCTGCCGCAGCACGCCGTCGATGCGGTAGCGCACCGCCACGCCGCCCTCTTCGGGCTCGACGTGGATATCGCTCGCCCGGGAAAGAATCCCCTCGGAAATGATCATGTCGACCAGGCGAACCACGGGCTTCTGGCTGGCGTCCGCTTCGGAGATGTTGAGCTCTTCGGGCGGCGGCGCCTCGCTCAGCGTCGTGATCTCGTGGTCGCCCATGCCCTCGAGCAGCTTGTCGATCGCCTTGTCCGACCGGTACATCTCGTCCAGCTTCTCGCTGATCTTGGAAGGCGGGAGCAGAAAGAGCCGGATCTCGCGCGCGGTCGCGAATGCCAGCGCCTTTTCGGCGTCGAGATCGAATGGGTTCGACGTTCCCAGCTCGAGGAACGAATCGGTCAGGCGCAACGGCAGCACGTGATAGCGGCGCGCCAATTGTTCGGGCACGCCGTCCCGCGCGGTGAGATCGATCTTCGAAGGGTCGGCGACCTTCAGACGGAAGCGGTGCGACAGCTTCTCGATGATCTGGGCGTCTGTCGCGATCTTCTCGGCGACGACGCAATCCCACAGCGTGCGGCCGGACTCCGCCTTCGCCCGCAGCTCCTGTAGGCGCTCGGGCGTCAGGCCCTCGACCGATTGGGCCAACCACTCGTCTGGGAATTGGGTTACTGGCATCAGGCTGCCTCCAAGCTAGTCCCGGAGGCCGATCAGTCCAGTATCGGAAATCACAGAATGTCCCAAAAATCACGCGTCACGTCGAACGCAACGTGGATCTGGCGTGTCTGCACACCGTAGCCCGCTTCGAGCCGTACCAGCCCGAGCCATTCTGCGCCGAGCCCCAAAGTCACGCGGGCACCCGGCGTCGGCTGCCACGGTGTGAGCGCGATCGGCTCGGCGGTCCACCCCCACGCGGCGTAGGGGGCGAGCGTGATCGTTCCCGGCGTGCGCGCCGGCCCCGCGCTCAGACGAATGAATGGCACCGGAGTGCGCCATTCGAGGTGTACGACTGCGGCCCGGCGGCCGCCCCAATCCCGGAACCCATCGCCCAACAACGTCCCACGACCGCCGAGGACGAAGGCGCGGTGCGGCGGCAGATTGCGAGTCGCCAGACCGAACTGCACCCGCGTCAGGAATCGGCTCGCTCCGGCCCCGACCGGCACGAGCAAATGCGCCGTCCCACTGAGGCGCGTGTATCGATCGCCGAATTCCACCGTCGCCTCACCGGCGACATCGCGGCGCACGGCGAAGCCCTCGCTGCGGCGCCGCAGCGTCAGCGCAGCCGTGGAGTAGTCGCCGTCGCTCACGGCGGGATTTGGACGATAGTGTCCCGTCGCCGACGTCGCGTGAACCGCGAGTGATGCGACGTGTTCGCGTGCGGCCGCGAAGCGCCACTCGCCGCGCGCGCCGAGCCCCGAGCGCACGCTCAGCCGCACGCCCGTCGCGCGATAGTAGTCGCCGTAGTCGTCGCCGAATTCCTGCGACGCGATGGAGTTGAGCAGCGGTGCGATCACGGGCGCTTCCCCGATGTCTCGGACTTGGGCGTACGCCGCCAGCTCGAGCCCGTCCGCGGACGTGAACGCGATGCTGCCCTTCCCCATCCGGTCGGCAAACCCGTAACTCCCCAGGCCGCGGAGCTCGAAGCCGTCGTCCGGAGTGCGCCACACGAAACCGGCTCCCACGGCGAGACCCTCGACGCGATTGACGTGGACCAGCTCGCTCACGGAGCGTGCCCCGAGGCGCTGGCGTTTGAGCCCCGTGAGCGCACGGCGGCCCGCGATGCGACTCACTTCGGCACGTACGTGTTGCAGATCGTTCTCGCGGACCGGCTCGGCGACGTCCTGGATGGCGGCGCTGAGGGTGGTCGGCCACGGAAAGGAATCGCGCTGGACCTTGGGCAGCGCCGTAATCTCTTCGCCGCGGAAAAAGCTCGTCTCGAGGCCGACGTTGAAGACGTAACTGTCGATCTCCCAGCGTCCGCGGATGATGCCGCGCGCCGGGATGTCGAGCCACGTGGCGCGGCGGCGAATCTCGACCTCCTGGCGGTACGGCAGCCAGAAACGTCCTTCCCAGAGCGCGTTGTCCAGGACGATGCTGACGTCCTCGAGCTGTGGATCCAAATACGCCTTGGGCGTGAAATTGAACGCCATCCGTACCAGCTCGGCGGATTCGACGTCGACAAAGAGCGTGCCGACGATGGCGGCGGTGCCGAAGTTCTTGGGCCGCACCCGCAGCGCGACGACGCGCACCGCGCGTTGCGAAAGCACGATCGCCGTCGTGTCGCCCAGGGCAAAGTCGTACCCGTCTGTGCCACCGGGAGCGAGCGGGTGTGGCACGTCGCGCACTTCATCGCCCTCACCCAGTCGGATGGCGATGCCGAAGTTGTTCTGCACGATGCCGAGGTGATCGCGGTGGTAGTTGATATCGGTGGGAAGCTCGGCGCGATCGCGCCAACCGATGATGCGCTGCTTGCTGAGCTGCGGCGCCTTCCAGTACACTTCCAGCTCCAGCTGATCCGCTTTGACGAGCCGCGGCGGCTCGGTGAGCCCTTCGCCGAACTGCCCCAGGAAGAAGAGAAACCCGTGAGCCTTGGCCTTGTAGTCGCGCAGCGCTGTGTCGACCGCGGTCTGTGCGCGGCGCTCGATGGCGCGCCGCGCCAGCGCCAGGGCGGAATCGCTGTTCCACTCCTGAGCGGGTGCCCGGGTGGGGGTAGCGAGCACGAGCAGCAATGCGGCGGGCCAGCGCATGGCGGCGAAATCTAGTCCCATGGACCCACGCGACGCATTCCTGGAGCGCGCCAAGCGTGGCGGAATCGTGCCGGTGATCCGCGAAGTGGTCACCGATGCCGATACGCCCGTGGCCGCCTTCGCGAAGATCGCGCGGCCGCCGTTCGCGTTTCTTCTCGAATCACTGGTCGGCGGCGAGCGCTGGGCCCGGTACACCTTCCTCGGCACCGAGCCGCGGGAAGCGTGGCGGTATCGCGGGCAACGGGTCGACCGCTGGACGCCGGCGTCTGGCTGGGAACAGGCGGGCCAGACGACCGACCCCATTACCCACCTCGCCGACCGCCTGCGCGCGCTCCCGAGCGTCGCGCTGCCCGGGCTGCCGCGCTTCATGGGCGGCGCCGTCGGGTACCTGGGCTACGACATCGTGCGCAGCATCGAACGACTCGCCGCGGGCCCGACCGACACGCTCGGCGTGCCCGATGCGGTCGTGATGATCGCGGACTCGCTCGTAATACTCGACAACGTGTTCGGTCGCGCCATCGTCGTGGCGAACGTCGAGGTGCCCGCGAAGGCGTCGGCCGCGCAGCGGCTCCGGCTGTACGACGTCGCCCAGGAGCGGCTCGACACCTTGATCGGGCGCCTGAGCGGGACGCATCAGCTCGCGCCGCTGGCCTTGGACGACGATGGAGTCGCGTTGCGGCCGCCCCCGCAATCCCAGTACGGCCGAGCGGCGTTCGAGCGCGATGTCGCCAAGATCCGCGAGTACATCGCCGCGGGCGACGTCTTCCAGGCCGTCCTGTCGCGCCGGCAGGTCGTGCCCGGTGCGGTCGACCCGCTACGACTGTACCGGTACCTGCGCGCCCTGAACCCCGCTCCCTATCTCTTCTACCTCACGCTCGACGATGTGACGCTCGTCGGGAGCTCGCCGGAGGTGCTGGTCCGGGTCGAGGGCGATGAAGTCACGGTGCGACCCATCGCCGGCACCCGCCCGCGTGGCGCGACGCCCGCCGAGGATGAAGCACTCGCGACGTCGCTGCGCGAGGACGAAAAGGAGCTGGCCGAGCACCGCATGCTCGTCGACCTGGGACGCAACGATGTCGGGCGGGTGGCGCAGTACGGCACGGTGCGCGTGACGGAATCGCTCCAGGTCGAGCGCTACTCGCATGTGCAGCATCTCGTGAGCGAGGTACGGGGCCGGTTGAAGGACGGCTATGACGCGCTCGACGTGTTTCGCGCGTGTTTCCCCGCCGGGACGGTCAGCGGCGCGCCCAAGGTGCGCGCGATGGAAATCATCGACGAGCTGGAGCCGGAGCGGCGCGGTCCGTATGCAGGGGCGGTCGGCTACGTTGGGTGGGGCGCGACGAGCATGGACACGGCCATCGCGATTCGTTCGGCGCTCGTGCTCAAGGACCAGGTCGTCGTGCAGGCGGGCGCCGGGATCGTCGCGGACTCAGATCCCTCACGCGAGTTCGCGGAAACCGAGGCCAAGGCACAAGCTGTGCTTCGGGCGCTCGCGCTGACCAAAGCGGGCGATTAGTTTCGGGCCTGTGTTCAAGCTGCTGAGCACATCCGGTGAACAATCGATCGATCTCCAGCTCGGGCGCAAGCTCGTGGTGGGGCGGGCGGTCACGAGCGACGTCCCGATCTACGACCCAACGATCTCCCGTCGACACGCCGAAGTCGTGCTCACCCAAAGCGGTGTCCGGGTCACCGACCTCGGCTCCTCGAACGGCACCTTCCTGAACGGCGCCAAGATCACCGAGGCCGAGGCGGGAGCCAACGACGTCGTGACCTTCGGGAAAGTGGCATTTCGTGTCAAGGAAGTGACTGCTCCCCTCCCCCGGCCTCAGGTCGTGCCGCCCCCCGCGGAATTCGTGAGCCCCAAGCCAGGCGTCAAGGGCGGAGCGGGTGGTGGCACGATCGTCCGGCAGCTGCCGGTCAGCGGCGGCGTCCCGGCGATCGTCATAGACGAGCCGCAAGGCTCCTCGCACCTCAAGGTCCGCGGCCAGAGTCAGGAAGAGCGGCGCGAGAAGAAGCTGTCCCTGCTGCTGGAAGTCTCGAAGGAGCTGTCGAAGCAGCAGGAGCTGGACCGCCTGCTCGACAAGGTCGTGGACTTCACGTTCCAGATCATGAACGTGGACCGCGTCTCGATTCTGCTGCTCGACGGCAAGTCGGACGAGCTGATTCCGCGCATTTCCAAGAGCCGCACGGGCGACGCGAGCGCCGCCAAGCACGTCCCCCAGTCGATCGCCCGGAAAGCGGTCGAAGAGCGGGTCGCGATTCTGTCGGACAATGCCGCCGCCGACGAGCGCTTCAAGGGGAAATCGATTCTCATCCAGAGCGTGCGCAGCGCGATGTGCACGCCGCTGATGGGCTCCGACCAGAAGGTCCTGGGCATCCTCTACGTCGACAACCTCACCGCGACGCACTCGTTCGCCGACGAGGATCTCGAGTTTCTCATTGCGTTCGGCGGTCTCACCGCGATCGCCATCGAGAACTCGCAGCTCTCGGAGCGGATCCGCCGCGAGGCACTGGTGCGCTCGAACTTCGAGCGCTACTTCTCGCCCAACATCGCGTCGGTGATCGCCGAGCAGCAGGACGCCGGGAAGTTGCCGAGCCAGAAGCTGCCGGTGGTGGTGTTCTTCTCGGACATTCGCGGCTTCACCCCGATGTCGGAAACGATGAACCCCGACGAGATCGCGGGCCTGCTCACCGATTACTTCACCGAAATGGTGGACATCGTGTTCGAGCATTCCGGCACACTCGACAAGTTCATGGGCGACGCCATCATGGCGCTGTGGGGCGCGCCGATCGGCCATGCCGACGACGCCGACCGCGCCATGCAGTGCGCGATCGATCAGCTCGAGACGCTGGAGAAGATGAACGCCAAGTGGAAGGAATCGGGGCGGCAGCCGCTCGCGATCGGCATCGGCATCAACTACGGCGAGGTCTTTGCCGGCAACATCGGCTCGAACCGGCGGCTCGAGTACACCGTCATCGGCGACGCGGTGAACACCGCCAGCCGACTCTGTTCATCGGCCGGCGGCAACGAGATTCTAATTTCCGAGCCGTTCTACAAGGCGCTCAAGAACCCCCCCAAGGTGGAGGCGCTCGAGCCGATTCAGGTCAAAGGCAAGACGAAGAAGGTGCCGGTCTACCGCGTGAAGCGGTAAGGCCGGCCGAATTTCGCCAGCAGGTCCAACGCCAGCCGCAGCGGCAGTCCCATCACGCCAAAGAAGTCGCCTTCCACCCGTTCGATCAGCGGCGCGCCGAGTCCCTGAATCGCGTAGGCGCCGGCTTTGTCGAGCGGCTCACCCGTCGCGACGTATTCCTCGAGCGTGCGCCAATCGTTCGGACGAAACGTGACGCGCGAGACATCCAGCGCCTGCTCGAGCCTGCCGTTCTCCGCCACCGCGACGGCGGTGAGCACTTCGTGCGTCTTCCCCTGGAGCTGCTCCAGCATTTCGACGGCGTTTTGTGGCGACGTCGGCTTCTCGAAGATCTTCCCGCGCAAGACGACGGTCGTGTCGGCCGCCAGAATCACCTCACCTGGCGCGCGCGGCAGCACGGCCTCGGCCTTCGCGCGCGACAGCCGGGTGACGTAGGCGTCCGGCTTCTCCCCGGGCAACACGTGCTCGTCCACATCAGGAGCGATGACGCGGAACGGAATGCGCAACATTTCGAGGAGCTGCTTCCGGCGCGGCGACCCGGAGGCCAGCACGATGGGGATCACGCGAGAAAAGATAGCTCGGGCTATGTTTCGGCGTGCTCTACCCCGCGCTGCTGCTATTGCAGGCGGCCGCCGCGCCGGCGGCGACCGACATCTATGTCGCCGACCTCCGCGTCGCGGACGGCCGCGTCCTCGTCGGCGTTCCGGTCAACGTCACCACGCGCCCCGGCTACGACAACCAGCCCAACTTCCTGCCCGACGGCCGCGCTTTCCTCTATACCTCGGTCCGTGAGGACAGCCAGGCGGACATCTACCGCTACGATCTCGAACGGAAAACCAGCGTGCAACTCACGGCTACGCGCGAAAGCGAGTACTCCGCGACGCCGCTGCCGACGGGCGATGGGTTCTCGGTCGTCCGCGTCGAAGCCGACTCGACCCAGCGGCTCTGGGCGTTCGACGCCGACGGCACGCACCCGCGCCTCGTCCTCGACTCGATCAAACCGGTCGGCTATCACGCCTGGGGCAATGACCACGCGATCGTGCTCTTTGTGCTCGGCACGCCCTCGACGCTGCAGATTGCGGACGATCGTTTCCCGGGCGCACGCGGCGCGGTGATCACCCGTGATGTGGGCCGGTCGTTGCAGCGCGTCCCGGGCCGCGACGCCGTCAGCTTTGTACAACGCGATTCGACGAGGGGCAACTGGCTCGAGGAGGTCGACATCGGCGCCAGGCGCGTCACGACCCTTGTGCAGGCGCCGGCGGGAGCTGACTTCTTTGTCTGGACGCCGAGCGGGATCGTGCTCACCGCGAGTGGGACAACGCTGTATCAGTGGGATCCGCAGGGCAGCGCTGGCTGGGTAACTGTGGCCGACCTGGGCCCGGCCGGTCTCACGAGCATCTCACGACTCGCCGTGAGTCCCAAGGGCGATCGCCTCGCGATCGTTGCCGTCCCGGCGAAGCCCTAGCGTTCGAGGATCAGCGTCACCGGCCCGTCGTTGACGAGTTCGACATCCATCATCGCGCCGAACTCGCCCGTCTCGACGGGCATCTTGCCGCGTGATTTCTCTTTGAGCAGCGCGACGAACTTCTCGTAGAGCGGCGTCGCGATGTTGGGAGGCGCGGCGTCGATGAAGCTGGGGCGGCGCCCTTTGCTGGCGTCGCCATACAGCGTGAACTGCGACACGACGAGCACGCCGCCGTTCACCTCCACGAGATCGCGATTCATCTTCCCTTCGGCATCGCCGAAGACGCGCAGGCCGATGATTTTCTCGGCCATCCATGCCAGCTGCACATCGGTATCGGTGGGCGAGAAGCCGACAAGCACAAGAAAGCCGGGCCCGATCTTCCCGGTAACCCGGCTTTCCACGCGAACCTCAGCCCGTTTGACGCACTGGAGGACGACTCTCACTCGACAGTGACGCTTTTGGCCAGGTTCCTGGGTTGATCGACGTTGCAGCCACGACGGACGGCGATGTAGTACGCGAGCAACTGCAAGGGAACCACGCTCAGCACCGGCGTCAACAGATCGAGAGTCTCGGGAATCTCGATGCGGTGGTCCGCCAGTTTGTCGAGCGCCGTGTCGCCCTCGGTCACGATCGCGATCACGCGGCCGCCGCGCGCCTTCACCTCTTCGATGTTGCTCACGACCTTTTGATGCACGCCGTCCTTGGGCGCGATGAAGACGACCGGCATCAGATCGTCGATCAGGGCGATCGGGCCGTGCTTCATTTCGGCCGCCGGATAGCCCTCGGCATGGATATAGGAGATTTCCTTCAGCTTGAGTGCCCCCTCGAGCGCGACCGGGAAATTGTAGCCGCGGCCCAGGTAGAGCACGTTTTGGGCCCGCACCAGCCGCTCGGCGATCTGCTCGACCTGGGGCGCCTTGGTGAGCACGCGACTCACCAGCTCCGGCAGCTTGGCCAGCGCCCGCACTACCTCGCGTCCCTGCAGGATGGAGAGGGCGCGCAGCCGGCCCATTTTGAGGGTCAATAGCGCCAGCGCGACGATCTGACTGGTGAACGCCTTGGTGCTCGCGACGCCGATCTCGGGGCCGGCGTGGAGATAGATGCCGCCGTCCACTTCTCGGGCGATCGTGCTGCCCACGACGTTGACGAGTCCCAGCGTCCGGGCGCCGCGCCGCTTGGCTTCGCGCAAGGCGGCCAGCGTGTCGGCCGTTTCGCCCGATTGGGAAATGCCGATCACGAGGGTGCGCTCGTCGACGATCGGGTTCCGGTAGCGAAACTCCGATGCGTACTCGACTTCCGTCGGGATGCGCGCCAGCTCCTCCATCATGTATTCGCCGATCAGCGCCGAATGCCACGACGTGCCGCACGCGGTGATCACGATGCGCTGCACCTTGAGCAGCTCTTCGTCGCCGATGTTCAGGCCGCCGAAGCGGACCGTGCCTTCTTCCTCTAGCAGCCGCCCGCGCAGCGTGTTTCGTACGCTCTCGGGTTGCTCCATGATCTCCTTGAGCATGAAGTGCGCGTAGCCACCGCGCTCGATGGTCGCCAGGTCCCACTCCACGTGCGTCACAGCTTTTTCTTTCTCCGCCGACGCGAGATCCATGATGCGGTAATCGGTAGGCTTTACCTCGGCGATGTCGCCATCGTCCAGGTAGACGACCGACCGCGTGTACGCGAGGACCGCCGACGCATCGGAGGCGACAAAATTCTCCCCGTTGCCGATCGCCACGAGCAACGGCGATCCGCGCCGCGCGGCGACCAGCGTTTCGGGCTCACGGCTCGAGATCACCGCGATGCCGTAGGTCCCTTCGACCTGGCGCAGTGCCTCGGCGGTCGCGTCCACCAGCGACGCTCCCCTGGTATGCGCTTCCTCGATCAAGTGGGAGAGGACTTCGGTGTCGGTCTCGGAGCGGAAGACATGGCCGCGCTTGGTGAGGGCCTGCCGCAGCGCTCCGGAGTTCTCGATGATGCCGTTGTGCACGACGGCGAGGGTGCCACCGCAGTCCGCATGCGGATGGGCGTTGGCGGTGTTCGGTGCGCCGTGCGTCGCCCAGCGCGTGTGCGCGATCGCGGTCGTGCCTTCGGGCAGCTTGCTGCCGAGCTCGCGCTCGAGCACGGCGATCTTTCCGGGTGCGCGGAATATCTCGAGGCCGCCGTTGACGACGGCCAGACCCGCCGAGTCGTATCCGCGATACTCGAGACGCTTCAGCCCCTCGAGCACGACGGGCGCCGCCATTCGTTTGCCGACGTACCCTACGATGCCGCACATAACCGCCGCCCCTCTTCTATCAGACGTTCAGCGTCAGCGCTCGACGGCGCTTCCGCGATCAGTCGAATGATCGGCTCGGTGCCGGAGGGCCGCACATGCAGCCAGCGATCCCGCCACGCGAGCCGTAAACCATCCTGCGTGTCGACGTCCGCCTCCGGGAAACGCCTGCGCAGCGCCGCATAGACTTCAGGCATCTGTTCCGCGTTTCGCGTTCCCCGTTCCACCTTGGCCTTTATGATCGTGTAACGGGGCGCGCGAGCAACCAGCTCACTCACCGAGATGCGCTCGCGCGTCAGCAGCGACAGCACCAGCGCCCCAGCCACCGGCGCATCGCGACCGACATGCAGTGCCGGATACATCACTCCACCATTCCCCTCACCGCCGATCACCGCCTTGAGCTCGATGATCTTCCTTGCGACGTAAGCCTCGCCGACCGGTGCCCTCACAACCTTCGCCCCGAACTCGCGCGCCGCGTCTTCGACCACCAGCGACGTCGACAAATTGCAGACGACGGTCTGACGGCCGGACGGCCGGACGGCCCTGATCGCAAAGGCGAGGGTGTAATCCTCTCCGATGGGTCGTCCCTTCTCATCCACTACTGCCAGTCGATCGACATCCGGGTCGACCGCAATTCCGATGTCCGCCTTCTTTCGTCGCACCAGCGCGCCGAGGGCCTTCAAGTTTTCAGGCACCGGCTCGGGCGGCCGAGGAAACAGGCCGTCGGTTTCCAGATTTATCGCTGCGACGCGACAACCGAGCCGCTCGAGCAGCTCCGGCATCAGCGCACCGCCGGCGCCGCGCACGGTGTCGAGCGCGACGCGGAAGCGCCGCCGCCGGATCGCCCGAACATCAACTCCGCGAAGCGCGAGCACGGCGGCGAGGTGGCGGGAAATCGCCTCCGCATCCGCCTGCACCCCACCGATCGCATTGTACTTGGCTCGCGGCAGGGAATCCCCCGCCGCCAGTTCGCGTACCCGCGTGCCCGCTACACTATCAAGAAAGATGCCATCGGGACCGACGAACTTGAGCGCGTTCCATTCGATGGGATTGTGGCTGGCGGTGAGGATGATGCCGCCGGCGGCCCGATGGTGCTCGACGGCGAGTTGGACCGTGGGTGTTGCGACGAGGCCGACATCGATGACGTCACACCCCACCGAGTTAAGACCAGCGGTGGCTGCGCTGGCGAACATGGGGCCCGATGTTCGCGCATCCCGTCCCACGACGATGCGGTTGCGCTTCCCGTTTTTCGCCCAGGTGCCGAACGCGGCAGCCCAGCGAGCCACCACCTCGGGAGTGAGGTCCAAACCGACCAGACCTCGGACTCCCGACACACTCACCATCAGCGTGTCAGACATGAACGCCAATTTAATGTAGGAATCAGGCCCTACGCGCTTCCATGGCGCGGGTAGGCAGCCGCAGGGGCTGGAGCTGCGGCGTCGGAATGGGCAGCGACGCTCCCTCCGCAAACGCGCGCAGGAACGCCTTGACTATCTCCGCATCGAACTGGACGCCCTGCCCTTCCTCGAGCTCCCGCATCGCGTGTTTCACCGGGAGCGAGGGGCGATAGGGCCGCACGCTCGTCATCGCGTCAAAGGCGTCAGCGACGCTGACGAGCCGAGCCTCGAAGGGGATCTGGTCGCCCTTCAAGCTGTCGGGGGAGCCGGTGCCGTCGAGCCGCTCGTGATGCGAGCGCACGATCGACAGCGCGCCGGGGGCATCGCGCATGAGCGGCCCCAGAATGCGCGCGCCGATCACCGTATGCTCCATGATGTGACGGTACTCGGCGTCGGTCAGCTTGCCCGCCTTGTGCAGCACGCTCTCGCTGACGCCGATCTTGCCGACGTCATGCAGCTCCGCGCCGAGCGCGATCGTATCGATGAGATCTTTATCGAGGCCGAGTGCGCGGGCGATCTCGACGGAATAATTGGCAACGCGCATCGAATGACCGCGCGTGTACGCGTCCTTCGCTTCGAGCGCGAAGACGAGCGCGTGCACGCCCTCGAGAAACAGCTCTTCGATGCGCCGGGCCTGCGCCTCGACGCGCTCTTCGAGACCCTGCTGGTAGTTGCGGTTTTCGATGATGAGCCGGCGCTTGTCGAGCGCCTGCGAAACGCGCGCCCGCACTTCGTCGAGATGAAACGGCTTTGCGACGTAGTCGAGCGCGCCCATTTGCAGGCAGGCCACTGCGCTCTCGACTTCGGCCACGGCGGTCACCACGATGACGGCCGTCTCCGGCCAGCGTGTCGTGATCTCGCGCAGCAGCGTGACCCCGTCCATTTCCGGCATCCGCAGGTCGGAGATGACGAGCGGCACCGCTCCCTTCTCGAGCTCCCGCAACGCCTCGACACCGGAGCCGGCTTCGGCGCACGCGAAGCCTTCGCCCTCGAGCAACCGGACGAGCACGCGGCGCAAACGCGGCTCGTCGTCGACGACGAGACAGCGCATTCCGGAGAAGGGTGGCATGGCCCCGCCAAAGTAAAGGTCGCTTGCCCCCAAGGAAAGCCGCCCTTACGTTCCGGCCATGACGCGAGTCGTCGAACGTGACCTATCACACCGGATTGCGACACGCGCCGTGCACGCCGGCTACCTAGGGGATCCCCTGAGCGGCGCCATTATGGGGCCTATCTATCAGACGTCTACCTACATCCAGGAAGGGCTGGGGCGCAACAAAGGCTACGAGTACGCGCGCACGCGCAACCCCACGCGCGAGGCGCTCGAGCGCAACGTCGCCGCCCTCGAAGGCGGTGTGCATGGGTTCGCGTTTGGGTCAGGGTTAGCGGCGCTCGATGCGGTGATGAAGTTGCTGTCGGCCGGCGATCACGTCGTGAGCGGCGAGAACGTGTACGGCGGCTCCCACCGGCAGATGACGCACATCTGGTCGCGCCTCGGCCTCACGTTCACGTTCGTGGACGGCGGCGACACGCGGGCAGTCGCGGCCGCCGTCACGCCGAACACCAAAATCGTGTACGCCGAGACGCCCACCAATCCGATGATGCGACTGTGCGATCTCGCGGCGACCGGCGAGATTGCACGCAAGGCCAAAGCATTGTTCGTCGTCGACAACACCTTCGCGACCCCCTATTTCCAGCAGCCGCTGCAGCTCGGCGCCGATATCGCCCTCCACTCGACGACCAAGTACTTGAACGGCCATTCCGACATGGTGGGCGGCATGCTCGTCGCGACCCGCGACGACGTCGCCGAGCGGCTCGCGTTCATTCAGAACTCGTCCGGTGCCGTGCCGGGGCCGTTCGACTGCTGGCTGGCGCTGCGCGGCACCAAGACCCTGGCGCTGCGCATGCGCCAGCACGATGCGAACGGCCGGCGCGTCGCGGAGTGGCTGGAGAAGCATCCCCGTGTGCAACGGGTGTATTATCCGGGACTGCGCTCGCATCCCCAGCACGAGCTCGCCGGCCGTCAGATGAAGGGATTCGGCGGGATGTTGAGCATCGAGCTGGGCGACACCGCGTTTGCGCGCCGCTTCGTTGAGCGCACCAAGATCTTCGCGCTCGCCGAGTCGCTGGGCGGCGTCGAGAGCCTGATCGGACATCCGGCGTCGATGACGCACGCGAGCGTGCCGCCCGAGATGCGGCGCCGCATGGGATTGACCGACAGCCTGGTCCGCCTGTCGGTCGGAATCGAGGATGTGGAGGATCTGATCGGGGATTTGGATCAAGCGTTGGCTGATGATTAGCGTGTGATGTAGGGGCGCAGCATGCTGCGCCCCTACACGAAACATGCGATTCCCCAGCCCGTACGTGAGGGAATCCATTCGCAGGAGCGAGGCATGACCGAACCGACGAATACCCTTCCCGCGGCGCGTCCGCGGAAAGTCCTGACCCAGATTGCTGCCGTCTCGTGGGAGCATCCGGCGGATCGCGCGGCGCTGCAGTCGCTGCGCTCCATCCCCGGATTCGACCAGGTCGTGAAGAAGATCTACGGATTCATCGGCGAGCGCGGCATCCGGCTGCTGTTCCAGGCGGACGCCGTGCGCGTCGGGCCGAGGCAGTTTCCGCGCCTCAACGAGCTGTACACCGACGTGCTGACGACGATGGATTGGGACCCCCGACCAGATCTGTACGTGTCCCAGACGCCGTTCGTCAACGCGGGCGCCTACGGGATGGACCGGCCGTTCATCGTCATCAATTCGGGCGCGCTGAAGCTGCTCGACGACGACGAGATGCGGACGCTGCTGGGCCACGAGCTGGGCCACGTGATGAGCGGGCACGCGCTGTACGTCACGATCCTGATCCTGATCCTCAACTTCAGTTTCTCGACGTTACCGTTCCTCGCGGGCATCGCCCTGCTGCCCATCCGGATCGCGCTGCTCGAGTGGTTCCGGAAGAGCGAGCTCTCGTCCGATCGCGCGGGTCTCCTGGCGGTCCAGGATCCGCACGCCGCGATGCGCATGCATCTCAAGATGGCGGGCGGCGGCGACATGAAGCAAATGAACCTCGACGAGTTCCTCGTGCAGGCCAAGGAATACGAAGAATCGGGGGGCGCGCTCGACCGGATCTTCCAGATCCTCAACACGCTCGAGCGCACGCATCCGTTCAGCACGCTGCGCGCCGCCGAGCTGCAGCGCTGGATCGGCGCCGGCCAGTACGAGCGCATCCTGAACGGCGAGTACACGCGGCGCGGCCCCGACGCCGACAATCGGCCGATCGACAAGGACATCGATGAGGCGCGCGAGCACTATATGAAGGAAGCGAAGGCCGTCGTGAACGACGTGGTTGACTCCGCCAAGCGAGCCGCCCAGGCGTTTACGGACGCATTCAAGAAGAGGTGAAAGTACTGGTCGTCGGAGGCGGCGGCCGCGAACATGCCCTCTGCTGGGCACTGCGTCGCGACGCCGCCTCTGCCTTTTCCGACGACCTGACGTTGTTCGCTGCACCGGGCAATCCCGGCACCGCCGCGCTCGCCACCAATCTCTCCATCCCCGCCACCGCCGTCGATCAGCTCGTCGCGGCCGTTCTGCGGCACGACATCGACGTCACGGTCATCGGTCCGGAGGCGCCGCTCGCCGAAGGCCTAGCGGACCGGCTGCGTGAACAAGGGCGCGCCGTGTTCGGCCCGTCGGCGGCTGCGGCGCAGCTCGAGTCGTCCAAAGCGTACGCCAAAGAGGTGATGCGACGCGCGGGTGTCCCCACGGCGGCGAGCGCCACATTCGTTGAGGAAACACAGGCACTCGACTACATCGCCAGCCACGCCGAGCCGCTCGTCGTGAAAGCGTCGGGGCTCGCGGCCGGCAAGGGAGCGGTGGTGTGTAGAACGCGCGCGGACGCCGCCGCCGTCGCCCGCGCCATGCTCGCCGGCTCCCTCGGCGAATCCGGCAGAGAGATCGTGATCGAGGAGTTCCTCGAGGGCGAAGAGCTGTCCGTACTGGCGCTGACGGACGGTGAGCGCATCGTCCTCCTGCCGCCCGCTCAGGATCACAAGCGACTGGGTGAAGGGGACACCGGGCCGAACACCGGCGGAATGGGCGCCTACTGTCCGGTCGGTATCGCCACCGAGCCGCTGCTCGCGCGCGTGCGCGCGGACGTCTTCGAGCCCGTCCTGCGCGAGGTGGCCGCGCAAGGCGCTCCCTATGAGGGAGTGCTCTACGCGGGTCTGATGATCCTCCCCGACCGCACGCCGTCGGTGCTCGAATTCAACGCGCGCTTCGGCGATCCGGAGACTCAGGTGCTGCTGCCCGCGCTGTTACCCGGATTCAGCGAGCATATCGCGGCGATTGCGCAGCGGCGCTGGAACCCCGTGGCGAGCCAGAAGGCGTTGACGGTCGAGCGGGCCGCGGTCACCACCGTCCTGGCCGCGCGCGGGTATCCCGACAATCCGGAGAAAGGCGCGGCGATCCTGCTTCCCGACGCGGCGGACCTCGGCGACGATGTGATCGTTTTTCACGCCGGAACCTATCGCGATAACGAAGGAAGACTGCGGACCTCCAGTGGCCGCGTGCTGAGTGTGACTGGTCTTGGTCCCACCGTAGCGCTCGCCGCGCAGGCGAGCCGTGGCGCAGCCGAGCGCATTTCCTTTGAGGGCAAGACCTGGCGGCGCGACGTCGCCTGGCGCGAGATCCAGCGTGCCGGAGCTGCCTGAAGTCGAGACGATCGTCCGCGAGATCGCGCCCGTGCTCGAAGGGTGCCGCATCGCCCGCGTGGAGCTGAAGAAAACCGATGTGTTGCGCCAGGTCTCCAAGGCGCGCCTGATCAAGACGCTGCGCGGCAACACCATCGAGCAGGTGTACCGCCGGGCGAAGCACGCCGTGCTTCGATTGTCCTCCGGGCATCGCATGATCATCCAGCCGCGCATGACCGGATCGCTCCTCGTCTACGAACGGCAGCTGACTCGGGACGAGGCGAAGTACGCCGTCCTGATCTGCACGCTGACCGACGGGCGCAGGTTCGTGTACCGCGACGTGCGCCGGCTCGGCACGATCTGGCTGCTCGAGGAAACTGGCTGGATCGCCTACACTGGCCGGCTCGGCCCCGAGCCGCTCGAAGAGACGTTCACACCGTTCGTCTTCGCCGATCGGCTGAGGGGCACGCGCACCGCGGTCAAGAAAGCGATCATGGACCAGCGGCGGCTGGCCGGCGTGGGAAACATCTACGCCAATGAAGCGCTGTTCGATGCCAGGCTCGATCCGGCGACACCCACAAATAAATTGTCGCTCGAGGAATTCGCCCGATTGCACGCCGCGATCGTTGACGTCCTGCAACGGGCACTCGCGTCGTCCGGGACGACACTGCGCGACTATCGCACGGGCAGAGGCGAGCGCGGGCGGTTTCAGTTCAAGTTACGGGTGTATGGACGAGGCGGGGAGAAGTGCGTGAACTGCGGCAGGAAGCTCGTGATGACGCACGAGATCGACAGGCGGCAGACGGTTTTGTGTCGGAGATGCCAGAAATAGGCTGATCAAAAACAGTAGGGGCGCAGCATGCTGCGCCCCTACACGACTCCACACCGACAATCGTTCAATCCACAAACGCCCACAGCAACTCCCGGCTTTCCCGGTCGAGAGCCCCGGGCCTGCCGAGGTGATACAAATCCCCCGCGAGGTCGCGGATCAACAGGCCGCCGTGCGGCAATGTGCGCGGCCAATCATCGAGCCTCGTCTGGAACGTGCGGGGACCCTGCTGCGTCTCGACTCGCCAGCGGCGAATCTCGACTTCCTCGTCGATCTCCAGCACGCGCGTCACCTCGAACACGAACCCCGCGACCGCGAGCGCCAACTCCAGCGCCGCGCGCGAGCGGGGATCGAGGTCGGCGGGATCCCGCACCAGGGCAAACTCCTCTTCGTCTGCATCCCGCAGCGACAGGTGCCGCGTGGGCTCCGACCACGGGAAGCAGCGCCGTACCGACACGGCACGCTCTTCGTCTCCCAGCAGCGCCCAGAGCGAGCCATCACCGCGCCATTCCAGCGCCAACGTTCCCGTATACGGCTTCGAGGCAAGCGCCGTCATAAAGCCTCCTTTCTCACTGGAGCTGTACCTGCAGCTCGTACAAGTGCCGATACTTCCCCTCTGCGTTCGCGAGCAGTTCGGCGTGCGACCCGTGCTCGACCAGCCGTCCGTCCTCGATCACGAACAGCCGCGACGCTTTGCGGAGCGTCGACAGCCGATGCGCGATCGCGAGCACCGTCCGACCCGCCACCAACCGCTCGAGTGCCTCCTGGATCTCGCGCTCGGTCTCCGTGTCCACGCTGCTCGTCGCCTCGTCCAGAATGAGGATCCGAGGATCGTGGAGGATCGCGCGCGCGATCGAGACGCGCTGGCGCTCACCACCCGACAACGTGTGTCCGCGCTCCCCCACCACCGTGTCGTAGCCGTGCTGCAGCTTGGTGATGAAGTCATGGGCATTCGCCGCCTGCGCCGCCGCGACGACCTGATGTAACGGCGCCTCGGGCAGGCCGTAGCGGATGTTCTCCAGCACCGTCCCGTGAAACAGGTACGGATCCTGGAGCACCATGCCGATCTGCCGGCGGTAGTGGCCCGTATCGAGGCGCCTGAGATCGACGCCATCGATCCGAATCGCTCCCCCGCTCACGTCGTAAAACCGCGCGATCAGGTTGACGATCGTCGTCTTGCCACCGCCCGACGGGCCGACGAGCCCGATCAGCTCGCCCGGCACCACATCGAAGCTCACGCCCCGCAACACCTGACGGACGCCGTCGTAGCCGAACGTCACATGCTCGAACGTAACCCGTCCGTGCACCGGCTCGAGCCGCACCGGCTCCGCCACGTCGCGGATCTCCGGCTCGGTGTCGAGCACCTCGAACACGCGGTGCGCCGACGTCGTGGCCCGGTTGATCGTCCGCGCCATCTGCCCGATCACTTCGATCGGAGCGCCGAACATCGTCGTGTAGAGCAGGAACGAGACGAACGTTCCTACCGGCAACTGCGCGCCACTCCCAAGGAGCCGCGGCACCGCGAACACCCACACGGCGACCGTCATCATGTGCACGCCGAGCATCAGCATGGGCCAGAACCTGGTCCACGACGCGTGAATGCGGTTGAACTCCGCCGTCACGTCCTCGTTGCGCTCGCCAAAGCGTCCGATCTCCCGCTGCTCCTGGTTGAACGCCTTGACCACGCGGATGCCCGGGATCGTGTCCGACAGCACGTCGGTCACCCGTGACCATTTGCGCCACGCGCGGATGAAGAGCCGGGTGATCTCTTCGCTGTGCCGGTAGATCAGCCAGCAGAAGAGCGGCACCGGCAGGGTCATCACCAGACCCAGCCGCCAGTCGAGCGTCAGCAACACGGTCCCCAGACCCACGAGCATCACGAGCGACAGCGACACGTCCACGACACCGAACGCCAGGAAGTCCCATAGCCGGTCGGTATCGGCGGAGACTCGCGTGATCAGGCTGCCGGTACGCTTGCGCGAGAAGAACGCCAGGCTGAGCCGCTGAATGTGCTCGTACAGCTCGGAGCGGAGGTCGCGAGCGACCCACTCACCCAGGATCGACATCAGCCGCAGCCGCACGTGTGCCGCCGCCTGGCGGACCAGATAGACGGCCGCCATCGCCGCGACCGCGAGCCACGCAATCGTGCCGGCGCGCGCCAACGACAGCGTTCCCGCCTGCGCCGGCCGCACCACGCGGTCGATCAGGTGGCCCGCCAGGTACGGCGGCACCAGGCTGACCAGGGTGATCACCGTCGCGGCGGCCATTCCCAGCGTCAGCTGCCGGCGATACGGTTTGAGGTAGCCAAGCAGCCGCCGGATCACCGCGGTCTGCCGGCCGGAGACGAGCGCCTGAGCATCGCGGATCGGGCGCGCGACGCTTTCCGCGTAGAGGCGGTCCGCATCGGCGGCCACCAGCTCTCGCTCATGCCCCTGGACCTGCTCCTCGAGCACGAACCGGATGTTCTCGAATGCCCGACGCTGCCGGTGCGTATAGCGCAGCAACGCCAGCGCCGGCTCACCCGGAGCGCCGAGGATCGTCAGGGTATTGGCCGACAGCCCGGGCGCTTCTCGGACCGCCTCGATGAGCGACCGTTCGAGGCTCCGCACATGCCACCCGTCGCTCTCGCGCCTGGCCACCGCGATGTGCCGTGGACCCAGGGCCAACCACGCCTCGGTGAGCCGCAGGCTCTGGTCGAGATCGGCGAGCGCGTACAGCTGGACCGGCGCGCCCTGCCAGGCGTGCTCGATCTGCCGGCGCAGCTCCACGGGGAGCCGCGTCGGCTGGGCGGTGTAGCGCTCGATGATGTGGTCGTCGAGATGTTCCAGCGTGCTCATGTCCGTGATCCTCGAATCGGGTGTAACAGAACGGCCTCCCAGGTCCCATGAAGCACTCGGAAGGCCGGATCACGGCGCGAACTCGATCCGATCGACTTCTAGGGTGCTCCTCCACCTCCACCGGCGCCGGCAATGCCGGACGCAATACGCCCACGCGCGTCGACAATTGGCGCGAACCGGCAGAGCATGCCCGGCCCTCCCCAGATGCGGCGCAGCATCGGCGTGACGGTGGATTGACGAATCATTGCAGTCCGAGACCCTTTCGTGCGTGATTCGGGGGGCTACTTGGAGCAAACTAAGACGACGTACGTGAACGGTCAAGCCGAAGATTCACGTTCGGACCGCTTTACATTTCTCCAATGCGCCGTCGCACGGTTGCAGGGCTCATCGCCGTTACGATTTCCGGCAGCTGTGGCGGGCCCTTGCCGACAAGCGGGAGTGCCAGCGGCACGCCCGCTGCGATCGCGCAGGTGCGACTGTTCGACGAGGAGCGTGGCACAGATCTCACCGTGCACACGGGCCTTCCCGACGATCAGTCCGTACGCCTTGAGGTACGTCTGTTCGCGCCCGACGGTCACCGCCTCACAGACATCGTCGGCGGCATCGAGTTGGCGCTGCAATTCAGCCCGGAATCGCTCGCCACATCCGTGCCCATTCCTGGACGACCGCTGGAGCGGATCGTCACGGCCACCGCACCCGTCGGGACGAGCGGCACCCAACGCGTATCGTTGTCCTTCGGCGATGGATCCGCGAAGTCGTTCGGACCATTTCATGTGCAAGTCCAATCGGGCACGCATACCGAAGGAGAATTCCGCCTATTCGATGCCTTCAACGCCGATTTCACCCAGCACGTCCCGCTGGTCTCCGGGGATACGACGCGGCTCGAAGTGAGGCTGTACGACTCGACGGGGACGCGGCGGACCAACATCCCGGGCGGCGCCGAAGTCACCTTCCGATTCGACCCCGATTCGCTCGCCGCGGCCGCACCGATCCCGGGCTTGCCGTTCTGGAAGGCGGTGACCCCAACGTCGACGGTCGGAACGGAAGGTTCGCTGTTCGTATCGGTCCTTTTCCTCGCTGACAGCTCGACCAAGACCTACGGTCCGATTCAAGTTCTGGTGCATTGAGCTCGCGCTAGTCCTCGCGGCGACGCCGGCGGTGGCCCAGCACGAAGGCCACATGATGGGCGCCGTCTACCCGCCATTCGGCTCGGGAACCTCGTGGCTGCCGGCGGTGGCGCCGATGCGCGGCTTTCATTTCCAAGCGTCCGAGTGGAGGGTGATGGTTCACGGCAGCGTCTTCGGTCAGTTCATTCAGGAATTTGGCCCGCGCGGCAACTACCAACTGGGCAGTATCAACTGGGTCATGGGCGATGCGTCGCGACCACTCGCGGGGGGAACCTTCACCGGTCGCATGATGGCGAGTGCCGAGTACTTCACCGTCACGCGGGCAGGCTATCCGCAGCTGTTGCAGGTCGCGCAGCCATACCGCGGCGGTACGGTCACCGATCGCATGCACCCCCATGAGCTGTTGAGTGAAGTCGCGGTTATGTACGATCGCCCCCTCCGAGACGACTGGCGCTGGACTGTGTATCTCGCTGCCGTCGGCGAGCCGGCGCTTGGTCCGGTCGCGTACTTGCATCGTCCCTCGGCCGCCAACGACCCCACCGCCCCGCTCGGCCATCACACTCAGGATGTCACGCATGAGAGTTTTGGCGTCGCCACGCTGGGACTTTTTACGCCGAAGGTTCATCTCGAGGCGTCGGTCTTCAACGGGGCGCATCCGAACGAGGTCCGGACGAACTTCGATTATCGCGGGGCGCGCTTCAAATCGTTCTCCGCTCGTGTGACCGTGAATCCGAACGAGCGCTGGAGTCTCGCGGCCTCCGCTGCCTACATCGATCCACACGAGCATGAGCCGCTGCACCGCCTCGAGTTCTCGGCGCTCCATGTGGCCGGACGATGGGCGACGTCGTTCATCTGGGGCGCGAACGTGCCGACGGACACGCGGCGTGTGCTGAACACCGCGCTCGTCGAGACCAACGTCGATCTCGACGGGCGCAACGCCGTCTTCGGCCGCGTCGAATACGTTACGCGGACAACTGAGGAGCTCGCCCTTGTCGGTTCGGTCAGTGAGGAGGTCCGCGTGGGCTCTCTGGCGCTGGGTTATGCCCGGCGCGTACGCGCGCTGCGCGGCGTGGGGGCATGGCTCGGGGCTCGCGGAGATGTGGACTTCGTCCCCGAACAGCTGCGCCTTTTCTACGGAAGCCGGACACCCTTGGGGTTCGTCGTCTACCTGCAGCTCCGCCCCTCTTGACGATGGGGCACGATCACCCCCGAATCGGGCGTCCCGACGCGAAATCGAACAGGGTGGCGCGGCGCAAGCGGTAGAGCGCCGCCCAGTAGCCGCGCAGTGCCTGAACGTACTGGAGCACCGCCTGGTCCTTTTCTGCCTGGGCGATGTACAGGTTGTCGATCGTGATGCGGCCGATCACGTAGCGATTGTACGCCACCTCGAACCGCTTGGCGGCGACGCTGTCCGACTTGGCGACGAGCAACACGGTGCGGCGTGCCTGCGCCAGTTCAAGCGCGGCGAAGCGCGCGTCGTGCGCGACCTGGCCCAGGGTGGCCGCCGAGAGGTTCGTGACCCGCTCGCGGTCGGCCTGCGCCGCCCGCACCCCTTCCTGATGGGCGCCCCACTGCCAGAGCGGAACCTGTACTGAGAGTGTGAAGCGCCGAGCCTCGAGCAGGTTCTGATAGGCGAGGCTCGCCTCCGGCGCCGTGGCGTTGAATCCGTAACTGGCCTGCACCGTGGCACCGGCGCCCGAGCGAAGACGCGCCTCGGCGACGCTCCGCCGGGCCTGGACGTCATCGAGGGCGACAGTCGTCACCGCGGCGCGATTCTTCAACGCTTCGGCCACAGCCCGAGCCGTGTCGGCCTCGAACTCGGGGACCTCCCCCGTCACGGCGACCCCGACCGGCATCCCGGGGGGAAGATCGAGCGCGAGGCGCAGGGCATCGGTCGCGCGTTCGTGCTCCAGCCGCGCCGACTCGAGGGCGGTGCGGGACCGGAGCAACGCGAGCTCGCTCTGCAGCAGGTCGTTCTCCCCGATCTTGCCGACCTCGAACCGCCCGGTGTTCAGGCGGTACAGCGTGTCGTTCACCGCGGCGTTCGTCACGGCGTTCTCGAGCGCGACCCGGGCGGCGTACACATCGAAGAACAGCGTGGCCGTTTGGAGAGCCACATCCTCCATCGCTTCGAGGAATGCGCGTTCGTTCAGCTCGGCGCGCACCGCGTCCTCCTGACCGTCCCATGCGGCGGTGTTCGGACGGAAGATGTCCTGCCGCAATCCCACCGATACCGGCGTCGAAGACCACGACTGGTAGGCTGCCGGGCCGCTCACCCTGAGCCGCGCCAGCGACGAGGACACAAACAGGTCCCCGCCCGTAACCGGGAGTTTCTGAGCGAGGGTG
Organism: Gemmatimonadota bacterium; assembly: GCA_041499375.1. Lineage (GTDB taxonomy): Bacteria > Gemmatimonadota > Gemmatimonadetes > Gemmatimonadales > GWC2-71-9 > 20CM-2-65-7. The sequence goes on from JBGQKD010000004.1 coordinate 34,151, forward strand.
ACCGAGACGCTGGCGTCGGTCTGCTGCTGGGGCACGAACTCGGTGCTGCCGTCATCCCGGAGCACTGGAATGATCGATTTGTTGTACGACGGCACCGTTCCTCCGAGGGACAGCTGCGGCAGCAGCCCCGAGCGGTACGCACGGTGGCGGTAGCGCCCCGATTCACGTGCCGCCCGCGCAGCGCGGGCCTGGTGCCCGCGCTGCTGCGCGAGCGCGATGGCTTCCGACAGCGTGATCGCCTGGGAGGAATCCGGAGGCGCCGTCTGGGCGAGCGTGGGTGTCACGAACGCGCCTAGAGCGAGGGCCAGGGTGATGCACACGCGGTTGTTCATGAGATCACTCGTAGCGAAGGCAGACGACTGGGTCCTGTCGCGCGGCGCGGTAGGCGGGTACGATCCCGAACGCGATGCCCACGGTGAACGACACGCCGAAGGCGACGAAGACGGACAGAGATGACACGATCGTGGTGATTCCCGCGAAGCGCTCGATGCCTATCGACAGGCCGACGCCGACGAGAATACCGGCCACGCCCCCGGCCACGCTGATCAGCACCGCCTCGCTCAGGAACTGAAAGAGGATGTCTTTCTGGGTGGCACCCATGGCGCGGCGCACCCCGATCTCCCGGATCCGCTCCAGGACCGACGCGAGCATGATGTTCATGATCCCGATGCCGCCCACCACGAGTGAAATGGAGGCGATGGCGCCCAGCACGACGTTGAAGATCGTCTTGGTGCGCTGCTCCTGGCGGAGCAGCAGCTCCGGCACGGTGATTTCGAAATCCACCACCGTGTTGTGTCGCCGGGCGAGCATCCGCTGCAACACGTCGGCGACCGGAGACACGTAGCGCGACTCGGTCACGCGCACGATGATGCGATCGAGCTGGTTGCGGTTGGTGCGCTCTTCACGTTGCTGCTCGGACTCCGTCGGCGCGTCGTTGGTGGTGACGGTGACTTCCCGGGCTGCCTGCTCGATGTCGCGCTGGGTGAGCTGCGCACGGTTCCGGAAGCGGATGAGCACGGTGCGCACCGGCACGTACACGTCCATGTTGGCGTCGCGGATGCCCAGGCGCTGCGCAGTCTGCTGCGTAAGGCGACGATCCTGGAGCACGCCGACGACGGTGACCCAGGTCTCGCCGACCTTGAGGGGCCGGCCGATGGGATCCTCGGTCGTGAAGAAGCGCGTGCGGACGCCATGGCCGATGATCGCGACGGGGAGCCCGCGCTCGACCTGCAGCGGCGTGAACGTCGTCCCGGTGGCAAGTGCCAGGTTCGTGAGGCGGAAATACGCGGTGTCCACGCCCACCAACTTTCCCGAACGACGCAGGCCCTCCCGCGTGAGCGACGTATTGAGGACGACCTCCGCGCTCGTCACCTCCACCCCAGGAACCACGTGAGCGATCGCCTGGGCGTCCGCGTAGGTGAGGCCGGGCGAGAACTTCGTCACCTTCTTGTCGGGTTGGTCGTCGGCGGGGCCCTCGTGCTGCTCCACGAGCGGCGTGATCATCACGTTGTTCGAGCCCAGCAGGCGCATCTGCTCGAGGATTTCACGCTCGGCGCCCTTCCCGATCGCGAGCATCGCAATGACGGAGGCGACGCCGAACAGGATGCCCAGCGAGGTGAGCGAAGCCCGCAGCTTGTTGTGCTGCACGGCTTCGACCGCCGTGCGCATGCTGAATCCAACGTGCGCGATGAACTGGCGGCGCAGCTCGGCGAGGTTCACCGCACTGGCGGTGGAACCGCGATGCCTCCCCGGGGTGCGGTGTCACCGCCCGCCACCGGCAGGCTGTCACGCATGGAGGCCGGGAGACGCGTCAGCGCGATACGGTCGTGATCCGGTGGAGGCGTGAGCAGCACCCGGTCGTTCTCCTCGAGGCCGCGCACGATTACCACTTCGTCGTCGTTCATCGGTCCGGTGATCACTTCCTGTTTCACGATGCGTCCACCGTCCTGGCGATACACGAACGGGATGCCGCCCGCGCTGCTCACCGCTTCGAGCGGTGCGTACAGCGCTACATTGAGCTTCAGCGTCTCGATCGCGTTCCCCGTCGTCATCCCGGGGCGCAGCGTCGTGTCCGAGCCCTGGACCGTCACCTTCACCTCGAAAACCTTCGCGTCGGCGTTCGGCCGCTGTTCACCGACGTTCGCGACACTCGCCACGGTTCCGGTGAGGCGCTTGGTAGGATCGGCATCCAGCGTGAGTGTCACGGGCTGGCCGACGGCAAGCTTGCGCACGTCGATCTCGTTGACGTATGTGACCGACTCCATTTGCGTGAGGTCCGGCAGCGTGGCAACACCCGGCTCCCAGGCGTTCACCTGCGAACCGGCCGTGCGCTTGCGGCCGTTCCATTCTTTCACGTAGATCACCATCCCAGGCGCCGGCGCGCGGATCGTGAACCCCGCCATCACATCCTGCACGACCTTCAACAGATTGCGCTGCCGCTGGAGATCAGCGCCAACCTCACGCATCTTCGCGCGCGCCTGCTCCGTCTTGGTCTCGTAGTCCGACCGCGCCTGGGTCAGCGCGCGGTCCGCCCGTTCGTAGTCGATCGCGGCCTGGCGCTGCACCGTCGGCGCCTCGTAGACGGCCTGCTCCTTGGCGAGACGTTTCTCCTCCAGCGCCAATTCCATCGTGCGAATGTTCTCGCGTGCGGTCGAGAGCGTCAGGGTGGAGTCGAGCATCGCCTGCTCGTACTGCGCCTCCGCCTTCTGGAGGGCGAGGCGCACCTCGTCCAGCTTGTTCGCCAGGGTCGAGCGGTCGAGCTCCGCGACCACGTCGCCCTGTTTGACGATTGTGCCTTCCGGCACGATGGACTGGATCTTCATCTGCCACGCGCCCGCCTGCTGCGCGCCGGCGGGGGCGGTGATTTGCACGAACTGCCGCGCCCGCAACTCGCCGGAGGTGGTGACCGTGACGGCAAACGGACCGCGCTTGACTCGCGCGACGAGGGAGTTCTCCGGAGCTGCGGGACCCCGCGCCAGCAGCCAGGCGCTGGGGACGAGAATGGCTGTTCCGATCCCGATCAGTTGCCGCCGAGTGGGACGGAACGCCCGTAGCGTTGCCAGCGAGGGAAGTCGAAGCGCACGCATGGTATTACCTCACGGGGGAGCCGTAAGTTAGACACGATTCAGCCGTTTTCCGTTCCACGCTAGATGGCCTACGAGCCGCCGAGCCACCGCGCGACGTCCCGGCTCCAGGCCGCCTGCCGGTCCGCCAGGAGCCCATGGTTCGTCTCGTCATCGTAACGGCGTTGCTCGGCCTTCTCCTCCTGGGCGAGTCGCTGCGCCAGGGCGCTCAGCTCCGCATCGGTCTTGGCGCAGGGGCGGGCCAGATCCCCAAACGCCCGCCGCATCCGGCGGGCGTGCACCTCCGCCAGATCGAAATGCGTCTGTTCGTGGCCCAGGACCGTGTGGCGTTGCGTGCTGTCGTTCAGGACGATCGCCTTGACCCAGGACTGCCGCGGCCGGAATCCGGCAATCACCCGAAACTCGAACACATCACCTCTGCATTTCCAGCCCGAGTACAGCGTATACGAGATCTTCGCGCCCTCCGCGCCCTCCTAGGGCGGGGACCCCTGGAAGTCCCTCCAGGCGAGCGGCCGCCCGGCGGACCACGGAAACGCCTGGTCTGCGGCCAGATCGCGCTTCAGCACGTCGTCCAGCGCAACCAGCCTCGAGGGAGCTGGGGCCGGCCCCCGAGCAGGAGGAGGGACGGCATGACCCGCGCACCCAAGAGCCGCAACGAGCAAGACCGCAAGGCCGAGTCTCACCGGAGGGCTACAATCCGTCCCCGTGGCGGAATCCCCGCCTCGAGCTCCAAAATCCCGACGCTCGGCGGAATCCCAAACCGGGGCGCGCCTGCGCCACCGGGATTCATCACCGTCACCGTCTTGTCCACCAGCTCGAGCAGCGGCCGGTGACTGTGCCCAAAGATGATGATCTCGGCGTTGGGAAACGCCTCGTGCAGTTTGGTGGGATTGGGGCTGCCGAACTGATCGCCGTGAGTCACGACGATGATAAAACCGTCGAGCTCGATCTCGGCGACCTGCGGCAGCTGCGCCCGCACATCGAAGCCGTCGCTGTTGCCGTACACCGCCGTCACCGGTGCGAGCGCCCGCAGCTCGACGAGCAATTCGCTCCGCCCTACGTCGCCACCGTGCAGAATGTGATCGACCTCCTTGAAGATCTCGAATACCTGCGGCCGCAGCATACCGTGCGTATCCGAGATGATGCCAAGTCTCACGGCGCCTGCGACGCCGTCACGTAGAAGTTCTCGTCGACGCTCAGCTCGGCCGCCCGCGGGGAAGCCTCCAGCGTCTGCCACACTTCGGTGGGACGCAGCAGTCGGCTCCCCAATCCCGGAATCTGCGCCCGGACCGGCATATCGAATCCCGGGACGACGTTGGCCCAATGATAGGAAAGCGTAGTACCCTGGACACGGAACTCGAACACGGGGATCCTGGTCGTCGTGAGATACTGTGCGAACACTTTGCTGAGATCGATCCCCGCTTCGCGGCTAATGTAGTACTGCACCTGTTTGCCGGTGACCGTCTGATGGTAGAACGTCTTGTTCAGGCCGCGCAGGATATCGCGCCACTTGGCGTCGTCGTCGATGATCGCGCGGATCGTGTGCAGCATGTTCCCGCCCTTGGGATACATGTCACCTGATCCCTGCGCGTTCACCCCAAAGGCGGGGACGACGGGCCGGTCGTTTCGCACGCCGCGGCGCGCGCCGATCATGTAGGCGGCGCCGGCGCTCTTCCCCAAGCGACACTCGGTGTAGATCCCCTCGGCGTAGTTCGCGAAGCTCTCGTGCAGCCACATGTCGGCGTGATCCTGCGCCGAGATGTTGTTTCCCCACCACTCGTGGGCGCTCTCGTGCACGATGATGAAGTCCCACTGCAGGCCGAGTCCCGTGCCCGACAGGTCGCGGCCGAGGTAGCCGTTGAGAAAGTGATTGCCATAGGCGACGGCGCTCTGGTGCTCCATGCCGAGGTGCGGCGTCTCGACGAGCTTGTAGCCGTCGGCGTACCACGGATAGGGACCGAACCAATGCTCGAAACAGCGCATCAATGGGATCGCCTGCTGAAACTGGCGACGGGCCGTGTCGACGTGATAGTCGAGCGGCCAGAAGTCGAGTGTCAGCCGTCCTGCCTCGCCGTTCAGGGTATCGCTGAAGTGCGCGTAGTGACCGGCATTGATCGTCACATCGTAGTTGTTGATCGGACTCGTAACGAACCACTCGTAGCTCGTGGTGCCGTCGCGATTCTTCGTCGTGCTCCGCAGCCGGCCGTTCGAGACGTCGACCAGCGGATCGGGCACCGTGATCGCGATGCGCTGGCTGTCCGGCTCGTCGGCGAGATAATCCTTGTTGGGCCACCACACGCTGGCGCCCAATCCTTCGTTCGCTGTCGCGATCCACGGCCGGCCGAGGCTGTCGGTCGGGAATGTGAATCCGCCATCCCACGGCAGCCGCCGGCCGACTCGGGGCTTGCCGTGATACCACACGGTAATCGTACGCGCCTCGCCGGGACGCTGCCGCGCGGTCAACGTCACGAAGAACGCGTTGCCCCCCCCGTCACGCCGGTAGGTGAGCTTGCGGCGGTCCTGCACGATGCTGTCCACCACGAGCGGCTGCTGGAGGTCGATCTGCATCTCGCGCGCCGTCTGAAGCACGCGATAGGTGATCCCGTTCCACCCGACGATGCTGGAATCCTGCAGGTTCACGCGCGCGTGCAGGTCGTAGAACTGCACGTCCCACCACGCGCGGGCGGGCCCGTTGGAGCCGCGGAGCGTATCGGCGTGGGTGTAGTGTGTCGTGTCCTGGGCGACGGCCTGCAGGCAGATCAACACCATCAAGACCATAGAAAGACTCGCTCTCCTTTGAACTTCTTAAGACGCGGATCCCACGGGAAAAAGATCACAACGCGAAACTCGACCTTCGCAGCGGTCGGCGCGTGCGAGAGCCATTTCCCTCTTTGCGTTCCAGTCACGATCGCCTCTTCGCACACGCCCTGCGGTCCGATCACGATCTGCTGCAGATCGAAGTGGATGTCGGGAATGGCACCGAGTAGCTCAATGTAGAACCGCGTTGCCCCGGCGTGCCCTTCCCACCGCGCGCCCGCCTCGCCGACGACCTCGTAGACGCAGTCTGGGGTCAGCGTCGCGATCAGCCCGGCGATGTCGCGCTTGTCCTCCGCAATCGAATGCGCCTTCCACAGCTTGCGGATCTCGCGATACAGCTCCGGCGTCACCTCGCGCCCGAGCAGCTCCCGGACGTCCACCGTCAGCCTTGCCAGGGTTTGATCAACTGAATCTCGAGCCCAAGCTGATCGACGATACGCTGCACGATGAAGTCGACCAGCTGGCCAATCTCTTTGGGCCGCTGATAGAACCCTGGTGCCGCCGGCATCACGACCGCGCCCGCTTCGGTCGCCAGCGCCATGTTGCGCAGATGTATGAGCGAGAGCGGTGTCTCCCGAGGGACGAGGATGAGCTTGCGCCGTTCCTTCAGCGTCACGTCAGCGGCACGCTCGATGAGTGAGCGGCTCGTACCATGCGCGATCGCGGCCAACGTGCCCATCGAACATGGGCACACCACCATCCCCAGCGTTTTCACCGATCCCGACGCCGGTTGGGCGCCGCGGTCTGAGTCATTGAACACGCGCACGCACCCCCAATCGCCGCCCGTCGCCTGCCTCAGCCCGGCTTCGTCCTTGATGCCGCACTCCTCGGCGAGCAGGCGCCAGCCATGCGCGGACACCATCAGCCACGTGGGAAGGTGATTGCTCGCGAGAGTCTCGAGCAGTCGCACCGCGTACGGCGCGCCTGACGCACCGGTGATCGCAAAGACGACGGGAGGAGATGAATCTGACACGGCCCGAATAATACCCTCTGGCCAGAGCCCTCGCGCGCGCGTTAATTCGAACTATTCCATCACTGCGCTGAGGCTCTGATGCCCACTCGTATCCGCTCGCTTGCGCTCGCCCTTGCGGCCGTTATCCCCGCGACGCTAGTAGGTCAGCAGGCCCCGACGACTTCTCCTGCAGCGCCGGCGCTCACGCCACCCATGGCGGCGGTGCGGCCGCATCGCTTCGACGAGCATGGCAACGTGCGCATCGACCAGTACTACTGGCTCAAGGATCGGACTAACCCGGAAGTCATCAAGTACCTGGAGGACGAAAACGCATACACCAAGGCGGTCATGGCGCACACGCAGGCGCTGCAAGACCGCCTGTATGAGGAGTTGAAAGGACGCGTGTTGCAAAACGACCAGTCCGTGCCGTTCCGCGAGGGCAACTACTTCTACTATACGCGGCTCGTGGAAGGCAAGAACTATCCTATCTACGCCCGCAAGCGCGGCTCGGTCAGCGCTCCCGAAGAGATCATGATCGATGCCAACGCGCTCGCCGAGGGGAAGGCGACGTTCCTGATCAGAGCGTGGGAGGTCAGCTCGGGAGAGGACCTGCTCGCGTTCGCCGCCGACACCACCGGTGGTCGGGTCAGCTCGATTCGATTCAAGAACCTGCGCACCGGCGAAATGCTGTCCGACGTCGTGCCGCGCTCCATCGGCGGCATCGCCTGGGCCGAGGACAATCGCACGCTCTTTTACACGAAGCCTGATTCCGTATCCGTGCGACCGTACCAGGTCTATCGTCACCGGCTCGGCACACCGGCGGCGACGGACCAGATGGTTTATGAAGACAAGGATGAGACGTATTACGTCGGCGTCTCAAAGACGAAATCGCGCGCGTACATCATGATTCAGTCTTCGCAGACGATGGCGACCGAGTACTCGTACATCAGGGCCGACCGACCCGACGCGCCGTTCAAGGTCATCATTCCGCGCGAGCGTGGTCATGAATACTTCGCCAATCATTTCGGCGACTATTTCTACATCCTCTCCAACGACCATGCGAAGAACTTCCGTCTCATGCGCACGCCCGTGGCGCGGCCGGGGCGCGCCAACTGGGAAGAAGTGATTCCGCACCGCGCCGACGTGCTGCTCGAGGACTTCGAGTTCTTCCGCGACTACATGGTCTTGACCGAGCGGAAGGACGGCCTGGTACAGCTGCGCGTGCGTCCGTGGAGCGGCCAGAACGAGTATTACCTCGACTTCGGCGAGCCGGCGTATCTCGCGTATGTCAGCACCAACCTCGAGTTCGACACGCCCGTGTTGCGCTACGGATACACGTCGCTGACGACCCCGGCGTCGACGTACGACTACGACATGAAGACGCGGCAGAGGGTGCTGCTCAAGCGTGATCAGATTCTCGGCGGCTTCGATCCGGCGAACTACGTGACCGAGCGGTTCTACACGACCGCGCGCGACGGGGCGCGGGTGCCCGTCTCGCTCGTATACCGCAAGGGGATTGCCCGCCCTGCCCCATTGCTGCTCACCGGTTACGGGTCGTACGGGTCGAGCTCGGATCCCACGTTCTCGTCGGACCGCGTGTCGTTGCTCGACCGCGGCTTCGTGTTCGCGATCGCGCACATTCGCGGCGGGTCCGAAATGGGGCGGGCCTGGTACGAAAACGGTCGGCAGCTCCAGAAGAAGAACACGTTCACCGATTTCATCGACGTCGCGGACGATCTGATCCGTCGCGGCTACACGTCCTCGAATCGCCTGTTTGCGCGTGGGGCCAGCGCGGGTGGGCTCCTCATGGGCGCGGTCGTCAACATGCGGCCGGAGCTGTTCCGGGGAGTCATCGCGGGCGTACCGTACGTCGACGTCATCACCACCATGTCGGACTCCACGATTCCGTTGACGACCGGGGAATACGATGAGTGGGGCAACCCGCACGACTCGACCTTTTACCGGTACATGTTGTCCTACTCACCCTATGACAACGTCGAGCCGAAGGCGTATCCAAACCTGCTGATCACGGCGGGCCTGTACGACACGCAGGTCCTGTATGTCGAGCCGGCGAAATGGACCGCTCGGCTCCGTGCGATGAAGACCGATAACAACCGTTTGATCCTGCGGACGAATATGGAAGCGGGGCATGGCGGCGCGTCGGGCCGCTACAAGCGCTGGCACGACGTGGCGTTTGAGTATGCGTTCTTGCTGGATCTCGCCGGCTTGGGAGACAAGTCTACTCCCTGACTCCCTAGCGCCCGCGGCGGTTCGGTGTGGGAGAGCGTTTGGGATGAGCTGGTGGGCGCGGAGGATGCACGCGTGGCGTTTGGCGTGCGGCGTGTGGCGTTGCACGGAGAGGTCGCGTGCGCGAACGACCTTTCCTAGACACGCCGCGCGCCCCACGCACCACACCGCACGTGGTTCACAGCACCCGTTCTATCAGAGCACCCAGAAACACGACGATACTGACGATCCCATTCGCCGTGAAAAAGGCCGCATTCAGCCGCGACAGATCGCCAGGCCGCACCAACTGGTGCTCCCAGGCGATCAGCCCTGCCCCGATTCCCACGCCGACGAAATAGGCGATCCCCAGGCCCGCACCGTACCCGAACGCGATGAGCGCCGCGATGGCGATGCCATGCAACAGCTTCGCGACGAAGATGGCCCGCGCCTGTCCCAGCCGCACGACCAGCGAGCGCAACCGCTCGGCGCGATCGAAGGCTTCATCCTGCAGCGCGTAGAAGATGTCGAACCCCGCGACCCAGCAGGTGACCGCCAGCGCGATCACCAATAGCAGCCACCACGGCTCGCTCCAGGCGCCCGTGATGGCGACATAACCGCCGACCGGGGCAATCGCGAGCGCGCCGCCGAGCCACAGATGCGTCCAGTCCGTGAATCGCTTCGTGTAGCTGTACGTCGCAATCCAGATGAGGGCGACCGGCGCGAGCGCGGCGCACAACGGATTCAGCGCCCACGCCGCGAAGAGGAAGATGACCATTGCGCTGAGCACGGCGGCCCACGCCTGGCTGATCGTCAGGCGGCCACTCGGTAACTCGCGGCCCTGGGTGCGCGGGTTTCTGGCGTCGAGGCGGCGGTCCGCGATGCGATTGAAGCCCATCGCGACGAAACGGGCCGCCGTGAACGCCACGATGACGAGGATCGCGACGCGCCACGTCACCGGCTGCGTGTATGACGCGACGATCACGCCCAGCAGCGCAAAGGGAAGCGCGAAGATCGTATGCGGGAGTTTGACGAAGTTTACGTAACGGACGAAGAGTGACTCGCCGCCAAAGGTCTGACCTTCGCGCCGCTCAGAGCTCAATCCCGAGCTCCTTCCACATCTCGTCCACTCTCTGTTTCGTTGCCGGATCCATGACGATCTTGTTCGGCCATTCGCGGGTGAAGCCTTCTTCCTTCCACTTCCGCGTCGCGTCGATTCCCATCTTCGAGCCGTACGTGAAGCCGCGGCTGGAGTGATCGAGCACGTCGATCGGCCCCATGGTGAAGCGCACGTCACGCTCGGGATCGATGTGGTTGAGCGCGACCCACCAGGCCTCCTTGGGATCGCGCACGTTGACGTCCTTGTCGACGACGACGATCACTTTGGCCAGCGACATCAGTCCCTGCCCCCACAGGCCGCTCATCACCTTGTACGCCTGGCCCGGGTACTGCTTGTCGATGCTCACGAACACCAGGTTGTGAAAGATCCCCTCGGCCGGCATGTGCAGGTCCACGATCTCGGGGATCGTGAGCTTGAGCAGCGGCAGAAAAATCCGTTCGGTCGCATGGCCGAGGTAGTAGTCCTCCATCGGGGGACGGCCCACGATCGTGTGCGGCCAGATGGGATCGTCGCGCAAGGTCACGGCGGTAACGTGTACCTTCGGGTAGTAGTCGGCGAGCGAGTAGAACCCGGTGTGGTCACCGAACGGCCCCTCGAGTACCAGCTCTTCGCGCGGATCGATGTAGCCTTCGATCACGATTTCCGCTTCCGCGGGGACTTCGAGATCCGAGGTCACCGCCTTGGCGAGACGCACCGGCTCCCCCCGCAGGAAGCCGGCGAACAGATACTCGTCGATCGTCGGCGGCAGCGGAGCCGACGCGGCATAGACGCTGGCAGGATCTCCGCCCAGCGCGATCGCCACCGGCATCTTCTCCCCGCGCTCCGCCATCGTGCGCCAGTGCGCCGCGCCAACTTTGTGACGCTGCCAGTGCATCGCCAGCGTGTTCTTGGTGAGGACCTGGACGCGGTACATCCCGACGTTCCGGACACCGGACGCCGGATCGCGCGTAATGACTCCTCCGAGGGTGATATACGGCCCGCCGTCCTCGGGCCAGCAGATCGGCACCGGGAACTGGGCGAGGTCGACCTCCGATTCCTCGATCACCGTATTCTGGCAGGCGGGGCGGCCGACGGTCTTGGGGGGGAACTTCGCGATCTCCGCGAGCCGCGGCAGCATCGCGAGCTTGGCGAGCAGGCCTTCGGGCACCTTGAGGGCGAGCAGCTCGGCGATGCGCCCGCCGACGTGGTCGAGGCACTCGACGCCGAGGGCCAGCGACATGCGCCGTTCCGAGCCGAAGAGATTGACCGCCACCGGATACCGCGACTTCCCGCCGCCGCGCAGCGTCGGTTGTGCGAACAGCAGCGCGGGCCCACCGCCGGGCGACTTCATGCAGCGATCGGCGACTTCCGTGATTTCCTTGTCCACCGACACCGGGCGCGCCACCCGTGTGAGGTCGCCGGTCTTGTCGATCGCGGCGACGAACTCCCGCAGGTTATCGAGTGCCATAGTGGACGGCGCAGATGCCGCCGGTCAGACGCTCGAACCCGACGCGCGAGAATCCGGCAGCTCTGAGCCGTTGTGACAGCGCCTCCGGCTCCGGAAACGCGAGCACCGACTCTGGCAGGTAGGTATAGGCGTCTCTATGTTTCGACACCAGCCGGCCGATGGCGGGGAGAATTCGCCGGAAATAGAACTGGTACATCGCGCGCAGCGGCGCGAACCGGGGCGTGGCGAACTCGAGGATGACGAAGCGCGCACCCGGTTTCAGCACTCGTGCTGCCTCGCGCAATCCGCTGTCGAGATCGGCGAGATTGCGTACGCCAAATCCCACCAGCGCGCCGTCGAACCGCGCCGCGGGAAACGGCAGCGCCAGTGCGTCGGCGGCGACCGGAGCGGTGCGGGGCGATTTGTCCCTGCCCAGGGTCAGCATCAGGACCACGAAGTCGGCGCCGATCACACGGCCACGGAAGCCGTCACGCCGTGCCAACTCGGCGGCCAGGTCGAGCGTGCCGGCGCAAAGATCGAGGTAGGTGCCGTCGGGTTTCGCTTCCCAGCCGAGCCGAGCCACCGCGGCCCGTCGCCAGGACCGGTCCACGTTGAGGCTGAGCAGGTGGTTCAGGAAGTCGTACCGCGGCGCGATCGCCGTGAACATGCCACGGACGTAGGCTGGAGAACGACCCATAGGCGCGAAAGATAGGCCGGACCACCTGAGCGACGCCAGCGATCAGCAGGTCGTCGCATGGGCAAAGCAGGGTCACGACGCCGCATTCCGGGAGCTCGTCCGTCGCTACGAGCGTCCGGTGTTTTCGCTGCTCTATCGGATGGTGCGCGATCGCGCCCTCGCCGAGGATCTCGCGCAGGAAACGTTCATCAAAGTCCTGAACGGCATCAAATCGTACAAACCGGAGTTCAAGTTCTCATCGTGGATTTTCAAGATCGCGAACAACGCGGCGATCGATCATCTGCGCCGCAAGAGCATCGACACACTGTCGCTCGACGGCGCGCCCGGGGCCGAGACCCCCGACCAGGTGCGTGCGACGTCGTTACAGCTGGGCGACCGCGCCGAAAGCCCGCTCGACGAGGTAGAGAGCCGGGAGCTCGGCACCGCGATCGAGCGGGCCATCGCCCGGCTCCGGCCGGAGTACCGATCCTGTATCCTGCTGCGGCACGTGGAGGGGTATTCCTACGAGGAAATCGCCGATACCCTGGATCTGCCGCTCGGAACGGTCAAAACCTATATCCATCGGGCCCGTAATGAATTGCGTGGTTATCTCGATGATCGCCGGGACTGAAACCAGGGCCGAAACGGGGCCGTAGGACACCAAATGACTGACCTCTCCATGCATCTCAACACCGAGGAAATCGAGCTCTGGGCGCAGGGTCTGCTGCCTGCCGCCCGAGCCATGCATCTCGCTGATTGCTCTCTCTGCCGTGTCGAAGCGGAACGTGAGCGAAAGGTCATTCTCGAGCTGGTCCAGCTTCCGAAGTACGCGCCGAGCGCTGGATTCGCCGATCGTGTGATGACGCGGGTAAAGATCCCGACTCCATCTGGAGACTGGGAGCAGCGACCGTCCTAGGCCCGCACTTCCGCCCCCACACTGAGTCCCAGCAGTCGCATCGCGCTTCCATCCCGCACCGCAATCTCGACCGTACCGCCGGAGCCCGTGAATGCCACGAGTGCTCCGGATGCGACGTCCGCGAACGTACGGCGCAAGGGACCTACGTCCACGTCTCCCACGCGAATGTTCGTATCGGGCTTCAGGGCGCTGGGTGAGATGTTCGAGATCAGCGTCCCGAAGCGATCGACGTAGATCACTTCGCCGACGACCGCGTCTCCGTCAGTCGTCGGAATCGGCAACGGCAAGTAGAGCGGATCGGTGATTGGCGTGCCCAGCGAATCGAGCGATCCCCCCTTGGCCAGCACGCCCGCGGCGGGCGCAAAGACATCGCGGCCGTGGAACGTGGGTGCCGCTTCAGGAAGCACGGGGATGGAGATGAACGTCGCGTTCAAGGACAAGAACGAAAGCAGCCCGTTATCCGGTGCCAGAAAGTACCGGCCAAATCGCGTTGCGCCGAGCACCCGGCGGTCCGTCCCAACACCTGCGTCGACGATGGCGACGTAAATCGTCCCTTCGGGGAAAAACATCCAGGTCCGACTCAGGACATACTGCGCGGCACGCACATCCCCCGGCGACACCTCATGGGTGATATCGAACAGCGTCGCGCTGGGAGCGTACGTCGAGAGCACGCCTTTCATCTCGGCGACGTAGCTGTCGGCGGTACCGAAGTCGGTCAAGAGCGTAATGATCGGCATGGTTTAGACCCTCACGGTACGCCACCGCCCGCCTTTCCAAAAGAGGATCATGGCGATGCCGCGCGAGATCGCGGTGATGCTCAACGCCACCCAGATCCCGAGCAGGCCAAACGCACGCGACCACCACGCTGAGAGCGGAATTCGCATCGCGGTGAGCGTCGTGCTCACGACCTGCGGCCAGAATGTATAGCCCGCGCCTGCCAGCGCCCCTTCGAGAATCAGCTCGAAGCTCTGACCGATTTGCGCGAAGGCGATGACGCGCAGGTACAAGACGCCAGCGGCGATCACCTGCGCATCACGGGTAAACAGCGAGACCAGTCGACCCGGTAAGAGCAGAAAGGCGGTCGCCGTCGTCACGGTGACCACGAGGCAATAGCCGACGGTGAGCCGCACCGCTTCCCGCGCCCGCGCCTCCTGCCCCGCGCCGAGGTTCTGGCCGACAAGCGCGCCGGCGGCGAGCGCGAAGCCGCTGATCGCGATGAACCCGAGCCCTTCCATTTTATGGCCAACGCCCAGCGCGGCGAGCGCCGCCGTGCCAAACCGCGAGGTGAATCGGGTGAGCCACATGTAGGTCACCGAGAGCAGGACGCCCGCGAGCGACAACGGGGCCCCGATGCGGATGATCGTCGGCAGGGCGCGCCAGTCCGGAGCGCTGATCCGCAGCAGCCCCCGCCGCAACGCGATGACGAGGCCCATCAGGAATCCGCCGCCGCGCACCATCACCGAGGCTAGCGCCGCGCCCTCGACGCCGAGCCGCGGGAACGGGCCCAGCCCCATGATCAGCAATGGATCGAGCAGGATCGAAACGCCCACGGAGCCCGCGAGCATCAGAAACGGCGTTCGCGTATCACCGGCGGCGCGGAACGTGGCCTCCACGGCGAAGAAGCCGAATACGAGGGGCGCGCCCAGGAGCCAGGTCGACAGATAGGCATGTCCGAGCGTGCTCACCTCGGGCGGCACCGTCATGGCGCGAAACATCGCCCCCATGACGCCCCAGCCCACGACGCTCACGACGAGACCGGCCACCAGCGCATACGCCAAGGCGGCCGCGGCCGCCCGCGCCGCGCGCTCCGGATTGCCCTCCCCATGACGCCGCGCCGCGACGGCGATCAATCCGATCTCCACCATCTCGCCGAGACTGAGTGCGACCCAGATGTAGAATCCGGCGGTGGACACCGCGGCGAGAGCGGCCGGGCCGATGAGCCGGCCCACCCAGATGCTGTCGATCAGATTGAACGAGAAGTGGCACGCCATCATCGCGACGGCGGGAGCGGCGAGCCGCAAAACGACCAGCCGCAGCGGGCCGGTCGTCAGCGAGCCGGCGACCTGCTTAGCGGGCGTAGCGTGCTACCAGCACGAGCGCGTCATCGTTGCCCTTCACATGCCGGGTGATGACGAAGTCGGCGATCTCCTGCGGTGTATTGGAGAGCATGAGCGACTCCGCGAAACCGTCCTTGATGCCGTCAGAGAACAGAATCACGGTATCGCCCAGGGCGAGCGGCACCGAGCGCGTCGTGGGATGGGCCTGCTCGGCGCCGATGAAGCCCGCGTTCGGCACCAGCGTGATGCGCGACGGACGGTTGCCGAGATCGGCGCGCAACAGCACGCCGCCGACGTTGCCCACACCGAGCCACGACATCGTCGCGGCCTGTGGATCGAGATAGGCGAGGCCAAGCACCACGCCGCGCAATCCGACGAGCGCATCGTGGCAGCGGCGCACGAGATCGATGAGCGGCTCGCGCGAGTAGCGGTCCAGCGCGCCCACGGCGGCGTGCGCCGCGGACGCGGCGTCCTGACCGTGGCCCAGGCCGTCCACGACCGCGATGAGCGTCCCTTTATCCACACGTTTGATGAGTGAGAGGTCGCCGGATTCGGACTGCCCCGGCAACGGCAGCGTCGCGAACGCTGCTTCGATTTTCAAATCGCCCGCCGCCACTTTTTCATCGTGATGGTCGTGCCGCGACCCACGACCGAATCGACGGCGAAGTCGTCCATCAGCCGCTTCGCGCCCGGCAGCCCGGCGCCCACGCCGTGCGAGGTGGAATAGCCGTATTGCATCGCCCGCTCGATGTCGGGAATGCCCGGACCCTGATCGACGGCGATGATCGAGACGCCCTGGCGATCGCCGTTCTGGACGAGGCTCAGCGTGATCTCGCCCCTCTTGGCGTACATCAGGATGTTGCGGGCGATCTCCGAGATGGCGGCGGCAATGACCGTCTGCTCGCCGCTCGAAAATCCTGCGACGGCGGCTAACGCGCGGCCTTGCTGTCTCGCTTCAACGACGTCAACGTCCGCGGCGATCTGCAGGCGCAGCTCTTCACCCACGGCCACTCGGCTTCTTGGGTTTGGTCTCGAAGGTGCGCTCTTCGGTGCGGCGGTTCAGGAAGGCGAGGCCCTCTTCCAGGTCCAGCACCGTCGCGACGCCCTTCAGGGTCAGGCCGAGCTGCACCATGGCGAACGCCACGTCCGGCTGGATGCCGACGATGACCGTCTCCGCCCCGCGTAGGCGCGCCATGTGCGCGATGTCGCGCAGCGTGCGGACCGCGAACGAGTCCATCACGTCGAGCGCGGTGACGTCGACGATGACACCGCGGCAGCGCGACCGCCCGACCTGGGCGACCAGCGCTTCGCGAAGATGGGAAAGATCGGCGTCTGTGAGGGCGGACTGAATCGAGGCAATGAGATATTGCCCCTGCCGCAGAATGGGTACTTCCACGGCGTCCTCCGGCTAACGCTGAGATTCTGGGGCGATTTCGCGGACCTGGGTCGTCGGCGGCGCGCGATCGGCGAGCAAGCGCTCCGCCTCTTCGATGCCTCCCTGGAGGTCACCGACGGTGGCCATTTCGCTCAGGTCGACGCCGATCGTCACCAGAGTCTGTGCGATTTCGGGCGACAGGCCGGTCACGATGACGGTGGCACCCAGCAGACGCGATGCTTCGACCGTCTGCACCAAGTGGTTCGCGACGCCCGAGTCCATGGCCGCCACACCGGTCACGTCGATCACGACGACCTTGGCGCGGTTCGCGCGGATCGCCCGGAGGAGCTGCTCCGTGAGCTGCCGGGCGCGTTGCGGATCGATGACGCCGATGATCGGCAGAATCAGCAACCGCTCGCGCACCTGCAACACCGGGGTCGAGAGCTCGCGGATCGCTTCCTGTTGCTGGCGGATGATGCGCTCGCGCTCTTCGACGAATCCGACGGCCACGGTGTTCGCGATGCGGTTCGCCGCGGGCTCGTAGCTGTCGAGAATCCGGTTCAGTTTTTCGACATTGTCCTGGTACTTGGTGAACAGCGAGCGGGCGAGTACATCACGGAGTAACAGCACGATGCCGACGACTTCGTCGGTTTCGACGCCTCGCGGAATGATACGCTCCGAGAGTCGCCGCGAGTACGCTTGCAGGGCTTCGAAGGTGCCGGTCTCGAGCGCCTCGACGTAGTTGTCGTAGACCGCGGTCGCTTCGGCGAAGATTTCCTCTTCCGTCATCGCCGTGAGCAGCTCGGCGCGCGTGATGCGGCGCGCCCATTCCTCGCGCAGCTGCGTGCGGTTCTGTCGCAGGTGCGCGACGAGCTCGCGCAGCAACCCGGCCGACGACTCGGACAGCGCCTGGGGATCAGACGCGCGGGCCGATACGCTCATGCTTTTCTTGGTGTCCATGGCTCCTAACCTAGTGGTGGTCACTTAGGGAGCAAGCCCCGCTGCCCTGCTTTTGCGGCGTTCCTTGGTCTCATAGAGCGCGACGTCGGCTGCGTTGAGGAGTGCCTCCACGGTGTCACCGTGGCCGGGGTACACTGCTACCCCAACACTGATCGACAAGTTCGGCTTCTCGGCGTCCGTGGCCAGCCGGTCCGCTACCCCGCGCGCCACGTGCCAGGCCGCCGCCTCCCCCGTCTCGGGGAGCACGAGCGCGAACTCATCGCCCCCGAACCGGGCCGCCGTGTCGGTCGCTCGGCAGGAGCCGAGCAGCGCCTCCGCCACGCGACGGATCGCCAGGCTGCCGGCGAGGTGCCCGTGGCGGTCGTTGATCTGCTTCAGGCCATCGAGATCGAGCAACACCACCGCCAGCGGCTGTCCCGTGCGGCGCGAGCGCCGGATCTCGGACTCGAGCGAGTGAGTCAGCTGGCGGTGATTGGCGAGCCCCGTCAGTGCGTCGGTAACGGCCAGCTCGCGCCACGTACCCTGGATATCGCGCTGCGCCGCGACCGCGGCGGCGAGCACGAGACTCGTCACCGCGGTGATGCCGGTCCACACCTGCAGCAACACCAACGATTCGTTGGCGTCGTACACGGAAAACGGCCCCACGTGGGACAGCGTCCGCCAGATCGCGATCGCGGACACGATGAGCATCGTGGTCGCTGCTTCGCGCGGGCCGAAGCGGAACGCCACCCAGATCATCACCGGCCACAGCAGGACGGTGAGGGGATAGTGCCGCGACGGAAACACACCGCCGAAGAGCGCCAGCGTCACCAGCGCCGCGACGAGCGCGAGCGCGACCGCCTCGAAGATTTGCCGGACCGTCCAGGCCGGGCCGAGCTTGACGCCGGTCCAGAGAATCAGCGCCGGCGCGACCACGATGTCGCCGACCGCGTCACCGAGCCACCACGTCAGCCAGACGCGCGGCGCATCCGCCACCGACACGAGACCGCCGAGCGCGAGCGAGGTCACACCGAGGGACGCGGCCACCGTCGTGCTGACGAGCGCGGCGAGCAGCGTGAACCGGATGATGTCGCGGACGCGATCGAACACCCGTCCCCCGCGCGCGAAGCGGTTGACGAGGTACGCCGCGAGCAACCCTTCCATTGTATTGCCCACCGCAATGCCGATGGACGGGAAAACGGCACCGGTGGTCGTGACGTTCGCGAAGAAAGCACCGGCCAGGATCGCGGGCCACACCCCGTAGCCCAGGAGCACGAACGCCGCGAGCGCGATCCCGGCGGGCGGCCAGATCGTGGTGACCGAACTGTTGATGTAGGCGAATCGGAGGCCGAGCTTCGCGCCGACATAGTAGACCGCGGCGAGCCCGAATAGCAGCGCCACGCGGCGTATGGACTGGCTCATCTGGCCTAGGCTAAGAGAGCGATTCGTCATGAATCCCCTGATCCCCCAGTGGATGCCGCTGGGTTCCCGGGGGAATAACATGACTCCCGGGGATAGGGGGGAGTGTGACCTGGATCATTCGCCCTGTGTTCGCGCCGGAACCTCCCGCAAAAACCGCTGAAACACCGGATTCCCAGGATAGCGCGCGGCGAGTCCCTCCACGTAGCCGCGCGCTTCGCGTTCCAGCACCGCGCGACCCGCGGGATCCCGCGCCGCTTCGCGCATCAAGGCTGCCGCGAGCACCCACGTGCTCTCAACGCGCGCCAGGTCTCCGTCATGCGCCGCGCGACGGATGTAGCGGATTCCCCGTTCCGCGTTGCCGCTGCCCAAGCCGATGATGCGCGCGAAGAATCGGGAGAACGCGCCGGCGCGTGCCAGGCCGTAGTCGTACACGCCCAGTCCGAGATAGCAGTCAGCGCAGGAGGAGTCGGCGGCGAGCAGGCGGCGGTAGATGTCGCGCATTGCCTTCGCGTCTCTGGCCGCGCCGTAGGCGTGGCCGTGCTCCTCGCGCTGCCGCGCGCGATAGCCGAGTGCGGTGGCCAGCCAGAAGTCACCCGGCATCCCGGGCGCGGCACGCGCCCGGGCCAGGGCTACACCGAGCAGCGAGTCGATGCGCTGCTCCGCGAAGTCGGCGGAATCCAGCGCCGAGGCCCACCAGATGTAGGCGCCCGCCTCGAACACGGCCGGGGCGGGATCGGCCGGCGCCCGCGCGGCGAGCGTCGCGAAGTAGGCTGCCGCGCGTTCGAAATCGCCGCCATACAGCGTATCGAGACCGGCGCGCAGGGCCTGCCGCGCATCGGGAGGGGAGGGGGGGGACGGGACCCCAAGACCTGGGGACGGCGCGCTCTGCAGCGCGAGCAAGATCGCTGCAAGCACGGGCACGTCAGCGGGGGGCGGGGGGGGCGGCGGTAATCGGAAGCGCCGGAGCGAGACCCGCGGTGCGAGTGGTGACGGTCCGGGCCAACTCACGCAATGCCATGCCCGCCGGCGAATCGGGCTGACTCACGACGATCGGCTCGCCGCGATCGGCGAGCTCCGCCATCCCGGCCTGCAATGGGATCTGGCCCAGGAGCGGCACACCCAGCTCGGCGGCCAGGCGGGTGCCGCCGCCCGCCAGGAAAATGTTGGAGCGCGCATGGCAGTCGGGACAGACGAAGTAGCTCATGTTCTCGACGATGCCGACCACGCCGACGCCAACACGCTCGAACATCTTGGCGCCGCGCAGCGAATCGCCGACCGCCATCTCCTGTGGCGTCGTCACGATCAACGCGCCGTGGAGCCGTACGATCTGCGTGAGGGACAGCTGCGCGTCGCCGGTCCCCGGCGGCAGGTCGACGAGAAGATAATCCAGCTCGCCCCACGCGACGTCGTGCATGAACTGCGTGATGATCTTCATGATGATGGGGCCGCGCCAGATCGCCGGCGCATCGCGCTCCACGATGAACCCGAGCGACATCAGCTTCACGCCGTGCGCCTCGAGCGGCTGAATCTTGCCGCCCTGCACTTCGGGTTTCCCGGTGACGCCGAACATGCGCGGGATGTTGGGCCCATAGATGTCCGCGTCCATCAGTCCGACGCGGTGCCCGTCGCGGGCCAGTGCCGCGGCGAGGTTCGCGGACACGGTCGACTTCCCGACGCCGCCCTTGCCGCTCGAGATCGCCAGCACCTTGCCGAGCGCCGGCATCTCATTCGGTGTGGGCGGCGCCGGAGGCGCGGCGGCCGGACGGCCGGACGGCCGGGCAGCCGGCTGCGAAGTCTCGTCCGCCGAATCCACCACGTTCATCTTGACGGCGGTCACGCCCGGGACGCCTTCTACCGCTTTGCGCGCCTGGCGCGCGAGCGAACCCGGATCCTCGCGGGTCAGTACAAACGTGAAGCTGACCCCGCCCGCCGCGTCGACGGCCATGTCTTTCACCATCCCGGCGGACACGATATCGCGGCCCAGGCGTGGGTTCGTGATGCCGCCCAACGCCCGCTCGACGCTCGCTTTGATTCCTGGTTCGCTCACGTCGATTGGCCGTTTCCCAGGAACGTTCGTGCGGCGCCGAGGACTCTCTCTTCGACTTCCGCCATCGTGCCTTCCAGCGATGCGCCGGCGGCGCGATGATGACCGCCGCCCCCGAACTGATTGGCCAGTGCCGCGACGTCTACCTCGCCCATCGATCGGAACGAGACCTTGATGCGGCCGTTGCCGATGTGGCGGAAGAGCAACGCCATGCGAACGCCGGCGATCGATCGCGGAAACTCGACGATGCCGTCGAGGTCGTCCGCGGTCACTTCGTGGCGGCGCAGCGCGTCGGTCGGCACGCTGACCCACGCCAGCCCAACCTCCGGCTCCACCACCAGCGTCTGCAGCACTTCCGCGAGCAGCCGCACGCGACCTTCTGGAGCACTGGCGTAGACCGACGCATAGATCGACTCGGGGTCGACGCCCTTCTCGAGCAGGGCCGCGGCGACGCGCAGCGCGCGGGCCGTCGTGTTCGAGAAGCGGAAGCCTCCCGTATCGGTGAGCAGCCCGACATACAATGCTTGCGCGACCTCGGGCGTCAGCGGCCACCCGGCCACGTTTGCCAAATCGAATACTAGCTCGGCGGTGGCGGTCGCTTCCGGCGCGATGAGACAGGGGCCCAGGGAGGGGGGCAGTTTCACCGGGCCGACATGATGATCGATACAGACGAGGGGCGGCTGTCGTTTGTGGATCACCGCCGCCAGGTTGCCGAGCCTGCTCAAGTCCCCGATGTCCAGCGAGGCGACGAGATCGGCGCGCTCGATCTCGCGGACCGCCCGTTCGCTCGCATCGGCGCCGTCGGGAACGAGGAAGTGGAAACGCCCGGGGATTTCCGTGGGATTCGCGATGGTCACCGAGACACCGCGTGCGCGCAGGAGATACCACAACGCGATCTCGCTGCCGACGCCGTCGCCGTCGGCGTTGACATGCGTCGTCAACACGACGTGACGGGCGCCCGTGAGCGCCGCGGCTACATCGCGCGCCGCTTGCGCGCGGTGCGGCGGAACGGGAACGCCGTTCGAATTCATTTTGGGGAAGATAATCGCCTCGTACCCGGCGCCGATCTAGCTCCTTGGGACGTGTTCTCGACCGGCGCCGGTATTGCTGATCTGTCTACCGCGGCGGCTGGCCTCGCATCCCCCCACCCCCACCCCCACCCCCACCCATACGTGGGGCGCTCGGCCCACCGCCCGCTCCCCCCGCCAGCTCTTTCTGCAGGCGGCTGTGCTTCCGGCTATAGCCGAAATAGATCCCGAAGCCGATGAGCAGCCACACGATCAACCGAATCCACGTGTCGCCGGGCAATGTCGCCATAAGACCCAAGCAGCACAGGACTCCCATGATAGGCACGAACGGCACCCACGGCGTGCGGAACGGCCGGTCGAGATCGGGCCGCTTTTTGCGCAGCACCATGACGCCCGCGCAGACGAGGACGAACGCGAGCAGCGTGCCGATGTTCACGAGCTGGCCGAGCAGCTGCAGTGGCAGCAGTCCCGTGGCGAAGCTCACCGCGATGCCGGTGAAAATCGTGGAGAGGTAGGGCGTGCGGTATTTCGGATGGACCGCGCCGGCCCATTTCCCCAGCAAGCCGTCGCGCGACATCGAGTAGAACACGCGCGATTGACCCAGGAGCATCACGAGAATCACGGACGCGAGGCCGAGCACGGCGCCGACGTCGATCGAGATCCGAACCCAGTGGGGCGCGCCCACTTTTTCCATCGCGTACGCGACCGGCGCGGGCAGGTTCAATTCGCTGTACGGCACCATTCCGACGAGAATCGCCGACACGACGATGTAGAGAATCGTACAGATCGCCAGCGATCCCAGAATGCCGATGGGCATGTCCTTTTGCGGATTGCGCGCTTCCTGCGCGGCGGTGGATACGGCGTCGAATCCGATGTAGGCGAAGAAGACGAGCCCGGCGCCGCGTAACACGCCGGAGATACCGTACGTGCCCCACTCGCCCGCGTTCGGCACGATGAACGGCTTGTAGTTCGCGGGATTGATGTGTCCGAGGCCCACCGCGACGATCAGGAGAATGATCGTGACCTTGAGGATCACGATGATGTTGTTGACGCTCGCCGACTCCTTGATGCCGATCACGAGGATCGTGGACATCAGGACGACGATGAAGACTGCCGGGAGGTTGACCCACGCGCCCGTGAAGTTGAGCCCCGTGTGGCCACATCCCGCCACCGCCTGTTGTACCTGAAGACCGGTGCACCACTGCGTGGGTGATGCCGCGAGATGGGGAGGAATCGCAATGCCGAACTGGCTGAGCAACGAAACGAGGTGGCCCGACCAACCCACTCCCACCGTCGCCGCGCCGGCCGCATACTCGAGGACGAGGTCCCACCCGATGATCCACGCGATGAACTCACCCATCGTAGCATACGAGTAGGTGTACGCGCTGCCGGCGACCGGCACCGCCGACGCCATCTCCGCATAGCACAGTCCCGCGAAGGCGCAGGCGATGCCGACGAGCGCCATCGAGACCGGGACGGCGGGTCCGGCGTGCAGCGCCGCGGCCTGGCCGGTGAGCACGAAGATGCCCGCGCCAATGATGGCGCCGATGCCCAGCGTGATCAGGTTGAGCGGGGTGAGCGCCCGTTTCAGCTGGTGCTCGCCCGCCTCGTCGGCCTCGGCGCGGAGTTGGGCGATGGGTTTCGTAGCCCACAGGTTCATGCGGACTCCAGTTGCGAGAAGTGACGAATCGACGGCACGGACCGACCCAAGGTTCGCCCGGGCCGGCGATCTGTCAATAGAGACGCAGGTTAGCGTTGAATGATCAGTACGAAACCCGAAGCAGTACTACAGGCTGTAGTTCGGCGCCTCGCGCGTGATCACCACATCGTGCGGGTGCGATTCACGCAGCCCCGCAGTCGTGATCCGGATGAACTCGGTTTCGGTCCGCAGCGCAGCGATATCGCACACCCCGCAATACCCCATTCCGCTCCGCAGCCCGCCGACCATCTGGTACACCACGTCGGCGACCGGCCCCCGATACGGGACCCGCCCTTCGATCCCCTCCGGGACGAGCTTCTGCATCGAGACTTCGCCTTCCTGGAAGTAGCGGTCCGCCGATCCCTCCTCCATCGCCGACAGGCTGCCCATCCCGCGGATCACCTTGAAGCGCCGCCCCTCGAGCAGGAACGATTCGCCCGGACTCTCCTCGGTGCCCGCCAGCATCGAGCCCATCATGACGCTCTCGGCGCCCGCGGCGAGCGCCTTCACCGCGTCACCGGAGTACTTGATGCCGCCGTCGGCAATCACGGGGATGTCGCCCGCGCCCCGCACGGCATCGACGATGGCGGTGATCTGCGGGACGCCGATCCCGGTCACGACCCGGGTCGTGCAGATCGACCCCGGCCCCACGCCGACTTTCACGGCATCGACGCCGCGCTCGACCAGAGCGCGGGCGCCGGCTTCGGTCGCGATGTTGCCGGCGACCAGCTGCGCGTCGGGGAAGACGTCGCGCAGACAGGCGACCGTGTCCAGCACGCCCTGGCTGTGGCCGTGCGCCGAGTCGATCACGATTACGTCGCACCCGGCGTCGACCAGCGCCTGGGCGCGCGCGCGCGCGTCCGGCGTCCCGCCGACGGCCGCGGCGACGCGCAACCGGCCGTGCTGGTCTTTATTGGCGTCCGGGTATTGGCGACGCTTGAAGATGTCCTTGATGGTGATGAGACCCTTCAGCAAGCCCTGCTTGTCCACGACCGGCAGTTTCTCGATGCGATGTTTCGCGAGAATGCGCTCGGCCTCGTCGAGGGTCGTGCCGATGGGCGCGGTCACGAGCTTGTCCTTCGTCATCACGTCGCGAATCGGCCGGTCGAGCTCGCGCTCGAACTGCAAATCGCGATTCGTGATGATGCCGACCAGTTTCCCCGCGCCGTCGACGATCGGCACGCCCGAGATCTTGAAGCGCACCATCAGCTGCTGCGCTTCCCGCAGCGGGCGGTCGGGTCCCAGCGTGATCGGGTTCATGATCATTCCCGATTCGCTGCGCTTCACCCGGTCGACCTCGGCCGCCTGCCGGTCGATCGGCATGTTCTTGTGGATGACGCCAATCCCGCCCAGACGCGCCATGGCCATCGCCATCTCCGCTTCGGTCACGGTATCCATGGCCGCGGAAACGATCGGGATGTTCAGGGGAATGGCGCGAGTGAAGCGGCTGGCCACGGCGACGTTGCGGGGATGCACCGTCGAGTGACGGGGCACGAGCAGGACGTCGTCAAAGGTGAGGGCGACATCGGGTCGGAAGGTTCCCATCTCGGAAGTTACTGGGGGGGCTTCGTTTCCTCAACCTGTTTTTCGGGAGCGGGAGCCGGAGCCGGCGCGGCAGCCTGTTTCCTGGCCTCCTCAACGGCGGCTTTCCCGGCCGCGGCCAGGCCCTCGAAGAACCGGCCGGCCTTTCCGACCGCATCCATCGTTCCCCGAATGATCGTGATCGGCACGCGTCCAGCGCGCATCGTGTCTTCCAGTGTTTCCGCGACCTTCTGGAAGGCGGGAGCGCCGGCCGCCCGTTGCGAGTACTTCGATTCGAGGAATTCGATATAGTCGAGCACCTGGTAGGCCTGCTCGTCCGGCATCACTTCGAGCTTACGCCGGATGCGCTCATTCAGTAGGTCGTTCACGGGGTTACGCCTCCCTCCAACGAAATCAGGTCCACGACCGGGTTGCCGAGATAGCGGCTGCGGCCGTTTCGCACCCGCGCCGTGATCGTCATCGTGACGAGCGGCGTGAGCGCGCGGAATGCGGGCAGTTTGGTATCGGAAACGACGACGTACACGAAACCCCGTTCGGGCAGCGGTCCGCGCGCGAGCACGTACGAAGCACCGCTGGGAATGTCGGGCCGCAAGTCATCGGCTTTCTGGATAGCGATGAATTCGAGATTCCAGCGGAGCACCTGCCCCGCGTAGCGCTGCGGCTCGGCGCGCAGCTCGGCGGCGGTGACTCCCACCAGCACCCCGGCGGGCGCGGCCTGCAGATCGCCGCCTTTGACCCAGCCCTCGAACTGCACGCGGGTCCACTCGCCGTTGCGGCTCAGGACGCGGAGCGGCGTATCGGTCGCCACGGTGCCGGCTTCGGGGCCGTCCGGTGCGCGGTACAGCGTTGTCATGCGCACCGGTTGCGCGCGGGTGCTGTCGACGCGCGTCGTGTCGGCGCCGGGGCGTGGCGCCGGCGTGGGTCTACCCTTGCTCGTGTCTGCGGCGCTGTCGCCAGGGTCCACTGTCCGCGTGGCCACAATGTCGGCGAGGGGTGTGAGCGCGCTGCGCTGCACCCAGCCGATACGTGTTACATGCACCCACTGGCCGCCGCTGTCGGGCGATGCGCGCTTGAGTCCGAATCCCTGCGAGAGCTCGGCGACCAACGGTCCCGCCGGCGCGGCGCGGAGGTTTTCGTTGGGCGAGCGGGTCACCAGCAAGTCGAAGTCGGGCCGATCGCTCGGGCCGACGGACGAGGAGAAGAT
This sequence comes from Gemmatimonadota bacterium, assembly GCA_041499375.1. Classification (GTDB taxonomy): domain Bacteria; phylum Gemmatimonadota; class Gemmatimonadetes; order Gemmatimonadales; family GWC2-71-9; genus 20CM-2-65-7. The sequence goes on from JBGQKD010000004.1 coordinate 60,674, forward strand.
CCAGCCTTCGAGCAAGACCTGCATCCAGTCGTTGCGAGTTGCGCCGCCAGGCAGGGTGGCGCCCCGCGCGAGCCGCGCGATGCGCCGGCCCGCAACGTCCTGATAGAACCACGCATTATCGACGTTGACGCGATACCGGTTGCCGCCCTGGGAAGCCGCGACCTGCGGCGTCGCAAGCCCCAGAAGCGCTAGTAGCACGGGAGTGATCTGGCTAACTTGCATCCCCTTCAATATGACAACGACCCGCAGCATGCGCGCCCCCCCTCCGGTGGTCCTCGTCGTGCTCGATGGGTGGGGTTTCCGACCGGGCCGCGACGGCAACGCCATCGAGCTCGGTCAGACGCCGGTGTGGCACAAGCTGTGGGACCGCGCGTCGCGCACGCTGCTCGAGGCATCCGGTCTCGCCGTCGGTCTTCCCGAGGGACAGATCGGCAACAGCGAAGTCGGCCATCTGAATCTCGGCGCCGGCCGAGTCGTGCCTCAAGACCTCGTCCGCATTTCACAGTCCATCGAGTCTGGGGAGTTCTTCCGTATTCCGGCGTTGCTGCAGCTGGTCGAGGATACACGTCGGCACGACGGCACGTTGCATGTCATGGGACTAATTGGAACCGGCGGCGTACACGCGCTGGACAAGCACTTGCTCGCCGCCGTCGAAATGGGCCGTAAGGCTGGAGTGCCGGTCGCGATTCACGCCTGGCTCGACGGTAGAGACACGCCGCCGAAGTCTGGTCTCGCGTTCATGGAGGAGTTGCTCAGGGCGGTCGAACGGCCGGACGGCCGGACGGCCATCTCCACGGTCGTCGGACGCTATTACGCGATGGACCGCGACAAGCGGTGGGAGCGCACCAAGCTGGCGTACGACGCGATGGTGAAAGGCGTCGGGATTCAGGTCCCCGACCCCATCACCGCGATCCAACAGGCGTACGCTGCCGGCGAGACCGACGAGTTCGTCAAGCCCCGCGTCATCACCGGTGCGCCGCTCATTCGCGACGGCGACGGAATCTTCTGTTTCAACTACCGCGCCGACCGCATGCGCCAGATCGTGCGGGCGCTGGCCAGTCCGGATTTCGACGGGTTCGACGTCACCGGCCGGCCCGCGGTGCGGCTCGTGACGATGACGCGCTACGACGAGAGGTTGCCCTTCCCCGCCGCATTCGAGCCGATCGTACTATCACGCATCGTCGCGGAGGTGCTCTCGGACCACGGCAAGACGATGTTCCGCACCGCCGAGACGGAGAAATACGCGCACGTCACGTATTTCTTTAACGGCGGCTACGAGCCGCCCTACAAGGGAGAGGAGCGCTTGCTCGTCCCGTCGCAGAAAGTCGCGACCTACGACTTGATGCCGGAGATGAGCGCGCCGGGCGTGACCGACGTGCTGTGCAATGCAATTGCGGGGAAACAACACGATTTCATTCTGTGTAACTACGCCAATGGCGATATGGTCGGGCACTCCGGGGTTCTGGCGGCGGCGGTCAAGGCGGTCGAGACGGTCGACCAGTGTCTCGCGCGGGTTCTCACCACGGCCGATTCGGCCGGCGCCACCGTTCTGGTGACCGCGGATCACGGCAACTGCGAGCTGATGATCGACCCCGCCACGGGCGGCCCGCACACCGCGCACACCACGAACCCCGTTCCATTGGTCATGGTGGGCGACGGTGCCCCCAAGCGACATTTGCGTACCGGTGGCTCGCTTCGCGACGTCGGACCAACGATCTTGCAGCTCATGGGTATTGAGCCGCCAAAGGAAATGACGGGACGGGATCTCAGGGACGTATCAATGAAAGAGGCTAAGGACTAAGATGAGTAAGAGGCTAAGAGTGCTTCGAGGTCTGAGTGCATTTGTTTTTCTTTGTCTCTTACTCTCATACCACTTAGCCTCTGCGCAGGTCGGCCATGACCCCGAGCACCCGCCCTACCGCGACATCCTCCTGCATTCGGGGCCGGTGTTCTTTGTCGGCCACCTGGGCGCGGACCGTGGGGTCGCGGGCGCCGGCACGAGCAATGCCCTCACGTTCGGTGCGCGCTACGAGATCCCGGCCGGCCACACGCTCCACTTCCAGTTTACCGGCGCCTACCTCCATGGCGACCGGTTCATCATCAATCCCCGCGCCGATTCCTCATCCCCCGCTCGGCGCACCGGGCCGTTTACGTCCGATCTCGCGTCGGTGGACGTCGGGATGCAGCTGCGGCTCTCGGGGGGAAAGACATGGCACGGGATCGCTCCCTACGTGGGGACCGGGCTCGGGCTGGTTTTTGACGTGAATTCGCCGGGGGACACGACGACGAGCGGCTACCACTTCGGCACCAAGCTGACGCCCGCGTTTTCGACCGGCGTGCGCTGGTATCCCGCCCGCCGCGTGTTGGTCAACGTCGACATCCGCGCGCAGCTCTGGCGGCTCAAGTACCCGCTTTCCTTCCACGATATCCAGCAGGCTTCTGACCATTCGACGGTGTTGCCTCTAACCCAATCGCTCAACGATTGGACGCTCCATCCCTGGATCAGTCTTGGCATTGGATGGATTTTCTAGGCGAAGGCTTCCGGCGGGCGTGGGGACTACTCGTTGCGGGTGATTCCGAGGTTTACGGGATCGCTCTTCTCACTCTCAAAGTTGCGGTCGTTGCGACAGTCATCTCCTGCACCGTGGGGCTGCCGCTCGGCTACTTCCTCGCCACGCGACGCTTCTGGGGACGACGCGCCGCGCTGACGATGGTCAACACCGCACTCGCCTTCCCGACCGTGGTCGTCGGCCTGCTGCTCTACGGCCTGCTCTCACGACGCGGCCCGCTGGGTGGCCTGGGGTGGCTCTATACCTGGCAGGCGATCGTCGTCGGGGACGTGCTGCTGGCGTTGCCGATCGCCGCGGCGCTGTCGGCCGCCGCCATTCAAGGCGTCGATCCACGCATCCGCCGCACCGCCGAGACGCTGGGGGCGGGATCGTGGCGGACAGCCTGGACAGTGGCGCGCGAAGCGCGCTTCGCGCTCGCCGCCGTCATTACCGCGGCCTTCGGCCAGGTCGTCGCCGAAATCGGCGCGGCGATGATCGTCGGCGGCAACATCCGCGGCTCCACGCGCACGCTGACCACCGCCGTCGCGCTCTACACCGCGCAAGGCGACTTCGGCCTGGCGCTCGCGCTCGGCCTGGTGCTGTTGCTGCTGGCGCTCGTCGTGAACATTGCCTTGCAAGTGCTGCAGGGACGCGGGGAGGGCGGGGGCCATGCTTGAGCTGCGCGGCGTCCGGCACCGCTATGAAGTACGCGTCGTGCTCGACCTCGAGCAGTTCACGGTGCCCCGCACGGGAACGGTGGCGGTCGTCGGGCACAACGGGGCCGGAAAAAGCACGCTGCTTCGCCTGCTCGCGCTCCTCGAGGCGCCGACAGAAGGCCAGGTGCTCTTGAACGGCGCCGTCGTGCCCCGGCGTCCACCCGCGTCGCTACGCCGGCGCGTGACGCTGGTCGAGCAACGGCCGATTCTGTTTCGCGGCACTGTACGAGAGAATCTCGAATACGGTCTTCAAGTCCGGGACATGGGACGCAACGCGGCCAATGGCATCATCGGGGATGTGGTGGACCGCCTCGGACTCCAGTCGCTGCTCTCGCGCCGCCGTCACGAGCTGTCCGACGGCGAGGTCCAACGCGTGGCTGTTGCGCGGGCGCTCGCGCTGCGGACTGACGTCCTGTTGCTGGATGAACCAGCCAGCTCCGCCGACCGTGCCGCCGCGGGCGCGCTGTACCGCGCTCTCGCCGCAGAGCGAGCGGCCCGTCCCTTTGCCGTCTGCATCGCATCACACCAGCTCGAAGACGCCTACCGCTGGGGCGACGACATCCGCGCGCTCGCAGATGGCCGCCTGTCCCCGGTCACGCCCGAGAACCTGTTTCGCGTCGAGCTTCCCGCGGGCGAGGGAGTGAAGACGGCGCGCGTCGGGAGTCTCGAGCTCGTGGTCATGACCGATCGCGCCGGTCCAGTGGTGGTGGCGGTCCCGCCCACCGACATCTTCGTGAGCCGCGAGCCGCTCCCATCATCCGCGCGCAACGTCTTCAAGGGTCGAGTCACGGGTCTGGCCATGGAGCACCGCGGCGCCGGCGTGCATGTTCGGGCGGACATGGGCGGTGTAGAGCTGATCGCCGCCGTGACCGCCGAGGCCGCACGCGATCTCGCGCTCACTCCCGGCGGCGCGGTCGTGTTCTCTTTCAAGGCCACCGCCGTCCAGGTATTCTAAGGAATGCCGACAGCGTATCTGACCAGGATCGTCGAATTCACCGCGACGCACCGGTTTCCCAATACCCCGGAGTTTGCCGGGGCCACGAGCGACCACAGCCATCGATATCGCTGTGCCGTGACCGTGAAGGGTGTGTTCGATCCGGCACGCGGCGGCGTGATGAGCCTGCCCGTACTCAAGTCGCTGCTGCAGCGTGAAGTCGTGGGCCGTTTCGACGGGCGCCACATCAACGCGGACATCGCGCCGTTCGCCGATGGGAAGTGGGTCGCGACCGGCGAGGCGCTCGCGCTGCAAGAGTGGGAACGGATCGCCGGTGCCTTGCCTGCGGGCGTTGGTTTGCACTGCGTACGCATCGAGGAGAGTCCCAATCACTACTCCGAATACCGCGGCGAATCGTAAACCGGGCGATCGCTCGGGCCGGATGCGCGCCGACTCGGCGGTGGTCGAAGAGTGGCCCGTTTGGCTCGAGGTGAATGGCGAGCCCGCGGTCACGTGGATGTGCACGCCCGATCAGCTCGAAGAGCTGGTGGTGGGCTGGCTCCACGGTGAGGGATACATCGCGTCACTCGACGACCTCCTGCAGCTGCGTCCCTGCGCGCCCGATCTGGGATTCTGGGCCGACGTGAAGCCGGAGCGAGTGGCGCGGGTGAAAGGTGAACGTCGCAAGCCGGTGCTCGCGTCGGGTTGCGGCGCGGTCGCCACGATGCTGGCAGACCCCGATGCGATGGCCCATTCGCCACCGCTGCGCGGCGATCCTCCAGCCCCCGAAACGCTGCGCGCGCGCTTCAAGGAGCTGTTTGCGGCGGGCGCACGCTACAACGAGACCGGCGGCATTCATGCCGCCGCGCTCACCGACGGCCATACGCTGCTCTTTCACGCCGAGGACATCGGCCGGCATAACGCGGTCGATAAGGTGATCGGTGCCGCGGTGCTCGCGCGGACACCGATCGAGAACCGGGGGCTGGGGCTGCTCGTGACCGGCAGGATCTCGGCCGAATTGGCGTTCAAAGCGGCACGGGCAGGACTCGCCTGGGTCGCAACGCCGAGCGTTCCGTCCACGCTCGCCGTGACCATCGCCGAGCGCTCCGGGATGGTGCTCGTCGGCCGCGCGGTCAGCGGCACGCCGCACGTGCACAAGCGCGGGTCATGACACCCGCCGAAGAAGAGGCCGTCCGCGCCCTGCTCCGCAAGGCGCGCACCATCGCAGTGGTGGGATTATCACCAAACCCGATGCGGCCCAGCAATTCCGTCGCGCGCTATCTCCAGCGCTCGGGATACAAAATCGTTCCGGTGAATCCGGGTCATGACGCAGTCCTCGGCGAGAAGAGCTACCGCACGCTCACCGATGCGGCGCGCGATCACACCATCGACGTGGTGGACGTGTTTCGCCGCAGCGAGCTCGCGGGTGCCGTCGTGGATGAGGCAATTGCGCTCAAGCCGGAGCTGATCTGGCTGCAGCAAGGCGTCGTGGATGCGGCGGCGCAGGCGCGCGCGGCCAAGGTGGGCATCCCCTTCGTGATGGATCACTGCCTCGCCGTCGAACACCGTCACCTCGGGGTCTAGATGCGGGGAGCTGTCCTGGCGGGGGGCGCCGCCAGTCGATACGGCGGGGTCCCCAAAGGCCTGCTGTCGGTCGGCGGAGCCCGCATTCTCGACCGCGTCGTCGATGGTGTGCAGGCCGTGACCGGCGCGCTTCCATTGTTGATCGCCAACGCGCCCGGTGCCTCCGCGTGGCGCCCGGATCTGAAGACCATTCCAGACGCACGGCCGGGTTTCGGTAGTTTGGGCGGGATCTACACGGCTGTGACGGCTGCGCCCGGGTCTGTCCTGTGCGTCGCCTGGGACATGCCATTCGTTCCCGACGCGTTGCTGCGAGCATTGGTCGATGGCGCCAGGGCCGGCAACTGCGACGCGTTTCTTCCGGAGAGCTCCGGCCGGTGCGGGTTGGAACCGCTCTGCGCCGTGTATGGCCCGGCGTGTGGCCCGGCAATCGCGCGGCGGCTCGAGACCGGGGACTTGAAAGCCATCTCCTTCCACACCGATGTAAGGGTCGGTATCCTCTCCCTCGCCCAGGTTCGGGGCTTCGGCGACCCCGACGAGCTGTTCTTTAACGTGAACACGCCGGACGAACTCGAGCGCGCGGAGGCGTTGTGGCGGCGACGCGCATGATCTCCATCATCGGCCTCAAGAACGCGGGCAAGACGACGTTTCTGGTCGCGCTCGCGGCGGAGCTCGTGCGTCGCAAATTCCGCGTGATGACGATCAAGCACGGATCGCACCCCGCCGACATGGATCAGAAGGGCAAGGATACCTGGCGGCACTGGCACGAGGGGAGAGTGGAGCGGGTGCTGATGGAAGCTCCGGGGCAGCGGGTGCTGTTCGAGCGCACGGAAGCGGAATCCGATCCCATCACCCTCGCGCAGCGCTATCTCAGCGACGCCGACATCGTGCTCGTGGAAGGATTCAAGCGCGCGCCGCTTCCCAAGATCGAGGTGTATCGCTCGGTGGCGGGACCGAAACCGATATTCGATCCCGCGGTGCATGATCCTGCCGACTGGGTCGCGATGGTCACGGACGACCGTACCCTGCGCCTTCCGATCCCCGTCTTTCGGTTCAGCGACACCGCCTGGCTCGTGACGATCGCCAATCTCGCGTGGGATCGCGCGAAGATACTCCCCCCATGACGCCAGCTGAGGCCGCCAGGATCATCCTCTCAGACTGCCGGCCGCTCCCTCCCGCTCGCCGGCCGTTGCGCGAGGCGCTCGATGCGGTCCTCGCCGAGGACGTGACCAGTCCGCTCGACCTGCCGCCGTGGGACAATTCCGCGATGGATGGCTATGCGGTCCGGAGTGCCGATCTCCAAGAGACCGAGACCGACCTCGACGTCATCGAGACGATCGCAGCCGGACAGTTTCCGCAGAAGACCGTAGGCAAGGCGCAGGCGACCCGCATCTTCACCGGCGCACCATTGCCGCAAGGCGCCGATACGGTGATCCGCCAGGAAGACACCGCACAGCCATCCAAAGCCCTCGTCACGATCCGCAATGCGCGCGACGCGAAGAAGAACATCCGGCGCCGCGGCGAGGACATCCGCAAAGGCGCGGTCGTCCTGCCCGCCGGCACGGCGCTCGGCCCGGCGCAGCTCGGTGTGCTGGCGTCGATCGCGTACGATGCACCGCTCGTGCATCGCCGGCCTCGCGTCGCGTTCATGGGATCGGGCGATGAGATCGCCGAGCTCGAGGAGCGCGACGCGATTCTCGCGGGCACCAAGATCGCGAGCTCGAACTCCTACACGCTCGATGCCTTGATTCGCCGGTCGGCCGCCGAGCCCATCAACCTCGGGATCGCCCGTGACAGCAAGGAGAGCCTCCGCGAACACCTGCGCGGCACCGCTGGCGCTGATCTTCTGGTCACGACCGCCGGTGTGAGCGTGGGCGAGCACGACTTCGTGCGCGACGTGCTGCAGGAGCTGGGCGGGGAGCTCAAGCTGTGGCGGATTGCCATGCGGCCTGGCGCACCGGTCGGATTCGGTCTGCTCCACGGAGTCCCGTGGATCGGATTGCCGGGCAACCCGGTGAGCACGATGGTGACGTTCGAGCTATTCGTGCGCCCCGCGATTCGGCGCCTGCAGGGACACGCGTTGCCGTTTCGCCGGACGGTGCCCGTTATCGTTCGCGAGCCAATCACGCTCGGTCCCAAGCTGCGACACTACCTGCGCGCAATAGTAGAGGAAGGGGAGGCTCGTTTGACAGGGCCGCAGGGCTCTGGCATTCTCACCAGTATGGCGCGCGCGAACGCCCTGCTCATCGTCCCAGCCGAGATGCCGACAGTTCCCGTGGGGACTGAGCTGCCGGCGATCATGCTCGACGACCCCCAACACGTCGCGGAACCACCCTACTGATGGCGGTCCTCGGCTCCCCCGCCGTGCGCCGCGCGCTGCGCCTGACGGGCTACATCCTCTTGACCCTCGTCGTGTACTGGGTCAACGCGGTAACTCCGCCAGCAGCGAGGCTAGGGATCTTGTACATCATCCCGGTCCTCCTCGTCACCTGGACCGAAGGGTTGGCCTGGGGAATCCTGTTCGCCGTGGTCACCACGGGATTTCGGGAGGCGATCGCTTGGGTTCAGATGCCGGCTGACACGCCGATGGTGTGGCGCATCGTGACCGCGCTGGCGTACCTCGCCGTCCTGGGGCTTGCGATGGCGGGGCTCCAGACCCTGCGACGCCGAGAGGCGCAGATGGCGCGCCTGGTCATTCAGGATCCGCTCACCAACGTCCTGAACGCCCGAGCGTTCGCCGAGCGGCTCGGCCAGGAGCTGGACCGCAACCGCCGGTATCCGCGCCCACTGGCGCTGATGTACATGGATCTCGACAACTTCAAGGTCATCAACGACACCCATGGCCATCAGACGGGTGATGCCGTGCTGAAGCTCGTCGCCGACGCTATGCGCACATCGGTGCGTCAGGCCGATGTCCTCGGACGGCTGGGGGGGGACGAATTTGCCGTTATCATGCCGGAGACCGATGCGCACGTGGCGGACGCCGTGGCCAAACGGCTCATCGTCGGCTTGCGGAGCGTGTTCAAGGGAACGCCGAATGTGACGGCGAGCATCGGCGTGGTTTCCTGCACGGCAACGGAGGCGAGTACCGACGATCTCCTGCGGCGGGCCGATCAGGCGATGTACGATGCGAAGAAGTCGGGCAAAGATCGGGTCGTGCAGGTCGCGATTTGATTCTGCTGCTCGTCGCGCTCCTCAGCGCACAAGATTCCAGTCCACAGCTCTCGTACCGCGTGACCGTTCCCACGGACCGGTCCGCGTATCTCGTCGAGCTCCAAATCACCAATCCGCCGAGTCGCAGCCGTCTCGTTATTCCGAACTGGGCGCCCGGCGCGTATCGGCTCATGGATTCGTGGCAAAACGTCCGTGACGTCGTCGCCGTGAACGCCGCGGGCGATTCCCTGCCCATCCAGCAAGATTCGCCGATCTCCTGGATCATCGACGCCAAGGCCGCTGCCCGGATCACGGTGCGCTATACCGCTGGACTGCGGGATACGGACCAATGGCGACGGCCCAACAACCGCTGGTTCCTGCGCTCGAGCTCGGGAGTCGTGGATGGTCCGCGCACCTTCATGTATCTCGACGGTTGGAAGCGCGGGCCGGCCCGAGTCACGTTCCAGGTGCCTGCAGGGTGGCGCGTCGCCACGGGCCTGGTTCCGACGACGGTCGACAGCACCACGTACGCGGCGCCAACCTACGACGTGCTCATCGATTCTCCGGTCCTGCTGGGCAAGTTCCTGACGTATCGGTTCAACGCGGCCGGCACTCCGCATCGCGCCGTCGTCGATCTGGGCGGTGGCCGCGCGTACGCCCCGGGGATCTTCGTCGACATGTTGCAGCGCATCTCGACGACGGCGATCGGCATCTTCGGCTCGGCCCCCTACGCCGACTACACGTACATCTTCGTCGGCGGCCGCGGCGGCGGCCTCGAGCACCTCAACTCGACCACGATTGGCGTGACCACCGAGACGCTCGCCCGCAATCCGCGCGGCGCCGAAGCCGTGAGCGCGCACGAGTTCTTCCATGCCTGGAACGTCAAACGCATCCGGCCGGTCGAGCTCGGTCCGTTCGACTACGAGCACGAAGTGCGCACGGTCAATCTCTGGTGGAGCGAGGGCGTCACCGACTATTACGCCGACGTGATTCTGGCGCGGGCCGGCCTCGACAGTCCCAACGATTTCGTCCGGGGCCTCGCCACTTCCATCGGGAATTACCGCAGCAATCCCGCACGCCTGCTGGTCTCGCCCGAGCGGTCGTCGTGGACCGTATGGGACTCACCAGTCGTGAACAACAGCCACGTCATCTCCTACTATCTGCAGGGCGAGCTGCTCGGATTCCTGCTCGATCTTGCGATCCGCGACTCGACCGACAACGCGAAATCGCTCGACGATGTGATGCGCTACCTGCTCGACCATTACGCGGGCGAGCGCGGCTTCACACGCGACGAGCTGGTGGCGGCGGTCCGCAGCGCGACCGGGCCCAACTTCGAGGAGTTCTGGCGGCTGTATGTGAGCGGCGCGACCGAGATTCCGTGGGACGACTACCTCCGCGCGGCCGGATGGAAGGTGGTGTTCACCGAGACACCCGACATCGACGCGCGCATCGGCTCGATCCCGCCGGCCGTGCAGGGCGGCCGCTGGCGTGCGGTCGCCACGCCGGGCAGTGCCGCGGAGGCTGCAGGCCTCCGGACCGGGGACGAGCTGGTGCGGATCAACGGCCGTTCCATCATCGACGGGACCGATGTCAGCGCCGCGGTGCGGGCGGTCGGCCCGCGTGCGGATGTGGTAGTCGAGGTCGTGCGTGGCGACCGGCCATTCATGATTCGCTTCGCCGCCGGAACGTACAATCGCGTGCGCGCGCAGCTGCGTGATGTGCCGACGCCCACGGCGAGAATGCGGCGTATTCGCGCCGGCCTGGTTGGAGGGCTCGCGCATTGACCGAGCGGGCGATCGAGCTGGTTCTGATCTTCACGTCGATCCTGTTCATCGTGGATCCGTTCGCGGTCATCCCCACCTTCCTGGCGATGACGGCGCGCGACTCACCGGCGCAGCGGCGCGTCCTGGCACGGCGCGGGGCGTGGACCTGCGCGATCGCGCTCATCGCGTTCGCGCTGGGCGGCAGCCTGATCTTCAAGATCTTCGGAATCACGATCGGCGCGTTCAAGATCGCGGGCGGCGTGCTCATCGGCCTGAACGCGCTCGACATGGTCCAGGCGCGGCGCAGCCAGCAGCGCGAGACGCCGATCGAGACCGCCGAGGGCATCCAGAAGGACGACATCGGCATCATGCCGCTCGGTGTGCCGATGCTCGCGGGGCCGGGCGCGATCTCGACCGTCATGGTGCTCGCCCTCGGGGCGAAATCGACCGCCGCGATGGTGACCGTCTACGTCTCGATCGTGCTGACGGCGCTGATCACCTTTTTGGTGCTGTCGGCGGCCTCCCTGGTGGAGCGGCGGCTCGGCCAGACGGGGATGCGGATCCTGACCCGGCTCATGGGCTTGGTCCTCGCCGCGATCGCCGTCCAGTTCATCATCGACGGCATCAAACTGAGCTTTCAGGATTTCCATCCGATGGGCTAGTCCAACCGGTTGATTGTGTGGCGGAATATGGATTCCTACTGTTCGCCTCAATGAGCTTCGCCCATTGGCGTCACGAGTGACCGCGCCCTCTGGCAGCAACTTGCTGACTGACGCGCCGACCGGCCGCCATTTCGCCCAGTTCCACCGCCAAACCGAAGGCCAAGATCGTCGTCGCGACACGCTCACCGAGTCGGCGCTCGTGTTCGTCGAAGCGGGCTTGCAGCGCGGAGACAGCGTGGTGGTCATCGCGGGGGCCGATCAGCGGGACCGGCTGTTCGAACGCCTGGCAGCGGGCAAATTCCGCCCGCAATCGCTGCGCGATCCGGGACAGCTGTCCGTCCTCGATGCCGAGCAGATCACTGGACGATGCGTTGCCGACGGCCTGCCGGAATGGACACTGTTTCGGAACGCACTAGCGCCCGTCCTGTCGCGCCTCCAGCCATCCGGCCGCGACTTGCGGGTCTACAGCGAGATGGCGAATGCGTTGTGGCAAGCGGGGAACACCGCCGGCGCGATCCGGATCGAGGACTTCTGGAATGCCTTGGCCGGCACCTACGCATTCTCGCTCTACTGTGGCTACACGATGGATACGCAGTCCGAGCACTCGTACGCAGCCCCGCTCGAGGAGTTAGGCCGCACCCATTCCGACATCTTGAGCACGCCGGAAGACGAGCGATTTGGCATCGCGCTCGATCGGGCCAGCAAGGAGATGTTCGGGATTTCACTGACGCAGATGACGGGTGTATCCAAGGAGGACGGAGCTCGGTTTCCGAGCGGGCAGCGGACGATGCTCTGGGTCAAACGCAATCTGCCGATGTCCACCGCTCAGCTCGCGGAACGCGCGCGCCACTACTTCAGGGACATCCACGCCTAGCATTACATGCGTTTGTACTTCGGTCCGCTGCCGCCCTCGCGCGGCGTCCACCGCGGTCCAAGTACGTCCGTCGCCTTACAGTCCACGCAATTCGGGGCGTTGATGCGGAGACGGCCCTCCCCCGCTTCGTAGACGCCCGCCGGACAGACGTGCGAGTAGAACCGGGCGACCTCCACCGGGAGATCGGGAGGCGCAATCAAGTGGCTCGGGATCGTGTCTCGCGTGGAGTTTCCCGACTTGAATACGGCATCGACCTTGCTGACCCCGAGCGGCGTCTCGTCTGACCCCGGACGCACACCCGGGGAAACCGACCGCGCAACTTCTGCGTCCGCGTGCATCCGATACTTCCCATTCGGAAACCGGCCGCCCGTCAGCGTCATGAGCGCCGCCTGGATTCCACCGAGATAGAATCCGTCGCGGAACGCGAGCCGCATGTTCCGCGTGCGGTAGAGATCAGTGGCGATGTAGGACGCGTTCACCAGGCGATCGTACTCCGATAGCGCAGCGCCACTCTTGAGATTCTGGAAGATGGCCCGGGCGGCGAAAATCCCCGATTGCATCGCGTAATGAATCCCTTTGAGCGACGGCACATCGACAAACCCCGCCGCGTCGCCCAGCAGCACGACACCGGCGCCCGAGCGCCGCTCGGGGAGAGAGTAGAAACCGCCTTCGGGAATCGTCTTCGCCCCCCACTCGATCATCTCGCCGCCGGCCAGCAGCTCGCGTAGCAGCGGATGTTGCTTCAACCGCTGCAGCAGGACATGCACGTCGAGGGCTGCGTCGCGGTAATCGAGCCCGACCACGAGCCCCAGCGCGACGAGATTCAGTTCGAGCGGGTACACGAAGCTGCCGCCGAATGCATCACTCGGCAGCGGCCATCCCAGCGTGTGGATCACACGATCGAGCGGCTGCTTCGTCTCCCACAGCTCCTTCACGCCGAGGGCAAAGATCTGCGGATTCTCGGACGGGACCCGCTGCCACTGGCACCACGCCTGCGCCAGCAGGCCCCTCGTCCCCTCGGCGAGCGCCGTGACTTTCGCGACAAGATCGTTGGGCGGCGTACCAGCGGATGTCGGCTTGCCGTCACGATCGAGTCCCGCGGCCGCGGTGCGTACACCCGCCACCGCCGTGTCGCGCACCAGGAGCTGCGCTGCCGGAAAGCCGGTGAACACATTGACGCCGAGCTCTTCGGCCTTGGTGCCGAGCCAACGCACGATCTCGCACAGCGACGCGACATAGTAGCCGCGATTGTGCATCGTCGGCGGCGTCGGCAGGCGCAGCTTGCCGCCCTTGGTGAGCAGGTAGACCGCTTCCTTCGTCACGGGTCCACGGAAGGGGAAATCGCCTTCCTTGAGATCGGGGAAGAGCTCGCGCAATGCGCGTGGGTTGACGACGGCGCCGGAGAGCGAGTGCTCTCCGAGGGCCGCCGCCTTTTCCAGGACTCCGATGTTGAGCTCAGTGCCGTCGACCCTGGCGAGCGTGGCGAGCTCGATCGCGCAAGCGAGTCCGGCGGGCCCCGCGCCGACGATGAGCACGTCGAGCTCCATGCGATCGCCGGCGCCCCCGGCGCCATCAGCGCCCTCCTGGAGAATCAGTTTGTCGAGTGGTAACGCGGGCTGATACTGAGCCGGGACGATCTTATCCATGCAGTTTGCGGATCTCTTCGGTGAGCTTGGGCACGATCTCGAACAGATCACCCACGACGCCGTAGTCGGCCACTTTGAAGATCGGCGCGTCCTTGTCCTTGTTGATGGCGACGATCACTTTCGACGTCCGCATGCCGGCAAGATGCTGGATCGCCCCGGAGATCCCGACGGCGATGTATAGCGAGGGACTCACGGTCTTCCCCGTTTGCCCCACCTGATCGGCGTGCGCCCGCCACCCGGCATCCACGACCGCGCGCGACGCGCCGACCGCGGCCTGGCCCCCAAACGCGCGCGCGAGCTCCTCGAGCACCTTGAAGTTGGCCGGCTCCTTGAGGCCGCGGCCGCCGGAGATGATCACCTGCGCCTCGGCGACATCGAGCGTACCCGCGGGCGCGGCTTTGATCTCTCGCACGACCACGCGGCCCGGCGAGACGGTGACGGCGACCGTTTCCGCGGCGCCCGCCTTGGGGCGCTCCACCGGCGTGAAAACGTTGGGCCGCAGCGAGAGCACCGCGGGCCGCGACGCAACTTTCACCTTGAGCAGCGCCTTGCCCGCATAGACCGGCCGGGTTACGACCACGCCGCCGCCATCGGCCGCGAGATCTGTGAGATCCGCGGCCACGGCTACGCCGAGCTTCGCCGCGACGCGCGGGGCGAGGTCCTTGCCAGTAGCACTCGCCGCGAAGACGACGGCGCGATACGCGCCCTGCTTCGCACGCTCGGCCAGTGCTTGGGCATATCCCTCAGGAGCGTACTTGGCGAATGCGGGATTCGTCAGCGTGACGATCCTGTCGGCACCGTACTTGCCGGTCTGGTCGGCGCCCTGCACCGCTCCTGCCGCGCATACGACGGCTTCGACACCGTCACCGAGCCGCTGCGCGGCCGTCACCACCTCATGGGAAATCTTGCGCAGCACGCCATCCCGCTGCTCCAGCACGGCGAGCGTCGTCACAGGACCTTCGCCTCTTCGCGGAGCAGCCGCACCAGCTCGCCGACGGCCCCGGCTCCCTCACCGACGATCTTGCCTGCTTTGCGATCGGGTGGCGGAGTGAGCGCGACGACCTCGAGAGCGCCGGCTCCCGGCTGCACCGGCTTCACCTCGAGCGGCTTCTTCTTCGCCGCCATGATGCCCTTGAGCGCGGGATAGCGTGGTTCGTTGAGTCCTTTGTCCGCGGTGAGCACGGCGGGAAGCGGAAAGTCCACGACTTCGATGCCGCCTTCGATCTCTCGCTCGGCGACGCCCTTCGTCCCCTCGATGTCGAGATGCGAGACGGCGGTGACACACGGGAGGCCGAGCAGCTCGGCGACGAGCGGGCCGACTTGGGTGTTGTAGTCGTCGATCGCCATTCGGCCGAACAGGATCAGATCCCAGCTCGTGCTTTTCAGCTCGGCCGCGATGACTTTGGCCGTCTCAAATGGGTCGGCAGGGATCCTGTCCGCCTGCAACAGGACGCCGCGATCGGCGCCCATCGCCAGGGCGGTCCGAATCGTTTCCTGGGCTGCGGCCGGACCCAGACAGATGACGGCGACCTCGCCGGTCCCTGCTTTTTCCTTGCGGCGCAGCGCCTCTTCGACCGCGAATTCGTCATACGGATTCAGGACAAACTTCACGCCCGCTTCGTCGAGGCTCTTGCCGTCGGCAGCGATTTTGACGCGCGTTTCCGAATCGGGCACGCGTTTGATGCAGACAGCGATTTTCATGAGGACGGAAAGCTACGCTAGCGCCGCGCCATTCGGAACACAGAGATGCCCCAACTTTCGGGATCGTCGGGGGGGTCGGCGTTCCAGTCGTTGTACGAGTGGGAGCCGTCAGAGCGGTAGCGTAGGACGTAGTTGCCTGCGGGCAGGCTGATCACGCCGTCGAAGACGCGGTTCTTTTCCGAGCCGCCCGCGGGGTCGGTCTCGTCGTACTTCATTTTCCACACGGTCTGGCCATCTGCGTCCTCGATCCAGCCGTAGTCGTACATGTCGCCGTCGCGACCTTCGCCGATCACCAGGACGCGCAGGCGCGTCGCCTCGGTAAGACGCAGCGGCGTACGCGCGTCTTCGTCGTCGCCCATGTGGGTGAGCTGCGCCAGCGTCGTGTTGGTACCCGCGCCGCGGGTGCGCATGAATGGTCCGATGTCGGCGGGATTCAGCCGACCGCTCGCCGGGAAGATGCTGACGCCCCAGTAGCGTTCTTCGGCAGGTGGGGCACCGTTCCAGTCGTTGTAGGAGTGCGAGTCATCGCTGTGGTAGTAGACGAGGTAGTTGCCGGCATCGAGATGGATCGTTCCGTCGAACAGACGGTTCTTCTCGGCACCGCCGGCATGCTCCGTATCCTCGTAGCGCATCGCCCAGACCCGCTTGTGCAGCTCCTCGTCGACGATCCACGCGTAGTCGTGCATCTTGTCGCTGCTACCCTCGCCCAACGCGTAGATGTGCACGTCCATCGGACGCCGCAGCGCGAAGCCTGACGACCGCATCTCGTCGTCATGGATCCCAATCATCGAGACGATGGTCTGGCCCTGCGGCACGGGTTCGTACTCGAATGGCCTGACGGACGCGCGCGCCGCACGATCGGCGACCCGCAACGTCATTCCCCAGAACTCGGGATCGGTCGCCGGCACGTTGTTCCAGTCCTCGGGGCTGTGCGAATCGTCGCACACGAAGTAGGCGACATAGTGGCCTGGCTTGAGCTGCAGCGTCTCGTGCGCCATGCGATTCTTTGCCGCGCCGCCGGCGGGATCGGTGCCGGCGTAGGTCATCGTCCACACGCGCTTGCGCGTGTCGGCGTTCATGATCCAGCCGTAATCGAATTCGCCGTCGCGCCGCAGCTCGCCGATGGCGTAGACCTCGACGCTGGCGGGCCGGGTGAGCTCGAACCCCTTCCGTATTGAGCTGTTGCGGTCGGGGACGAGCGTCGCGATCGCCGATGCGGTGAACGCCGCATGCGCGGCGTTGATCTCGTCTTGAGAAGCGATCCGGCCCGAGCCCTCGATGTTGAGACCGAACTGCTTGTACAGCTCAGTCTCGACGTAGGGACCGCCATACTTCACGCGCCGGCCCAGCCGGATGATTTCCTTCAGGCTGATATTGATGTCGCCGTTCCACGAGACGGACGAAGCGGGATACGACGCGTAGTGCGCCTCGTACGTGCCGGCCGGGAGGTGCAGGGTGCCGGAGAACCGGCGCAGGCCGTTGGATTCGCGCCGCGTGTCCACCGCACGCAGGTCCCAGACGACCGCGCGCGTGCGCGCATCGAGGATCCAGGCCGCGGCCGGCCAGGTCGTCTGCTCGTCGTCCTGCCAATTGTCGTCGTCGCGGCCGCGCAGCCGGTCCGGCCACGGCTCGGCGCCGACGGCGGACACCTTGAGGTCCTGCGGCGCCGCAAGCACGAACACGCTCACCCGATGGTCGCGGGGAGAGAGGTTCTGAATGTCCACCAATTGGCTTTGCGCGAGGACGAGTAACAGCGCGAGATGCATGGCAGATATGACGAGACGCGGCCTGAGGGGGTTTCTAGTTGAAGGCGCTCAGGCCGGTGATCTCCTGTCCCAGGATCAGCGTGTGGACGTCGTGCGTCCCCTCGTAGGTGTACACCGATTCGAGGTTTGCGAGGTGCCGCATCGCCTGGTACTCGGCCAGGATGCCGTTCGCGCCGAGGAGGCGCCGAGTCTCGCGCGCGATATCGGTCGCCATGTTCACGTTGTTACGCTTGGCGAGTGAGACTTGCTGGGGCGTGGACTTGCCATCGTCTTTCAGGCGGCCCAGCCGGAGGCAGAGCAGTTGGGCTTTGGTGATTTCCGTGAGCATATCGGCCAGGCGCGCCTGTTGCAGCTGGAATCCCCCGATCGGCTTCCCGAACATCACGCGCTGCTTCGCATAACTCACCGCTTCGTCGTAGCACGCCATCGCAGCGCCGACGGCGCCCCAGGCGATGCCGTACCGCGCCGCCGTGAGGCACATGAGCGGTGACTTGAGCCCGCCCGACTTGGGAAGGATCGCGTCCTTCGGCACATGAACGTCCTGGAGCACCAGCTCGCTTGTGTCGCTTGCCCGCAGCGAGAGCTTGCCCTTCTGGTCCTTGGCCGAGAACCCCTTCGTGTCGGTCGGCACGATGAAGCCGCGGATCGAGTCAGCATCTTCGATCTTGCCCGCCTTGGCCCAGATGATCGCGGCCTGGGCCGTCGAGCCGTTCGTGATCCACATCTTGGCGCCGTTCAGGACCCAGCCGTCTTTTGTTTCCTTCGCGACGGTGATCATGCCGGCCGGATTCGAGCCATAGTCGGGCTCTGTCAGGCCGAAGCAGCCGATCACTTTGCCGCTCGCCATTCGCGGCAGCCATTCCTTCTTCTGTTCTTCTGATCCGAACGCGTAGATCGGATACATCACGAGCGCGCCCTGCACCGAGGCGAAGGACCGGACCCCGGAATCGCCGCGCTCCAACTCCTGCATGATGAGCCCGTAGGCGACGTTGTTCAGGCCGGCACAGCCATACTCTTCGGGGAGGTTCGCGCCGAACAGGCCGAGCTCGGCCATACCGGGGATGAGCTGCTTGGGAAATTTGCCGGCGACGTAGGCTTCGCCGATGACGGGCATCAGGTTGTCGTCCACCCAGGCGCGCACGGTGTCGCGAATGGCGCGCTCTTCTTCACTCAACAATCCATCAATGTTGTAGAAATCGACGCCGGTAAACTTCGGGGGCATTCAGGGCCTCTGTCGAGGTTCGTTTGCCCCGCGGCGTGGCCGCGGGGCTCGCCACCCTGGCGGATTTCGTTCAAGGGTGGTCAGCCCCGGGCCCATGGCCCGGGGCTTCAAAACTAACCCTTACTCTTGTGCTACGGGGACGGGCTTTTCGGACGGGGGGACGGGCTTCTTCTGACCGCGTGCAAAAGCCGCCGTATCCGAAGGCTGGAACCGTTGCTTTGCCGAATCCCACCGGAAGAAGGTCACCTGCACTGCTGCAGGATCAATCGTGACGAAGTTGAATGAGACGGGCCGCCCACCCCGCGCCCGCGTCGAGAGCGTGCCGGCGGTCGACACCGCGACGCGTCCGTCGAGCTGCTCGGCCCCTTCCTCGTGGTCGTGTCCGCAGAGCACGACGTCGGTGCCCGCCTCGACGATGCGGCGTTGCGCGCGGCGCCAGCGCGCCAGGCCCATGCGCTTCGACAGCTCGCCGCGCAGCAGGTTGTGATGCATCACCAGCACGCGCGGCAGTCCCGGATCGGCGTTGGCAAAGACCGACTGAACCCGCTGCATCTCGCTCTTGGGAAGGTGGCCTTTCACGGCGATGTCGCGCAGTCGGGGGGTGAGCGAGCCCCACGCGACGCCGTGGGCCGTCAGCACGGACGCGATCACGGCGCCGCCGGGGATTGTCAGCGTCGGCGTCAGGTCGGCACCGAAGTACCTGCGGTACTTCTCGTAAACCGCTTCCTTACTGAACGGAATGAACGGCCGGCGCCACCACTGCACGTCATGATTGCCGGGGATGACGAGGACCGGGGCCGTCTCGCGGCACAGGTTCGCAAAGGCGCGGCCGCGCTGGAACTCGCCGTGGCGCGCGCGCTGCGAGAGATCGCCGCCGATGACGATGGCGTCGGGGCGCAGATCGGGCAGCATGCGCTCCAGCGCCTCGACCACCGGCACGTTTGCCAGCCCGCCGAAATGCATATCCCCGATATGAGCGATCTGAATCGTCATTGCTCGATTTGCACCGTGTAGGTCATCGTCGCTTCGCCACCCGCGGGCACCGCAACGCGGAAGCGGGACTCGGTCGACGACAGCTTCTCCGGGGGAACGCTGCTTTCGATGATCTTCCAGCTGCCAAAGTGCGCCTCGCGCACGTCCACGTTGACCGCCTCGGCCTTCGCGTTCGTGATCGTCACGCGATACGCCGCGGTCACGCGTTGGCGATTCGGCATGCCGCGTCGAATCGGCGGCAGTTGCTCCTGATTCCAGTCGGTCTGCACCCGCTCGGCGGTAACGTCGAATGCATCGCCGGACTGGACGCGCAAATCCTTCCCCGGTGCGGTGTGGTCGTTCGACGCTTCGCCGATCAGCTGCACACGGCCGCTCG
Source organism: Gemmatimonadota bacterium (assembly GCA_041499375.1). GTDB lineage: Bacteria > Gemmatimonadota > Gemmatimonadetes > Gemmatimonadales > GWC2-71-9 > 20CM-2-65-7. Next base: position 80,610 of record JBGQKD010000004.1, read on the forward strand.
AGTCGGCCTGATAGAGCTGCACTGTGCCAGCCGGGAGTGGGCGATCGCCGAACGGTGTCTTGGCGGCGCGCCTGATCGTGTACCAGACCTGCACGGGCACGCGGTTCGGTTCAGGGTTTTGGCCCATCCAGCCACGCCACGGGAGTACGCCAGGGACGATCAACTCCTGAACGACGGGCGCGGAGCTGCGCGGAAAGAGCGCAGTTGAAACGGGGACGCCGCGTTCAATCGAAAGGCGACCGGGGAGTTGATAGACGTGCGTCTCGCCGACCGCTTCCTCCGTAGTCATGGCGTCCTGAGCTGCCAGGCTGTTGGCCCCGCGTATCGCGATGACGCCGTTCGCCGCCTGCTCCCCGTAGAGGTTCTTGCTTCGCGTCCGCTGGATCGCACCCGCCACGAGCTGCACGTCCGCGCTATCAGCGCGCAAAGCCTGCGATGTCACCGTCGCCGTTCCGGTCACCTGCGCTCTCGGACCTGTCAGGATCACCTGATATAGGGCTTCCCAAGTGATTCCCTGGGCGACGTATGCGATGTCGGTGCGCTGCCGCGCACGCGAGGCATCGAGCACGACCTGCGCTTCGGGGCTCGTTCTGACAAGCTCGGCAAGAAACAACGGTTCACCGGGCAAGCCGAGCAGCAATCGACCGTCTGACAGCTTGAACTGCGGCGGATCCGCACGTACGACGGTCGCGCGGATCGTGTCGCCCTTGGCGCGCACGAATGAGAGCGTCTGACCGACAGCGTTTGCCAACGCATCGGTCGAAGTGCTTGGATAGCGGACTGTCGCTGAGCTGACGGAGACGGACGTATCGGGCGAAAACAGCGTCGCCGGATCGAGTGCCTCGAGTCGCAGCGTGAGGGAATTCCGTCCCTGCTGTAGCGCCTGCGGCAGAGTGCGCCGCACCACCACGCGGCCGTCTCTATAAATGGAAAGGGATGTTTGTGCTGCAAGCGGAGCCGCAACCAGGGCCAGCACCACCAGGCACCACGCACCACACACGGTCTTTTTCATTTTATCCACTCCAGTGTTACGCGTTTTGCTATGAGAAACGTTAAGACGTACCACAGGAGCACACTCGCCACCCCGACCAGGCGGACCGTCGGATCCCGCGGCAGTGACAGGGTCACATACACCGCCAGCGGCACGGTCGTGCCCATGGCCACCAGGCGCGCGATCTTGCTCGCCCGGCGCGCGAGCAGCCGCGTGCAGTTGGCGCACAGCCCGCCAATCGCGATGCCCGCCGTATCCGTGCCGCACTTGGCGCACGGGTGGCTAGGCCCTGACCCGCTTAACCACGGCGCGGGCGAATTCGGCCGTAGCAGCACGTCCCCCCAAATCCGGTGTGCGGATCTTGTCCTGTACGATCGTTGCCTCGAGGGCGCAGCGCAGCCGCTTGGCGGCCTCGAGCTCACCGACGTGATCGAGCATCATCGCGGCGGCGAGCAGCTGTGCCGACGGATTCGCGATCCCCTTCCCCGCGATATCGGGCGCCGAGCCGTGCACCGGCTCGAAGATCGCGGCGTGGGTGCCGATGTTGGCCCCGGGCGCGAGCCCCAGGCCGCCGATCAATCCGGCCGCTTCGTCGGAGAGGATGTCGCCGAACAGGTTGGTCGTGACGATCACGTCGAACTGCTCCGGCTTGATCACGAGCTGCATCGCGGTGTTGTCGACGATCTTGTCGTCCGATGCGATCGAGCCCGCATACTGCTCGGCGACGCGCCGGGCGACGTCCAGGAACAGTCCCGACGTGGCCTTCAGGATGTTGGCCTTGTGAACTATCGTCACCTTCTTGCGGCCGTGCGTCTTCGCGTACTCGAACGCGTACCGCGCGATCCGCTCACTGCCTTCGCGCGTCACGATCGACATCGCCTGCGCCATCGCGCGCCGGTCGGTCCCGATCTTGAATGTGTGATCGAGGCCGACGTACAGCCCTTCGGTGTTCTCACGAATGATGACGAGATCGACGTGCTCGTAGCGGCCGCCGGGAACGATCGTCTTGGTCGGCCGCACGTTGGCGTAGAGATCGAACTCCTGCCGCAGCGCGACATTGACCGAGCGATATCCGCCACCGACGGGCGTCGTGAGCGGCCCCTTGAGGCAGAGCCTGGTGCGGCGGATCGAATCGAGCGTGGCGTTGGGGAGGGGCGTGCCGGCTTTCTCCACCGCTGCCATCCCGCCGTACTGCTCGTCCCAGTTGAACTTCATCCCCAGGGCGTCGAGCACCTCGAGCGTTGCCTCGGTGATCTCGGGGCCGATGCCATCGCCGCGGATCAGTGTCGCTTCGCGGACCTCCCCGGTCATGGCAGGCCTGGGGTCAGGCTTTTCACCGCACGCGTGAGGGCGATCCAGGGATTCTCGCCCTCACCGCGCGCGATGGTGCGCCACCCGACCTTGCCGACGCGCGAATCGATCAAGACCACGGAGAGCTCGGCGGTGGCGAGGGCCGGACGGGCGGACGTACCCCGGGGCGTGGCCCCGGGGCTCGCCACCCGAAATACGAGACCCGCAGGCACGAGCAGGTAGCGGCCGCCCGCGAGCCCCATCAGCGTACGCAGTTGCGACCGCAGCGGATCCGGGACATCGATGATGTTCGACGCGCGCAGAAAGGGGGTGCCCATCTGGTCGGGATCGGCGGCGATGCCGGGTGCGCGACGGGCGATGTGCCGCAGCTCGGCAGGGCCAACCCAGGTGACTTCCGGAGCCCGGGCTCCAAGCAGCGTTGCGATGATGCTGTCGCTCTTGTCCAGCGTGGTGCGCCGGTTGCCGATCAACGAGTCCCATTGCAGCGCCTCTTCCGCCGCGACCAACGCGAGCGGCGTTACAGCGACGCGCTGTCCCGCGAGGCCGGCCGTCGGCAACGGGGCTGTGGGCGCGGGCGTGGGCTGCTGCTCGGACTTCTTCCCCCCGCAGCTCAGCGAGGCGAGAAGAATAAGGAAGTAGTTGGCTTGTAAGAGCTTAGTAGAGCGGCGCGTCACGGCCCGAATCTAAGCGAGCGTGAGGCCGCCGTCCACCACGATTACCTGTCCGGTGATGTGCCGCGCCGCTTCACTGCACAAAAAGAGGATCACGCGGGACACATCCTCGGGCTCCGCCACTCGGCCGAGCACCGACTCGTGCTCGGCGCGCTCGAGCACCTCGCGCGGCAGCTGCGTCAGCAGTTCCGTCTTCACGAACCCAGGGGCGACCGCGTTGACGTTGATCCCCGCCGAGCCGAGGTCCACCGCGGCAGCCTTGGTGAGACCGATGAGCGCCGCTTTGCTCGCGGCGTAGTTGGCGATACCGAATCCCGGCCGGAAGGCCTGATGGCTCGCGACGTTGACGATCTTGCCGAAGCGCTGGGCGCGCATGTGCGGGGCGACTGCGTGGATGCAGTTGAACGCGCCCGTCACGTTCGTGTCGATCACTTCCGACCACGCTTCGGGTGTCAGTCGCCAGAGCGCCCCGTCGTGGGTGACGCCGGCGTTGTTGACGAGGTAGTGGACGCCGCCGAGCTTGCTGCGCACTTCGCTCACGAAGTGCTCGACCAAATCCATCTCACGCACATCGCACAGCGCCGAGTAACAGGGGACGCCGCATGCTTTGATCGCCGTCTCGGTCAGCAACGCTTGCGGGCCGACTTCGCGTCCAGGCATCTCGACGTAATTGAAGGCGACACCGCAGCCGTTCTGCGCGAATTCGAGCGCGACCGCGCGGCCCAGTCCCGTCGCGCCACCCGTGACCATGACGACGCGTCCCTTGAGGGACTCGACCTTCGACTGGGGTTGGGGGCGCTCCTGTACCGCGGGCGCCGAGGCGGCGCGCCCCCCCCCGCTCGACGACCAGGGATACGGACCAGAGGGGCTCAAGGAGTTCGAACCTATGTTCGAACTTGAACATCGGCAAGCGGCGCCGCAACTTACGCCGCGTGCGACCGCTGTCCATTGTGGGCTGGACTCTCGTCTCTCTGCTCGGCGCCGCTGCCTTCGGCGTGCTGGCGCTGGCCCGCGGCGAGACGATTAGCGCCGCCTGGCTCCTGATCGCCGCTGTGTGCACCTACGCCGTCGGCTATCGGTTCTACTCGAAGTTCCTCGCCAATAAAGTCTTTGGGCTCGATCCGCGCCGCGCCACACCCGCCGAACGATTCAACAACGGGCACGACTTCGTGCCGACGAACCGCTGGGTGCTGTTCGGCCACCACTTTGCGGCCATCGCGGGCGCGGGTCCGTTGGTGGGTCCGGTGCTGGCGGCGCAGTTCGGATTCCTCCCCGGGACGCTGTGGCTCGTCATCGGCGTGGTGCTCGGCGGGGCGGTCCAGGACTTCACGATCCTGTTCTGCTCGCTGCGTCGCGACGGCAAGTCGCTCGGCCAGATGGCGAAGGAAGAAGTCAGCAAGGTCACCGGCGCGACCGCGATGATCGCAGTGCTCGCAATCATGATCATCCTCCTCGCGGTGCTCGCGTTGATCGTCGTGAACGCGCTGCGCGCGTCGCCGTGGGGGCTGTTCACGATCGCCTGCACGATTCCGATCGCGTTGCTGATGGGTTGGTGGATGAAGCGCTGGCGCCCGGGGAAAGTCGGCGAAGCGTCGATCATCGGCGCGGTGCTGCTGTTGCTCGCGCTGGTCGGCGGGGGCAGCGTCGCGAGCCATCCCGGGCTCGCGGCGGCGTTCACGCACAGCGGCACGGCGCTCACCGGCATGATGATCGCCTACGGCTTCATCGCATCAGTGCTGCCCGTCTGGATGCTGCTCTGCCCGCGCGACTATCTCTCGACCTTCCTGAAGATCACCACGGTGGTGGTGCTGGGCCTCGCGATCTTGATCATCTTGCCGCCGCTCAGAATGCCGGCCCTGACGCCGTTTGCGACGGCAGGCGAAGGTCCCGTGTTTGCCGGCAAACTGTTCCCGTTCGCGTTCATCACGATCGCCTGCGGTGCAATCTCTGGCTTCCACTCGCTGGTCGCTTCCGGGACGACCCCGAAGATGATCACGCGCGAGACCGACGCGCGCATGATCGGGTACGGCGGGATGATCATGGAGTCGTTCGTCGGGATCATGGCGATCATCGCGGCTTGCACGCTCGATCCCGGCGTCTACTTCGCCATGAACACGACGCCCGCAGCCCTGGCCGGCGCATCGGACGTCCTGAACCAAGCCGGGTTCGTGGTCACACCGGAGTACATGCAGGCGCTGGCCGCGCAGATGGGGGAGCAGACGCTGATCGCGCGGACTGGCGGAGCCCCATCCCTAGCCGTGGGGATCGCGCACATCTTCTCGGGGCTGACCACCGCGCTCGGGGGGGGGGGCAAGACGCTGTCGGCACTCTGGTATCACTTCGCCATCATGTTCGAGGCGCTCTTCATCCTCACCACGATCGACACCGGCACGCGCGTGGGGCGCTTCATGCTGCAGGAGATCGTCGGGCACGTCTGGCCGAAATTCGGCGAGACATCGTGGCTGCCGAGCGTGCTGATCTCGAGCGGCGCGGTCTGCGCGGCGTGGGGCTACTTCCTCTGGCAGGGAGTCGTGGATCCGCTCGGCGGGATCAACTCGCTGTGGCCACTGTTCGGGATCTCGAACCAGCTCCTCGCGGCGGTCGCGTTGTGCGTGGCCACGACGATCCTGATCAAGATGGGCCGCCAGCGCTACGCCTGGGTCACGCTGGGCCCGCTGGCCTGGCTGATCGCGGTGACGATGACCGCAGGTTATCAGAAGGTTTTCTCCGCGGACCCCAGGCTCGGCTTCCTCTCCCACGCGGCGTCGCTCGCAACATCCACCGATCCGACTGCGGCGCGACTGATTTTCAACGACCGGCTCAACGCCGCGATCGCGCTGTTTTTCATGTCTGTGGTGGCGATGCTGGTGATTACCTCGGCGCGCGAGTGGTGGCTGGTACTCTCACGGCGCAAGCCGGCGGTTGTCCACGAAGCTCCGTTCATACCGACCACGCTCGTCGCGGGAGATTGAGTCCCTTGATAAGGAGTTCCCGTCCATGAACACCCGAGCATTGCTGCTGACCGTTTGTGTCCTGGGAGGATTTCCCATCGTCGCGAGGAGCCAGACACCGCTGGGTGCCCCCTGGGACTCGGTGGGACGAATCCTCAAAACATCAGGCATCTTGACCGGAGGCTATTACCGGTACGGCTGGCCACGCCGCGACATCACGCTGCGGATCGGTGACGTCACCGTGTCACCGGCGCTCGCGCTCGGCGCCTGGGCCGGGTTCAGCGGTGACGGTGCGAGTGCCACCATGATGGGCGATCTCGTGCTCACGAGCGCAGAGCTCAAGCCGGTACTGGCGGAGCTCGCGCGGCAGCGGATCGCGGTAACCGCAATCCACAACCACCTCGCCGGTGACGACCCGAAAATCACCTACGTTCACTTCCACGGGGAAGGGAGCGCCCTGGACCTCGCCGGCCGGCTCGACCACGTGCTCTCGTTCACAGCTGCGCCCCGCCCGGTGGTCGCGACCCCGGCCGCACCCGTGACGATCGATACGGCGCAGGTGTTCGGGACGCTGGGCCTGCGGGGCCGGGCGCAGGGCGCGGTCGCTCAGCTTTCCGCGGTACTGGTCCCCGGCACGGTGACCATGGACGGCAAGACCGTCACCCCCGCCCTCGGCTATGGGACGCCAATCAACATTCAAGATCTCGGCGCGGGACGCGCCGTCGCGACGGGCGATTTCTCGGTGCTCGGTTCCAGGGTGGCGCCGGTTTTCGAAGCACTGACGTCCCACGGCATCACCGTAACGGCCGTGCACAGCCACCTCGTCGGCGACGAACCGAGGATCTACTACATGCATTTCTGGGCGGACGGACCGCTCCCCGAGGTTCTGCGAGGCTTGCGAGCAGCGCTTGACGCAGCGCGGTAGGCGCCTACTCGCGCTTTTCGTAGCACTGGCCTTACCGACGGCCGTCGCTGGGCAGCAAGTGCTCAACGACGCCAGTACACGGTTGCGTGTTACTCTCGCGAGCACGCCGGTCCGTTTCGATGGGCGGTTGGACGGACCTGACTGGTCCACGGCCGATTCCATCAGCGCCTTTCGGCAGCGCGAGCCATTCCTCGGCGCTCCGGCGAGCCAACGCACGGTCGTCAAATCGATCCGCGATGCTGACGCGCTATACATCGGTGTACGGGCCTACGACTCAGACCCTTCGCGCGTCCGTGCCCGGCAGCTGCGTCGCGACGCTGACTTGTCCAGTGACGACAACGTCCAGATTCTGATCGACAGCTTCCACGATCGTCGCGGCGCCTTCGTGTTCGGGACCAATCCCAACGGCGCACGCTGGGACGCCCAGCTCACCGATCTCGACAACCTCAACTCGGACTGGAATGGGATCTGGGATGTCGCGGCGACGCGCGATCCCCAAGGATGGACCGCCGAGTTCCGCATTCCCTTTCGGACGCTGCGCTTCCATCCGGGAGACGACCTGCTGTTCGGTTTCAACGTTCGTCGCTTCATCCGCCGCAACAACGAACAGGATTTGTGGCGCTCATGGGGACGCAGCGAAGGGTTGTACCAGCTCCTCAATGCCGGTGAGCTGATCGACATCGGGAGCTTGCGGCGGTCGCGGGAGCTCGAGGTCTCTCCCTATGCGCTTGGCCGTCTCGTCGAACCCGAGCACGACAGCAGCGGCACCCGCGTCGCCGATGGCTTCGCAGGAGGCAAGGCTGGGTTGGACGCGAAACTGGCCGTCTCACCGACGCTCACGGCTGATCTGACGACGAGCACCGACTTTGCCCAGGTCGAAGTCGATCAGCAGGTGGTGAATCTCACGCGCTTTCCGTTTTTCTTCCCAGAGAAGCGCGCGTTCTTCCTCGAGTCGAGCGGCTTATTCGACTTCGGTACGTCCGGCCGTACTCAGGTGTTCTATTCGCGAAGAGTAGGGCTCGACTCGAGCGGCAATCCTGTCCCCATCATCGCCGGAGGTCGCGTCTACGGGCGAATGGGCGCCTGGCGCCTCGGAATCCTGAGCATCCGCACCGGGGGGGCCGACCGGGCGACCGATGCCGTCGTTCGTTTCCAGCACGATCTGTTCGCGCGATCCTACATCGGTGCCATCGGCAGTCTGCGCGCCCCGTCGAATGCGGGGGCCGAGGCCACGGGAGGACTCGACGTCGACCTGCCGCTGGTCGTCCACGGCCAGAACATCGAGCCGAAATTCTGGATGGCCGGAACCCGCACGCCCGGCATCGCGGGTGTTCCGCTCGCGTGGCGGCTGTCCACCGACTACCCGAATGATTTGTTCGATACCTTCGTCTCGCTGTACCGCATCGATCCAGAATTCGCGCCCGCCCTGGGATTCGTCCGGCGCACCGGCATCTGGGAGACCACTGGTCACGTCGATTTCATGCCCCGGCCGCATGCCCTCGGCATCCGCCAGCTCGACTTCACCTTCCCGATCCCGAGCTGGGACGTCATCGCGAATGAATCCGGATCGTTGGGCCGGACGGGCGATTGGCAGACGGCCTGGTTCGAGTGGCGGGTGTTCGGGGGCGACCGCGAGAACGGCGATCACTTCGAACTCAACTTCCAGCGGTTGATGGATGCGCCGACGGACTCCTTTCCGATCTTTCGGGGAGTGACGATTCCGCCCGGTCGCTACTGGTGGTCCCGATACGAGCTGCAGTACGCCATGTCCGCCAATCGCCCGTTCGGCATCACGGCGTTCGTGAATTGGGGCCCGTTCTACGGTGGGCGCAGCGCTGACGTGGCGCTCGAGGCAACCTGGCGCGGGGGCGGACACGTGATCCTGGGCGCGGATCTGACTCGCACGGCTGCACGCCTGCCGGGCGGGGGCTTCACAGCGGTCCAAACATCCACTCGCATCGAATACGATCTGAGTACGCGGACGAGCTTCCTGGGGTTTATCCAGTACACGAATGAGGATCGGCGGGTGGACTTCAACCTGCGCTTCCACTGGATTCCGGCGATCGGCGACGATGTGTTCGTCGTCTGGAACTCGGGCTACACGACCGATGCGAACGCAAAGTATCGATTTCCGGCAGCGCGATCGCTCACCAGACAACTCAATGGCGCCTTTGTCGTAAAGGTCGTGCATCGGATCGCCGTGTGAGTACCACGGGCCTTCGCTCGCTGACCAGCGACGGGCGACTGCTATTCTTTACACGATTCACGCGCCTGTTCGCGTATGGCGCGCTGTCGGTCGTTCTGGTCTTCTACCTCACCGATCTCGGGTTCGACACCTCGCAGGTGGGGCTGCTCCTGACGCTGACGCTGGTCGGCGACACGATTGTCTCGCTTTTCCTCACGACCCGGGCCGATCGCATCGGTCGCCGTCGAACGTTGCTTCTGGGTGCGGTGCTGATGATCGCGGCGGGTGTGTTGTTCGCAGTCACGCGCAACTTCCCGTTGCTGATCGTCGTGGCAACGATCGGTGTGATCAGTCCCAGCGGAAACGAAGTCGGTCCCTTCCTGCCGATCGAACAGGCGGCCCTGGCGCATGTTGTTCCGGCGCGCCTGCGGACCTCCGTGTTCGCGTGGTACACGTTGACCGGCGCGCTCGCGACGGCCGCCGGCTCTTTGGCGGGAGGAGTCATCTCACACCGCTTTCACTACCGCGCGGTGCTAGTGCTGTATGCGGCGTTGGGTGCGGTGCTCTTCTTCGGTTTCACACAGCTGTCGCCAGCGGCCGAGGTGATAGCAGTGAAGGAGAAATCGTTTCTGGGAATCGGCAAGTCGCGGAGCATCGTCCTCAAACTGTCGGCGCTGTTTGCGCTCGACTCCTTTGGAGGAGGATTCGTCGTCCAGAGCTTCGCCGCCTACTGGTTCTTCCTGCGCTTCGGCGTGACGCCCGAAACCCTCGGCGCCATCTTCTTCGGCGCAAACATCCTTGCCGGCATCTCTGCGTTGCTCGCCACCCGGCTCGCCGCGCGGTTCGGCCTCGTCAACACCATGGTGTTCACGCACCTGCCGTCCAACCTCTTACTGATTCTGGTCCCGCTGATGCCCACCCTCCCGCTCGCGGTCCTGGTGCTGTTTGCGCGCTTCAGCATCAGCCAAATGGACGTGCCGACCAGACAGTCCTACGTCATGGCGGTGGTGCGACCGGAAGAACGCTCGGCGGCGGCGGGAGTCACGGGGGTGGCGAGGACGACCGGCGCGGCGCTCGCCCCAATGTTCGCGGGCGTGCTCTTTTCGCGCCCTGCACTGATCAACACGCCCTTTTTCATCGCCGGATTGCTGAAGATCATCTACGACCTATGGCTGTACCGGTCGTTCTCGAGCGTGCAGGTACGTGACGAACGCGAGCCGAGCGCTCCGTAAACTTGGCCAACCCTACTCGGCCTGCAGTCGATACCCGACGCCGGGTTCGGTCACGAGATAGCGTGGCCGTGCGGCGTCCGTTTCCAGCTTGTGACGCAGCTGCGTCATGTACACGCGGAGGTAGTGGGTGTGGTCGACCGCATTCGGTCCCCACACTTCCTTGAGCAGCTGCCGGTGCGTCAGAACTCTTCCGGCATGCCGAATCAGCACACCCAGCAGCTTGTACTCTGTCGGCGTGAGGTGCACCTCGACATCATCGACAAATACCCGGCGATGCTCGAAGTCCACGCGCAGTCCCCCCACCGTGAAGAGGGGCTGGTTGATCGCGGGCGAGCTGTGCCGCAGCGCGACGCGCAGCCGGGCCATGAGCTCTCCGACACCAAACGGTTTGGTGAGATAGTCGTCGGCCCCGGCATCGAGCGCCGCCACCTTGTCTTCCTCACGGCCGCGCGCGGAGAGCACGATGATCGGCACCGTCGACCACTCGCGAATGCGGCGCGTCAGATCGATGCCATCGCCGTCGGGCAGTCCGAGGTCGAGTAGAATCACGTCGGGATTACGGCCGGCCGCCTGGGCGAGACCTTCTCGAGCGGTCGTCGCCTCCACGAGCTGGTAGTCGTGACGTTGCAGCGCGGCGCGGAGGAAACGCCGCATCTGGATCTCGTCTTCGATGAGAAGGGCAACCGGGGCCGCCGCCGCCATCGGGCCAAGTTACTCGGCCCCGGGCGCTCCGGGTACGCTGGGCGGCGGCTCGGCTCCCAACGGGAGCGTAAACCGGAACAGCGCGCCGCCGCCCGGCCGGTTTTCGGCCCAGATGCGCCCGCCGTGCGCGGTGACAATGCCGCGACAAATCGTGAGGCCCAGCCCGACGCCGCTCACCGGGCCTTCCCCGGCCACCCGGTAGAACTTGTCGAAAATGCGGCTCTCTTCCCCTGGTGGTATGCCAGGTCCGCGATCGGCGACATCGATCCGCACGCGCCCATCGATCTGCGCGGCTGAGATTTCGATCGGCGTGCCTGGGGGCGTGTACTTCACCGCATTCTCCAGCAGATTGACGAATACTTGCTCGATCAGCACGCCGTCCATGGGGATGAGCGGCAGGTCGGGCGGCAGGTGCACCTCGACCGGATGCTCCCGCAGCCGGTCTTGCAGCCGGATCAGTGCGACGCCGACCGGCTCCTCCAACGGCTGCCACTCCTTTTGGACCTTCAACGCCCCGCTCTCAACCCGGATCATGTCGAGCAGATTGCCGATGAGGCGGTTCATGCGGTTCGATTCATCGAGGATGGATTGCAGCAGCTCGCGCTTCGCTGGTTCCGTGATCGTCCCCTGGCCCGGATCTTCGAGCAGGCTGCTGGCCGCGCCGGTGATCGCGCCAAGCGGCGTGCGCATATCGTGGGACAATGAGCTGAGCAGCGAGGTACGCAGCCGCTCCGCTTCGACCTCCACTTCTTCCTTCTGGGCGCGGTCGGCGAGCTGCGCGCGCTCGAGTGCCAGCGCAGCCTGCCCGGCGAACGTCTCGAGCAGCCGGAGGAGGGTGGGATCTTCGAACCGGGTCGGATCCGCCGCCCGCACGCCGAGCACGCCGACGACTCCGGTGGACGCCACGAGCGGGACATAGAGTCCGCTGGCACTCGGTAGCGTGTCGGTCCCGGCGCCGGCGCGCTGCCCGTGGTCGAGCACCCACTGCGCGACACTGCGCTCCTTCTCGTCGAGACTCCCGCCGTCCAGTCGTCCCGCGGGATCGGGCATCAGGATGTGCATCTCGGCCCCGAACGTGTCGGCCAGGTGGCGCGTCGCGATCGCAATCAGATCGGCGGGCGTGCGCGCGGCCGCGAGCGCCCGGCTCATGGCATACACCGCACCGGTGCGGCGCTCGCGGTCGCGCGCGGTCTGCGCCTGGGCCCGTATGCGCAGGGTCAGGTGGCTCGCGACCAGCGCGGCTGCCAGCATGACGGCGAACGTCAGGGCGTAGCGCGCGTCGGAGACGGCAAACGTGAAGCGCGGCGGCACGAAGAAGAAGTCGAAGGAGGCAATCGACAACAGCGAAGCAAAGACCGACGGCCCGCGGCCGTACCGCGAGGCGACGAACACCACACCCAGCAGATAGATCCTCGCGACGTCGGTCACCGACAGCCGCGCGGAGAGCGGAAAGCTGATCCCCGCACATGCCGCGATGACGAGGGCGGCACGGACGTATTCGCCTGGCGGCGACACCTGACCGGCGCGTGGCGCTGTGGCGCGCTGCGTCTCACCGACGTCTCCGGTGATGATGTAGACGTCGATCTCGCCCGATCCCCGGACCAGCCGGTCCAGCGTGGAGCCGAACAGCTTATCGCGCCAGCGGCTGTGCGTCGGCTTGCCAACGACGATCTTCGTCACGTTGTGGGCGCGTGCGTACGCCAGCATTTCCTCGGCGGCATTGAGACCGCTCAGCGTGGCCGTCTGTGCGCCCAGCTCTTCGGCGAGCTGGAGATTTTGGACCAGGGCGTCGCGGTCGCTCGCGGAAATGCGCTGGCCCGGCGCTTCGACGTACAGCACGGTCCAGTCGCACTTGAGGCTCGTTGCCATGCGCTTCCCGGCCCGCACGAGTCGCGCGCCGGCCGGATTCGGCCCGATGCACACGAGCACGCGCTCGCCGGCGGGCCACGTCTCGCTGATGCCGTGCTCGCGCATGTAGCCGCGCATCTGCGCGTCCACGCGCTCGGCCGCGCGCCGCAACGCAAGCTCGCGCAGCGCGATGAGATTGCCTTTGCGGAAGAAGCGGTCGATCGCGCGCGCCGCCTCTTCCGGCACATACACCTTCCCTTCCTCGAGACGCTTCAGCAGATCCTCAGCCGAAAGGTCCGCGACCTCGAGCTCGTCGGCCTGCTCGAGAATGGAGTCAGGTACCGTCTCGCGTACCTGAATGCCGGTGATCTGTGCCACGACGTCGTTGAGGCTCTCGAGGTGCTGGACGTTGAGCGTCGTGTACACGTCGATGCCGGCGCTGAGCAGCTCCTCGACGTCTTGGAACCGGCGGGCGTGGCGCGAGCCGGGCGCGTTAGTATGAGCGAGCTCGTCCACGAGGATCAGCGAGGGACGGCGGGCGAGCGCGGCGTCGAGGTCGAACTCACGGAGGGTGACGCCGCGGTATTCCAGGGCACGGCGGGGCAGCACTTCGAGGCCCTCGACCAACGCTGCCGTTTCCGCCCGGCCGTGGGTCTCGACGACGCCCACCACGACATCGATCCCATCCCGCGTCCTGGCGCGGGCTTCCTCGAGCATCGCGTACGTCTTGCCTACGCCCGGAGAGGCCCCGAAGAAGATCTTGAGACGGCCCCGACCAGCGCGCCGCTCTTCTTCTTTTACGCGCGCCAGCAACGCGTCGGGGTCCGGCCTGCGTCCTGTCATGAGGACGCTAACGTACGGCCTTAACCCTTTCGATTGCCAGCGCCGCCTGCGCTGTAAAGGTCTGCAGCAGCCATTGCACAGCGGGATCGTCGAATCCTGCGGGATCGTCGGGACGCACGGCAAGCACACCGATCCGGCGGTCGCTTCCGACCAGTGGGATGTACAGCGCGTCCGCCTGGGGGAAATTCTTCGTTCCCCGCCCTAACGATTGCCACGATTGATACGCGGTCTCCGCGAGCCTGAGACCGGATTCCGGTTCCTGTCTGCCCGCGCCGACGGCGTCGAAATCTCCACTCCCCGGCTGACGCAGCAGCACACGAGCGTCGCTGCCGAATGCTGCGCGGACGTGACGGCCGATGACCGCGACAACGTCGTCGAGCGTCTTGGCCTCGAGCAAGTCGCCCCGCATCGGATAAAGCGCCGCGGTCCCGCGCTCGCGGGTTTCCGCGGCGCGCGCCTCGCTCCGCACCCGCTCGGCGAGCCGGCTGATCACTAGCGCCGTCACGAGCATCACGCCGAACGTGAAGACGTAATGCGTGTCCTCGACTGTGAACGTGAATCGGGGCGGCACGAAGAAGAAATCGAACAGCGCCACCGACAGCACCGCGGCGAAGATCGCTTGGCGCCGGGTGGCCCAGCTCGCGACCACCCCCACGCCGAGCAAGTAGAGCATGGCGACGTCGGTGATGGACAGCCAATCCAGTACGGCCGTGCCGAGCGCCGTGCACGCGGCGAGGACCAGCGCGGCGCGCGCGTATCCGTTCATCAGAAGCTGAGCGCCAGCGAGGAGACCACGAATCCGTCCCGCTTCGTCAACCCACTAGCGTGCGTTGGAAAAACCGGATCGCGCGCGGAGAAGTCCCGCAACTCCATACGCCACAGGATGCCGGGCGCCGGTGCGATGTCGACGCCCACCGATCCGCCGGACACGCGAAACGCGTTCGCCGTTCCGGTCACAATGATCACACCGTCGGGATCGACGTAGCGCTCGAGTCGGCCCGAGACCGCGACGGTGGGACTGACCTTCACCCGTCCGATCGCAGCGCCTCCGTACCACGTGGAGTTACCTGACGCGGGCGCACGCCGCTGGGTGCCATAATCGACAGTCAGCCAGAGATTAACCTGGTCCGCCGTGACGAGCGCGAACAGCTCGTTGAAGACACGCAGGCGAGAGGGCACGGTATCCGGCGCCTCGTTGCCGATGAAGTTCGAATACCCCAGCGCCAGGTGCGGCGACGCGGCGTAATCGAGCCGCACGCCGAGCGCCTTGCTCGAGTTCGTCTCCGAGATATTCTGCCACCCGTTCAGGACGTGCAGCTGCGCCGTGAGCTTCCCGCTCGCCGTCCAGGTCGCTCTTACGCCGGTCTCGTAGTACGGCGAGTAATCCGCAATGAGCGAGCGGGTGTAGGTCGGATTGTCGCGGGAAATCCAACTCTCCTGCCCGATGTGCGAGAAGTAGATGCCCGCGTCGATCCACAGACTCCGCCCGGCCCGCACGCCGACCACCGCTTCCTGAATGTGGCGCGCCAACTCCGGGCCGCTGATGCTCCCCAGCCGAAGCTCACTAGCGTAGTTCGATTGTACCGATGTGCCCGCCTGGAGCGCGACACGTCCCCGCATGCGCGGACCGGTGACCTTTACCTCGACGTGGGCGAGATTGACGTTGAACTCGTTGTGCCGCGCCGGCTGGGTGGTCAACGAACGGTCGAGAGTCGCTGGGCGATTGAAATCCCACGCGTAGTACGTGTCGACGAAACCGCTCCACGTCACGGTGCGTGTCGTGTCCTGCATGGTTGCCGCCACCACGGCGACAAGGGCGAGGATCATGGCGAGAGGCTATCCAAGGCGAGATTGAGGCGCAGCACATTGACCCGGGGCTCGCCCAGGAACCCTAGCTGCCGTCCCTCGATGTGCCGTTCCACGAGCGCGCGGACGGCTGCCGGTGCGAGGCCGCGGGCGCGTGCGACCCGATCGACCTGCAAGAACGCGCTGGCAGGCGAGATGTGGGGGTCGAGCCCCGACCCCGAGCGCGTGACCAGATCGGCGGGCACGGACCCCGCCACGGCGTGATCCAGCCGCACGGCACTGTCTACCGCTTGCGCAATCAGCGTGTCGGCCAGCTTGAGGTCCGTCGGCCCCTTGTTGCTACCGCCCGAGAGCGTGTCGTCGTAGCCGGCTCCGGCCGCCGACGGCCGCGGATGGAAATACTCGGCGCGCGCGAACGGCTGGCCGATCAGCTCGCTCCCGATCACCTGCCCGTTGGCGGTGATCAACGAGCCGTTGGCCTGCCGCGGGAACAGGAGCTGCGCCACACCGGTCACGAGTCCCGGATAGATGAGACCGGTGATGACCATCAACACCAGCGTGACGACGATCGCGGGACGGAGTTGGTTCTTGAGCATTCTCACACCAGCCGCAGGGCGGTGAGTAGGACGTCGATCAGCTTGATTCCGGCGAACGGAATCAGAATGCCGCCCACGCCATAGATCAGGAGATTGCGCCGCAGGATCGACACTGCCGGCGCAGGCCGCCAACCCACGCCGCGCAAGGCGAGCGGGATCAGCGCGATGATGATGAGCGCGTTGAAGATCACGCTGGCGAGAATCGCCGACGACGCCGAATGCAGTCGCATGATGTTGAGCGCCTGCAACGCCGGGTAGGTGCTGACGAACATCGCCGGGATGATCGCGAAGTATTTCGCGACGTCGTTGGCGATCGAGAACGTCGTCAACGCGCCCCGGGTGATCAGCAGCTGTTTTCCGATCTCCACGACCTCGATGAGCTTCGTGGGATTGGAGTCGAGGTCGATCAAATTGCCGGCCTCTTTGGCGGCCTGTGTGCCGGTATGCATGGCCACGGCCACGTCCGCCTGCGCCAGCGCCGGCGCGTCGTTGGTGCCGTCACCTGCCATCGCGACCAGGCGGCCGCCCGCCTGCTCGCGCTTGATCAGCGCCATCTTGTCCTCAGGCTTCGCTTCCGCGAGGAAATCGTCCACTCCCGCCTCGGCGGCGATGGCGGCCGCCGTAAGTGGATTGTCGCCGGTGATCATCACCGTGCGAATGCCCATCGTGCGGAGCTGGACAAACCGCTCGCGCATGCCGCCTTTGACGACGTCCTTGAGGTAGACGACGCCCAGCGCGCGCGTGGTGCCGTTCCCGCGCTCCGCCACGACCAGGGGCGTCCCGCCCGCCCGCGCGATCCGCTCGACATCCGCGGTGAGCGCGGCGGGGATCTCACCGCCGGAGTCGCGCAGCCACTTGGCGATTGCATCGGACGCACCTTTGCGCAGCTGCGTGCCCTGGGTGTTGATGCCGCTCATGCGCGTGGCCGCCGAGAAGGCGACCAGCTCCACCTGCGGCGATCCCTCTGACAGGGTGCGGGCGCGGAGCCCGAACTGCTTCGCCAGGACGACGATGCTGCGACCTTCAGGCGTCTCGTCAGGGAGCGAGGCGAGCTGCGCGCGGTCAGCCAGGTACTCCTTGCTCACACCGGGCGCCGGCACGAACTCCACGGCCTGCCGATTGCCGAGCGTGATCGTGCCCGTCTTATCCAGCAGCAGCGTGTTCACGTCGCCCGCGGCTTCGACGGCGCGGCCGCTCATCGCGATCACGTTGTGCTGGATCATTCGATCCATGCCCGCAATGCCGATCGCCGACAGGAGACCGCCGATCGTCGTCGGAATGAGGCAGACGAGGAGCGCCACCAGGATCGGCATGGTGGCATCTCCACCCGAGTAGATCGCGAACGGCTTGAGCGTCACGACCGCGAACAGGAAGACGATCGTCAGCCCCGACAGCAGGATTACCAGGGCGATCTCGTTGGGGGTCTTCTGCCGCTTGGCGCCTTCCACCAGGCCGATCATGCGGTCGAGGAACGTCTCGCCCGGGTTCGCGGTGATGCGAATGACGAGATAGTCAGACAGCACTTTCGTCCCGCCCGTGACCGCGGAGCGGTCCCCGCCTGACTCGCGGATCACCGGGGCTGATTCCCCCGTGACGGCCGACTCGTCCACCGAGGCCACGCCGTCGATCACTTCGCCATCGCCGGGGATCAGTTCGCCCGGCGTGACCACCACGACGTCGCCGCGACGCAGCTGGTCCGCGGGCACCGGGTCGAACGCCATCCGGTTCTTGGGGTCGTTCAGGCGCTTCGCACTCGTCAGCGTGCGCGACCGGCGCAGCGACTCTGCCTGCGCCTTGCCCCGCCCTTCCGCCATCGCCTCGGCGAAATTGGCGAATACGACCGTGAACCAGAGCCACACCGCGAGCTGCAGCGTGAAGCCCACGTTCGGCCCGCCGCTGGCGATGTCGCCCACAAGCACAACCGTCGTGAGAACGCTGCCCACCAGCACCACGAACATGACCGGGTTGCGCACCATGTGCCGGAGGTTCGCCGTCTTGGCGAACGCGTCGCGCACCGCACGCCGCACGATCGGCGGATCGAATAACGGACGTTTCGTGAGCGCCATTAAAACAGCCTTCCTGCATTCATTAGGAGGTGCTCGACGATCGGTCCAAGAGAGAGCGCAGGGAAGAATGTTAGAGCACCGACGATCAGGATCACGCCGATCAGGAGGACCACGAACAGCGGTGTCGAAACGGGGAACGTCCCGAGCGACTCCGGGACCGCCTTTCGCTCCGCCAGGAATCCGCCGAGCGCCAGTATCGGCACCATCATCGCAAACCGGCCGAACAGCGTGCCGAGACCGAGCGTCGTGTTGTACCAGTAACTCCCGCCCGTGAGGCCGGCGAACGCGCTGCCGTTGTTCCCGGTGACGGAGCTGAAGGCGTACAGGATCTCCGACAGACCGTGCGGACCCGCGTTGTTGAGTCCCGCGAGGCCCGCGGGCTGCAGTGCTGACGCTGCCGTGAGGATCAGGATGTACGCCGGGAAGATCAGCACGTACAACATGGCCATGCGGACTTCGCGGCTCTGGATTTTCTTGCCGAGATACTCCGGTGTGCGGCCGACCATGAGGCCGGCGATGAACACCGTGAGGACGGCCATCACGATCATGCCGTAAAGTCCCGACCCCACACCGCCGAAGATCAGCTCGCCGAGCTGGATGTTGACGAGCGGCACCATCCCGCCGATCGGCGTGAACGAATCGTGCATGCTGTTGACAGCGCCGCACGAGGCATCGGTCGTCACGGTGGCATAGAGGGCGGAGTTCGCGATGCCGAAGCGGACTTCCTTCCCCTCCATGTTGCCGCCCGCCGCCGCGACCCCGCGGGCGATGTGAATCGGATTGCCGCGAGCTTCGGCCCAATACGCGGTGGTGACACCGGCCGCGAACAGCACGATCATCGCGGCCCACAGCGCCCAGCCGTGCTTCTGGTTCTTCACCATCCGGCCGAATGTGTACGTGAGCCCGGCGGGAATGAGGAAGATCGTGAACATCGACAGAAAGTTCGTCCACGGCGTGGGGCTTTCGAACGGATGCGCCGCGTTGGCGTTGAAGAATCCCCCGCCGTTCGTGCCGATTTGCTTGATGGCCGACTGGCTCGCCACGGGACCCATCGCCAGAACCTGCTTCGCCCCTTCCACTGTATTGGCCGTGACGTAGTGCGCGAAGTTCTGAATCGTGCCCTGCTGCACGAACAAGAGCGCGATGATGAACGACGCGGGCAGGAAGATGTACAGCGTGCCGCGCACCAGGTCGGTCCAAAAGTTCCCGATGCGGCCGCCGGAGCGCCGCGCAATTCCCCGCGCCAGGCCGATCGCGGCGGCTACGCCGACCGCGGCAGACGCGAAGTTATGGAACGCGAGCTGCGTCATCTGCGAGAAGTACGACATCATCGTCTCGCCCGAGTACGACTGCCAGTTCGTGTTCGTCGTGAAGCTCGCCGCCGTCTCGAACGCCTGCCGATCGGATACCGGGCCGCGCGCGAACGGATTGAGCGGCAGATGATCCTGCAGACGTAGCGCCACGTACGTGATCAGCATCGACACCGCGCTGAACAGCAGCAGGCCCGCCGCGTACCGCGTCCAGTGCTGATCCTCGTCGGGATCGATCCCTGACAGGCGGTAGATCGCCCGCTCAACCGGAGCGAGCCAGCGCATCGAGCCGTCGTAGACGCGCAGGATGTACAAGCCGGCGGGCTTCGTGATGGCGAGCACCGCCACCGCAAAGACCAGGATCTGGAGCCAGCCGTTGGCCGTCACGGGGGCCTCAGAACTTCTCGGGCCTGAGCAGGCTGTAGACGAGGTATGCGAGGATCAGCACGCAGACCACGGCGGCGACGATCGTCAGCGCACTCACGACCGGTCCTCGCCCGTCGGCTCGCGGCCGAGGCGCTCACAGCCGCGCACGTATGCGAGCATCAGGCCGAAAAAGGCGACGGTGACAACGATATAGATGATGTCGAGCATGGAGGTGCTTTCCCGTGGCTGACGATACTGGACGGGGCGTTAAGAAAGCCTTAGAACTGGGGCCAGGAGCATAAAGACGATATCAGGACCCGCGCCGTGACTTCCCCCAACGATCTGGGTCAATGAGTTAGAGTGTGCTCCCCGTGACCTTGGCTACACCTGCCCCGCCCCACCGCACCCGGCGCTTCGGCTTGGTGGATCTCGCCATCGTCGTCGCGCTCGCGGGCCTGCTGTTCGGGGTGCTGCAACTCGGTCGCGAGTGGAGCGGAGCCTCGCGGCCGGCCATCGTCATCGACCTCTCGCCCTCGGCTCTCCCCCGCTACACGTTTTACTCCCTCTCCCGGGGACTTCTGGCCTACGTTCTCTCGCTCGCCTTCACGTTGACCTACGGCTACTGGGCCGCGAAGGATCGGATTGCCGAACGGGTGCTCGTGCCCCTCCTCGACATCCTCCAGAGCATTCCGGTCCTCGGGTTCATGCCTGGCTTGATCCTGGCTCTGGTGGCGTTGTTCCCACACAGCAATACCGGCCTCGAGCTCGCGGCCGTGATCATGATCTTCACGGGGCAGGCCTGGAACATGACGTTCAGCTACTACCACTCGTTGCGCTCCGTGCCCGACGATCTCCGTGAGGTCGCCGCGGTCTACCGCTTCTCCTGGTGGCAAAGTCTCAAATGGCTGGAGCTGCCGTACGCCACACTGGGGCTGGTCTGGAACAGCATGTTGAGCATGGCGGGCGGCTGGTTCTTCCTGATGATCAATGAGGCGTTCCGGCTGGGCGACCGGGACTTCCGCCTGCCAGGCATCGGGTCCTACATGAGCGTGGCGGTGGATCAGGGACGCACCGACGCGATGCTCTATGCGATCGGCGCGATGACGCTGATGATCGTCGCAGTCGATCAGGTCTTATGGCGCCCCGTCGTGGTGTGGGCGCAGAAATTCCGCGTCGAGGAGGGCGGCAGCCAAGAGAGGATGTCGTCGTGGTTCCTGAACTTGCTGCGGCGCTCGCGGCTCCTCGCGGCGCTCCGGCGGCTGGGGCGCCGCGTCCGGACCCATCTCGCACGCCCGCGAGCTCCTCAGCCTGGCCCGACCACCCAGCCGGTTGCTGCCCGCCAGCCCGCGGCGTGGCTCGGCGTGATCCTCCTCGCTCTGCTCCTGGCTGCGCTCGCCTTCGGCGCCTGGAGGTTGACTCATGTCTTGCGCCGCGTTCCCGGGACGGAATGGGGCACACTGGGTGGCGCGGCCGCGTGGACGCTCGGCCGAGTCCTGCTCGCGACCGCGCTCGGGACGCTGTGGGCGCTACCGGCCGGAATCGCGATCGGCCTCTCGCCACGGCTGTCTCGCCTGCTGCAGCCGGTCGTGCAAATCGTCGCGTCGTTTCCCGCCCCGATGCTGTTTCCCATCGTCATCGGCGCGCTCGCGGCGGCCGGCGTATCGCTTGGGTGGGGGAGCATCGTACTCATGCTCCTCGGGACCCAGTGGTACATCCTCTTCAACGTCATCGCGGGAGCGATGGCAATTCCTACGGATCTCCAGGAGGCCGCGCGCAGCTACCGGCTGAAGGGCTGGCGCCGCTTCCGGGCGCTCTACCTTCCGGGTGTCTTTCCCTCTCTCGTGACCGGATGGGTCACCGCGGCGGGAGGTGCGTGGAATGCCAGCATCGTGGCCGAGTTCGTGACGTTCAAAGGTCAGACGCTCCAGACCCATGGGCTGGGTGCGCAGATCAGCGCCGCCGCCGCCGCCGCGGACTTCCCCAGGCTCGCGGCCAGTATTCTCGTCATGTCGGCGATCGTGGTAGCGTTCAATCGTACGGTGTGGCGGCAGTGCTATCGGTTCGCCGAGCAGCGCTTCTCACTCAACAAGTGAAAATCGAGACACACGATGGCCACGTCTGCGGTTGCTGAGGCGACTCGAGTCCTGTGCGAGGCACGCAACACCTCGCAAGACTTCACCCTGCCGAACGGCCAGCAGCTGCGCGTGCTGGAGCATGTCAGCGTGACGGTCGGCGCAGGCGAAGTCGTTGCGCTGCTGGGACCGTCCGGCAGCGGCAAGTCGACGATCCTGCGGATGCTCGCGGGGCTCATCACGCCGACGCACGGTGAGGTGTTCTACCACGGCCACGCGCTGCACGGTCTGAACCCGGGGGTCGCGATCGTATTCCAGAGTTTCGCGCTGTTCCCATGGATGACGGTCACTGAAAACGTGAAAGTGGTCCTCGAGGTCCTGCGACTCCCCCCGCATGAGATCGCCTAACGCACGGAGCGCGGCATCACCCGCGTCGGGCTGGGAGGGTTCGAGAAGTCATACCCGCGCGAGCTTTCGGGCGGCATGAAGCAACGGGTCGGCATGGCGCGGGCGCTTGCGGTCGATCCCGAAATCCTGTTCATGGACGAGCCGTTCAGTCAGGTGGACGCGCTGACGGCGGAGACGCTGCGGGCGGAGGTCCTGGACATCTGGTCGGCGAAGGAGCGAAGCCTCTCGTCGATTCTCATGGTCAGCCATGACATCAAGGAGGTCGTCTTCATGGCCGACCGCATCATCGTCCTCGGCGGCGCCCATCCGGCGCAGGTGCGCACGGTGGTACAGAACGACTTGCCGCGGCCCCGCGACTACCGCGCGCCCGAGTTCCTGGAGCTCGTCGATCGTCTGCACGACATCATCACCGGGAGCGAGCTGCCGGATGTCCCCGCAGGTCCCGCGCCGCGCGAGCCGGGATTCCTGGAACCGATCCCCCCGGTGTCCGCCGTAGACATCGTCGGATTCCTGGAGTTCCTCGAAACGCGTGGCGGAAAGGAGGATGTCTTCCGCATCGCGGTCGCCGCTAACAAGGAATTCGGCCATGTCATTGCGGTCGTCAAAGCGGCAGAGATGCTCAACTTCGTGGACACGCCGAAGAGCACGGTGATTCTGGAGCCCCTGGGGAAGCGGTTCGTGCAGGCCTCGGCCGCAGACCGCAAGGCGATCTGGCGCGAACAGCTCCTCACGCTTTCGCTGTTCAGGGAGATCCATGATGTGCTGCGGCGCCAGCGCAAGCACCGGATCGATCGGGACTTCATCCTCGAGACGATCGTGATACGACTGCCGCAGGAAAACTACGAGCAGGTGTTTCAGACGCTCGTGGGGTGGGCGACGTTCGGGGACCTGTTTGTGTACGACGAGGCGAAAGACACGGTGGCGCTCGCCGGAGCCGAGCGACCTCAGAGCTCTACGTAGGCCCCGACTTCGAAGACCTGATTGGGCGGAATCTTGAAGAAGGCGGTCGCTCGTAGCGCATTCCGTGACATGAACGCGAACAGCCGCTCGCGCCAGATCGCCATGCCGGGACGGTCGGAGGCGATGAGTGTCTCGCGACCAAGAAAGAATGTCGTTCCCTCCAGCGGGATACTCAGGCCGTTCGCCTTGCACGCCGCCAGAATCTCGTTGATGTCGGGATCCTGCACGAAGCCGTAACGCGCCACGACGCTGTGGAACCCCTTCCCGCTGCGCCTCACCGTCACACGGTGTTCGGCACCGACGTGCGGCACGTCCTCGGTGATCACCGTCAGGAAGACGATCTTCTCATGCAGCACTTTGTTGTGCGCAAGATTGAGCACCAGCGCCGGCGGCGTGCCATCGGAGCTGCCGTACATAAAGACCGCGGTTCCCGGCACGCGCACCGGCGGCTCGGCGGCAAGATCCGCCAAGAGCAACTTGAGGGGCACCGTCTTCTCCATCATGCGCTTGGCGAGAATTTCCCGGCCGCGCTTCCAGGTAATCATCACGAAGTACAGCACGATCGCGATCGCCAGCGGCACCCATCCACCGTGCCAGATCTTGAGGGCGTTCGCGACGAGGAACGTCAAGTCGACAATGAGGAAGGATCCAGAGACGGCGGCCGCCTTGAGGATACTCCAGCCCCATACCTCGCGACTCATCACGTAGAACATCACCGTCGTCAGCGCCATCAGGGTCGACAACGCGACGCCGTACGCCCCGGCCAGGTTGCTTGACGTCTGGAAGTACAACACCAGCGCGATCGTCAGCACCGCGAGCATCTTGTTGACCGAGGGCACGTAGATCTGCCCGATCTCGCGCGACGACGTGTGCTCGATTTCCATGCGCGGGATATAGCCGAGCTGCACCGCCTGCCGGGTGAGCGAAAACGCGCCCGAGATCACGGCTTGGGACGCGATGATCGCCGCCGCCGTCGCCAGCGGAATCAACGGGATCAGCAGCTGCGGCGGGGCGAGAAGATAAAAAGGATTTGCCGCCGCCTCCGGGTTGGTCAGGAGGAGCGCGCCCTGGCCGAAATAGTTGAGCATCAGCGCGGGCAGCGGAATCGTGAACCACGCGAGCTGAATCGCGGTGTGACCGAAATGCCCGAGATCGGCATAGAGCGCTTCACCGCCCGTGACGACCAGGAAGACCGCGCCCAACACGCGCAACCCGCGACCCGGATCCTCGGCCAGGAAGCGAACGGCGTGTGTCGGCAGCACGGCGCCGACGACGGCGGGATGGCGCAGAATCCCGTTCAGCCCCAGCACCGCGATCGTGAGGAACCAGACCAGCATGACCGGCCCGAACACCGCGCCTACTCCAGCCGTCCCTCGGCTCTGGAACATGAACAGACCGACCAGGATCGCGAGCGTGATCCAGATGACCCAGTGCTGCAGCTGCGGCGTGACGATCTCGAGACCCTCGACCGCGGAGAGCACCGAGATCGCGGGAGTCAGTGCGCCGTCGGCGTAGAGCAGGGCCGCGCCAAAGATCCCGAGGACGATCATCAGGCGCCGCGGCGTCAAGCCGCGCGCTACCCGGCTGCCGTTCACGAGCGCCATGAGGGCAAGCACGCCGCCTTCACCCTTGTTATCGGCACGGATGATGACGACATGGTACTTGACGGTGACGATCAGGAGCAGCGACCAGAAGATGAGCGACAGCACGCCCAGCACGTTCCCCTGGGTTACCGGAATCCCGTGCTGGCCGTGAAACGCCTCGCGCAGGGCGTACAGCGGGCTCGTCCCGATGTCGCCGTAGACGACGCCGAGCGCCAGTAACGAGAGCCGCAAGAGGTAGCGTCCGTGCGGGTGGGCTGGCTTGGCGGTGGGATTGGGGTTCTGGGGTGCGGCAGGGGCGCTCATGGCGGGGGAACCCTATGCAACCTCATCCAGAAAGGCCAGAGGATCACCAAACCCAAAGCGCCAACGGCACTTACGGTGAACGCCGTCGCCCCACTCACACGCTGGAAAACAAGGCCAAGGGCGACGCCCCCAACCAGCGCGGCGACTCCCGTGAGCGCGTGATAGACGCCGAACCCGCTGCCATGCCGCCCACCCGTCACCGCCGACACAAGCGCGCGTTCGGGACTCTCCGTCAGTCCCGCGACGACGCCGAGGGCGAGAAACAGCACCCACGCGGCGAGCGGACTCCTGGCGAACGCCATCCCCGCGGCGAGCGCGACGTAGCTGAGCCACCCGATCCACATGGTCCGCGACGGACCGATTCGGTCCGAAAGCGCCCCGCCCAGGAACGACGTCGAGGACCGCACGACGTGGAGCGCCGCCCAGAGCAGCGGCACGAGCGCGACCGCGATCCCAAGATCCTGGGCCCGGAGGATCATCAACGTCTCGGGCATGCGAAGCAGATAAAAGATCGCAATCGCGATGAGTGCTGGTGGAGGTCGGAGAAGGTTGGTGGAGGTTGGTGGAGCTACGCCTTCCTCCACCAACCTGGACCGCCCTCCGCCGTCCTTCACTGCAAATGCCGCCAGCACCAGAACCAGTACGCCCGGGATCATGCTCGCCAGGATCACCGTTCGCACATCGGCGTGCCGTGACAAAAGAAACCACGCGACCAGAGGTCCGATGACGGCCCCCACGTGGTCCAGCCCGCGCTGCAATCCGAATGCGCGACCGACCATCGGCGCCGGTGTGACATCCGCAATCAGCGCGTCGCGTGGCGGCGTCCGCAGACCCTTGCCCAGCCGGTCCACGACGCGCAAAACGACTACCTGCCACGCCGCTGCGGTCAGCGCGATGATCGGCCGCACGGCGGCCGCGATGAAATAGCCGCCGACGATCAACGGCCCGCGACGTGAAGGCCGGTCTGCAAGCCGGCCGGCGAGCAGTTTTACGAGTGCCGCGGCGGCATCGGCCGCGCCGTCCAGCACGCCCAACGCCACTGCCCCGCCGCCCAGCACGCCGGTGATGAATGCCGGCAGCAGCGGGTACACCATCTCACTCGCGAAATCGTTGAGAAGGGAAACAGCACCGAACAGCTTGACCTGCCTGGGGAGCTGCTGGCGATCACTCACCCAGGCCGAGTCCCCAGCGAATCAGGCTGACGGGCAGGCCGCCGTACGGGAGCACGGCGTCGTGAAAGCCCCGCAGCGTGAAGCTGCTGCCCTTCACTTTGCGGAAGTCGTCGCGCAACCGCAGCAGCTCGCGGCGCCCCACGGCATAGCACAGCTGATACGCCGGCCACGCACAGTACCGCCGTACTTCAGCCTCCGCGTTGCCGCGCTCGACGTGCAGCTCGTTCACCATCTGATCGACCGCTTGCTCGCGCGTCATGCCGCGCGTGTGCAGGCCCACGTCGAGCAGAATGCGCATGGCGCGCCACAGCAGATGCACGCGCTGGAAGAACAGCTCCTGGTCGGAGGCGTAGAACCCTTCTTCCCCCATCATGTCTTCGCAGTACAGGGCCCATCCTTCGACGGTGAGCGGCGTCCAGAGATTCTTGCGCACATGCGAAGGCAGCTCCTTCGCAATCACGAGCTGTAAATGATGCCCGGGATAGCCTTCGTGCAGCGCCGTCGCAGCCAGCTCGTAGCGGCAGTGGTCCCGCAGGATCCGCTCCTGCTGCTCCCTCGGCAGGCGCGAGTCGGGGACGGTGACGTAGAACCAGCCGGTGCGGTCGCGGCTGTAAGCCCCGGGGCTGTCGTACGCAGCGTACGGAATGACCGGACGCATGAACGCCGGCGTGGGAATCACCCCCAGCGGAGCTTTGGGAATGGGCGCCAGCTTCCGTTGCTCGACAAAATCACGAGCGCGCGCCATTTCTCTGGCGTACGCGTCCACCAGCTCGCTCGGATCAGGGTGATCGGCCCGCAGCTTGTCGACGAGCTCCGGCCACGGCTTGCCGTCCAGCCGCTTGGCGAGGCGCACCAGATCGGCCTCGATCTCCTCTTTGAGCCGCAGGCCGTAGCGCCACAGCTCCGGCGCCGTATCGCGCAGCGCATGCTGATAGTGCAGCAGGAAGTTGAATGCTTCCTCGCCGATCGCGAAGTGCTCAGTCCCCATTTCCAGCCAGCGCTCG
Source organism: Gemmatimonadota bacterium (assembly GCA_041499375.1). GTDB lineage: Bacteria > Gemmatimonadota > Gemmatimonadetes > Gemmatimonadales > GWC2-71-9 > 20CM-2-65-7. The sequence goes on from JBGQKD010000004.1 coordinate 107,936, forward strand.
AGATTCGCGTCGAACGCGAGCAGCGCCGCACTCGCCTGCTCCGCCGCGGCCGACAGACGGGCGGCGTGCACGGGAGCCTGCGCGCCCAGCGCGGCGGCAAGCTCCGTGACGAGCAACCGGCCGCCTTCGGTCATTCGCAGCGCCGTCTCGACGAAGACGCGCACCGGCTCTTCGAGGGAGGCCTTGAGATCCTCGAGGAATTCCGGGATGTCCTCGAGTCGTCCGATCGCCGCGGCCGCTTTCTCGGTAGGCGTGCGATCGGCGGAGAGCAGCAGATGATGCAGCCCGCCCAGCAAATGCGAGAGCCAGAATTCGGGGTTCTTGGCCTGCGGTTTCAGCTGCTCGAAGCGGCGCAGCATGACGCGGATTTCGTTCAGCAACGCCGTGCGGTCGATCTCCTCCTCGAGATCGGCGGCATTGGCTCCTTCCAGCGCGGTGGCGATCGACTTGAGCGCCGCGAGATGGGGCGCGAGCGCGGCGGGACTGAACCGGCCGTAGCGGTCGTCGTAGCCCGGCACACCCGCCTGGGTCGCCGCAACCGGATCCAGGTGCCAATGGAGATCGAAAAACGACTTCTCGATGTCGCGCAGACTCATGCGTTCAACAACCGATGGCACTCTTCGTCGGACAGAACCCGGTCGGTGCGCTTGGCCGCATCGAACAAGGTGCGGCACGCCTCGTCGTCCTCGGGATCGTAGCCGTGGCGCTCCAGCCAGTACTTCACGTTCGACAGACCCGACACCGGCGAGATCTCGATGCGCTGCTCGAAACCAAATTCCTCTGCCGGCACCGAGCTATACACCCGATCGGCGAGCCAGTTGTGGCCCTTCTTCTTCGCTTTGATGATCGCGGCCGCATGCACGCCCGTGCCCGTCCGGAACGCGTCGGTCCCCACCACGGGATAATTCACGGGAATCGGCACACCGACCGCATCCGCGACGAGCCGGCAATACTCCGGCAGCTTGCGAATGTCCCCCTGGTGCGCGCCGAGCAGCTTGAGATTTACGATCAGCAGATCCATTTCTGCATTGCCGACCCTTTCGCCGACCCCGAGCGCCGTCGCATGCACGCGATCCACGCCCGCCTCGATCGCGGCGAGGCAGTTGATCAGCCCCATGCCGCGATCGCGGTGCCCATGCCAGTCGATTCTCACGTCGTTCTTTTTGACGATTTCCTTTTTGACGAAGCTGACGAGGGCGCGAACCCCATCGGGGGTCGCGTGACCGACCGTATCCGCCAGGCAGATCCGCTTTGCTCCGCACTCAATCGCCGCACCATATAGCGCCTTGATCGTCTCGGGTCGGGCGCGGGTTGTGTCCTCCGTGACGTACATGACCGGCAAGCCGTGCTTCACCGCGTAGGTGACGGCCTCTTCGGTCGCGGCAACGATGCGGTCCAACGTCCAATCCTCTGTGTACTGCCGGATCGGGGAGGAGCCGATGAACGTGGCGGCTTCGATCTTGATCCCGACCTCGTCCGAGACGCGGACGATCGGCTCGATATCGGCGATGACAGTCCGGGCGGCGCAATTGGGGGCGATGGGGAGCTTGTGGTCGCGGATCTCCTTGGCGAGTGCGCGCACCTGATCGACGACGCGCGGACCGGCGCCCGGCAGGCCGATATCGGCGGCCACGATGCCGAGGTCCGCCATCAGGTGCAACAGCCGCTTCTTGACGTCGAGCGACGGGTCCGTGACCGACGGAGACTGCAGGCCGTCGCGCAGCGTCTCGTCGTTCAGATCCACCCGGGCGCGAGTCCAATCGAAGCCGCCGTTTACGCCCGCCCCGTTCCAGTCGTAGATAAGCTCCCGCTCCTCCATGCGTTTAGTGTCGCGTGCGCCCCAGTCCAGGTCAAGTTGCAGGAGCCGCCCCAAGAGTCATAGTTTGCTGACGTGATCGACGCCGTCCTTCTGAGCGAACGTGTGCGCACCGCGCGCGCGCACATCGAGCGCGCGGACGAAGCGACGCTCGGCCGCCAGGCGGCGCTGTCCGCAATCCCCGCGCCAACCGGGGCGGAAGGGGCCCGCGGCGCGCGGGTGGCGGAAATGTTCGGTGAGGCCGGATTGGAAGACGTGACGGTGGACGAGGTGGGAAATGTGCGGGGCTGGTTTGTAGGGGCGCAGCATGCTGCGCCCCTACATCATGGATGCGTGGTGTTATCGGCGCACCTGGACACCGTCTTTGGTCCCGAGCTCGATGTGTCCGTCGCGCGCCTCGGCCCGCGACTTGAGGGTCCCGGCATCGCCGACAACGCGCGCGGTCTGGCTGCGCTCGTCGCAATCGGCGAGGCGCTCGTCCAGGCGCGCGTCGCGACGCAGCGGCCCGTGTTGTTCGCAGCGACGGTCGGTGAAGAAGGCGCGGGCGATCTGCGCGGCGTGCGGTATTTGTTCGGCCCATCCGCCCATCCGCCCATCCGCCCATCCGCCTTCATCGCCCTGGACGGCGCCGGCATCGAGCGCATCGTGCATCGCGCGCTGGGCGCCCGACGCTACCGCGTCACCTATCACGGCCCGGGCGGCCATTCGTGGGCCGCCTTTGGTGTCGCAAATCCGGCGAACGCTGTGGGCCGTGCAATCGAGCGGATCGCGAGTATTCCGGCACACGGCGCACCGCGCACGGCGCACTCAGTCGTGCGCATTGGGGGCGGCACGAGTCTCAATTCGATCCCCCAGACCGCGTGGTTCGATGTGGACCTGCGCAGCGAGGAGCCGCGCGCGCTCGAGAAACTCGACACCGCGGTTCAGACCATCCTGACCCAGGCGCTCGATGACGAGAATCGCCGCCGCATGCCCGGGACCGCACCGCTCACGATCGACGTGCGCCGCGTGGGCGACCGGCCCTCGGGTCTCACACCCCGGACGCATCCGCTGGTGCAGACCGCCGTCGCCGCGACGCGGGCCGTCGGCCACGACCACCAGCTTGCCTGCGCCTCGACCGATGCCAACGTCCCGATCGCCCTGGGCGTCCCTGCGGTGGCACTGGGCGCTGGCGGCCGCGCGGGTGATGCGCACCTCCCCACAGAGTGGTACGAAAACGACAAGGGCGCGCTCGGCATCGTGCGCGCCCTGCTCGTCACCGCGGCGATGGCGGAAGCTCAGTGAGCGGCTGCGCCGCCGCCGGGCATTCCTCTGCTGCGGTGCATCAACAGGAGCAGCGGCAGCGACAACACGAACGTCGCCCCAAAGAGCAGGAAGAGCTGCTCGAACGACAGCATCATCGCCTGCTTGGTCACGATCCCGTTCAGGAATCCGATCGCCTTCGTCTGTGCCAGGGCCGGCACCTCACCCCGGCTGATGAGCGCTTGGGTGATCATCGCGAGCCGCTCGCGCGTCGCTTCGGCGTACGGCGTCACGTTGGCGGCGAGATCGGCGCGATGAATCGCGGTAAAGCGCTGCAGTAATGTCGCCGAGAGCGCGATCCCCACGCTGCCGCCCAGCTGCCGCATCAGATTGAATAGCCCAGTCCCATTCGGAATCCGCGACATCGGGAGATCGGCGAGCGCGAGGTTCGTGAGCGGCACGAAGATCAGGCCGAGGCCCACGCCACGGAAGATGAGCGGCCAGAAGAAGTCGCTCATGCCGCTGTCGGTCGTGAAATGGGCGTGCTTCCACATCGACAGTGCGAAGATTCCCACGCCCGCCGCAATCGATAATCGGCCGTCGAACTTCCCCGTGAGGCGCCCCATGGATGCCATTGTGAACGCGCTCGCGAGCGCACCGGGCAGGATCACCAGCCCCGTTTGATTCGCGGTGAAATTCCGCACGTTCTGGAGATAGACAGGCAGCACGAACACCGTCGCGTAGAGGCAAACGCCGAGCACCAATCCGAAGACGACACCCACCGCGAGCTGCCTGCTCTTCAGAATGCGCAGATCCACAACTGGATGCTCGGTGCGCAGCTCGTGCCAGATGAACGTGATCAGCGAGAATGCGCTCGTGATCGCCAGCAGACGCACCGATCCCGACGCGAACCAGTCGAGCCGTTCACCGCGCTCCAGCATCGTCTGGAGGGCACCGATGCCGACCGCCAGCAATCCGAGCCCCACGAAGTCGATGCTCGCCGACCGCTCCTGGTGCCGTGAGTCGTTGATGAACGACATCGTCAGCGCGAGCGCGAGCATGCCGAACGGAATATTGATGTAGAAGATCCAGGGCCAGCCGTACATGTCGGTGATCCAGCCGCCGACGGTGGGCCCGAGGGTCGGCCCGACCATCACGCCGACGCCGAAGATGGCCATCGCCGTGCCGTATTCCTCGCGCGGAAATTCTTCGTACAGAATCGCTTGCGATGTCGAGAGGAGCGCGCCGCCGCCGAGTCCTTGGATGATGCGCCAGAAGACGAGCGCGCCGAGCGAGCCGGCATTGCCGCACATGAACGACGCGAATGTGAACAGCGCGATCGAGCCGGCGAAATAACGGCGCCGGCCGAAGTAGGCCGACAGCCAGCCGGTGATCGGGAGCACGATCACGTTGGCGACGATGTACCCGGTCGAAACCCAGGCGATCTGATCGAGCGTCGCCCCCAGGTTTCCCATCATGTGCGGAATCGCGACGTTCACGATGCTGGTATCCAGCAGCTCCAGCACCGACGCGAGCGACACCGTGATCGCGATGAGGTACTTGAAGCGATATCTGTCCGGCGCCGCCGGCAGCGCGATCGCCGTCATGCTAGTGCGTCTTGATGGTCGCGACCACGCTCATCCCCGGCCGCAGCATGTGCGCCGCGTCCACCGGGCTATCCAGGTGAATGCGCACGGGAATGCGCTGGACCACCTTCGTGAAGTTTCCGGTTGCGTTGTCGGGCGGCAGCAGTGAGAACTTCGCACCGGTCGCGGGCGACAGGCTCTCGACGTGACCGCGGAAATGCACGCCCTTGTACGCGTCGACCGTGATGTCGGCGGAGTCGCCGGGCGTCACATCGGCTGTCTCGGTTTCCTTGAGGTTCGCCGTCACCCACACATCCTCAAGCGGCACGACCGTCATCAGCGGCTGGCCGGGTTGCACCAATTGGCCCAGCTCCACGGCTTTCTTCGAAACCACGCCGTTCGCCGGGGCCATGATCCGCGTGTACGAGAGCTGCAGCGCCGCCTGATCGCGCGTTGCGCGCGCCGCCGCGACCCGCGCATCCGCACCCACCAGCATCGCCTGCGCGGCAGCAAGCTGCGCCTCTGCCGCCGCTGCCGCGGCGCGCGCCGCGTCGAGCTGCTGCTGGCTGACGACATTCTGCCTGGCCAGCGGCTCGATGCGCTGCAGGTCGGCGCTCGCTTTGACTTCCTGCGCCTGCGCCTGCGCCACGGCCGCCTCGGCCTGGCCTACGCGCCCGCGCGAGCTCACGGTCGCGAGCAGCGCCGCCAGATCTGCCTCGGTTTGCGCCAGCCGAGCGCGGAGGTCGCGGTCGTCGAGCACGACGAGCGTATCGCCGGCCTTGACCGCGTGATTCTCCTCGACGCGCACCTCTGCCACGAAGCCGCCGACCTTCGGAAGTATCGGCACGATGTGGCCGTCGACCTGCGCGTTGTCGGTCGAGACGTGCGAGCGGCTAAACCACCATCTGCGCACGCCGAAGATCAGGATCCCGACCAGGATCACGCCCATGATCATGAAGACCGTCCGGCGTGAGCTCTTGGGACGCGCTGCAGTCGAAGGCCGCGGGGCGGGCCTGGCTGGAGTCTCTGTTGTCGGTTCCATCGTCGTAGCCATTGTCCTGTTCCTTAATGCAGGGTCCGCGCGCTGCCCACCGAGCGGGCCAGCGCAATGCGCGCCGCTACCGCCGCGAAGCGCGCATCGATGTCCGCGTCACGCGCGCGGAGCAGTGAAGACTGAGCGTTGATGACTTCGATGTTGCCGGCGACGCCCGCCTTGAACCGCTGACGCGCTTCCGACACTTCCTGGGCCGCGAGCTGGAGCCGGTCCGCCGCGATCCCCTGCCGCGCCGCCGCCGAGCGCAGGTCGAGCAGCGCGGCGTCCACATCGGCCGCGACCTGCAGGCGCAGATCGCGCGAACGAACGTCCGATTCCCGCACCACCGCCTGCTGCTCCGCCAACCGGCCCTCGCGGCGGAAACCGTCCAGGATCGGCAACGTCACCTGGATGGCGACCTGTCGTGTCGCGATGGCATCCGGCATGCGCACGCCACTCAGCCCGTAGTCTGCCTCGAGGTCGAGCCGCGGCAGCCGCTCCGCCGAGATCGCCGACCCTGACGTGCGGGCGGCTGCACCGCGTGCGATTTCGGCCGCCAGATCGGGCCGCGCCGCCACCGCCTGCGCCACCGCCGCATCGCGGTCCGCCGGCACATCGGCCGCGCCCAGCTGTGCGGTCAGCGTGTCGGTGAGGGCGATCGGCGTGGCGGGATCGAGCCCCAACGCGCGGGCGAGATCGATCTTGGCGCGGTCGAGCTGATTCTCCGCGACGACCAATTGCCCCGCCGCTTCGGCCAGCTGCGACTTGGCACGCGTGACGTCGATCGACGCGCTGACGCCGGCCTGCTGCTGCGCCACGGCCAGCCCAACAAGCTCGGCCGCGAGGGAGGAGTCGGCTTCGCGCGCCGCGACCACCGCCTGCGCGCGCACGCCGCGCAGATAGGCGAGCGCCACGTTTTGCGCGCTCGCTTCCACCACCGCAGACCGCTCGGCGCTCGCTGCGGTCACGGCGCTCTTGGCAGCGCTCACCCGACCGAGGTTCGAGAAATCGAAGATGGTCTGCGTGACCCGCACGCGGCCGTCATAGGCATTGAACGGGCCGATGATCGTCGGGACCCCGGGAAACGAGATGCCCTGCGCCTTGGAGTTGAAGTTGCGGTTCGCCCACGAGCCGGACAGCGACAGGCTGGGCAGCAATCCCGCACGCGCCTGTCGCACGCGCGCGGAGGCGGCGTCAGCACGGAAGCCCGCGATCGCCACGACAGGTGGTGCGGTGTCTGGTGAGGCCCCCGTCGCTTGCCGGACTGCGTTGGCGAACGAAAGTCGGACAGGCGTGGGCGTTTGCGCACGCAAGGAAGCAGCGCTGGTGAGCGCGGCGATCAGTGTGATCAGTGGCTTACTTACTGATGCCATGGAGATAGAGATCGATGTGAGTGTCGAGGTACTTGGCGACGTCGAAGCCTTCGGGCATGCAGGCCGAGAACGCCTTGCGCGCGACGACGGCGTGCATCACGGGGGCCATGGCGAGTTTGGTCGCGACCGCAACGTTCACGGGCCGGAACTCACCCGCCTTGATGCCTCGCTCGAGGACGCCGGCCATGAGCTTGTGTCCCCGCGTCACGACTTCTTCGTAGTAGAAGCGGGCCAGCTCGGGAAAATTGTTCGCTTCCGCCATCATCAGCTTCGGGATACCGACGAGCGACGTCTCGCCGACGAGGCGCCAGTACTCGCGTACGAGACGCTCGAACAGATCGCGCGCGCTGCCGGGAAACGACTTGGCGAGTTCCTCGCCCTGGGCAATCACCGGGACGATGGTCTGCCGAATCAGCGCCTTGAACAGCGCCTCTTTGTTTTCGAAGTAGAGATAAATCGTGCCTTTGGTGACGCCGGCGCGGCGCGCGACGTCTTCGAGCTTGGTGGCGGCAAAGCCACGATCGGCGAAGACCTCCAGGGCGGCGCTGATGATCTCCTCCGGACGGGCATCTTTCCGGCGGCGCCAACGGGGTTTGGCTGTTGCTTGGGGCATGTACGCTCCGATGTTTAACTTACTGAAGGGTCAGTAAGTAAGTGGAGCGTCCGTCAAACGTCAACCCCTCCGGCGGTAGTAGACGATGAGGTCGGTACTCGGCGGCGTGGCGCCCAGCTGGCGCAGCAACGTTACGACCTGGCCGCGATGGTAGGACGAATGGTTGATGAAGTGGCGAAACATCTGGCGGAAGCTGTGCGCGTATTCCCCGCCGCTGGACGGCTTTACGATCCTCGTCTCGTCGAGGCGCGCCCCGGTCAGCCCGGCGACGAACGCACGCCGCTCCACCTCGACTACTTCCCACCGGCTCCGCGCGTCGGCGAGCGACTTCAGATCGGTTCCTTGTGGAACGGCAGGGTTCGGCTTCCCCAGCCACCGGTGCAACCACAGCTGCTCGGCCCACACGATGTGGCAGAGCGTTCCATGAATCCCCCCGTAGCTGCTTTTGAGATCTCGGAAGTACTGCTCGTCGGGCAGCCGGGCGACCGCATCGAAGATCGTGCGGTTCGCCCAGGCGTTGTAGTCGAACAGCTCGATGAACTCGGGGCCCGGGGCTAGGGGCTCGGGATTAGCGCGCAGCTGCGACCTCTCCGGCGTCCATCACAGAGTCCTTTACGTCCCGACCCTCGATCACCTGCTTATCACCGATCACGGAGCCTTCGACCTTTCCCTTTTTGACCTTCACACCCTTGCCCAGGATGCTGTTGGCGACGGCGCTGCCCTCGATGGTACTGCCCGCTTCGATCGTCACATTCGGACCGATGGTCGAGTCCTTCAGCGTCACGCCGTCCTCGATGCGGACGGGCCCCTTGATCTTCACCCCGTCGCCGACCTTCGTGGGAAGTTGGCCGCGCCCGTGCCTGAGCAAGTGCTCATTGGTCTCGAGCAGCGTATCCACCTTGCCGCAGTCGTACCAGCCGCCCACCTCGCTCACGAACAGTTTCTTCCCCTGGTCCACCATGTACTGGAAGGCATCGGTCAGATAGAACTCGCCGCCTTTTCCGGGAGGACTCTTCAGCACGTGCTCGATGCCGTCGAACAGCGTGCGCCAATCCTTCACGTACTGCAGCCCGATGTTGGCCCGCTTGGAGATCGGCGTGCTCGGCTTCTCCACGATCTTCGTCATGTGGCCCTGCTTGTCGGTCACCACGACACCGAAACGCTGGTAGTCCTCGACCTCTTTCGTCCAAATGATGCCGTCGTCCTTGCTGGTCTTTACGATCGACAGATCGGCATCGAACAGCGTGTCGACGAAAATCACGATCACCGGTCCGTCCACGTAGGGTCGGGCGAGGTTCACCGCGCCCGCCGTCCCGTCGAGCACCTTCTGCTCGATGAAGCGGGCGGGAATGTCGTAGTTCTTCCGGACGTACGCTTCGACTTTCTCCTTCAGATGGCCCGTGATGATGATCAGCTCCTCGAGCTGCCCGGCGCGCTGCAGCGCATCCATCACGTAATCCATCACCGGCCGGCCCGCGACATTCACGAGCGGCTTGGGAACGCGCTTGGTCAGGGGCAGGAGGCGCGTACCTTTGCCGGCCATCGGCATGATGACTTTCATTTGGGTGGCACCCGTCCGTAGCGATCCTTCAGGCGGACGACGTCGTCGATTTCCGGCGTGGAGGCTTCGAGCAGGTCGCTCGTGACGACGGCCTCGAACTGATGGATCTGTTTGGGGGAAATGTGCAGGCTCTCGCCCTGTTTCATCCGGCGCTCGCTCAGTTTATCGCCGCCTTGGCCGAGGCGGAGGATGATCTCACCCGTCTGCACGTAGATCGTCTCGTCTTTCACGTTGTGATACTGCAGCGAGAGCACCTGGCCGGCTTCGATGTGCAAGATCTTGCCGACGTAGCGGTCGGCCTTTGCCCAAATGAGCTCGTAGCCCCACGGCTTCTCTACCCTGTAAGGAATCGCGCTCATGCGAGCCTCAGCTTCAGGGACGACGGCATGGTGACGCACGCCGTCACACATACGCCGCAACCGACGCACCCTTCCGGCTTCAGCACGGGACGGCCGCGATCGTCGAGCGCGAGCGCTTTCTCACCGATGGGACAGGCGCGCGCGCACACGCCGCATTCGGCGCCCTGGAACGTGATGCAGCGCTGCGGATCGAGCTCCAGGATGCCCATGTGGACGGTGTCCCACGGCACCTTCGTCAACGCGCCGGTCTCGCACGCCGCGGCGCACGGCATGTCCTCGCAGGCGATGCAGGCACGCGTGGTCGGATCGATGTAGGGCGTGCCGGCCGCCAGGCCGCCGCCGCTCGCGGGTGTCTTGAGGATCGCGTGCACGGGGCAGACGTCGATGCAATCGCCGCACCGCGTGCAGGCGGCGACGAACGCCACTTCGTCCGCGGCGCCCGGCGGGCGAAACCAGCGCCGGGGCGCGACGCGCTCCTCGGTGCGCCGCGCCACTTCGCGGAGCAGCTTCCCGATCGTGCTCTGAAAGAACTCGCGGCGCTCGTTCAAAAGCTCGGCTCCAGGCTCACTTGCCACCGGAATCGCACTCGTTTGTCGGTCCCATCGGCAGCGTAGTCCCAGCGATTGACGATCAGCGGCACCTCGAAGCGCATCGTCCATGCGAGGTCATTGATGCGATGACGCGTCACCAGACCTATCCCCGCGTCATACAGGGTCGTTTCCGACCCCCCTCCCGACGCTGGGACTGCCAGACTATCAACCAATCCCGCGTCCGCAAACGCCTCGAACGTGACGCGAGTGAGCAGGACACCGTTGTCGCGCCGGTACACGGTCTTCGTGCCTTCGACGTTCAACGCGAGGGCGAAGCGGCCGCCGAGGTCTGGCCGGAAGGCGCGGAGATTGGCGTCGCCGGGCTCCTGGTAGTGGAAGCCGGGCCGCACGAACAGCGCGCCGCGGCTCCGCAGCAACGGATTCGTGAACGTGGTGTACGGATCGGCGCCGGCCACCATGATGCGACGTTGCAGCGGCGCCGGGCTGCTGGTGTCAGCCCCATAGATGCCGAAGAATAGCCGGACACCGAGCGCCGGCGTCCGCACACTGGCTTCCGCGGTGCCGCGGGCGAACCCCTCGAAATCGAAGCGGCTCTTCGACTGTATGCCGGCCCCCGGATTGCGGTACACGACGCCGCCGGTGACGCCGGCCCGGTACCGCCAGACGCGATTGCCGCGCACGCTCGTCTTCGACCACCACGGTCCCAGTTCGATGGTGCCGGCGTTGTCCCACAGGCGGCGATCCACGTAGCCCAGGGTGCGCACGGCCATCCAGATGGCATCGACCCCGACGTGAACATCAGGCCCGAATGACAGGTGTTTACGGAGCGAGCGGTCGGTGTGGATCGCGGCGCCGATGCGTCCCTCCACGCTCCACCCGGCCACCCATGCCTCGGTGCGCGGCATGGGATGACTGACCGGATTGCCCAGTCGCATGTACAGGCCAAAGCGCTCCGTGGGGTTGGCGGGATAGTTGGGATCCAATGCATACGACGTCACGACCAGATTCTTCTCAAAACGGTCGAGGTAATTTTGCCGCGCTCGCAACCCGATCGTGGTTCCGCCAAAATCGTTCGACCACGCGAGCGGCAGCAAACCGGAGACGCTGCCGTCGCGGCGCGATACGTTGCGCGTCGGATTGTCGAACCACCGGTGCGCTGCGCGGCTTCCCCAATAATTATTGAGTGGGTTCCAGTCGTGGGCCCGTTGCCGCGGGTCGAGCACCAGCCGCTTCGGCTTGGTGTCCGTGATGAACGCGATCTGCTCCCGCTCCGCCTGCCCGCTGAGACGCGTGATGATCGAGTCGTCTACGGCGATCTCGATCGGCATCCAGCCGTCGCCGCGCCGCTCGATGACCGCCGTCGTCCGCCAGCGCCCGTCGGGCAGTTTCTTGCGCTGCACCTTTCCGAACTTGTAGTCGATCAAGGGCGTCCCGTGCAGCCACTGCCCGAAGAACCACCTCAGATCCTGATGCGAGACCTCCTCGGCGACGCTCCGGAACGCGTTCTCGTCCACATGCTTGAGGCGCCAGCGCGCGTAGTAGGTGCGCAGGATCTGGCGCATCACGTCGTCGCCCACGATGTAGCGCAGCTGCTCGTAGAACAGCTGGCCCTTGTCGTAGATCATCGTGTTGTAGGTGACAAAGTCGCGGTAGCGCTCGCTGATCATCGAGACCGGCTCGCTCCAACGGTCCAGGTCCCAGAGCAGGATTTCGCTTTCGACGCCGGGGTATTCTGATTGTCCGCCGTGCGCTTCGAAGAACCAGCCGGTCTGGAAGCTCGTGAACCCTTCGTCGAGGTAGCCCTCACGCCATTCGTTGTTGGCGAGGATGCCCATCGTGTAGTTGTGGCCCAGCTCGTGGACGATGAGGCCGAGGCCAGGGCTGCCGTCCATGATCATCATGGGGAATTCGGTGCCGCCGCCTTCGATGCGGTGCACGTTCGTGATCTGCGGCCAGGCGAACTTTCCGTAGAGGGAGTCGAGCCAGGCGAGCGCCATCTCCGTGCGCTGCACCGCGATGCCCTTCCCCCACGTCGCGCTGTCGCCGGGCTGGTAGAGGACGTGCACGACGACGTCTTTGTACCGGCCCTGCTCGTAGCGGTAGTCGGGATTCATCGAGAACGCGAAGTGGTGCACCGAGTCGGCGTAAAACCGCACGCACTTACGTCCTTGAGGCGCGGTGCATGTCGATGGGCCGATGGGCCGATGGGCGGATGGGCCGTACCAGTCACGCTGATAATCAATTGATCCACCGCCAACCAGCGCCCTTTGCCAGCCAGGATCACCCTCTACCGGAACCCCCGTCGCTCCGATGACCTGGTCCGCTGCGAGATCGAGCGTGACGTCGTAGCTCGCGAATTCGCCGTAAAACTCGCCCGCCGGATAGAGCGGATGATCCTCCCAGCCGTACTTGTCGTACACGACGACCTTCGGATACCACTGCGCGAAATCGAACCGCCGGCCCTGCCGGCCCTGACGGCGTGGTAACGTCGAAGGCCGCGCCTCCCACGAGATCGTGACCTCCATCGAATCGCCGGGCGCGAGCGCGCGCGGCAGACGCCAATGGGCGATCGTCGAATCAGGAGCGTACGGATAATCCGGCGTGCCGAGCGAGCCTTGAGTGATCCGCTCGAACGCGTAGTCGGGGTCCTTCATGTGCTGAAAGCGGACTCGGCCCTCCGCGGAATCGGCAGCGGCCCACCGCGAGCCCGGACGGAACGCATTCAGGTATTGATGGACGTAGAAATCGCGCAGCGTGTCGGGCGACTGGTTGACGTAGGTGATGCGGACATTGCCGCTGAGCACCCCGCTCGGCTCGTCGAGCGCGGCGACGATCTCGTACGCCACCCGCTGTTGCCAGTAGGTCGAATCGACCGCGATGGGAAGCATGGCCCGTGAATCTCGCGTGTTTCAGGGCCGTGTCGCAAGGAAAGGACGATGGACCTCGCGCGTCCGCCGCCACAATGAGTCTCCACTCTTACCAGGAGGACTCATGCTGAACCGCAGTTGCGCTGTGGTGGCGCTGCTCCTCATCGCCGCCTGCAGCGACCGGGCCGTCACGCCGCCATCGGAAACCCCGGTGGCCGTCATGGCGGTCAATGCCAAGCGTCCCGAAGCGCTCGCCAAGATGTTCGCCAAAGGGCTCAAGAATGCGGCGTTTCGGGCCTATCTGAAGGCCCAGCTCGGCGCCTCGCCCTATGCCGAGCACAAGCTGCAGTTCGAGACCTTCCTCGCCGCCAACGAGAGCCGGGCGCTCCGGGAAATCGCGGCGGAGAACGGCACGACCAAGGACGCGCTCGAGACCGAGGCCAAGGCGGCGATCGCGCTCGAGGTCTACTTCCCCGTGCCCGCGCACCGCGCGGCATGGACCGGCGACGAGCAGGTGCTGGTCGCCACCGCGATGACGGACGACGATCCGCCCGTCGCGTTCGATCCCGACGGTCGGCGCCAGGTGCTCGATCCGAAAACGGCGCCCGCCACGCCCGTCCTGGCGATCGTCCCGGTCGAAACCGACTTCTCGGTTCGGCCGGCGCGCGTTCTCGAATGCCTGGTCGACTGCGACGGTGGCGGGGGCGGGCCTATCGGCGACGTCGTGCCTCCCCCCGCCGGCCCCGGGCTTGTACATGACCAAAAGCCATTTCGTGCAAGACTTTGAAGGCTGGTTGAAGGGGTCGCCCGAATTTGAAGTACACATCCTCGGGCAGAGGGGCACGAGCGACTCTCTGTACGACTACCAGTGCGCCGGCGAGCACGCCGGTGGACCCTACACGTTCGATCAGAACGATCTCGATTGGTCGGGAAATGTGCTGCTGTTTTCGAAGACACAACTGGATCAGTACAACACGGCGCATCCCAACCAGAACATCCGCGTGTTCGTGGTCGAGGATGATGATACCGCATGTCAGATCAAAACCGATCCGAATCGATTCCAACATCTGGTCGATGTTGTGGACAGTAGCTATGGTCGGCTCACGTCCGGCAACGACTCGAGTCGCTTCATTCCGAAGTATTTCGGGCGCGCGAGAACCGCGTACAACATCTTCCGCGCATTGGCGAACCTGATCAAGACCAACGATGACCTGGTTGGAAATGCCGTGGAGGACAAAGTCGTGGGAACGGCGTACCCCGGTTACAACTGGTTCGTAAAAGGCGACAACAACATTACCAACGGCTGGATCAACCTGGTGGTGAACTGACAACATGCGAATGCTCTTGACGCTTGCCGTCGTGTGCGGAGCGGCCACAAACGCCGCAGCACAGTGGTCCGTCGGTCTCGAACTTTCGACGACTCGGTACGGTGGCTCCTCACACGACACATCGAACGCCCACGCCGCGTCTGACGGACGGCCGGGAGATGCGACCGTCTTACATGTGCGAATTGGCAGGAATTGGGGGCGGTACGGCGTCGCCATTCGGGGCGCGCACTCCAAGCCCGGCCTGGCTGTCACGGGACAGGGTCTGAATCTGACCGACAAGTCGAGCGGAGGGCTGTCTGAAATCGCGGCGATCGTGAGCACCAGAGTGCGAGGGATCGGGCCGAGCGGAGCGGTGAGAATGGAATTGGGGCCCGCCCTCCACCTCTGGAATTTCGAAGGTGATGTCCGCTCACGGCTTGGTGCCAACGGTGCGTTTGTCTACGAATGGTTGTTGGCGGGTCGATTGACGGGTGCCGTGCGAGTCGAAGGAGTACTCTCGAAATCGTGGTTCGACCCAGGTGACGTGCCGCCCGAGTACGAGCGGCGCGCCACCTGGCGCTACGGCGTGGGACTGGGCCTGCGCTATCGCCTCACCGGAGGATAATCGCCGGGACGTCGCTCTCCTTTACGAGCCGGTTGAACGCGGGAATGTCGGTGTCGAGCACCGCCTTCAGCCGATCGAGCTGCCCCTGAAGCGCCGCCGACAACTCGTCGAACACCTGCACCGACTGCGCCGTCGGCGCGGCGTCGGCGCTCGCCACGACGCCCGCCAGCGCCGCGATCTTGTTGTTCAGCCGGATCGGATAGTTGAGGGGATCCTGGCTCGAGCGGTTCTTCACCTGATAGATCGCCTCCTCGACCGTCGCGAGTCGCCTCTTGATCGAGTCCGACTGCTGCGCGATGCGTTTGCCGGCGTCGCCAGGCAGGCCCCGAGCGCGCGTGGCCGCGCCATCGAGCTGCTCGCGTACCTCGCGGATCCGCCGGACCGCGTCGTTCGCCGCGCTCACCCGGTCGCGGATCCGGATCAATAAATCGAACTGGCCTTGATAGTCGGCAACGGTCGCCTTGACGCGCGGATCGGGCCGCACCGCGAAGGTTTGCGTCTGCGACCAGTCACCCACGGTCAGCCGGACCTTGTAGGTGCCGGGCACCGCCACCGGCCCGGCCGTGCCCCCAGCCCAGAAGATCATGCCCTGGAACCGGCTCGCATCCGGATACCGCAGGTTCCAGACGAACCGGTTCATGCCGGGGCGAACTTTGAGGGAATCGGGACTCGGGACTCGGGGTTTGGGCGTGAAACGCCGCACCAAAGAGTCGCGACTATCCAGGAAGTCCAGGCGAACATCCGTTGTGGAGTCCGGCGCCGTCCTGAGATAGAAGAAGACCACCGCGCCACCCGGAGGATTCCGCCCGACGCCAACCAGTCCCTGACCCCCACCCCCGAAGCCCCCACCCAGCCCCATGCGGTACGCCGTCCGCGGTGTGTAAACGAATCGCGTCGCGCGGGACACAGAGTCGGCGAGCTGCTGCAGCGGGGTCAGGTCGTCGAGGATCCAGAACGACCGACCGTGCGTCGCGGCCACCAGATCGTTGTCTTTGACCACCAAGTCGTGGATCGGTACGACCGGCAGGTTGCGCTGCAGCGACTGCCAGCTGTTGCCGTCGTCGAACGACACATACGCGCCGAATTCGCCCCCGGCATACAGCAGGCCGCGACGCGCCGGGTCCTCACGCACGACACGGATGAAATGATCGGCGGGGATGCCGCCGGTGATGCTGCGCCACGTCTTGCCGCAGTCGGTGGTCTTGAAGACGTACGGCTTGAAGTCGTCGAGTTTGTAGCGGGTCGCGGCCACATACGCGGTCCCCGCGTCGTGCGGCGACGGCTCGATGGATGAAATCAGCGACCAGTCAGGGAGGTCGCGCGCCGGTGGGGTCACGTTGGTCCACGTCTTGCCGCCGTCCCGCGTCACGTGCACCAGGCCGTCGTCGCTCCCCGCCCAGATCAAACTCGAATCCTTGGTACTCGGCGCGATCACGAAGACGGTGTTGTAATACTCGACGCTCGTGTTGTCCTTCGTGACCGGCCCCCCGGACGGACCCTGCTTCGCCTTGTCGTTCCGGGTCAGGTCGCCGGAGATCGCCTCCCAGCTCTGGCCCTCATTCGTCGTGCGGAAGACGACATTGGCGCCGGCATACAGCACGTTGGGATTGAACGGCGATAGCACCACAGGGAACGTCCACTGGAAGCGGTACTTCAGGTCACCGGCGCCCCAACCCATCGGGTTGTCCGGCCAAGGGAAAATGTTGCGCTCCTGGCCGGTGCGGACGTCGAGGCGCGAGAGGTAGCTGTAGCTGCCGGCATAGACGACGTCGGGGTCGTCGGCGCGCGCCGCGATCCAGCCGCTCTCGCCGCCGCCCACCTCGTACCAATCCTTCTCACCGATCGAGCCCCCGTCGGTACGGCTCGCGATGCACAAAGTGCTGTTGTCCTGCTGCGAGCCGCAGACCTTGTAGGGCACGTGCGTGGTGGCGATGACGTGATAGAACTGCGCCGTCGGCTGATTGTCCTGCCCCGTCCACGTCGCGCCGCTGTTGTAGCTGACGTTCGCCCCGCCGTCGTTGCTGTTGATCATGCGGGCCGGATCGTTCGGCGCGATCCACAAGCCGTGGTGATCGCCGTGCGGCGCCCGCAGCTGCGTAAACGTCCGGCCGCCGTCGACCGAGCGATACATCCCTGTATTCAGGACGTACACCGTCTCGGGGTTTTTGGGATCGGCGTGGATGTGGGAGTAGTACCAGGCGCGCTGGCGCAGATTGCGCTCGTCGTTCGTGCGCCGCCACGTCTCGCCGCCGTCTTCGGAACGGAAGACGCCGCCCGAGTCGGCCTCGACGATCGCCCAGATGCGATCGTGATTGGCGGACACCGTGACGCCGATCTTCCCGACGACGCCCTTCGGCATGCCTTCGTTGCGCGTGATCTCCTTCCATGTGTCGCCGCCGTCGGTGGACTTGAACAGTCCCGAGCCCGGTCCGCCGCTCGACATATACCAGGGACCGCGACGCGCCTGCCAGATCGCCGCGTAAAGAATGCGCGGGTTGACGGGGTCCATCGCGATATCGACGGCGCCGGCCGAGTCCGACCGGAACAGGATCTTGTCCCACGTGCGGCCGCCGTCCTTGGAGCGAAAGACGCCGCGCTCCGGGTTGGGCCCGAACGCGTGGCCGAGCACGGCGACGTAGACGAGGTCGGCATTCGTCGGATGCACGCGGATCGCGCCGATTTGCCCGGCGTTGGCGAGCCCGACATGGGTCCACGTCTTCCCGGCGTCAGTGGACTTATACATGCCGTTGCCCGGCGACACGTTGCCGCGGATCGGCGACTCGCCGGTGCCCACGTAAATCACGTTCGCATCTGAGGGCGCGACCTCGATCGCGCCAATCGAGCCGGCCCGGAAGTCCTTGTCCGAGATCGGCACCCAGGTCAGGCCGCCGTCGGTCGTCTTCCACACGCCGCCGCCCGTCCCGCCGAAGTAGAACGTCAGCGGCTGGTCCGCGTGGCCCGCGACCGCGGTGACCCGTCCGCCGCGGAACGGTCCGATCTCACGCCATTCGAGCCCGTTGTATAGCGACGTGTCGTAAGCGGGGCTCGGGATTGGGGACTGGGGACTCGTGCGGCGTTGAGCGACGGCAGGGTTCGCGAGGGCAACGAGGCAACCGGCGATGAGAAGACGGCGGGACATGGACGGCAGCTCTCCGATCTGAGGGAGCCGCTATTATATCCCGCCGCCGTTGTTGCGCTATCTACACTACGGCGTCTGTGCCGGTGGCGTCCGGGGCGGCACGATCGCCTGGCCGATCGTGTTGTTATCCGTGCCGAACCAGATGGCCTTCGTCGCCGGGTCGTAGAACATGTGCCGCACGACACCGCCGCCGCTCGGCACCTGGGTCTCCTCCGAGAACTGCAGCGTCTTCGAATCGAACGCGACGAACTTGTTTGGCCGCGACGTCTCGACGACCCACACGCGGTCCTCATCATCGCGCACCATCGCGTAGGGCCGAGCATCCGGGCCCCCGGGGAGTTGCCACTCGTCAACCTTGCCCGTCACCGGATCGTAGCGGCCGAGCTTGCCGCCGGCGTAGTCGCCGTACCAGATCTTGTCGTCGGACGTGATCTCCATCCGCCGCGGCCGGGTCTCCGCGCGGGGCAGCGTGATTTCCCGCAGCTGCAACGTGGTCGGATCGACGGTGCCGATCTTGTTCGTGCCGAACTCCACGAACCAGGGACGCCCCTTCGAGTCCATCTTGATACCGTATGGCCGGGCGTTCTCCGTGGGGACTTTGATCAAGCGGATCGTGCCGGTGGAGACGGTCAAGTGCCCCACCGCGTTCCCGCCCTGCGCCGTGAACCAGATGTCGCCGTTCTTGTCGAACACGAGCGTGTGCGGATCGCGCACCATCTTATCGGGAATCGGATACTGCTTGATGCTGCCGTCTTTGGGATCGAGCCGGCCGATGTAGCCCGCGAGATTGCCCGAGTACCACACGAACCCCGACTTGTCGACGATGAGATTGTGCGGCCCGCTTCCGGGCGGCAGATCGTAACGCTTGAACTCCCCCGTCGTCGGCACGAAGTAAGCGACATAGTTGCCCGCCTGACCGCAGAACCAGATGCGGTTCGTGGTCGGATCGAGGTACGGATCGCGGGGACGCGTATCGGCCCAGGGCACAGGCCATTCTTTGATGACTGGAGGCTTGTCTACGAGAGGAACTGCGAGCGTGAGCAAACCGAGTAGCGCGAGACTCTTCATAGTCACTCCCCTGTAAGCATTCTCCGTTGCAAAGCCGTCAATCGTCTACGGACCGATCCATCGAATATGCGGTCACCAACCCGTACGACTACGCCGCCGAGGATCCTGGGGTCGGACCGGAAGTAGGCCCGTACCTCGCGTCCGAGGGCCTTCGTGAGCCGCTCCACCACCTGCTTTTGCGTGCGCGCATCGGGCTCCTCGGCGAGTGTGATGCCCGCGTGCACGCGGTTCAGCTTTTCGTCCAACAAAACCTGATATTCCTGCGCGATCTCGGGCAATAGACCTTGACGCCCACGACGCACCACCGCTTGCAGGAACCGGACAAACTCCACTGGCGCCTCGCCCTTCAACGCGCGTTCCAGGATCTCGCCTTTGGCGGCCTTCGAGACGCGCGGCGATTGGAGCACGGTCATGATCCGCTCGTCCGCCTGGATGGCGCCGGCCACCGCGTCGAGAATCTCATTGAACCCGTCGCCCGCGGCAAACAGCGCCTCGGCGTAATTGCGCGCGATGGTGACGCTCTTCACTTCTTCTTCCCCGCTTGGCCGATGCTCTCCAAGAACTCCGTCACGAGCTTGCGATTCGCTTCGGTGTCGAGATTCGCCTCGATCACGCGCGACGCCGCGGCGATGGACAGCTCGACCGCCTCGCGCCGCAGCGCCTGGATCGCCTTCTCCGTCTCGGCGTCGATATCCTTGCGCGCGCGGTTCAGCAGCGCGTCGTACTCCTCACGCGCCTTGGCGAGGAGCGTTTCGCGCTCCTTCTGTGATACGGTCTTGGCCTTGGACAGGATTTCCTGCGCCTGGTTGTGCGCGGCCGCGATCTGTTTCTTGTGCTCCTCGAGCAGTCGCTGCGCCTCGGTGTTCGCCCGCTCGGCCTCCTCGAGCTGCTTCTGAATGCGGCGCTCCCGCTCCTCCACCGACTTGAGGAGGACGGGGAATCCCCAGCGCCACAGGATGAAAAGCAGGATGCCGAAGACGACGAGCGTCCAGATGATCAACCCGGGGTTGATCGTGAACGGACCGCCCGCGGCCGCTCCGCCCCCGGCCGCCTTGTGCGCTTCCTGCAGCAGCAGCAGCACTAGGCCAGCTTGAAGAGGAGGGCGAACACCAACGCCGCGAGCGTCGCGCCTTCGACGAGCGCCGCCGTCAGGATCATCGCGCCGCGGATATCAGCCGAGGCTTCCGGCTGCCGCGCGATCGCCTCGACCGCCTGGCCGCCGATCCGGCCAATGCCGATCCCGGCGCCGATGATCGCGAGTCCCATCCCGATGCCGGCGCCGAGCAGTGCGTTGCTGTTCAGCGCTGCGGCCGCTGAGGGTTCCTGGAGCAGCATGAGCAGATTGTGCATGTTTTGCCTCTAGTGTTCGTGTTGCATGAGTCCGATGAACACGGACGTGAGCAGCGCAAAGATATAGGCCTGGAGAAACGCGACCAGCAGCTCGAGAAACATCATGAACAGGGTGAGCGCGATGGAGCCCGTGACCACACCGTAGCGGATCACCGCCGGCGCGGTGCCGAACACGAAGATCAGGCCGAGCAGCACGAGGATCACGAAGTGCCCGGCCGTCATGTTCGCAAAGAGCCGCAGCGTCAGCGCGAACGGCTTCACGATTTTGCCGATCAGCTCGACGGGCGTCATGATGATCGCCATGATCACGGCGCCGACGCCTTTCATGCCAGGCGGCACCATCACGATCGTCTTGAGGTAGCCTTTCGGGCCCAGCGCCCGGAAGCCCGAGATCTCGATCGTGAGGAACGCCGTGAGCGCGAGGCCCGCAGTCACGGCGATGTTGCCGGTGGCGGCGGCGCCCCAGGGCAGGAGACCGAGCAAGTTGCAGTAGAGAATGAAGAAGAAGAGCGTCAGGATGTAGGGCGCGAAGACTTCGCCGCCGTGCCCGATGCTGGCGATCGCGACGTCGTTGCGGACGAACAGGACCAGCGCTTCGACCGCGGCGCCAAACCCGGCCGGCGCCTTGCCCTGGCGATGGCGGCGATCGACCTGCCGGCCGCCATACCAGATCGTGAGCCAGACGAGGAACGCGGCGAGGACCATGAACACGACGTGCTTGGTGGGCGAGACGTCGATCGTCGTTCCGGGGATATACCACGGTCCCGGCAGATGCCACTCTCCGAGCCACAACAGGTCGACGATCTTGCTGTCGCCGGTGTGGTGGAAGATCATCTCGCCGATGTTGGGCTTCTGCATTACCTGAGAAACCTCGTTTCCAGGAACAGGAGCGGCAACAGCACACCGACGTATCCGAGCAGGGCCGGCACGGTCCGCGAGACGATCAGGACGATGCCCACTCCCAGCAACCGGATCCCCATCCCGCCGAGCCAGCGGGCCATGAACTCGGGGTTGGGGGCCCGCATTTTCGGCCGTAGCAGCGCGACAGCCCAGAGCTGCGCGATCACCGCTACCCCACCACCGATCGCCGCCGGCTTTCCACCGAGGAGCGTCGCAATCACGACCAGCCCTACTCCCAGCCCGGCGAGCAGGGCGATAGTCTTCACCGCTTCTCCGTGTCCTTCTTTACCCGGTAGTAAATGCTCATGAATCCTGCGAAGCCCCCGACGAACGCGCCCACGATCGTGAAGAGGGGACGCGTATGGACCCACCCATCCAGGAACCAGCCGCCCGCGCCGAACAGGAGAATGGCGACCGTGAAATTGAGCGCCATTCCGAAGTACTCGTAGCCCTGGGCATAGCCTTTGGCTTCGGGTTCGTCGTCTTTTTGTGCGGGAGTCATGTTGCGCCCGGAAACCTAGACGCTTGTGAAATCTTTCGCAAGCAAATCGTCAGACCTACAACTATTTACTCCGCAATCATTTAAATTGACCTTGGCCCAATGACGTCTACACCGCGCTCTCAGCTTCCGGCCTCCTCTGGCGACGTCGAACTACTCGAACGCTTGGCGGACGCGCGCCGCGATCTCCTCGCGCAGGTCGGCCAGCGCATCGTGGGCCAGCGCGAGGTGCTGGACGGCATCCTCACCGCGATCTTCTCGGGCGGCCACGCGCTCCTCGTCGGGGTGCCGGGACTCGCCAAGACGCTGATGGTGCAGACGCTGGCCGAAACGCTCGATCTCGGGTTCAATCGCATTCAGTTCACGCCCGATCTCATGCCGTCCGACATCACGGGGACGGAGATCATCGAAGAGGACCTCGCCACCGGGAAGCGCGGTTTCCGGTTCGTGCGGGGGCCGGTGTTTGCGAACATCGTGCTCGCGGACGAAGTCAATCGCACGCCCCCCAAGACCCAGGCGGCGCTGCTGCAGGCGATGCAGGAGCACCAGGTCTCGGCGGCGGGGCAGACGCACACCCTCCCCTCGCCCTTCTTCGTGCTCGCCACGCAGAATCCGATCGAGCAGGAGGGGACGTATCCGTTACCAGAGGCGCAGCTCGACCGGTTCATGTTCGAGCTGCGGGTGAACTATCCGTCGCAGGCGGAAGAAGAGGCGATCGTCACTCAGACGACCGGCGATGCCAGCGCCGACGTGCGCTCCGTGCTCACAGCCGACGACGTGCTGGCGATGCAGCACTTGGTGCGGCGGATTCCGGTCTCGCAGGCGCTGGTCAAGGCGGCGGTTACCCTGGTCCGCATGTCGCGGCCGGTCGAGGAAGGCGCCCTGCCCTTCATTAAAGAGTACATCTCCTGGGGCGCCGGTCCCCGGGCTTCGCAGTACATCGTCCTCGGCGCCAAGGCGCGGGCGGCGCTCGACGGCCGGCCGATGGCTGACGAGGATGATCTCCGCGCCGTCGCCCCGACCGTGCTCACGCACCGCATCGTGATCAATTTTGCGGCGGAGGCTGCGGGGCGAACCGCCCCGGACATCATCGCTCAGCTGCTCACAGAGGCGCGCTGGCAGCCGAAGTAGGCTCCCGCGCGCCCTTGATCAACAACCAGCCGATGATCCCGAGCTCCCCTAGGCCGTACAACGGCGCCGCGGCCCAAAAGACGGTGCCGTAGTATGTCGGGAAGGCGAAATAGGTTGCCGCGCTGACCAGGTATGCAGAGGCGGCGACGAGCAAGAAGACGCCAAGCAGTCGAGGAATGAAACCCGATCTATAGACGAGCAGCCCAAAGGGCAGGAGCCAGAGACCCCAATAGGCGCTCACCGCGCCCACACCCCTGTCCAACAAACCCAGCGATCCCAGTGCCAGGGCGTCCAGCTGCGGTTTGTCGAATACCGACCAGTAGCTGCTCCCATTCAACAACACCCGCGGAGCGAGCTTGATGAGCGTGAAGACAGACCACATCGGGACCTGTACGAGAATCATCGCCACCAGCACTCGAGCCTGGTTTCTGTCGACGTCCCTGAACAATTGGTACAGCGTCATCGCCAGATAGACGTAACAGACCGCCGTCGCCAGATCACTGACCATCCAGAGCCGGTACAGCAGCGGAGCGGACGCGATCCTGGCCGCCGTCGCCGCCGCGTCGCCCTGCACCACGAACCTGGCCGGGAAGAACGTGAGGGAGAGGGCGGAAAACACGCCCATCGCCAAGTAGAGTGCGCCCGCGAGTCTTGCTGTTTGTCGACGTGAAGTCACAGGTGTCCTACGGTTGCAACCGTTCCCCCTCGCGGTGTTGCGCGAGGAGGCGCTCGGTAAAGTCGACACGTTCTTCCAGCTCACCGACTCGCCGTTTCAGCTCATCGAGCTCAGCGAGCCTCGCCTGCATGTCCTCTGTCTCAGGAAGCGTTTCACCCCTCCACGAGCGCCGCCGGTAGCCCGGAGGCATGAGCCGCACCGTCACCACCTTGAGGACGGACGCGAGCGCGATGATTGCGCCGATACCGATCGCCCACTCCGGGATTCCGAGCATCGTCAGCCCCTACAGACGGTCGCATCGTGAAGTTTCGAGCACTTCCCTTACGAACTCCGCTTTGCCGTCAATGTACGATTCCCGATCGTGCGGAAAGCGCGTCGCCAACGCCTCCTTGAGCTCGCCATAGCGACGAGCCGCTGTGGGGTTCGCTCGGAGGTGATCACGAAATGCCACGTATTGTCGCCCCAATTCATCGTCCTCCTCGACTAGATGAATGTGATAGGCGCGTGGCTGTCCGCGGCGAAAGAATTGGTGGCCCGCGATACCGCGATCGCCCCGGTGGACGTACTCTGCTCGCTCCAAGGGGATGACGTACTCCAGAGCCGATACTCCTGCAGGATGGCCAGCCAGGATGTCGAGAACAGGTTTGGCGCAAAGACCCGGCACTCCGGTGCTTCCAATATGCTCGAAACGTACTGGAAGGGACCGACACGCTTCGGCGAGACGTTGGGACTCAGCGAGAAATAACGAAGGCCAGTTCTTATCGTACGCGACGACGCGAACCGTACCTGATTCGAGGCCGAGTGAGGCAGACGTCTCCACAAAACTACCGGGGCAGGCCCGATCGCAGGTTCCACAGTCCGCGCGCCGAGAGGATGACGGAGAAGATTGTCGTCACGCCGAGCGCGAGGAGGATCCAGACGAAGAAGACTCCGCTGGACTTCGCGATCGCGCCGCCGAGTCCTGACCCCGTCATGTGGATGACGGGGATGCCGGACGCAAGGAGCGAGCCGACGAGCACGATGATATGCCCCGATCGCCGTTCGGCGAGCACCAGCGCTCCGTACAGCCAGACGGCCAGAACGAGCAATCCGATCATGTTTCCGAGCCCGCCCGGGGCCACCCCGCGGACGATGTCGTCCGCCCCGTGCAACGTCAGGAAGAGGATCGAGAGCAGAGACGTCACGGTTAACATGACCTGGTTTTTCATTTGATATTTCTCCTCGCTATGTGAAGAACAGATGGGCGATCCGGGGCTCGAGATTCCAGTAAATGAGGGCAACGGCCACCACGTCGAACGCGGCGTGCGCGACCATCAGCATGAAGAGCTGTCCCGTTCGCGCGTAGATCCCGCCAAATACGAGGCCCGTGAAAACGGCCTGCTCGACGCCCGGCAACCCCTGATCCCACCAATGGCCGCTCGCAAACAACGCGGTCGTGATCAACAGGATCGCGATCTTTGCTCTGCCACTCGTGCCGAGCAGCTTGCCGAGCCGCTCGAACAGAAAGCCGCGGAACACCGTCTCTTCACCGAAGCCGCCGCCGATGATCACGGCGTAGAGCACCAACGGCAGTGCGGCGGCGTTGCCCGCGATGTAGTGGTAGGGCGCGTTGACCGCCGGAGCGCCAAGCAGCGGCATGACGAGGGCTTTCATGACGAGCTTGAAGAGCGCGCCGAACAGGAGGCCGATCGCGACGCTCCGCAGCCAGCTCCTGGGGCGTACGAACCCGATGGCCGCCCACGGCGTCTCGGACGCTTGCACCCAGGCGAGCACCAGGAGCGCGCTCAGCGGCACGAACAGCAAGTTGCCCGCGAGAATGACGAGGATCGCGAGGATACCGACCGGGCCGAAGCCGCGCAGCTTGCCCGTTATTTCGCTCGCCGGTAGCTCCCGCCGTCGACGAACCGCAACTCTCCCACCGTGCCGTCGGGATCGATCGCGAACGACACATACGTCGGATCCCAGAACGGATCGGGCCAGGTGACCCGGAAGAGGTCGTACTGCCAATGCTCCAGCTGACCCGTCGCGGTGCCGGCCTGAAGGGTCAGGCGCCCATTCGAGAGAACGACCGTCGCCGTCCCGTAGAGACTGTCCGCGTACGTCCCCGCATACCGCTCGAGCGGGAGCGTGGGCTTGGTGCCCGTGACGCGCTTGCTCTCCTCTGCTCGCTGGGCCGCCCGCGCACTGTCCGCGAGCCGCGTGTACATCGCGCGCATCTCGGCGCTCCAGTCGTGGGCGGGCGATGATGGACCGATGAAGCGGTCGAACACCATGTACATCAGCGCGTGCCGCAGCTCGGAATGGTCGAGGTTGGTGAAGATCGCGAGCCCGAGCCGTCGATCCGGGATCAATCCGACGATGGCCGAGCGTCCTTCGATCGAGCCGGTGTGATAGGCGATGTATTCTCCGCGATAGTCCTGTAGGAACCAGCCCATGCCGTAGGCCTGGAAGTGGTAGCCCGTAAGCCGGGTCGCGGGATACAGCGAATTGGCGATCACCTGCTGCGGGCGGAACAGCTGCGCGAAGTTCCGCGCGCTCACCAGCCGCCGGTCCGCCACTCGGCCGCTGTCGAGCAGGAAGCGCAGCCACTTCCCCATATCCGTGGCGGTCGAGAACGCCGAGCCCGCGGGCGCGATGTCGTCGATGCCGTCGAGGGCCGCGGGAAGCACGCGCACCGTGTCGCGGACGATGCCGTGCGGTGACGAGACGTCGACGAGCCGCGCCGCCTGCAGCTCGCTCGCGTCGGCGTAGCTCTCGGTCATGCCGAGCGGGCCGTAGATGCGGCTCCGCATCAATGACTGCCATGTCGTCCCCGCGGCGCGCGCGGCGACGTCGCCCGCGAGCGCGTAGGTGACGTTGTTGTACTGAAAGCGGGAGCGGAAGCTCGTCGTGGACGGCACGAGCCGCAGCCGGTGCGTCATGGTCGGGAAGTCGAGCCCGCTCGTGCCCCACAGGTAGTCGGGATCCCCGAAGCCGACGCGGTGGGTCAGCAGGTCGCGCACCGCGATCTCGCGCGTGACATAGGGGTCGGCGAACTGCACCGCCGGCTCGTACTTCTGCACCGGGTCGTCAAAGGAGAGTCGGCCGGAGTCGGCGAGCATCGCCACGAGCATCGCGGTGAAGGCTTTCGTGGTCGACATGTTGCCGAAGCGCGTGTGCACCGTCACGGGATCGGGCTTGCCGAGCTCGCGAACGCCGTAACCCTTGATGAAGACCACGGAATCGTCTTTGACAACCACGATGGCGAGGCCGGGGACCCGCCAGTCGGCCATCGATTTAGCCAGGTAGGCGTCAAAACCGTCCAGAGGACGCTGCTGGGCGCGCGCGGGGGTCAGAATCAAGGAGAGGAGGAGCAGGAGACGCGGAGTTTTCATGGTGACCTAAGGTGGTGATGCAAGGGTAGATTCGTAAGGAGGTTCCATGCTGACAAAAGCAGCGTTGGCGTTTGCGGCGGCGACGTTGGCGTTCGGCCCGTGCGGTCCGACGGGACTCAAGCCTCCCAAGGATCTCGCGGGCATGTGGGGCGGCGAGAACGCGGCGCTGATGGCCGATGACACCAGCGCGCATGTGCACATCGGCTGCACCTACGGCAACATCCATCAACAGATCATCCCCGATGCCGACGGCCGGTTCGACGTGCCCGGCGAGCACAACATCACGGCGCATCCGGTCGATCGCGGCATCCTGCATCCGGCGCGCTTCAGCGGCCGCGTGATGGGCGGCACCATGACGCTGACGGTCACGCTCACCGATACGACGGTGACGCTCGGTCCGGTGAAGCTGTCGTTCGGTACGGAGCCGAGGATGGGGCCGTGTCCGATTTGCCGGCGGGGCATCGACTAGGTGCGAATTCGGTACTCAGCGAATCGTTGCGGGCCTCGCCTCCATTTGAGCTGACGCAGTAGTCATTGTCGATTTCGAGCTACTGCAATCCGTAGACAATCACACGGTTGGAGAACGTCGGCAGGTACACGTGTCCGTTGGCGATCGTCGGCGCCGAGAATTTCGCGTACGTGCCGGCGCCGTCGCGCGCCACGTTCTGATGGTTGTTCCACAGCTCTCTGGTGACGTCGTTCGCGTCGAAGGCCCGCAGAATGCCGGGGCTGACGAAACTCTCCGCGTCACCGCTCGATGCGTAGGACGCCCACAGAATACCCGTCCCGTCCTTGGAGCCGTCGGACGACACCGACAACACCGCCCCGCTCTGCCCCGTGGGCCCGGCACCGCCGAACAGCTGGCCCTGCGGATCCAGCAGGTTGCTCGCGCGGTCGAACGGGATGGCGCGCAACGGATCGTTCTCGGACCAGACGTAGATGAATTCCTTCGCGGTGCCGTTGTAGTAGGCGGGCTGACAGTGCATGTTGGCGCTGCCGTTCAGGACGACGACTTGCTGCACCTGGTTGGCGGATGGCTGGAAGCCGCCCATGGCATCCTTGTTCAGCAGATACAGGTTGCCGTCCTTGCCCCCGGTCAGGTAGTAGCCGGAATTGGGAATGAGGAATGCACCCATCGTTCCATAATCCACGTCATTGGCGTTGAGAAACTGGTAATCGTAGGGAGTGAAGTAGCTCGTCACCCCCAGGGTCGCCCCGGCCGGTGTGAGTTTCAGGGCGCTTTCGCCGCGATTGGTCGGGCTCGTCGGATCACCGCCATCCCCCACCGTGCCGTTGCCCGTCACCACATACAGGTTGCCCGCATCGGCGGCCATGCCGGCGCCGCTCTCCCACATGCCGCCGGCGTAGCCGTTGGGCGTGGCATTGTAGACGACGCGTTGCTGCAGCGTGGCGGCGTCGTATCCCAGGATCCAGCCGTGATACGGTCCCCAATCGCAGTGGGATGAAAAGCTCACGTAGACGACGCCGCCCAGCAGCGTCAAACCTTGCCGCTGATTCTGCTTCTGGGCATCGAATGTGATCGTGCCGTTGACGCTGCCGTCTCCGGTGCCGCTGGTCGAGGCGGTGATGATTGTCGGGCTGCCGGCGATTTCTCGGCCGTCGACGATGCTCACCGCGTGCAGGTACTGCACGAACGCGCTGCCGTTGGTGCTGCGGGCAACGAAATACATCGTCCCGCTCGCGGAATCGATGACCGGGGTGCCGACGATCCCGATATTGCCGCTGAAATTCGTATACCTGCCGCCACAGGCGCCGGTCATATCGGTATTTCTCGGCGGCCGCCAGCCGGCCCGCGTGAAGCTCTTCTGCCAGTACAGTTTGCCGTTGTCCCCGTCGAAGGCATACACCGTGTTGTTGACGGTGGCGACGTAGACGACGTTATGGCCGCCGCCGATCGGCACATGGCCGACGACGAGTGGCTGGGCATACACGTCGCCATCCACGGGGAGCGTGAACACTTTCCCAAATTGCTGCACGTTGACGTTGCTGGTGGTCAGCGCGGTTTCGTGGTCGTTCCAGCCGGCGCGGGTGTTGTCGTTGTGCTGCGTCAGCACGGACACGGACTGCGGATTCGTCGTGCCGGGGTCCGTGACGTTGTCCTTGCAGGTGGTGAGCAACAGCAGCCCAAGCAGCAGCGGCAGTTCGCGTCTTATCGTGAGCAACTCATCGCTCTCGGGTGATCCGCACCATCACCACGCCGTGCGCCGGGACGGTCGCGCTGAAGTGGTCGGTGAAGGTGCCGAGGTCCGCATGAGCCCAGAGGTCACGGACGCGGGCGGATCCGCGGATGTGGAGGGCCCACCAGGGCGCGGTGATGACGGTCTGCAAGGCCGAACGATTGAGGAGCACCACGGCGCGCGCGCTGTCGGCGAGCGGTTTGACCCAGGTCTCGAGATCCGGTCCGGGCTCCTCCACGCGCATGCCCGGCGCGCCGAGGGAGTCCTGATCGACCGCGATCACTTCCTTGTTTGTGAGCAGATCGCGGGTCGCCGGGCTCATGGCGCGCACGTCGTTGCCGGCGATGAGGGGCGCCGCCATGATCGCCCACAAGCTGAAGTGGGTGCGGTACTCGTCGTCGGTCATGCCGCCGTTGCCGATCTCGAGCATGTCGGGATCGTTCCAGCCGCCGGGCCCCGCGGCGAGCGCGTACTGCACGTTGAGATCGACTCGGCTGATCATGCTCGCCCAGGAGTCTTCGATGTCGCCGGTGGTGCGCCACAGGTTGCCGGTGCGCGGGCCCCACCGCCACGGCAGATTCGACCCCCACTCGCAGATGCTGAACACGATGGGTCGGCCCGCCTTGGCGAGCGCGTCGCGGAACTTGGCGTACTGCGTGGGCGCATCGAGCCCGTCGGCGTGGCACCAATCCTCCTTGACATAATCCACGCCCCACTCGGCGTAGGTGCGCGCGTCGAGCTCTTCGAACCCGTAAGTGCCGGGCCGGCCCTGGCAGGTCTGGCGTCCCGCGTCGGTGTAGAGGCCGAACTTGAGCCCCTTCGAATGCACGTAATCGGCGAGCGGTTTCATGCCGCCCGGGAAGCGCGTCGAATCGGCGACGATCCGGGGGGGGCCGGACCGTTCGCGCGCGACTTGCCAGCAGTCGTCGATCACGACGTACTGATAGCCGGCGTCGCGCATGCCGCTCGCGACGATAGCGTCGGCGGTTTCTCTGATGAGTTTCGCGCTCACGTCACAGCCGAAATGATTCCAGCTGTTCCAGCCCATGGGCGGGGTGCGGGCGAGCCCGTTGTCCAGCGGCCGGCGTGTGCTCGCAGCGCCGAGCAGGAGGGCCGTGCCGAGGCAGGCGAGGGTTGCGGGGCGTGGGAACATGAGGCGGGAGAAAGTATCGCCCTCCGGCGTTCGACACTACCCGGCCGTCAGGCGTCTTGGTGTGATATTAGGTTTAGCCAGACCGGCGCAATTCATTTTCCCGAACCAGGGCCGACACATTAGGCTGCGATGATAGAGTACGAATTCAGTTATACAGTTCTGTCCAATTCCCGTTATGCCGCTGCAGATTCCTCACCAGAGTCGAACGAGTGCTACCCATGCCTCAATCGTGTGCTGACAATGGCTCTTCCACTTTGGGCCATCGCCCTGGCCTTCGTTTTGCCCTCCGTGACGCCGCACCGCGTCTCCGCCCAGCAGGCAGCGGTGCCGCGATCCGTAGCCGGACCAAACGGTCACGTCCTAGTTGTGATTCCCGGTGGTGACTTCCTGATGGGCTCCACGGTCCGCGGTCGGTGGCAGGACGAACACCAGCATCCTGTACGGATTCCCCGGACGTACGCTATCGCGACCACCGAGGTGACGAACGAACAGTTTGCCCGGTTCCTCACCACAGACCCCGCCTATGGCGCACGATGGAAGGCTGCCACCGCCGCGCGTTTCGGCGACCCACCGCGTTTTTCTCATAGCGGTGACAGCCCACAAGTCGCCGTGAGCTGGTACGATGCGGCTCGCTACTGCAACTGGCTTAGCGAGCAGGCCGGTCTGCCCAAAGATCAATGGGTCTATCCCGACACGATTGATGCCACGCAGGGGCTTACTCTGCCGCTGGACTACCTGCACCGCACCGGGTACCGGCTCCCCACGGAAGCGGAGTGGGAGTACGCCGCGCGAGCGCGCACAACCACACTGCGCCACTTCGGTGACAGCGACAGCCTGTTGCATAAGTACGCATGGTATCTCGCCAATACCAACGGGGAACGGAGCCATCCCGTCGGCCGGTTGCTCCCCAACCAGTGGGGGCTGTTTGACATGCTAGGCAATGTGTGGGAGTGGACCCTGGACCGGCGCCAGCCATACGGATCCGCGGACGACCTTACGGAGGATAGCGAGGACGCCGACCGGCGCGTCTCGAATGATGTCGCACGAACGCGGCGGGGTGGCTCCTTCGCGTACGCAGCGTTCACCGCTACTTCAGCTCATCGCGGCGATACGACATACTTCCCCCACCAGACTCGTGATGGAGTCGGGTTTCGCGTGGCCCGGACGATCGCTCAGCCGTAACCTCGCGCGTCGCGACCCTCGAAAGGAGCGCGCAATGTCAAAGGATCCCGGGCGTCGGCGTTACACACCTGCGCTACCCGGTACGCAAGGCGTAGTCCTAAGATGAATTACTCGCGTATCGCACTCGCAGCCCTTGGCGCAACGGTTGCCTACTTCGCGCTCGGTGGCATTTTATTTGCCGCGTTGCCGTCGTTGCGCACGGAATTCATGAAGTATCCGGCGGTGTATCGAACCCAGGATGACATGAAGCGTGTCATGCCCATGGGGATGATCTCAATCCTTGTCGCAATCTTTGTGGTGGCCGTACTGTATGCGATGGCGTACCCGGCAGGCGGCGGCGTTCTTGATGGCGCGCGGTTCGGTGCCCTCATTGGCGTATTCGCCGTGTGCGGCTTTGCGCTGCACAATCACATGATCCTGAACATCGGCATCAAGCTCACCGTTGGTCAGGCCATCGCGTACTTCGTGCAATGGCTCGTTGTGGGAATTGTCATCAGCCTCATTTACGCGCCAGCACACACCTCTTCGATTCTTTCATAGACCATGTCGTTGTGCGTGCGGAAGCAGTGGATGTGACCCCTTGGATCCCCCGGCGGGTATTCATGGCAGTGAATCCCACGCAGACGTTCCTCAATCTCGTTCGCAGTTCCACTGCGCTCCTGATCCTTGCAGCCTGTGAGAACAGGCAATTCGGGTATTGCTCGGCCCCTTATTCGCCCGCCGTGATAGTCACACCGTTGGACTCCGGCACTCGTGCAAACGTCGCGGTCGGAGCCCGCGGAGTCGCGCTCAGCGGCACATATGTCGACTCCCTGCGCCGAGTGGACTCGGTTCTCTGGGGAGGGGGGCAGCTAGGCACTTATCAGGTAACAATTGAGCGTCTGGGCTATCACCAGTGGGTCCGTAGCGGCGTTCAGGTGACGCAGGCGACCGAATGCGGGATGCCGGTTTCGGTGCGACTGATCGCACTCTTGCAACCAACTCCTTAAACCGCCTGTGGCGGGCCGCCTAACCGCGCCTGAAGCTGACGGCGCCTTCTTTCTGTAGTAGTCTTCAATTTGTGGACACTTCAAGCTCGCGCCGCAAAGCCCGAGGCGTGGGGGTCTGTCTGATCGGGGGCGGCGTCATGATATGCGCGTGGCTCCTCGCGCTGCAGGGGTGCGTGGGCGGCGACGTCACGGCGCCGGAGCCACAACTGGTCTGGTCCGGCGTACCGAGCGGAACGGCAGATGACCTGTGGGACGTGTGGGGCTCATCGGCGACTGACGTTTGGGCGGTGGGCTACAATGGCACGATCGTGCACTA